>NZ_FNEK01000187.1 GCF_900099935.1 Aliiruegeria lutimaris | reverse complement strand
GGGTTCACCGCAGGCTCAAGACCGCTTCCTCGCTTGATCCTCTGAGCCAGCCTCGACGCAGATGCCGCTGAGATAATCAGCCAGCGTCCGGCTTCACGTCCGCTCAGCCCCTCCCGGTAGAGTATCTCAAAGCGGGATCGCACATCGGTGGATAGAGCGTTGGGCATGGCATAGTCCTCCTGAGCAGAAGGAATCATGCATCTATCCCAAAAGGAATCCCCGACGATTCAAGGTGAGATGGAACCGCTTTAATCGGCTCCAAAATGTCAATCCCGGAGCAAAATGGGTCCGTGTAACGGTGGAATAGTCTGGACTTGCCCCGAAAAAGTGGAGAGCACCAACTGCGGAACCAGGAGGTGTTCTATGGGAAACGGAAACAGACCGACGCCGGAGTTCCGCCGGAAGCGTTGCATCGCCCGCTCTCGTCGTCGGAATGGTAGCTGCGAGTTCTCCGCCCTATTGTTCCGCCAACGCCCGGTTTCCTGTCGGTCCGCTGCGCCGACTTCCCTCAGCGCAGCACCGTAGGAGCGGAGCTTGTCAGTGACGAAGATATGTGGCCGACCGAAGCGCTTCGTTGTTTTCTTCAAGAATTTCAATGCCGCCTTCTTGTCCCGCGTTTTCGTCACGAAGCTCTCCAGGACCTCGCCCTCCTGGTGGACGGCCCGCCACAAGTAGTGCCGTTCGCCGTTAATCTTGACGAACATCTCGTCGAGATTCCATTGCCATTCCGGCCCGGAACGCAGGCGCTCGACGCGTTTCTTGCGGATCTTGGCGGCGAACAACGGGCCGAACCGCAGCTACAAGAACCGCACGGAGTCGAGGCTGACCTCGATGCTGCGTTCGTGAAGCAGATCCCCGACATTCCTCAGCGACAGCGGGAAGCGCACAAAGAGCATCACGGCCAGGCGGATAATCTCGCGGCTCGTCCGGAAATACTTGAATGGGTCGTCTTTCGTCATCGCGAGACGCTACGAGACCACCCTGCCCCGCTCAACCAACCTCCCTCTGACAGAGGCCGCGCCGCCGTTGACACGCCACTCAGTGACCGTCGCTTTCGGCCCAGAATAGAGGCTACACGTTGCCTTTCGAAACGTCGGCTTTCGCAGATCTGACACTTTGAACCAACCGCTTTGTCCTATGCAGGTAGGACCTAGTCACCCGAATCTAAAGTTCGCCGCATAGGGTTTGGGTTCGCTGGCAGAACCGCTTGACCGATGCGAGGATTTCATCGGCGGACTTGAC
>NZ_FNEK01000040.1 GCF_900099935.1 Aliiruegeria lutimaris | reverse complement strand
CCTCTACATCGAAACCCAACTGGGGCCGACGCTGCGCGAAGGCGACGTTGTCATACTCGACAACCTGTCGAGCCACAAAGCCCCGGCCGCAGCGGCGTCCCTACGCGCGATTGGTGCATGGTTCCTGTTCCTGCCACCCTACAGCCCAGATCTGAATCCCATCGAGATGGCCTTCTCGAAACTCAAGACACTGATCAGGAAGGCCGCCGCGCGAACCTATGACCAACTCTGGGCCGCCGTCGGACAGGTCTGCAACCTCTTCTCGGACGAAGAATGCTACAACTACTTCAAAGCCGCAGGCTATGAGGCCGATTAAACGCGACACGCTCTAGAAGGCACCTGCATACTGCGGGTGCCTTTCGCGCTTTGCGCCGCTGGGGAAATGACGCACCAAAGCATGTTGGCGCGTGGCTTCCGCGTGGACATTCCGTGCGCCTGAAGGAATAGTCGCGGCCAGTCGCGAAAAGGAATTCCCATGCCCCTGATCGATACCGCCCCTGCCCCTCTGATCCTGACGGCTCTGCTGGCCTATCTGCTCGGCTCGATTCCGTTTGGCATCGTCATGGCACGGTTATTCGGGCTGGGCGATCTGCGCGTGATCGGCTCGGGCAATATCGGCGCGACCAATGTGCTGCGCACCGGCAACAAGCTCGCCGCCTTCCTGACGCTGGTTCTCGACGCGGCCAAGGGTGGCGTGGCCGTTCTGATCGCCCGTGCGGTCGTTGGCGAGGACGCGGCCCAGATCTCGGGTTTCGCCGCATTTCTCGGCCATATCTACCCGGTCTGGCTGAAATTCAAAGGGGGCAAGGGCGTTGCCACCTTTCTCGGCGTGCTGCTGGCGCTTGACTGGCAGGTCGGACTGGCCTGTTGCGCGACCTGGCTCGTGATCGCGTTCCTTTTCAGGCTGTCCTCCTTGGCGGCCCTCGTCGCCGCCGGACTTTCAACCGCTTGGATGCTCGTGCTGGGACGCCCCGAAATGGTTCTGCTTGCCCTGCTGTTGACAGCCCTCGTCTATATTCGCCACTCTTCCAATATCGGTCGGCTGCTGCGCGGCGAGGAACCTCGTATCGGTGCTGACAAGAAAAAGAGCTGAGACCAGCCTTTGGTCGAATCCATTTTTGTGGAGATCTCCGAATGACCTTTCAGGAAGCTGTTAAGACCTGCCTTAACAAGTACGCCGATTTCAAGGGACGCGCGCGCCGGCCGGAATATTGGTGGTTTGTGCTCTTCATCTGGATCGGCAACGTGGTTTTCGGACTGCTGGATCGGCTCCTGCTCGGCGCCGGAAATGGTCTTCTGGGCGTCATCTGGGGCCTCGCGGTGCTGGTGCCGGCAATCGCGGTCGGCGTGCGGCGCCTGCATGATCTCGACAAGTCTGGTTGGTGGCTGCTTCTGGGCCTCATCCCGATAATCGGAACAATCGTTCTGATCTGGTGGTTCGTGCAGCCCGGGACCAAGGGCAAGAACCAGTTCGGCGCAGAGCCCAGGGTGAAACCGCGCGGCCTCTGATCCGGCTCCCTTTTTTGCTCCGGGCCCGCACTTCGATCTTGCGGCAGAATTTCCTCTCAACCGGCCAAGAATTGCCGTAAATCTCTGGCAGTTTTCTTGTGGGTTAACCAAGGGAGTGGCAGCCTTGCGCCGGTTTTTCGCAGCTTTCGACAGCTTCGTCTTCAAGTCCTTCGACATTCTCGGCCGTTCGTCGCGCTCCGAGTATTGGTGCGTCATGCCGGTACTCTGGGCGGTCATGATCGGATTGGCCTTGTGGGACTTCCGCAGCATCTGGAACACGCTCGATGGGGGCGAAATGCCGAGCGTGAACCCGCTCGTCTACGGCTCCGTCCTGTTCATCCTGTTGACAGCGATCCCGCGCATCACCCTTGCCATGCGGCGCTTGCAGGATAGTGGGCGAAAGGGAAAATGGGCCACACTTCCCTATTCGGCGGGTTTCCTGGCACTGATGGGCATTTTTGGGCTGGCAACCAGCGGTGCCTTCGTCGTCGATACCGATTTCAGTGACTTCCAGATACCGGCAGCCCTGCTGGTCAATCCGACCTCCACCGAAGCGATCGTTCTGACCGTGTTTGAATTTATCCAGAACATCGACAGCATTCACTTCGTCGGCTCTGTCCCCTCCGCGGGTGACATGAGCGCCACTATAGGCCGCAACACGGGCGCGGACACCAGCATGGTTCTTCCGGCCTTGATCATCATGGGAATGATGTTCGTCTATCCGCCCATCGCGCTGCTGATCTATCTCCTCCTCATGACGATCGCCTCGGAACGGGACGAGAATGCCTATGGTCTGCCCAGCCATTTCGACCACGGGCCGAGATCCAATGCGAAGGGCGAACACAATGCGTTTGCCTCTTACGCACTCCTCACACGGACCGAACAGAAACCCACGGAAGCGGAAATCGCCGCCCGCAAGCAACAGGTTCACAGCCTTTACGAACAACGTGTGCTCGGGCGTCAGCAGAACTGACGCCGCGGGCCGTCCTGCGGGGCGTCAGTAGCTGTATTCGGCAAAGACCCGGGACAGGTCTCCGTTCCAATCGCCGTGGTAATGCTCCAGCAGCTCGTCGGCCGGCACCTTGCCACTGTCGATGCTTTCCTGCAGCGCGTTGAGGAAATGCGTCTCGTCCGGGATCATGCCGCCGGCACCGGGCACCGCCCGCGCTTCCAGGCCGGATTGCGCGATGTTCACGGCGTTGCGCGCCAGTTCACGAAGCGAAACACCACCGGCCTCGCCCTGCAACCCATCGACCGAGGCCGCCGCACGAAGCCCCTCCCGCGTTTCCGCGTCCAAGCCCTTCACCAGGTCCCAGGCCGCATCGAGCGCCGTACCGTCATAGAGCAGCCCGGTCCAGAAGGCCGGCAGCGCGCAAAGCCTGCGCCACGGGCCGCCATCGGCGCCGCGCATTTCCATGTATTTCTTGATCCGCGCCTCGGGGAAGACCGTCGTCAGGTGGTCGGCCCAGTCGCTGAGAGTCGGCGTCTCGCCCGGTAGGGCCGGCAACTGGCCCTTGAGGAAGTCGCGGAAGGACTGGCCGAGCGCATTGATGTATTTCCCGTCGCGATAGACGAAATACATCGGCACATCGAGCGCGTAATCTACCCAGGCCTGGAAGCCGAAACCGTCTTCGAAGACGAAGGGCAGCATGCCGGTGCGAGCATCGTCGAGATTGCGCCAGATGCGCGAACGCCAGGATTTGTGGCCGTTTGTCTTGCCTTCGAGGAAGGGCGAATTGGCAAACAGCGCCGTCGCGACCGGCTGCAGGGCAAGGCCCACGCGCAGCTTCTTGGCCATGTCGGCCTCGTCGGCGAAGTCGAGATTCACCTGCACGGTGCAGGTGCGATACATCATCTGCTTGCCCAGATCGCCGACGCTGTCCATGTAGTCGGTCATCAGCCGATAGCGCCCCTTGGGCATCTGCGGCATCTCTTCATGCGTCCATGTCGGCGCGGTGCCGAGCCCGATGAAACCGGCGCCGATCTCGTCGGCAACGGTCTTCACCTCGCGCAGGTGTTCGTTCACCTCGTCGCAGGTCTGGTGGATGCAGGTCAGCGGTGCACCGGACAGCTCCAGCTGTCCTCCCGGCTCCAGGCTGATATTGGCGCCGTTCAACTCCAGCCCGATAATATTGTCCTGCTCATAGATCGGCGACCAGCCGTATCGGTCGCGCAGCCCTTCGAGCATCGCCTTAATTGAGCGCGGACCGTCATAGGGCAGCGGCTTCAGCGTGTCGCGGCAATACCCGAATTTTTCATGCTCGGTGCCAATGCGCCAGTCTTCCTTCGGCTTGCAGCCGCTTTCAAGGTACTCGACCATTTGTTCGTAACGCTCGATCGGCCCACCGCCGGACTGAGGAATGGACATTGTAAAGACTCTCCGGATTGGCCGCTTGGTCCGGTTTAGGTGCGCCGTGCAGTTGCACAAGTCAAGGGGCGGGGCCGTGCGCAAGCGCACAGGCCGGACACTATCGCGGAAGGATGATTTCGGGCGGCAGGTCGCGGTGCCATATCCGACGCGCCGTGATCGCCTCTCCGTCGAGCGCCGACATCAGGCTGCGCATTTCCATTCCCGGCAACGCCGCGAGATGGTCGAACAGCGCGTCCGCACCGGCCGAGGCCAGCGGCACCAGTAGCGCCTGCCCGTCCGCCTGCCGCAGGCGCCAGCAGCGGCGGGAGCCCGCCACGTCGATCACCTCGACCTCGACCAATTCGGACAGATCCACCGTCCCCCCCATGATCGGGCCAAGATACGCGATGCGCCCTTCATCTATCGAAACGGCGCCCGGCGCCTCGATTTCGAGGCGAAAACGCATCCGCCGCCAGGCAAAGACCGCCATCAGCAACGAAACGGCAATGACGATCCCGCCAAGCGTCAGCATCACCAGCCCGCCCAGCCCTGTCAGCCATAGTCCGAAGAAAGCGGCGACGAAGGCAGTGAGAACCTCGCTCCAACGCGACAGGTGACGGGCAACTTCAGGGCGAACAATACTCATCAGCCGGCAAACCGTCTCAAGCGGCCGCCTTCACGGCCTGCGCGTCGGCGAAGAACAGCAGGGTAAAAAGCCCGATCTGCTCGAAGCCGATCGCCTCGTAAGCGCGGCTGGCGGCCGGCCCGGAGGCAAAGAGGATCGCCCGCTTGACCCCGTCCTGCCGGGCGCGATCGAGATGCAGGGCAACAGCGCGCCGCGCATGCCCCTGCCCGCGCACCTCGTCGGGCGTGTAGACATTGCCGATCTGAACGGTGTCGGGGAGAATGGCGTTGAAGGAGGTCATGGCCAGCGGCTGGCCCTCCTCCGATTCCAGCAGCATCAGCGATTGCTTCGACAACATCGCATCCACGTCGTCGCCGGCCATTTCCTGCGCGTCCTCGGGCTGGAAATGGAAGATTTCGACCAGGTAGGACGCGCGCCAATGCGCCAGAAGCGGCTTGTCCGCCGCCGTCGCCTCGCGCAGCGCGACATGGGCGTGCGGCAGAACCAGCTTGGTCAGATCCAGCGAATAGAGCGGTTCGTCATCGTCGAGCTGCGCTTCCGCCTCGGACAGGCCAAGCGCCGCCTGCACCTGTCGCACCTGTGTGGTGGCGCCGAAGATGCCGTTGATCTCGTAGGGCTTGAGGGTCTCGGAGAGCTGCGCGTCGGGCATGTTCTCCGGGACCTGGACCAGGACGAACCCGGCGGTGGTGATGCCGAAAACGCCGGTCACCACGCCCGCCTCCTCGCGGACCCACATGCGCGTGGCGTTGCGCGCCTCGCCGCCGCATGGCCCGTGTGCCGCCAAATTGGCGCGCAGGAACATCGACGTGTCGGAATAGACGACAAGAAACGCCTCGATCGCGTCGGCATCGGCCGCCAGGGCCGCACGGAAGTTCATTACCAATCCCCCAAACTGCTCTGCCAGAGGGTCAGAGCGGCAACGGCCGCGGTGTCGGCCCGCAGGATACGCGGGCCGAGGCTCACGGCAACCGCCTGCTCCATATCATGCAAGCGACGGCGTTCGGTATCAGAAAATCCGCCTTCCGGCCCGATCAGGATCGCCCAGGGGCCGGACGGACCGGCAAGCGCCTCCCGCGCGCCGACCAGCGCCTCGTCGCAGAACATCAGCCGCCGCTCGGCCGGCCAGTCGGCCAGCACGCGGTCGAGCCGCGCCAGTTCGGCCACTTCCGGCACGAAGGTGCCGCCGCATTGCTCGGCCGCCTCCACAGCATGAGCCTGCAGCCGGTCGCGGCGGATGCGCTCGGCATTGGTGAACTCTGTCTGCACCGGGCAGATTCGCGCAGCCCCCATCTCGGCCGCCTTCTCGACGATGAAATCGGTCCGCGCCTTCTTGATCGGCGCGAAAAGCAGCCACAGATCGGGTGGCAATTGCAATGGCCGCGTCTGCTCGACGCAGGTCAAAACACCGCCGCGTTTGCCCGTTTCGACGATTTCGGCACGGAATTCGCCGTTTTTCCCCTCAAAAACAAGGATCTCCTCGCCAACGGTGAGCCGCATTACGCCGAAAAGGTAATGCGCCTGCTCCCGCGTCAGCGAAACGCTTTGCCCCTCATGGAGGCTTTGTTCTAGATACAGGCGGACCTTTGCCATTGACCTCATCCCCACGTTCCGGGCGGACCATATGACCGACGACCTACAGACTCCAGACACCAACGCAACCAATTCCGGGGCTGCCGTCCCCGGCGCCGTGGCCGATGCCGTAGATGGAAACTGGGTGGACCGCTTCTCGCCCGCCGCGATGCGTCCCTATCTGCGCCTGTCGCGGGCAGACCGTCCCGTCGGGTTCTGGACATTGGTCATCCCCTCCTTCTGGGGCCTGTTCGCCGCTGCCGCCGCGACCGGCTGGCGTACTTTCGACATCTGGATCGTGGTCGCCGTGATCCTTGGTTCCTTCCTGATGCGCGGCGCCGGCTGCAGCTGGAACGACATCACCGACCGCGAGATCGACGCGCTTGTGGAGCGGACCAAGTCGCGCCCGCTGCCCTCGGGGCAGGTCACGGTGAAACAGGCGATGATCTGGATGGGGGTGCAGGTGCTGCTCTCCTTCCTGATCCTGCTGACCTTCAATTCCACCGCGATCCTGCTCGGGGTGCTCTCGATCTTCCTCGTCGCGCTCTACCCGTTCGGCAAGCGCTTCACCTGGTGGCCGCAATTCATTCTGGGGCTGAACCTCAACTGGGGCACGCTGCTGGCCTGGGCCGCGCATACCGGCGATCTCTCGCTCGCGCCGATCTTCCTCTATTTCGGCGGCATCGCCTGGACGATCTTCTACGACACGATCTATGCCCACCAGGATATCGAGGACGACACGCTGATCGGCGTGAAGTCGACCGCGCGGCTCTTTGGCGACCAGACGCCGGCCTGGCTGCGGCTGTTCGTGATGGTCACCGTGCTGATGATGACCGTCGGCATCCTTCTTGCGCTCGGGCCGACCGGCAACCCGCTGGCACTCGCCTTTGGCCTGATCGGGGCATGGGGCATGGGGCTGCACATGGCCTGGCTTGCCGCCACGGTCGAACTGGAAGACCCGCATTCCTGCCTGTCGAACTTCCGGGCGCTGACCCAGACCGGCATGATCCTGGTGGGCGGTCTCGTGCTCGCCCTGCTGGCGATCTAGCCGAAAGCGTTTTGCCCTGCGGTCAGCGGGAGATTGATCCCGCCGCCCTGCCCCTCTAAGACAGCGCTACTGGGAACAAGAAGAACAGACAAATGCGCCTAGGCCCAAAGATCATTTCCGCGGCAGCCGTAATCCTTGCCGCCTTGTTTTGCTGGCTTGCCGCCGTCACGGCAGCCGACATCATCGAGGACCGTTCCGGCAAGGCGGTTTCCATCGCCCTGATCGAGCAGGGCCATGACTGGGCCGATGTCCACACGGATGGATTGCAGGTTCATATCGGCGGGATCGCGCCGAGCGAGGCCAAGCGTTTCAACGCGCTGCACGTGGCCGGAACGATGGTGGACGCGACGCGGATTGTCGATGGCACGACGGTCCAGCCTTCCGAGCCGCTGGCGCCGCCGCGCTATTCGATGGAAATCCTGCGCAACGACGAAGGCGTGACCCTGATCGGGTTGATCCCCGACACGCAGGACCGCGCCGCCATGGTGAACGAGATCATGTCGCTGGCGCAGGGATCGGAAGTGACCGACCTGCTCCAGGCCGCGCATTACCCCACGCCCGAGGGCTGGGAGGTTGCGGTCCATTACGGGCTGAACGCGCTCGCCCGGTTGCCGCGCTCCAAGATCTCGATCTCTGCGGGCAAGATCGAGATCACCGCCATCGCCGAGTCCGAGGAGCAGAAGCTCGAGATGGAGCAGGCAATCGAAGCTGCGCTGCGCCGGCGCAGCAACCTTGGGCTGGAGGTCGACTACCGGATTTCCGCGCCGCGACCGGTGATCACGCCCTTTACCCTGCGCTTTCTGATCGACGAGAACGGCCCCCATTTCGATGCCTGCTCGGCCGATACAGCACATACGCGCGAACGGATCCTCTCTGCTGCATCCGAAGCCGGCCTCGAGGGGGAGGTGGATTGCACGCTCGGGCTGGGCGTTCCGTCCACGGATTGGGCCGAGGCGGTGATCCAGGGCATCCGGGCCGTGGCCGAATTCGAAGGCGGCTCGGTAACCTTTTCCGATGCCGACGTGACGCTGGTGGCCCTGGAAACCACGCCTCAGGCCCTGTTCGACCGCATCGTGGGCGAACTCGAATCCAACCTGCCGGATGTCTTTTCGCTGCATTCCGTCCTACCCGAACCCGTCGTCATGGATGGCGCGGGCGAAGGTGACGGCCCGCCCGAATTCACCGCCACCCGCAGCCCCGAAGGGCAGGTCCAACTGCGGGGCCGGCTCAACAACGACATGGTCCGCAGCACTGTCGAGAGCTTTGCCAAGGCACGTTTCGGGGTGGATAACGTCTATACGGCCGCCCGGATCGACGAAGAACTGCCCGACGAATGGCCCGTTCGGGTGCTGGCGGGGCTCCAGGCCCTGTCGGAACTCGACAGCGGCTCGGCCATGATCCAGGAGGATTTCATCGCCCTGCGCGGCAAAACCGGAAGCAAGGCCGCCCGGCCCGAGATTGCTCGCATTCTCGGCGAGAAGCTGGGCGACAACCAGCATTACAAGATCGACGTTGTCTACGAGGAAGCGCTCGATCCGATCGCAGCCATGCCGACCCCGGAAGAATGCGTCGCCAATGTCAACGACCTGCTGTCGGAAACCAAGATCACCTTCGAGCCGGGATCGGCCGATATCTCGGGCAGCGCCGTGGGCGTGATCAACGACATTGCCGACATCCTCAAGGAATGCCGCGAAGTGGAGATGGAAATCGAGATCGCGGGCCATACCGACAGCCAGGGGCGCGAGGAAATGAACCTGGAGCTGTCGCAAGGACGGGCGCAGGCCGTGCTTGATGCACTGGTTGCCCGCCGGGTTCTCACCTCGGGGATCGACGCGAAGGGTTACGGCGAGAGCAACCCGATTGCCGATAACGACACCGAAGAAGGCCGCGAGGCCAACCGCCGGATCGAGTTCCTGCTGCTGACCGACGCGGAGGTGGACGACGCCATGGACGAGAACGGGGCGGAAGGCACCGGCGAGGGTGCCGAGGCGGCCGAGACCGCGCCAGCCCAAGGCACCGATAGCGACGCGACAGCCGAAGAGACCACCGATCCCTCCGCCTCGGAAGAGGCGCTGGACGCAACCACCGGCGCGGCCGTTGCGCCTGAAAACGAGTCAGACACTGCCGAGACCGGCACGGAGGAGAACCAGTGAACCGCTCCGAATTCATCATCGCGACCGCTGCGGTCCTGTTCGTGGCATTTCTGCTCGGATGGTTCGCGTCCTGGATAATCCATCGCGTGACGCGGGTGACGCAGTCCGAAATGGGCGAGCTCGACAAGATGGCCCAGTCGCTCCACGAGGCCGAGGAAACCCGCGACCAGGCGATCACCTATCTTCAGCAGCGCGAGGCGGAGCTGACCAACCAGCTCACCCAGACCGAGGCCGAATTGCAGGCCGCCATGGACGGGCTGCGCGATGCCCGCGAAGAAGCCGAAGAGCTGCGCAACTATATCGAGAGTGTGCAGGCGGACTCCTGAGAGCCCTGCCATATTTCAGGCCGGCAGGGCGCCTCACCAGCGGGTGAGCGAGTCCTCGTCATCCTGCTTTGCCGCCACCCATTCCGTACTGTCCGGCCCACGCTCCTGTTTCCAGAAGGGCGCGCGCGACTTGAGGTAGTCCATCAGGAATTCGGCGGCCTCGAAAGCGTGTTTGCGGTGGCGCGCCGCAGTGGCGACCATCATGATCTGGTCACCTGGCTTCATCGCGCCAAACCGGTGGATGACAAGCACATCGGCGAGCGACCAGCGTTCCACGGCCTGCCCGGCTATACTCTCCAGCGCTTTCTCGGTCATGCCCGGATAGTGTTCGATGAGCATCTCGGCCATCTGACCGCTATCGTCCCGCACGATCCCGGAGAAGCTCACCACGGCCCCGGCTCCGTCTGCGCGGGCCGTGAAACGGTCAAGCTCGGCGCCCGCCGCAAAGGGCGCTTCCTGAACCCGGACTTCCATTCAACCGCCCGTCATCGGCGGGAAAAAGGCGATCTCGCGCACGCCTTCCAACGGCGCGTCGAAATCGGTCAGCTCCTGATCGACTGCGACGCGAAGCGCGGACAGATCGGAGAAGGCCAGCGCGTAGCGTTCCTCGCGGGCCGACAGTTCCGCGACCAGTTCGGAAACGGTACCAGCGGTGGTTTCGACCTTCTCCCGCGGGAGGCCGATGCGCTCCCGCACCCATGCGAAATAGAGGATTTCGATCATCGGTCAGTCCTTGAGATAGGGCCGGGCCTTGTTGAAATAATCGAGCCCGGTGACAAAGGTCAGTGTCGCGGCAACCCAGAGCAGCAGCACGCCGAGCGTCCCGGTGATGCCCTTCGCATACATGCTGACGCGCAGGCCGCGCGCATCTGACAGGTTGCCTTCCATCACGCCCTGAAGCGTCGCGGCATCCATGCCAAAGCTGAGCGCGCCCACGTGATGCTCGAAGATGCCGCTGATGAAGAGCACGGAGATCGCCACCATCTGAACCATCGTCTTCCACTTGGCGAGTTTCGTCACCTTGAGCGTGCCCGCCGTATCGCCGAGGAATTCCCGCAGGCCGGAGACGAAGGTTTCCCGGAACAGGATCACGGCCGCCGGCAAAAGGATCCAGGGGTTCAGTCCCATCAGTCCGACCAGGGCGGCCAGCGCGATGATCACCATCGCCTTGTCCGCGATCGGGTCCAGCATCGTGCCAAGCTTCGTCTGCTGCCCCCACCTGCGCGCCAGGTAGCCGTCGAACCAGTCGGTCACCGAGGCTCCTACGAACAGGATGAGCGCCACCCAATCCGCGAAGGGACGGGGCAGGACGAGAAAGACCATCAGTACCGCCGGCGCGGACAGAAGGCGGATGATGGTCAGGATATTCGGAACGGTCCAACGCATGGCCCTACCTAACGCGGAATTCGGGCAGGTGAAAGCGTCAGCCGCGCTCGTTGAAAAAATCGTAGATCTTCTCGGCCAGCCCGGCAGAAATGCCATCCACCGCCTTGAGATCGGCCAGGTTCGCCCGGCCCACGGCCTTGGCGGACCCGAAATGGGCCAGCAGCGCCCGTTTGCGCGTGGCCCCCACGCCGGGAATGTCGTCGAGCGGCGTGGCGCCGACCGCCTTGGCGCGTTTCTGGCGATGGGCGCCGATGGCAAAACGGTGCGCCTCGTCGCGCAGGCGCTGAACGAAATAGAGCACAGGGTCGTTGTGACGCAGGGCGAAAGCGTTCTCGCCCGGGCGGTGAAATTCCTCCTTGCCTGCATCGCGGTCCACGCCCTTGGCCACGCCGATGAAAGGCACGTCCTCGACGCCGAGCTCGGCCATGATCTCGGCCACCGCGCTCACCTGCCCCGCGCCTCCGTCGATCAGCAGCAGGTCCGGCCAGGCCTCGCTCTCGCGGTCCGGGTCTTCCTTCAGCAGGCGCTTGAAGCGGCGGGTGAGTACCTCCTTCATCATGCCGAAATCGTCGCCGGGGGTCAGCTCCTCGCCCTTGATGTTGAACTTGCGGTACTGGCTCTTGAGAAAGCCCTCCGCCCCCGCAACGATCATCGCGCCCACGGCATTGGTGCCCTGGATATGCGAGTTGTCATAAACCTCGATCCGCGTCGGCGGAGCTTGCAACCCGAACGCGTCGGCCAGCCCGGATAGCAGCCGCGCCTGTGTCGCGCTTTCGGACATCTTGCGGGCCAGCGCCTCGCGGGCATTGCGGACGGCGCCCGCCACCAGTTCGGCCTTCTCGCCCCGCTGCGGCACGAGGATCTCCACCTTGCGCTCCAGCTTCTGGCTCAGGACTTCCTGCATCAATTCCCGGTCGTCGATATCGTGGCTCAGGATCACCTGACGCGGCGGCTGCTTGCCGTCATAGAACTGCGCGAGGAAAGAGCGAAGGATCTCGGCCGACGACTGCGTGCCCCCAGTGCGCGGATAGTAGTCGTGATTTCCCCAGTTCTGGTGCGCCCGGATGAAGAAGACCTGCACGCAGGCCTGCCCGCCTTCCATGTGCAGCCCGACGATATCTGCCTCGGCCACGCCGCGCGGGTTGATGCCCTGAGCCGATTGCACCTGCGTCAGCGCGCGGATGCGGTCGCGCAAGGCGGCGGCGCGCTCGAATTCATGTCGCTCGGAGGCCGCCATCATCTCGGCAGCCAACTCCTCCTGCACATTAGTCGACTTGCCCTGCAGGAAGCGCTCGGCATCTCCCACGAGCGCGCCATAGTCCGTCTCGGAAATATAGCCCACGCAAGGCGCGCTACAGCGCTTGATCTGGTAGAGCAGGCAGGGCCGGCTGCGGCTCTCGAAGGTCGAATCCGAACAATTGCGCAGCAGGAACACCTTCTGAAGCTGGTTTAACGTCCGGTTGACGGCGCCCGCGCTGGCGAAGGGGCCGTAGTAGGCGCCCTTCTCCTTCTTGGCGCCACGATGCTTCTTGATTTGGGGGAATCCATGCGTCTTGGAGACAAGGATATTCGGAAAGCTCTTATCGTCCCGAAGCAACACGTTGTAGCGCGGCTTGAGCTGCTTGATCAGGTTCTGCTCCAAGAGCAGCGCCTCGGCCTCGGTCCGCGTGGTCAGGAACATCATGGAGGCGGTCTCGCGGATCATCCGCTCAATGCGCGCCGAATGCCCCGTGGGCCGGGCATAGCTCGACACCCGCGCCTTGAGATTGCGCGCCTTGCCGACATAGAGCACCCGCGCCTGCGCATCGAGCATGCGATACACACCCGGCGAGGCATCGAGCATTTTCAGGTAGCCCTGAATGCAGTCATGCCCGGTCGGCCCGCCGCTTTGGGCGGCCTCGGTCTGCCCATCTGAGAGAGCGTCACCCTCTGCCATGAAACCTCGTCATCGATTCTCCGGATCGCTGCAACTTAGCGGGGACTGAGGCAACAGCAAACATGTCCACGTTTTCTGTGGATAAGCCTCTGGATAACCTGTGTCCGAACCGCTGATACCCCTGTTTTTCCGGGTGAATCATCACGATGCCTAATATTTGTGCACCAAATTAAACAATTGATATTGCGAGGTATTTTTTCGACCGCCTGGCAAATACTTGAAAATCTTAAAAGATTTCTGACAGTTTTGTGAAGGCGTTGCAGCAGGTGCATAAGTGACGTGACATGCGATCAAGAATTATTCTGGTATGATAACATCCGCCGTCTTCCAGGCGAGATGCTGGCCGCCATCCACGCAAAGCAATTGACCGCTGACCGAGGGCGCATCAATGAAATATCCAAGCGCGGCACAGACATCCTCGGGATTGGAACCACGTTCGAGAAGGCAGTTCGCCCGCTGCGCGCGGAAGTTCTCCTCGCTCTGCCGTTCGGCCGGCAAGGTCGGACCGGGACCGATGGCATTGACGCGGATATGCGGCGCCAGATCGCGCGCGGCGGTCTGGGTGAAAGCCCACAGGCCCATCTTGGCGATCGTGTAGCTCATGAAGAGCGGCGTCAGCTTGCGCACGCGCTGGTCGAGGATATTCACCACGAGCGACTGTGAGAGCGCTTCGTGATGGTGATCGCGGAAAGCGCGCGGCGCATGCTCGGCAAAAGCCTGGGTCAGAACGACCGGTGCGCGCAGGTTGGACTCAATATGCCGATCCCAGCTCTCGCGCGTGGCGGTGGCAAGCGAATCTTCCTCGAAGATCGACGCGTTATTGACCAGCAGGTTGAACGCCCCGCCAAGCGCCTCGGAGGCTGCGGGCAGAAGCGTTTGCATCTCCGCCTCGCGCGTCAGATCCGCCCGAAGCGCAACCGCCTTGCGTCCCATGCGCTCGATTTCGGCCACGAGAGCTTCGGCGTCATCGGCAGACCCATGGTAATGGATCGCCACATCGTGACCTCGGTCGGCCAGGTAAAGCGCCATGTAACGCCCCAAACGCCGCGCCGCGCCCGTTACCAATGCACGTTTCTCGGTCATGACAGGACCCTCCTCCTCAGGCGATTACCTGAAGAACATAGGCTATGTAGCCCGCGGTCAAGACAAAGCCGACAGGTCGCTTCATATCGCATTTGAAGAAGACAAACGGGATCAGGATCGCGGAGGAGAGGAACATCACCCAGATATCGAAACGCAGCGTCTGCGGATCGACAGGAATGTCGCCGACGAAGCTGGCGATCCCGATGATCGCGAGCATGTTGAACAGGTTAGAGCCGATCACGTTGCCGATGGCGACCTCGGTCTGGCCGCGGATCGCCGCCATCACCGTCGTGGCAAGTTCGGGCAGCGAGGTTCCGAGCGCAACCAGCGTCAGGCCGATAACCGTTTCAGGCACGTCGAGATCATTTGCAATGTTGACCGCGGCATCGACCAGCAAATCCGCGCCGAGCGGCAACCCGAGCAGGCCCAGCCCGAGATAGACCCATATTTTCCAGGTCGGAACAGAATCATCCGCGCCTTCGACCTCGCCCTCCTCGCTCGCAATCGCAGAGCAGGTCCCCGCCATCTCGGCTGCCGCGAAAGCAGTCTTTCGTTCACGTCGGTGTATGTGTGCCGAGCGCAACGCGTCGCCCAGCATCAGCGCCAGTCCGAACAGCAGGACCGAACCGTCGATCCAGTTGAACAGATTGGTATAGGCAAGTCCGATGAAGACGCATGTCGCCACCATCATCATCACGAAGGTTTTCCGGCTGTCACAGCCCGACGTATGCAGCCCCGTCAGCAGCGCCGGGATGCCCAGCACCAACAGGACGTTCGCGATATTCGACCCGACGACATTGCCGAGCGCGATACCCGGTGCGCCGTTCAGGATCGCCTTCACCGACACCAGCAGTTCCGGTGCCGAGGTTCCGAAGGCGACAATCGTCAGCGAGACCAGCAGCGCGGGGACGCCGGCCCGCAGCGCGAGGTTCACCGCGCCTTTGACCAATGCATCGCCCGCCAGAAGCAGGATACTCAGCCCCAGGACCAGCAACGAAATGTCGGTCAGCATTCAGCTAGCCCTTTCCGCAGGGGCAAGGCCCCTTGCCGATGATGTAATTTCCACAGGCCTTGCAGCGGCGCGGTTTACCGGGGTTTTCGCTTTTCTTGTCGATACGCCGCGCCCCGCCCGGCCAGCGCAGCCGGCCGAACATCGCGAGCACCGCGATCCCAATCAGGAAAAATGTAACGATCTTGACCAGCACTCAGAGGCCATATCTCGCCCAGAGGGCGCGTTCTTCCACTTCGGCGGCGACCGAGGACGCCATCGACAGCCCGAACCGCCGCAACAAGTTGCGGCGCGGCCCGTGGTTTACAAATTTTACCGAATCTCCGTGGCGTTCTTTCATCGTGGCGGCAAGATGGCCGACATTATCGGCCAGCCCCATCTCGACGGAGCGCTGCCCGATCCACACGTCCCCGGTGAAAAGGTCCGGTTCTTTCGTCAGTCGGTCCCCACGCCGGGACTGGACATGCGCAATGAAGTTGCGATGGATCTCGTCCTGCAATTCGCGCAGGCGTGTCACATCCTCTTCCTTTTCGGGGCGAAACGGATCGAGGAAACTCTTGGACTGGCCGGCCGTGTGCACGCGCCGCTCCACGCCTAGCCGCGAGATCGCCTCGTGCAACCCGAAAGACGCCGAAATCACACCGATGGATCCGACGATGGAATTGGCATCAACGATGATGTCATCGGCCGCGCAGGCCAGCCAATAGCCGCCGGAGGCGGCCGCGTCCTCGACAAATGCCGTAACGGGAAGCTTTTTCTCTTCTGCGAGCCGTCGAATACGCGCCGCGATCAGGGAGGATTGCGCGGGCGAGCCGCCGGGCGAATTGATCGCAAGCGCGATCGCAACGGGTTTGCCCTTGCGAAAGGCCCGCTCGATCATCTCGGCGGTCCCCGCATCGTTCAGGCCACGCTGGCCGGAAGCGATCATGCCATTGAGGCGAATGACCGAAACCACCGGCGGCTTCTTGAGAAAGGGCACGAAACGTTTCATGCGCTCCCATGTAGGGCTCGGACCAGCCTGGAACAAGTCGTGAGACGATATCCGCCCCCCCTGTTGCCAGCTTGCCCGCCCCGACGACCAGCGGCGCGGATCCGGCCATCAGGCGTTGGGCAGCACCAATATCGCCCGGAAGTCGTTCACATTTGTAAGCGTAGGACCGGGAACGACCTGATCCTCCAGACGGGCAAAGAAAGTATGGGCGTCGTTCCGGGCCAGTGCTTCGGCCGGGTCGACACCCAGATCCCGGGCTCGCGCCAAGGTCCGGGGTGTGACCACGGCGCCGGCAACCTCCGCCGCGCCGTCAACACCATCGGTGTCGCAGGCGATCGCATAGATCCCCTCGGCGCCGTCCAGCGCCTCGGCCAGCGCCAGTGCATATTCCGCGTTCGGTCCGCCCACACCGTTGCCGCGTCGCGTCACCGTCAATTCGCCGCCCGAGAGCAGCAGCACTGGCCTGGAGCCACGCGCGGAAAGCGCGGCCTTCGCGTGTTCTGCCGCAACGTCGCGCGCTTCACCCTCGATGTCGTCGCCCAGAAGGCGCACTTCGCAGCCGGCGGCGGCCGCTTCCTTGACCGCGGCGGCCAGCGATTGGGACGGCGCGGCGATCACCCGGTTGTCGATCTTGGACAGCCTTTCGTCGCCGACACCGACAACGCCGGTCTCGACCGAAAGCACAGCGTCGACGGATGCCGGGATCTCGATCTTCCATTTTTCGATGATCGCCCGCGCATCGGCTGAAGTGGTCGCGTCGCCGACGGTCGGGCCGGAGCCGATAAAGGCCATGTCGTCGCCCGGCACGTCGGAAATCATCAGCGACAGCATGTCGGCCGGATAGGCCGCCGCCGCGAGCTGCCCGCCCTTGACGCGGGAGAGGTGCTTGCGAAGCGTGTTCATCTTGTCGATGGGGGCGCCGGAGGCGAGCAGCGCGGCATTGACCGCCTGCTTTTCCGCCAGCGTGATGTCGCCCGCTGGCTGCACCAGAAGCGCCGAGGCACCGCCGGAAATCAGCGCAAGCACGAAATCGCCCTCGCCCAGCCCCTGCAACCGGTGCAACATGCGCGAGGTTGCCACAAGCCCCGCCTCGTCGGGGACGGGATGGGCGGCCTCGACGATCTCGATCCCCTCGCATGGGCGTCCGTAGCCGTAGCGGGTAATCACCAGCCCTTCGCAGGGCCCCCAGACGCTTTCCACGGCCTCCGCCATGCGCGCCGAGGCCTTGCCCGCACCGATGACCACGACCCGCCCCTTGGGCTTTTCGGGAAGCACGCGCGGGATAACGGCCATGGGGTCGGCCACTTCGACGGCGATATCAAAGAGGCGGCGGAGGAAACTGTCGGGGTCCTGTCTCGGCATGGGGCTGGTCTTTCGATTTTTAGGCCGTTACGGCAAATCCGTCCGCATCGAAGAAGAGCTGCCATCTGTCATCGAAGATGATGCCCACCTTGTCGCCCGGCTTGTGCGGATCCTCGGAAGACCCCCGAACCGTGATCTGCCCGAGCGGCCCGCCATCGATGATGACATAGGTATCCGCACCAAGATACTCGACCAGGTCGACGACACCGTCGCAGGCGCCCTCGCCCGGTTCGCCGAGCGTGATGTGTTCGGGCCGTGCTCCGACGCTCACGGCTTTGCCGCCGAAGCCATACGCGCCGCCACGACCGCCTTCAAGATGGAACCGGCCATCGCTGGTCGTGCAGGGCAGGATGTTCATCTTGGGCGAGCCGATGAACTGCGCCACGAAGAGGTTCGCCGGGTGCTCGTAGAGTTCTTTCGGCGTGCCGATCTGGGCGATCTTACCGAATTCCAGAACCACGATCCGGTCGGCGAGCGTCATGGCCTCGATCTGGTCATGGGTTACGTAGATCATGGTTGTGTTGAGGTTCTGGCTCAACTTGGCGATCTCGTAGCGCATCTCCACCCGGAGCGCGGCGTCGAGATTGGAGAGCGGTTCGTCGAACAGGAACGCCGTCGGATCGCGCACGATGGAACGACCGATCGCCACCCGCTGGCGCTGACCGCCCGAGAGATCCTTGGGCCGGCGCTCAAGATAGCTCTCCAGCTTCAGGATGCGGGCGGCTTCGGCCACCTTGGCGTCGATTTCCGCCTTGGGCGCACCGGCCGTCTTCAGCGAGAACCCCATGTTCTCGGCCACCGACATATGCGGGTAGAGCGCGTAGGATTGGAACACCATGGACAGGCCACGCTTGGCAGGCGGGTGGTCGGTAACGTCCTTGCCGTCGATTTCGAGGCTGCCGCGCGAGATCTCTTCCAGCCCACCGATCATCCTGAGCAGCGTGGACTTTCCGCATCCCGAGGGGCCCACGAAGATGACAAACTCGCCATCGTTGATTTCAAGGTCGACTCCCTTGATGACCTGAACCTCGCCGTACCACTTTTCGACGGCCTTGAGCGTGATCGAACCCATATCAGAATCCTCCCTTGGCTTGCGGGCTGGCAAAGGTAAGCCAGACGGCCGCGGTCCAGGTGAAATGTTGACCGCCGGCGGGGGTGCCGTCGACGGGGCTGTGATATTCGGCAAATCCTTGATCGGCGATCACGGCGCGGGTTCCCAGGCGCACCTTCTCGGCAAGCTCGGCATAGCCCATCTCGGCAAGACCGGCGCCGATCTGGCTGTTGGCCATGCACCAGAGCGGGCCGCGCCAGTAGCGGATATGGTCGAAATCGGGCCGCGCCGGATCGACGGACGGGACCGGGTATTTGACCGACCCGAGGATCCGTTCGAGATGGGGGACCATCCGCGTCTCGTCGATGCCCGCGTACCAGCAATAAAAGGAGGCGCAGGAGAGCGTGTGAGTGAATTCGCCCGCGCGCATGTTGATGCTGTCGTAGTAACCACCATCCTCGTTCCAGAACTTCTCGGCGCTTTCGACCATCGAGTCGATCCAGCCTTGAATCTCCGCGCCGTCCGGCTTGCCAAGCTCCCCGGCGACCCACAAAAGGTCCCGATGCGCGCGGAGCAGCATGAAATGCATGCCCGGATCGGCCACGCGGAGCGGTGATTTCTCGTTGATCGTGTCAATGTCCCAGCCGCAATCGCGAGAGAAATAGAGCAGCGCGAGATACTGGTCATATTGTTGCTTGGTCGGCCGCATGTCGTTATTGACGTGGCTGGTGTCCCGCCGCTTGTACTCGCCGACCATCGAGGTATCGACATTGGCCATGGAGCTGTCCCAGTCGGGCGCATTGTCCCGCCCGGATTCCCATGGGTGGGTGACACAACACAGACCGTCGGTGATCCGCGCCTGCATGAACCAGCGGTGCCAGTTCAGAAGCCCCTCGAAAAGACCTTCGAGCCGGGCACGGCCCGCCGCCTTGTCGCTCTCGTAGACGGCGCGCGCCATGGTCGCCGCGATCGGCGGCTGGGAGATGCCGGAGGTCGGCGGCGTGTGATCCACGCCCCAGACATCCGGGCCGGGGAAGTATTCCGGCACCTGCCGGTGGAAGATGATATGGGGCACCATCCCATCCTCCCATTGCGACGCGAACAGCGTCTCCAGTTCGACCCATGCCCGATTGTTATCGAAGGTCGAGAAACCCCAGGCCGCGAAGGCGCTGTCCCAGTTCCACTGGTAGGGGTAGAGGCCCGAGGTGGGCACGGTATAGATGCCACGGTCGTTGTCCCGCAGGATCTGCCGGGCCTCTTCGTCTAGATGTTCGTAGGTCATTTACCGTTATCCCTTGACCGATCCGGCCGTCAGGCCCTTGGTCATGAATTTTTCGAGCCCGAGGAAGAGCACCATGATGGGAAGGGTGGCGATCACCGCGCCGGCCATCAGGTGTTGTCGTGGCACCTCGGAGGAGTTGAGCGAGGCCACCCCGCGTGTCAGCGTGAACTTGGAGGGATCGTCCAGCAGCATGAAGGCCAGCAGGAACTCGTTCCAAGCGATCATGAAGACATAGAGCGAGACCGAGGCCAGCGCGGGCAGCGAAAGCGGCAGGGTAATCTTCCAGATCACGGCGAGCCGGGAGAGACCGTCCATCAGGCCGGCTTCTTCCACCTCGGCCGGCAACCCCCGGAAATAGCCCTGCAGCATGTAGAGCGACACCGGGATCGTGGTGACCGGGTAGATCAGGATCAGCCCGAAGAGCGAGTTGCGCAGCCCCGTCATCGAGAAGACGATGTAAATGGGCAGCGCGACGACGATCATCGGCACCATGTAGATCAGCAGGATGGAGCGGGAGAAGGCCGCCGCGCCCTTGAAGCGAAGCCGTGCCACCGCATAGGCGCCCGGCACCGAGAAGAGCAGCGTCACGAAAACGGTGACCACGGATATGAAGAAGGACGTCCACAGGTAGGAGCCGAAGCCGAAATCGGTGAACAGCTCCTGGTAGGATCGGAACAGGCCCCAGCCCTTCGACAGGTCGAGCGTGAAGTCGAGCGGGTTCTGAAGGAGCGCCTGCTGGGATTTGAACGAGGTCATCACCATCACGTAGAAGGGGATGATGACGATGGCGGTGAAGAAGACATAGCCGAAGCCGGTGAGGAAGGAGATCACGACCCCCTCGAATTCGTGCCGGTTCATTTCCCCCATCGGGTGCCCGCCGAGCATTGCACCCAGCGGCCAGCCGGCACCGATACCGACAAAGAGCGCGGTCAGAACCTTGTGGGTGAAGGTGACACCTTCCCCGGTCAGAACCGGCCCGAGGCCGACCAGCATCAGCGCAAAGGTGGCAAGCGCGCCGCCGCCGATCAATGCCCATTTGTTGGTCACCTTGAACGCGGCCAGGCCGAGCCCCATGCCGACGATCAACGTTCCGATCAGGCCGGGGCGGAAGGCGGCGCCGGTGATGAAGGACATCATGACGGCGACGGTGGTGACGATGACAAAGAGCCAGAGGAAACCGATGACCGGCCCCACGAGCTTTCCTTGACGAAGAGCTTTCATCTCACAGACCCTCCTCACGGCTGATGAACTTGAAGAAGAAGATCGAGAAGATCAGCAGGCAGCCGAACACGATCACCGCGACCGCTGCCCCTGCCCCGATATTCGAGACGGCAAAAGCCTGCTCGTAGACGTTCACGGTGAGCGTCCGCGTGCCCGCGTTACCGCCCGTGAGCAGGAAGATGTCGTCGAACTTGTTGAAGGTCCAGATGAAGCGCAGCAGGAAGACGACCGAGAGGATGCCGAGAAGCATGGGCATCGACAGGTACCAGAATTTCTGGAACGGCGAGGCGCCATCCATGTCGGCGGCTTCGTACATGTCGGTGTCAATCGCCTGAAGGCGGGCCAGGATGAACAGGAAGCTGAGCGGGAAATAGCGCCAGACCTCGAAGACGATCACCATGATCAGCGCCAGCGGTTTCTGGCCGAAGAAGTTGATGCCCTCGTCGGTCACGCCCATCCGGATCAGCAATTCGTTGGCCGAGCCCGAGGTCGGGTCAAACAGCGTCACCCAGGTGAAGGCCACGGCGATGACAGGGGCGACATAGGGAAAGAGGTAGAGGCCGCGCAGGATGCCCTGGCCACGGAATTCGTGGTTCAGCAGAAGCGCCGCGAACAGGCCGACCACGATGGCCCCGATGGTGCCGAAAACCGTGTAGGCCAGCGTTACCCCGAAGACGCTCCAGAACTCGGAGCCGTCAAAGACACGCTTGAAATTCTCCAGCGTGAACTGGGCGTTCGTCAGAACGAAATCGGCCTTGCCGGTCACGACCGGTTCGCTGTCCTTCGGATCGCCACCCCAGTCGAAATACTCTTGGCCGACTTCCACATCAATGCGGAAACGCTCGTTATATTTCGGGTCGATGGTGCCGAAGTCACAGTAGAAGGTCGTTCCGGTCTGCTCACAGGCTTCGGGCATTTCACCTGTCACGGTCACGCCCACCGGCCATTCATCCTTGAGCGTGACGCCTTCGATGATCGCATCCTGGCTGCGGTTGGACAGGCGGTATTCAATCGTTGCGGTATCTCCCGCGGCTTCGGGCTTTCCCTTGACGGATTCGCGCACAACCGGGATCGGCGGGCGCAGGTCGGCAAGCTGTACCGGCTTGAAGGAAATCCAGAAAATCGACAGCAGAGGCAGGATGATGACCATCGCCACGCTGAATATCGTCGGGAACAGGAGTCCCCAGGCCAGACGCGCTTCGCGCTTTGCGAGCGGGCCTGTACCTTTTGGAGGTACTGCGGTTGTCATTTGGGTCTCCGCTGGTCGCCGGCGGGGAAATGGGGCGAGCCTGTGATGGAGTGGTTGGCCCCGGAGCGCATCCCCGGGGCCGTCTTCCGCTTACTGGATCTTGGCCAGCTCTTCGTTGAGCGCAGCGACGGTGGCCGCGGCATCGCGCTCGCCATCGACATACTCACGCACCAGCCGGTTGAAGACCTGGGAGTTGATCATCTTGGAGGCCAGCGCCAGCTGCCCTTCCTTGACGCCCCAACGCTGGGCCACGTCCAGACCGCCCACGATCTCGCTAATCATTTCCGGAGCGTAAAGTTCGGAGAGCGGGGCCTTGCGGTCCACCCCCACATCCAGCTTGGACCAGGCCATCGTGAACTTCTCGGGATCGTCAGCCGTGCCCTTGCGGACCGGAAACTTGCCTTCGGGCGCGATCGAGAGCGTGTTCATGAAACCCTCGCCCATCGAAAACTCAACGAAATCCATCGCTGCTTCGGTATCGGCATCATTGGTTATACCTAGATACCGGATGTCGCCCCAGGCCGCGCCGTCTGGATTGGACGGTCCAGAGAAGGTGGTGACAACACCGGTGAGCGAGGCCAGTTCCGAGGAGGTCGGGTCATCGTTGATGGTTGGCGGGGCAGAGTCGCGCAGGCCGGCCAACTCATCAAGGATGAAGGGCGACCAGATGATCATCGCCGCCTGACCGGCGAAATAGAGCTCGCGCGACTGTTTCCAAAACAGCTCGCCTGCCGGTGAGGCTTCAACGATCGCCTTGTAGAAATCAAGCACTTCAATGGTCTTGGCCTCATCAAGCGGCATGAAGCCGTCGGGGCCGACGGGCGAGACTCCATTGGCGAGGAAGACATGCTCCAAAACCTGGCTCATGAAATTCTCATCCACTTTTGTGGCGGCTACGAAGCCATACATCTCGGGCGGATTGTGCAGCGCCTCGATCGCAGCAAGCACGTTGGCGTATGTCGTCGGCGGCTCGAGTCCGGCTTCTTCGAATTTGTCCTTGCGATAAACGATCATCTGCGTCCAACCGTCGACAGGCACGGAGGCGACGCCGTCCTCAACCGCAGCGAGCGCCAGCGGCCCTTCGGCATAAGTGTCTCGGCCTAGCGCCTCTACCACCTCAGTGGCGGCATCGGTGTCGAGAATGCCGGCTTCGACCCAAGGAAGGGCGTATTGCAGAGTATGATAGATCACATCGGGCAAGTCGCCGGCAGCGAACGCGGCCGTGGCGCGGGTTCCAAGATCCTTTTCATCGACCGGAATTACCTCGACTTCAATCCCGGATTCTGCGGTAAACGCCTTCGCCATTTCCTCCTGCTTGGCCATCCGCTCCGGTTGGATCTCGGTAGTCCAGAAGCGGATCGTATCCGCGTTGGCCGCAAGTCCGGATAGCAGCAGTGCAAGCGCCGACCCGGTCAACAATTTGCCATGTTTCGACATCAATTCCTCCCTTGGGATTTCAGTTCCTTAGACACCCGGCGGGCGAGTTCCGCCGGGGACATACTTGGTTGCCCGTGCGATCCACGGGCAACGAACCTGGCTTGTGCCAGTTCACGCAGATCCTCCGGGGCCTCTCCCCGGATCCTGCGAATGAGCAGTTCGGTCAGTCGAACCCCCGCCTGGCGCATATCGACCGAAAAGGTCGAAAGCGCGGGCGACAACATCCCGCCTTCGAGCAGGCCATCATAGGAGACGACCGATACATCCCGGCCGATCTTGAGCCCGAGCGTTTCGGCGGCCGTGTAACCGCCGAAAGCGGCCCGGTCGGCGGAAAAGACAAGCGCGGTCGGCGGGTTTTCCAGTGTCAGCAATTCCCTGGCGGCCGCTTCGCCGGCCTCCGGGTTGAGCGCCCCCTGCCCGATCAGTTCCGGCGCGTCCGGCAAGCCGCACATGGCAAGCCCGGAGCGGTAACCCTCCAGACGCAGTTCGGAAAACGTGTAGCCGTCCCGTCCCGGAACGAACCCGATCCTGCGGTGACCGAGGCCGTAGAGGATGCAGACAGCCTCCTCGATCGCCACTTCGCTCTCGATATCGTACCAGGCGCAGCCCTCCGGATCGCGGGTGCGACCGAACAGGACAAAGGGCACGTGGTTCTTTTTCAGGAAATCGATGCGCGGGTCGTCCATGTAGGTCCGCGGCAGGATGAAACCGTCGGCCTTGTGGGCGCCCACCAGCCGGCCCAGAACCCGTTCAGTGTCCTCGTTGGAGGACGCCGTCGCCAGGGTCAGCGACCAATCCGCCTCGGAGGCCGCCTCGCTGATGCCGGCCAGGAAACTGGCAAGGAAGGGGCGGTGCCCATCGTGCTCGGTGGTCTGCAGGACAAGCCCCACGGAGCGCACGACACCGGTACGGATCGCCTGCGCATGGCTCAGCGGGCTGTAGCCCATCGCCTCAGCGGCATGTTTCACCCGCAGCCGGGTGCTCTCGGAAATATCCGGATAACCGTTGAGCGCCCGCGACACGGTGCCCTTGGCCAGACCAAGCGACTCGGCAAGATCGGAAATGGTGACGCGTTGGCGTCGCCCCGGAATTGTCACCCTGCGTTGGGCCAAATCAGTCATGTCTCTCTCCCTGCTTGTTACGAGAAGATCCGAAACCGGTTTCGGCAACAGAAAAGTTGCATCAGTCGGGAGATATTTTCCGACCTAGGGAGTTTTCTCTTTTCAAATCATTATTTTGCAGCTGCAGAATACGGGAGAAACCGCGGGTTTCCGAAACCGATTTCCTTGCAGAACAGCGGTTTGACGACGCTCTTGAGAAGACTTCACACCGCACGGCGTCTCAATCTGAGGCTTCGGCGCAGTTCGGACAAAAGCCGCCGAAAGGCGATATTCGGCGCTCCAGCCGGCGCCTCTACCACCACCAGTCACGCACTGAAACGGTCCATCCGTCGTCAAAATCGAACCTTCGGGGCGGCAAAAAACGAATCATGCCGCCGCCCCGGCATCTTGCGAACAGAGATCAGCCAGCGATGCGAGAACGCCGTGGCTTGCGCAGAAGGCGATTCAGCCTAGCAGCTTGGCTTTCTGGGCGGCGAATTCCTCTTCGGTAATCACGCCATCGTTTTTCAGCTTGGCCAGCTTATCCAACTCGTCCGCTGTGGAAACCGCACCGGCCGCATCGCGGATATAGGCTTTCTGGGCTTCCTGAAGCTTTTCCGCCGCCGCGCGGGAGCGCTCCTGCATCGCGTCACCGCGAATGATCAAGTAGAGCAACACACCGAGCCAGGGCACGATGATCACTCCGAGCATCCAGAGCCCCTTGCTCATGCCGTTGAGGTCGTCGCTGGAAAAGATATCGCTGACCACGGCAATCAGCGTCCAGAACCAAGCTACAAGAAGGAAGATCAGAAAGATCGACCAGAAAATATGAAGGATGGGCATAATTCTCTCCTGTTGTGGCGCCGAAATGGCGAGCCTTTCTACCGAGGTTATCGGACGGATACGACAGCCGCCCGACGAAACGATAGAGCCGAAGGCTTTTTAAGCACAACGATTCCACGCAATTATTCCTTGGATTAGGGCATTCGGAGGTTACTATCGGTCTCAAACAGCCAATTAGGAGGACCAGATGGTTCGGATGCTGATTAATATTGCCACGCATATCCTGGCGAATGCGGTCGGGCTTTTTGTCGCCAGCGTTCTGCTCGGCGAGTCCTTCTCTTTTACCGCGCAGGGATTCATCGTCGCGACGCTCCTGCTCTCCTTGGCCATCGCGATTGCCGGTCCGGTTATCGAGTCCATGTCCGAGAAGAGCCTGCCGGCGCTCAAGGGCGGTGTCGCGCTCGTGACCACCTTTGTCGGGTTGTGGATCACCACGATTCTGGTTGGGGGGATGCAGATCACCGGTCTGAGCACCTGGCTGCTGGGCACCCTGATCGTCTGGGTCGCCACGATGATCGCCATCATGGTTTTGCCGATGTTTCTGCTCAAGAAATACGTCCAGAGCAAGAAAGACGACAAGAAATAAGGTAGGCCGAAAGGGTCTTAAACAGTAACGGCCAGCCATGACGGCTGGCCGTAATCTTTTCGGGTGGCAGTTGTCACTCGCTCGGAACGACCGCCACGGCAAGCGCCCGGTCCACGGCGACGGCGATCCGGTCGCCCGCGGTTCTCGCGGCCGCGAAGGCGCGCATTTCCGGCGCAACGCCGACGCGCTCCACCGTTCCGTCTGCCAGCTTGATCTCCGCGGTTTGGGTCAGTTCGTCATAGGACAGGAACTCGACCACGGTCGATCCGGAGCCGACCATCGCAGCGCCCGGTTTGTCGCCCTCCGCGGCCGTTCCGACGAGGACTTCACCGATCGCAGTGCCCGGATCGGCCGGGTCGGCCATGCCGACGGCGACGGACTCGTAATAGTCCATCGTCACAGTGTCGCCGACTTCCAGCTCTGCGAAATTCTTGACCTGCGGTCCGGCACGGAAGACCACGGCGGTACCACCATTGCGGACCTTGAACAGCCGGTCTTCCGGGAAGATCGCCTCGACCGTCCCGGTCAGGCTGACGGTCTCGCTCCGCTCGGCAAAATTCGTATTTCCGGTAAACGTGTCACATCCCGCAGCCAGCAGCAGCGAACAGGCGACCAAACCCACTTTCAGATTCATTCTCAGCGACCTCCAAAATTTCCTTGCCCATGCCTTGCAGGTGCAACTGCCGCACGCAAGCGCAAAGCTCGGGCGCCTCACAGCACCGTGCGAACCTCCCAGAGTTCCGGGAACAGCACGACGTCCAACATGCGCCTGAGATAGTGCACGCCGCTCGTGCCCCCCGTGCCCCCTTTAGCGCCGATCACCCGCTCGACCGTGGTGACATGGTTGAACCGCCAGCAGCGGAACCGGTCTTCGATTTCGATCAGCTGTTCGGCGAGATCATAGAGTTCCGCATGGCGCGCCCGGTCGCGATAGACCACGGCCCAGCCATCGAGCACCGCCTGTTGTTGTTCATAACCTCCCCCCGGCACCAACGCTTCGATAGGGATTTCCGCCCCAATCCCCGCGTCCAGAACAATCAGGCATTCCTGGTAAAGAGAGGGGCGGGAAAGCTCTGCCTCCAGTTGCGCAATGGCTTCCGGCCGGTCGCGATGCGCGTCGAGCATGTGGCGCTCGCGATTTCCGAGCGCGAATTCCAGCAGCCGGTACTGCCAGGACTGGAACCCGGACGCCTCGCCAAGGTCACCACGAAAGGACAGGAAATCGACCGGATCCAGCTGCCGCAGCACCTCCCAGCTCTGAACGAGGTGATAGAGAACCACCGCGACACGCTTCAGCGCCTTGAGCGCGCCGCGCAGATCGCCGGCCTTCAGGCGGCTGCGGGCCGCGTCGATCTCGGCCAGAACAAGGCGAAACCACAACTCGCTCGTCTGGTGCTGTATGATGAACAGCAATTCGTCATGCCGGCCCGAGACCGGGACCTGCGTCGACAGGAGCTTGTCCAATTGCAGGTGGCTTCCGTAGGAAAATTCTGACGTGTCGGCCATTTCCAGCATCCTGTTTCGCGGCGGGTTCGATCATGCCTAGCGGCGCCCGGCAACTGGATCAACGGGCCGTTCTACCCGGTGTTGAGCATCGCGTTGAGATCGACAAGGTAACGGTTCGAGAGCGGCTGGCCGGCGGCGCCCAATGCGCGCCCGTCCGGTCCGATCGTGCCCGGGTAAACCCGCGGCAATTCGATCCCGCTGACATCCAGATGGCGCAGCGCCGCTTTGGTCTGCGAGACGAGACGCCCCCGGATGTCGTCAGGGATCCAGCCATCGATCAGGACCGCATCACAATCGACCACGCAGGCCGAGGCGGCAATTGCATAGGCCAGTCCGGCGCTGGCATCGCGGATCCAGCGATCGACCACCTCCCCGTTGAAATTCCATTCCTTCGGATTGTCCCAGAGCGCGGAAACGGCCGCCGCACCCTGATCAGCCAACATCCCTTCCAGCACCGAGAGCGAGGCGACATCGACAAGCTGGAGATGCGCGCCCCCGAGCGCGGGGATCGGCAGGGAGCCGAGTGCCGCGGCGTTACCGGTGCGCCCGACAAAGAGACGCCCATTCAACACCAGCCCGCCACCGACGAAATAGCCGATGAAGAAATGCAGGAAATCCGGCGGCTTCGGCCCGGTTCCGAAAATCAGCTCGGCTCCGCAGGCCGCGGTTGCGTCATTCTGAAGATAGACGGGGAAATCGAGCGCCTCGGATAGTTCCTGCTGGATATCCCGGTTCTGCCACTCGCGGATTTCCTCGGCCGGAGCCCCGATGGAGACCGCCCAGTCCCACAGGCGAAACGGGATCGCGATGCCAAGCCCGGCAATGCGCGGGGCCTGCTCGGGCGACAATTTCTTCCGCAGTTCCTGGACGGAAGACAGGGCGAACCGAATGACTTCCCCCGGGGTCGGATAGGCGTGGGCCAGATGGGTCCGCCCGAGGACGTTGCCGATGAAATCGACCAGCAGCAGGTCGATCGAACGCCGTCCGATCTTGAGCCCGAAGAAATATGCACCGTTCGGCGACAGGCGCATCGGCACCGACGGCTGGCCGACCTTGCCGCGAATGGCCTCGCCCCGTTCCAGCAGCCCCTCTTGCTCCAACCCGCGCATGATGACGGAAACGCTCTGGGCGGACAGCCCCGTCACCCGCGCGATCTCGGCCTTTGGCATTGGCCCCTTGTTGCGAAGAAGCGACAGGATGAGACGTTCGTTATGGGCACGCAACCCGCTCTGGTTTGACCCGCGCACGGAAGCGACGGCCTCCCTGTTGGGCTTACTGTCCCCGTCGCTTGTCGTCACGGTGCACCCCCTAATCCAGAAGGGAACAATGAAAAGGTGCGTTTAAGCTGTCAACATGCAATGAATTTTCCGGGCCGCGCGAATGGCAGATCCGACCGTCCTTGGCGCGCATCATGCCCCATGTTCCGGCAGCGGAATCTCCGCTAGATGCGAAGCGCCCACCGAACGGGCAGATAGATCGAGGCCGTCACTTGCCGCTATTGCCCGGCTGCGAGTACGGTCCGCAAAGGAAGGGGGAGGATATGAACCGAAAGCGTCTGCTTGAACTTGCCGACCAGATCACCGGCGTGCAGCCGTCCGGGCGCCGGAGCCTGATCGCGATTGCCGGAGCGCCGGCCTCGGGAAAATCCCACCTCGCCCGCGATCTGGTGGAAGAACTCAATTCCCGCGGCGCGGGGGCGGTGAATGTGCCCATGGATGGGTTCCATCTCGACAATGCCCTGCTGGAAGCGCGCGGGCTGCTGCCGCGAAAGGGCGCGCCAGAGACCTTCGACGCGATGGGGTTCATCCACGCGATGGGGCGCCTGAAGACAGAGGAGGAGGTCATCCTGCCGACCTTCGATCGCGGCCGCGACCTCTCGGTTGCCGGGGCGATCGCCATCGGCCCGAAGGACCGGATCGCGGTGGTCGAGGGCAATTACCTCTGCTTCGCCGAAGCCCCCTGGAACCGCCTCGCCGAATTGTGGGACCTGTCCTGCTATCTCGACATCCCCGAGGCGATCCTGCTGGAGCGCCTCGTGCGCCGGTGGGTCAATCACGACCACACGCCGGAGGAGGCCGAAGCCCGCGCGCGCGGAAACGACCTCGCCAATGCGCGCCGCATCGCCGGGGCGGTCGGGAAAGTGGACAGGGTTTTCTAGGCACGGAACCGCGGCGTTCAGGAACGCGCCGGGACGGTCCGAAAAACCGGAATGTCCTTTACCGATGCGAGATAGGGCACGCCTTCGGTATAGCCGGTGCCGCCCCGCTCCCCGAGAAAACGCCGCGCCAGTTGCAGATGGGCCTGCCGCCAGCGCAGCAACTGGCTTGCGAAAAGGCCCATTTGCGCTTCGATCTTGCCCAGAACGGCCACGGACAGATGGCGCCGCGCGCATGCCCGCGCATAGACCTCTTCCAGTGTGGGTTGCCCGTTTTGCACGGCGTCCCGAATGCCCGGCACGGCGGCATAGGCGATCGAATTCAAGCGCTCCTCATCCGGCCGCCGGCAGAGCGCTTCGACCTTCTTGTAGCCGGCCGACTGGATCGCGCTGGCGCCCTCGGTGAAGCGGCGGAAATCGTGGAAGGCGGCGATCTGCATGGTGCCAAGCAAGGGAAAGAGCCGCGCTGTCTCGCGCAGGTAGCCGTTGGCCTGTTCGAGGCTTTCCAATGCGCTTTCGCCATCGCGTTCCAGCGCATGAAGCGCGCCGCGCAGGAGCACCGCGATCCAGGCGAAATTCGCCTCGAAGGCCTGAAGGGTGCGCAGGAAGAGGTACTCGTCATGTACGACGTGCACCGGCAGGATGCTCAACGCCATTCTTGTCCGGCACTCATCGGGCAAGACGGCCTGCCGCCAGTCGAGAAACCCTTGCACATCGATCTTGCCGGGCAAAGCGTGACTCGAACAGCCCAAACGCAAAAGCGAGGGGCGCATCGCCGCCAGCACGCGTTGTACCCGTTTGCTGGCAAGCGCCGCATCGGGGCGCATCTGTGGCAGCCGGGATTCCTGCCCCTGCAATGCACGCCATTCGAACCCGACAAGGTCCCCGAGCAGGGCCAGCAGCGCCATATCGCGCTCCCGCGCGATCTCATCCAAGGTCAGGGCGACGGGGTCACCGCAGGGCAGTTCCAGCAGTTCAAGCGCGCAATAACTGGCGTAGTCGTAACGGTCATCGCTCTTGTCCAACATGCAGTCCAGAAAGGCGCTCAAACGCGGCGCTCCACCGGCCGGTACATGCGCCTCGCGTGCCCGTATCAGGCAGTCCGTCACCGGCTCCGGCACGAAATGCTTTCCGAGCTTGTGATACAGCGCCAACACCGACGCGTAGGGAAAGTCGGCCACGCAAGCCGTGGCCTCCCACGCTTCGAAGGCCTGGGAGAATGCCGTCATTTCGGCAAGCTCTGGTTGCATCTGTCCCGGTGGATTGGAATACACCGAGTTCTCCCCAAGATCCCGCAGTGGTCGGGATGACCCTGTTTGCGCTACCCCACCAGTTTTAGGCAGGGCCGCGCCCGCGAGCAACCGTTTCACTCGATCCAAAAAGGTTTTCGCAACGAACAGACGGCTTGCCCGTGAAATGAGCGGCTTGTGAGGCCCATCGCACGGGGGCGGACGTCATTGGAAGGTGGAGAAGCCGGACGGGGGGCGCTGCCCCCCGCGCGCTTTGCAAGCGCTCCCCCCGGGATATTTCCGGAAAGATGATTGCAGTGATGTGCCGGTCTATTCCGGGAAATGACAGGCGGCTCGGTGGGCGCCCTGATCCAGTTCGGGACGTTCCGTGCGGCATTTGTCCGTTGCCTTCCAGCAGCGCGGGCTGAAGGGGCAGCCGGGGGGGATGTCCACTGGCGAGGGCAGTTCGCCCGTGAGCTTGATCCGTTGCTTGCGCAGTGTCGGGTCCGCCATGGGCGTCGCGGAGAGCAGCGCCTTGGTGTAGGGGTGGCGCTGGTGCTCGAACAGCGCTTCCTTGGCGGCGACTTCCACCGGGCGGCCGAGATACATCACGATCACGTCGTCAGCGATGTGTTTGACCACCGAGAGGTCGTGGCTGATGAAGAGATAGGCCAGCCCAAGGCGTTCCTGCAGGTCCACCAACAGGTTGAGGATCTGGGACTGGATGGAAAGGTCCAGCGCCGATACAGGTTCGTCGAGCACCAGCACCTTGGGTTCCAGCATCAGTGCGCGGCCGACCGCGATGCGCTGGCGCTGGCCGCCGGAGAACATGTGCGGGTAGCGGTCGTAATGCTCGGGGCGCAGGCCCACCAGTTCCAGCATTTCCCGCGCCCGGCGGGTGCGTTCGGCCGACGACATTTCGGGATGGTTGATGATCAGCGGCTCTTCGAGGATCTGGCCGCAACGCTGGCGTGGATTGAGCGAGCCATAAGGGTCCTGAAAGACGATCTGAACCGTTGTGCGCAACTCCTTGTAATTCTCGGGGGTTGCTTTTGTTCCGTTGAGCACGAAAGAGCCGGCGACCGGCTCTTCGATCATGGTGATGCAGCGCGCGAGCGTGGACTTGCCACAGCCGCTTTCGCCTACCACGGCCAGCGTCTTGCCCGGCTCCAGGCTGAAGGAGGCGCCGGTCAGGGCCCGGACGATGCGGTCGTGGCCGAACATGCCGCCCTTGAGCACATATTCCTGCGTCAGGTTCTCGGCGATGAGGACGGGTTCGCTCATGCGGTCTCCTCCGCGTTGAGATTGATGGGCGTGTGGCATCGCGCGAATCCGATCTCCGCTCCGCCGACGGGGGGCGGCGCCTCCCGGCAGAGATCCGTCGCAATCGAACAGCGCGGGCTGAAGAGACAGCCCTTTGGCCGGTCGAACTGCCCCGGCACGACGCCGGGGATGGTCGGCAGATGCTTGGTGGTGGCACGTTCCGGCAGCGCGGCCAGGAGCGCGGCCGTGTAGGGGTGATGCGGGCGGGTGAAGAGCGCCGTCACCTCCTGCTGTTCGCATTTCTGCCCGGCATATTGCACCGAGACCTGCTGTGCCGTCTCGGCCACCACGCCCATGTCATGGGTGATGAGCACCAGCGCCATGCCAGTCTCTTCCTGCAAGGAGGTGAGCAGTTCGAGGATCTGCGCCTGGATGGTGACGTCGAGCGCCGTGGTCGGCTCGTCGGCGATCAGCATCTTGGGCTTGCAGGCGATCGCCATGGCAATCATCACCCGCTGGTTCATGCCGCCCGACATCTGGTGCGGGAAGGCGGAAAGGCGGGTTTCCGGTGCCGGGATGCCGACCTGTTCGAACAGTTCGATGGCGCGGGCATGGCGCGCCTTGCGGTCCATGCCAAGATGGATGCGCAGCGCTTCCTTGATCTGGAAACCGACCGTGTAGCACGGATTGAGCGAGGTCATCGGTTCCTGAAAGATCATCGACATGTCCTTGCCGATGATCTGCCGGCGCTGCTTTGGCGTGATCACGTTCAGGTCATGCCCGTCGAATTTCATCACGTCCGAGGTGATGGTCGCGGTCCAGGGCAGCAGCCCCATCATGGCGAGGAAAGCCACCGACTTGCCGGAGCCGGATTCGCCCACGATTGCGGTGATATCACCCGGGTTGAGTGTCAGGTCGAACCCGTCCACGGCGCGGAAGCGACCCGACGTGGTTTCAAAATCGACGCAGAGGTTGCGGACTTCAAGCAAGGACATGTCGTCAGCTCCTCTTCAGCTTGGGATCGAGCGCGTCGCGCAGACCGTCGCCCATCAGGTTGATGGCCAGCACCGTGATCAGGATGGCAAGGCCAGGGAAGGTGACGACCCACCAGGCGCGCAGGATGAATTCCCGCGCCTCGGCGAGCATGGTGCCCCATTCCGGGGTGGGCGGCTGCGCGCCCATGCCGAGAAAGCCAAGGGCGGCCACGTCGAGGATGGCGTTGGAGAAGCTCAGCGCCGCCTGCACGATGATCGGTGCAAGGCAGTTGGGCAGCACGGTGATGAACATCATCCGGAAGCGGCCGGCACCGGCCACCTTGGCCGAGGTCACGTAGTCCTTGTGCCGTTCCGAGATCACGGCGGCCCGCGTCAGGCGCACGTAATGCGGCTGCAGCACGATAGCGATGGCGATGACGGCGTTCATCAGCGACGGGCCCAGCACGGCAACCAGCACCAGCGCCAGCAGCAACGAGGGGAAGGCCAGGATCACGTCCATCAGGCGCATGATGATGGTATCGAGCCATTTCGGCGCGAAGCCCGCCAGCAAACCGATGGTGATCCCACCCGTGGTTGCGATGACCACGACGACCACGCCCACGAAGAAGGAGAAGCGCGCGCCATGGATCAGCCGCGAAAGCAGGTCGCGCCCGAGCGCGTCGGTGCCGAGCGCATAGGCCCAGCTGCCCCCCTCCTGCCAGGCAGGCGGTTGCAGCAGGTGTTCACGGAACTGCTCGGTCGGGTCATAGGGGGCGAGCCACGGGGCGAAGACGGCCACGAAGAACACGCCGATGAAAACATATAGACCGATTACGGCGCCACGGTTCTCCCGGAAATAGTACCAGAATTCCTTCAGGCGGCCCGGGCGTTCAACGGATAGGGTTGTTTCAGCCATGTCAGGATTTCCGGATCTTCGGGTTGATGAGGCCGTAGAGCAGATCCACGGTCAGGTTCACGACCATCACCATGACGGCAATGAGCATCAGGCCGCCCTGCACGACGGGGTAATCGCGGCGGTAGATCGAGTCGACCATCCACTTGCCGATACCCGGCCAGGAGAAGATCGTCTCGGTCAGGATGGCGCCGGCCAGCAACGTGCCGACCAGCAGGCCGATCACGGTGATGACCGGGATCAGCGCGTTCCTGAGCGCATGGACATAAGTGATCCGCGACGGCGGAAGGCCCTTGGCGCGCGCGGTGCGGATGTAGTCCTCGCCCAGCACTTCGAGCATGGCGGAACGCGTCTGGCGCGCGATGACCGCGAGCGGGATCGTGGCCAGAACAATGGTCGGCAGAACGAGATGGCTGACCGCCGATTTGAAGGCGCCCGCCTGCCCCGAGAGCAGGCTGTCGATCAGCATGAAGCCGGTGACATCGTCGAAATAGAACATCAGCGAGATCCGTCCGGAGACCGGCGTCCAACCGAGAATGCCGGAAAAGACGATGATCATCAGCAGCGCCCACCAGAAGATCGGCATCGAGTAACCGACCAGAGCCGAGGACATCAGCGCCCGGTCAAAGAACTTGCCACGGTTGATCGCCGCGATGACGCCTGCCGGGATACCGAGCAGGATCGCCAACGTGATCGCGCAGAGCGAAAGTTCCAGCGTCGCCGGGAAGAGGGCGAAGAACTCGTCGAACACGGGCTTCTTGGTGACGAAGCTCGTGCCGAGGTCGCCCTGCAGCACGCCCGTCATGTAATCCCAGTACTGGGAAAAAAGCGGCTGGTCGAAGCCGAACTGCGCGCGCAGTTCGTTGTAGCGTTCCTCGCTCATGCCGCGTTCGCCGGCCATGACGATGATCGGATCGCCCGGCAGCACGCGGATGAAGGAGAAGGAGATGAGTGTCACGCCGATGAAAGTCGGGATGAACGTCAACAGGCGGGACAGAAGGAAATTCAGCATTATCCTATTACCGTAAGGTTCTTGGGATAGGTGGTGAGAGAGCGGCACCCGGTGTCGGTGACAAGCACGTCGTCCTCGATGCGCACCCCAATAGATCCGGCGCGGTATAGCCCCGGTTCGATGGTAAACACCATACCGGAGTCGAGCTTTTCGTGGTTTCCGCGCATGATTTGCGGCGCTTCATGCACCGCCCGGCCGAGTCCGTGGCCGGTCTTGTGGCGGATCAGATCCGCAAACTTCGAGCTTTCCAATACCGTGGTGCAGGCATCGTCCACCTCATGGGCCGTGACGCCGGCGCGGGTAATTTCGTGTCCCTTGAGATTGGCCGCCAGCACCGCCTGGTAAAGCTCGGCAGCCTCCTCCGGTGCATGTCCGACAAAGAACGTACGGGTGATGTCAGCGTTTAGCCCGCCAAATTTCGCCCCGAAATCAAACAGAAGCGCATCGCCGGGCTGGATCGCGTAATCGATGCGCGAATGGGCATGCGGCTTGGCCGAATTGTCGCCCGAGGCCACGATCGGACCGAACGCATGCTCCTCGGCGCCATTGCGAAACAGCGCCATGGTCAACAGGTTCTCGACCTCGCGCTCGGTCTGGCCGGCACGGACCTGTGCCACTGTCTCGGACAGCGCGGTCTCGGAAATCCGGATCGCTTCTTCAAGGATCGAAATCTCCTCGGGCGTCTTTACCAGCCGCAGGCCCGAGATCTCCCGTTCGGCATCGACGATTTCGAGCCCAGGATTCGCAGCGCTCAAGGCTTGGTGCACGAAGACGCGCATCACCTGCCCTTCTACGGCGAGCCGCGTCAGCGGCAGATGGGCGGCCAACGCCTCGAATGCCCCACCATAGCCAACCTGGTCGCGCCAATCGAAGACCGCGCCTTCGAAACCAAGCGCCTCGAAGCTCTTCAGTTCCAGATTGGGAACGACAGCAGCCGGGGGCCCCTCGGCGGGAACAACGATCACAAGCGGCCGCTCGTGGCTGTGAAACGACTTGTTGTAGAGCCGTTCGAAATTCGGTCCCGGCACCAGGGCGATGGCGTCAACACCAAGCTGCCGAGCCGTTTGGCGAAGCGCGGAGTAGCGGTCCATTATGGCAAACCTTGTTGGATAGTGAGCAAAAAGCGGCAGAGGCGTCCGAATTGCTGCTCCCGAGGGCCGAAAACGATCTTCCGGGGGAAGATCGTGCCTCCGGCGGAGATATTTGGAGAAAGGTGAAAAACGGGTACGAACCTGCTTCCTTCATCTTTCCTCAAACATCCCGGGGGAGAGTTCGAAGAGCTCCGGGGGCAGCGCCCCCGTCCACGTCGGCCATCCCGTCGCCCCGGTTGGGCAAAGAAAGAACCGGGGCGTTTCCGCCCCGGTCCATTTGGTGGATTACTTCAGATCCACGCCATAGAAGATGTGCCCGCCCAGCGGGTGCACCTTGTAGCCCTCGACTTCCGGACGCACCGGCATGAAGACGGTCGAGTGAGCGATGGTGGCCCACGGCGCTTCGCGCTTGAACACAACCTGGGCTTCTTCGTAGAGCTTGGTACGCTCGGCCACGTCGGAGGTGACTTTCGCCTTCTGGATCAGCGCGTCGAACTCTTCGTTGCACCACTGGGCGCGGTTCGATTTGCCGACGCCGTCACAGCCAAGCAGCACAGCCAGGAAGTTGTCCGGGTCGCCGTTGTCGCCGGTCCAGCCGAGAAGGATGGCACCGTCGCGGTCCAGTTCCTTCGAACGCGACAGGTACTCGCCCCATTCGTAGGAAACCACCTCGACATCCACGCCGATCTTGGAGAAATCCTCCTGCATCAGTTCGGCCATGCGGCGGGCGTTCGGGTTGTAGGGACGCTGCACCGGCATCGCCCAGATCTTCATCGACAGGTCGGTCACGCCCTCGGCTTCCAGAGCAGCCTTGGCGGCTTCCGGATCGTAGGGATCGTCCTCGACAGCGTCGTTATAGGACCAGATGGTCGGCGGGATCGGGTTCTTGGCGACCACACCGGCGCCCTGGAAGACCACGTCGATGATGGCGTTCTTGTCGATCGCCATGTTCAGCGCCTTGCGGACCTTCGGGTTGTCGAAGGGCGCAACCTGCGCGTTATAGGCGAGGTAGCCCACGTTCAGGCCTTCCTGCTGGAGCAGGTTGATGTCTTCATCCGTGGACATGGCCTCGAGATCGGCCGGGTTCGGATAGGGCATCACGTGGCATTCGCCGGCCTTCATCTTCTGGTAGCGCACCGAGGCGTCGGGCGTGATGGCGAAGACGAGGTTCTCCAGCGGGGAGGGCTCCTGCCAGTAATCGGGGTTGGCCGCATAGCGGATCACGGCGTCTTTCTGGTAGGCCACGAACTTGAACGGGCCGGTGCCGACCGGCGCCTGGTTAAGCTGCTCGGGGGTACCGGCGGCCAGCATCGCATCGCCATATTCTGCCGACAGGATCGAGGCGAAATCCATCGCGAGGTTCGCAACCATCGGGGCTTCCGGACGGTTCAGCACGAATTTCACGGTGTAATCGTCGACCTTGACGATCTCTTTCAGCAGGTCCGGCATGGACATGCCGCCGAAATACTCCCAGGTTCCGCCGGAAACTTGGTTATATGGGTTTTCTTCTTTCCACTGGCGCTCGAAGGAGAAGATCACGTCGTCGGCGTTGAAATCACGCGTCGGCGTGAAGGCGTCGTTGGAATGGAACTTAACGCCCTTGCGCAGGTTGAAGGTGTATTCCAGCCCATCTTCGGAAGATTCCCAGCTCTCGGCCAGGCCCGGGACAACGTTGGTCGTACCGGTTTCGAACTCGACGAGGCGGTTGTAGATCGGGTGCGAAGACGCATCGAAGGTGGTACCGGACGTGTAGAGCGCCGGGTCAAAACCTTCAGGCGAGCCTTCGGAGCAATAGACAAGGGTCTTAGCCGAGGCAGCGCCGGCGATCACGGTGGCGCCAAGAAGCGCCGCGGTGACGGTCCGCGAAATTTTCATGAAAACTCTCCCAAGTTGGTATTGCCCGCGTCGCGGGCAGGTGGCGCGGATTTGACTACCAAACCGCTTGGGATGCAATGGCCCGTCAACATCTTGCCCAAGAAACCGGCGGCGCATTCTGTCGCCCCGCTCCCCCATCAGGGTCTTAACTCCCTCGGAGAGCACCCAAATTCCCGCCTGAAGGCGCGAGAGAAGGCGCTGGAATTCGTGTACCCACACCGAAGAGCCACCTCGGATGTGCGCATACGCCCCTCCTGCAGCAGCCGTCGCGCCACGTTCAGCCGCAGCCGGGCATATACCTTGCGAGGCGTCGCCCCGAGCCGACGCGAGAATCGTTGCTCCAGTTCCCGCTGCGGGCAGCCGGCCGCGCTGGCGAGCGCGACGATCGGCAAGGGCTCCTCGATATGCGCCTCCATTTCCGCAAGCGCGCGAGCGACATAGCGATCGCTCTGCGAGGGAATGTCGAAACGCGGCGCCTCGGCATCGGAATGCATGAAGAGCGAGGCCAGTTCGAGCGAGAGCGCCGCCCCGTGCGTTTCGGCAAGATGATCGACGATCAACTCATAGCCCGCCACCGCGCCACCCGCTGACCAAAGATTCCGGTCCTTCACCCAGCGGCGGCGGCGTGCATGAACTTCGGGAAAATGCTCGGAAAAGGCGTCGAGTTCGTCGTAATGGATCGTTGCCTCATAGCCGTCCAGCAGGCCCGCCTCGGCCAGCAACCAGCTTCCCATGTCGAGCCCGACAAGGGTGGAGAAACGTCGCGCCGCCCCGCGCAGCGCCCGGTTGCAGCCCGGCGTCGCCAACGACCGGGCTCCATAGCTGGGCAGCACGAACAGCATGTCCCCCCCCGGCCCGCGGGACAGCGCGTGATCGGGCGTCACGGTGAAACCCGAAGACGAGCTGACCCGCGCCCCGTCTAGCGTCAGAACGTCCCACCGATAGAACCTCCGCCCCAGAAGCTCGTTGGCCGCGCGCAGCGGTTCGACCGTGTTGGACAGGCAATGCATCGAGAACCGCTCGAAGAGCAGCACCCCGACTTGCCAACTCTTCTGCGAAGGCTTGATCCAATCCGGCATATTTACAGTTAATCGGGCACAAACAAGCCGGTCAATCCGTCTAGCCTCTGTCGAACCCCCCAAGGAGGATCGCCCATGCCCCTCGAAATGAACCGCGAGGTCTTCATCACCTGCGCCGTGACCGGATCGGGCGGAACGCAGGACCGTTCCCCGCATGTGCCGCGCTCGCCCGAACAGATCGCCCAGTCTGCCATAGAGGCCGCGAAGGCCGGCGCGGCGATAGTCCACTGCCACGTTCGCGACCCCGAAACCGGCGCCCCGGCGCGCGACAAGGCGCTCTACCGCGAGGTGACGGAGCGGATTCGCGACTCGGAGGTCGACGTGATTCTGAACCTGACCGCCGGCATGGGGGGCGACCTTGTCTTCGGCCGTCCCGACGTTCCCCTGCCCTTGCAGCCGGGCACCGACATGATCTCCGCTGAGGAACGCGTAGCCCATATCGCCGAATGCCGGCCTGAGATCTGCACGCTCGATTGTGGCACGATGAATTTCGCCGAGGCCGATTACGTGATGACCAACACGCCCGGCATGCTGCGCGCAATGGGGTCGATGATGACGGAGCTGGGCGTGAAGCCCGAGATCGAGGCCTTCGACACCGGCCACCTGTGGCTGGCCAAGGCACTTGTGGAGGAGGGCGTGCTCACTTCCCCTGCCCTCGTGCAGCTCTGCATGGGCGTACCCTGGGGCGCCCCGGACGACCTCAACACCTTCCTGGCGATGGTAAATAATGTGCCGAAAGATTGGACCTGGTCCACCTTCTCGCTGGGGCGCCACCAGATGCCCTTCGTCGCCGCATCCGTGCTGGCGGGTGGCAACGTTCGCGTCGGGCTTGAGGACAATCTCTGGCTTGGAAAGGGTATTCTGGCAACCAATGCCCAGCTCGTGGAGCGTGCCCGCGGGATCATCGAGGGGATGGGCGCACAGGTTGTCGGCCCCGAGGCCGTGCGGCAACGGCTCGGCTTGGAGAAGCGGGCTCCGCTTTCGTAGGGTCGAGGCCGAAGGGAGACCCGAAATGCTACGTTATTTTCGTGTGGGCCTTGCCTTTCTCGCGCTCGCCTCCTGCCAGACCGAAGAGGCACAATCGGAGGTTGACGACGCCGGAGCGGCGGAATGCGCTGCGCAAGGCGGGCACTGGGGCGTAGCGGGAGCCTTCAATCCGAACCCCATCTGCACGCTGCCGACACCCGACGCTGGCAAGGCATGCAATGCGGAAACGGATTGCAGCGGAATGTGCATGGCCAACACGCGGACATGTTCCACGCACAGCCCCATCTTCGGCTGTCACGTCTTTCTGGATGATGAGGGCCGCGAATACGAAATGTGTATCGACTGAGGATTTGCATGACAAAGACAGCGGCGATCATTGGCGGTGGGGTTATCGGCGGCGGCTGGGCCGCGCGCTTCCTCCTGAACGGCTGGGACGTGAGGCTATTCGATCCCGACCCGGAATCGGAGCGCAAGATCGGCGCGGTGCTGGCCAATGCCCGCCATGCGCTGCCCATGCTCTATGACCGCTCGCTCCCGCCCGAAGGTCAACTCACGAAGGTCGACACCATCACCCAGGCCATCGACGGTGCCGACTGGGTGCAGGAAAGCGTGCCGGAGCGGCTCTTTCTCAAGCAGATGGTGCTGGAGGAGATCGAGGCCACCGCGCCTGCGGACCTGCCGATCGGGTCCTCGACCTCGGGTTTCAAACCGTCGGAGCTGCGAGAGGGCCGCGCGCATCCCGAGCGCATTTTCGTGGCCCATCCCTTCAACCCTGTCTACCTGTTGCCGCTTGTCGAGATCGTCGGCGGCACCCCGGCCTTCGCCGACATCCTGCGTTCCATCGGCATGTATCCCCTGATGGTGCGCGCCGAGATCGACGCCCATATCGCCGACCGGCTGCTCGAAGCCGTCTGGCGCGAGAGCCTCTGGCTGGTCAAGGACGGCATCGCCACGACCGAGGAGGTCGACAACGCGATCCGCTACGGCTTCGGTCTCCGTTGGGCGCAGATGGGCCTGTTCGAAACCTACCGCATTGCCGGTGGCGAGGCGGGTATGAAACATTTCATGGCCCAGTTCGGCCCGGCGCTGGAATGGCCATGGACCAAGCTCATGGACGTGCCCGAATTCACCGACGAGCTGGTCGAGCTGATCGCCGGGCAATCGGACGCACAATCCGGCCATCTCTCCATCCGCGAGTTGGAACGCCTGCGCGACGATAATCTCGTCGCCATGATGCGCGCGCTCAAGGCCCGCGGCGCGGCAGCGGGCGCGCTGATCTCGGAGCACGAGGCCACCTTGCCCGCTCTCGCGCAAGCGGAGGGGCCGATCACCACGGTTGACCGGATCGTGCCTATCGACTGGACCGATTATAACAGCCACATGAACGAGAGCCGCTTCGGACAGGCCTTCTCGGATGCCGCCGATGCAATGATGGCGGCCATCGGGGCGGATGCCGATTACGTGGCGGGTGGATTGAGCTATTTCACTGTCGATATCCGCATCCGGTTCCTCAACGAAGCCAAGGCCGGGGAGCGTATTGTCGTCCGCAGCCAGCTCCTCGACGGCTCCGGCAAGAAGCTGCGCCTGTTCCATCGCATGTTCAACGCTTCCGGCGAGGAAATGGCCACCGCCGAGCAATTGCTGATCCATGTGAGCCTGCAAACGCGCCGCGCTTGCGAGCCCGCCGAGATGGTCCGAAACCGCCTTGACAGCATGGCTGCAGCGCACCGGAATCTAAAGCAGCCCGCGCCAAAGGAACGCCTCTGAAAACATTCGCCTTGTCTTGTGCCGATCACTTGCAAATCCGGGTTGCAATGCCGCGAATCCTTGGCTAGTAAGACCGCCACGCCGGTATGGTCCGTTCGTCTATCGGTTAGGACGCCAGGTTTTCAACCTGGAAAGAGGGGTTCGATTCCCCTACGGACTGCCAAGACATCCCATAAAATTTTGATTTTGAAGATATTTTCGGGCAGCCGGCATTCCCGCCCATCATAAAACCCAACATCCTGAAAATGCGCTGAAACAGGCCTCTGCGGCACCGCTGCCAACCAGAAAGGACCACCGCACCATGGAAACCGCATTCATGCTGATGCTCTTCGTCGCTAGTCACCTGGAACTGTAGTTCGTATCATTGATCCGAGTGATTTCGGGGGGATGATATGGTTGGCCGGGTTGCAGACGAGGTGATTCTGAGTGCCGATGAGCGCAGCTTTCTCGAGGCTCAGATCCGACGGCACAAGGCTCCGCGCTCGCTGTCGGACCGGTGTCGGATGATCCTGCTCTGTGCGGAGGGGCTTCAAAGCAAGGAGGTCGGTGCGCGACTTGGGGTGCATGAGCACACGGTGGGCAAGTGGCGCAGGCGGTTCGTGAAGGACCGGATCGAGGGTCTGACCGACGAATATCGCCCTGGAAGGCCCCGCACGGTATCGGACGCTCAGGTGGCCGAGGTGATCGAGAG
>NZ_FNEK01000043.1 GCF_900099935.1 Aliiruegeria lutimaris | reverse complement strand
GAAGGCGACGTTGTCATACTCGACAACCTGTCGAGCCACAAAGCCCCGGCCGCAGCGGCGTCCCTACGCGCGATTGGTGCATGGTTCCTGTTCCTGCCACCCTACAGCCCAGATCTGAATCCCATCGAGATGGCCTTCTCGAAACTCAAGACACTGATCAGGAAGGCCGCCGCGCGAACCTATGACCAACTCTGGGCCGCCGTCGGACAGGTCTGCAACCTCTTCTCGGACGAAGAATGCTACAACTACTTCAAAGCCGCAGGCTATGAGGCCGATTAAACGCGACACGCTCTAGAAAAAAAGGCCCCGTCACGCAGCTGCGTGACTGAAGCGCCCCCTGCCCGCTCCCTATATCGGGGTCACAGAAGCGGTGGTGGTCGCGAGAGACCGGACACAAGGGCCCACAGGAGGCAACCGACGGTGAATACACCGTAAGGAAACTGCCCGCGAAGCCCAAAGGTCCGGAACCGCTCTTCTTCTGTGTCTCGTGTCTTTACTCGTTTCACACGGGCAACGAACGTGGCCGACCAATCCTCCGGTTCGACCACCCAAATGCACCACTTACGTGCAACTTGCGTGTTGGACGCGCATGGGGCGGCAGGTTCATGGGGATGGCCTGTCGCCCAAATTTTTTATTGCAATTCAAACTGTTGGAAGTTGGCTTCGATCAGGGGGGCAGCGGGCAGTCCGATTTTCGGCGCAACGCATTCACCACAACGCGCTGCTTGTCCCCGCGCCACCGTTTTGCACTGTGTTTTCCATGGACAACCGCTCTTGCAATCGCCCACCCGAGCAGGCTATCACCGCCTAGCGGCGGGTGATTAGCTCAGTTGGTAGAGCGCTTCGTTTACACCGAAGATGTCGGGAGTTCGAGTCTCTCATCACCCACCACCTTAAGTCCTAGATTTTGACAAGCGTTTGACCTTACAGGGGAATGCGCCGCTTCAACTGGTTCGCAGGTGCGGCACACATGGGCCTGATTATGACGAAGCCAACGAAGATCGGGGACCTGTACTACTGTCGTGATGCTCCACGGTTGACACTTCGCCATTCACTGAGAGGCGGAAAAACCTTGAAACCGGACCAAACAATACATCCGACCAGTACATTCAATCTCCCTAGATTGGACAACAGCTTGAATGGTTATCCCTTGACGTTCAGACTGACCCAGCGATGCGGAGCTGAAGGATCCTGCATGCGCAGAAAGGTGTAGCCGGTCTTGTTCCACGGCTTGATCGTGTCCCTGAGATTGTCCACCACGAAGTCACCATTCTCCGTCCGGGCAACGAGAACCGCGTGGGGGCGTCCCGCCCTGTCCAGAACGGTTGTAAGGAGAAGACGGTCGGGAGCGTATCCCATGCCGATCAATTCCCGCTTCTTGAGCAGCGCGAAGTCTTCGCAGTCCCCTCCGCGACGTGATGGCAATGCCCAGTGGTCCTCTCGACGATACTGCGCGTCGTCCGATATTTCGCGCGTGGACCGATTGATCTTGCGGTTGACAGCGCTGATTTTTCCAAGCTCAGGAGATCTAGCTCTGTTCGACTTCGCACAAGCCCAGCGGTAGGTCGCGCACAGTGTCGCCGCTGCTTTCGGTGCCGCAATTCTGCCTTGATTCGGAATGAAGGCCCCTGCCTGCGACACTTCGACCGAAATGGTCATTGACATTCCCGCGATGAGCGACGTCGAAATTCTGCCAACCCATCCCGACCGGGAAATGGCTCCCGCCATGTTCGCCAGAGTTTTCATCTGGTGTGTCCGCCTGTCTCGTTTTTTTTTCTTTGCTCTTGGGGCTTTCGATACCACATCTCGAACATTTCTCGCAAACTCCCTGCCTGTGGAGTGGCAGAATCCCGCCACCATGAGTCTCGACCGCAACACCCCGAGCGCGAAACAATGGCGTTACGCAGGAGTTACTGTTTTTCTCTGGTATTACAGACTCGTGGCATTTTTTTGTTTGAAATTAAGTGGTTTCTGGACACCAAGAACCACGACCGCCAGAAAGACGGCTTGAGTTTTCCTCGAAAAAGTCTAAATATTTCCTTAATGGTTTCCGAGATGGCGTGGGGCTTATATTTTCTGACCCAGCCGCCAACATGGTGATGGCGGCCCGCGGTATATTTGTTCCCTACTGCTGCCAGCGCCCGTCTCTTTTTCGAGCAGCAAGGCGGACGGTTCCCGAGAACTCATTTTTTTAGGCGAGCGCAAGCCTGCGTTCGTTGGTTTTGGTTAATGATATGATGGACGGGAAAATGAAAAAAATTAAACGGGTGATGTATCCGATTGCCAGCGCGATAGCAGTACTTTCGATCGGATTTCCGGATGGCGCCCATGCTCAAAGGGTTCCAGACAAGTGCACAGTCGGCATTGCCAAGGCTGCGCTTTCGAGCGGTCAGGAAGACGCGCTGTGCGATTGCGCCCAGATAACGCGTGGTTTTGTCAAATACCTGCAACGCAGGCCGGATTTTGTTGACTTGCTGTCAGGCTACCAGGCCTCTTGTTCCGGACTTGCGTCGGTGTTGGGGGACGTTCCGACGGCTTCGACCAGGCCGGGAGATGATGTCGATCGCTCCGACGGTGATCACGACATCTTCAATGGCGGACGCAACAACCCAAGCAATGAAGATGGAGATGGCCAACCGGGATCTGCCCAGAACACTCCAGCCGGCACTCCCAACAACGGCGGCGGTCAGGACGACAACGGCGGCGGTCAGGACGACAACGGCGGCGGCGGTGACGGCGGCGGCGACGGCGGCGGCGGCGGTGACGGCGGCGGCGGCGGCGGCGGCGGCGGCGGCGACGGCGGCGGTGACGGCGGCGGCGGCGGTGACGGCGGCGACGGCGGCGGTGACGGCGGCGGCGGCGGCGGTGACGGCGGCGGCGGCGGCGGTGACGGCGGCGGCGGCGGTGACGGCGGCGGCGGCGGTGACGGCGGCGGCGGCGGCGGTGACGGCGGCAAGCCGAAGGACGACAACTCTGACGCCAACGGTAAGGGCGGTAACAAGCACGACCGTGACGACAAAGACAAGCCGTCTCAAGAAAATGCCGAGAACAAGAAGGGTGTCTGATCAGACCTTCTGGCAAGCTGCCTGATCTAGCCAGCGTTTTATGCACCCGGCGATCAGGAATCGCATTGCTCAAAAGGGCTGATGTAAGCCTTATCGACTGAAGACGACATATGTGAATGAGAGAGGGAACGGGTTCGTAAAAGATCCCGTTTCTTCCGTTTTTGTAACAGACCCTAGCTGCATTTCTTTGATAGATGATCTTTTGTCACTTCCCATAGGCTCTACTTCGTAGCCTGCGGCGACACCGAGTCGGTTCAGTTTTCTGTGGTCTCTCTTTTCGTGGTCGGGGAGGTCGTGGTCGCCCGGGTGACACGACACCCCGGCGCCAGCCTTCACCGATAAAGACGTGTTCAAGGATGGTCGTGCGCCTCGTCAAACAATCAATCGGAGATTACCGACGAAACACAACACTGGTACGCGAATCGAAAGGGCGCGCTCAAAAAACGGCGTAAAATCAAAGGATATCGTCGGAGAAGCGAGACTTCGAGTCTCTCATCACCCACCAATTCCAGTTAAAAAATCCGAAAACGGTTATGGCGCGCGCGCCACTCAATCGAGCGCAGATGGCCGGCATTCCTTCCCGCTGCCGGCGGCTGGCTCCATCGGCTCCCACATCGGCAACGTCGGCTGAACGGGTAAATTTCCCGCCTGCGCGAAGACATCCGGCAGGCCCCGGTCAGACAGGCCAGAGCAGCATCGGCACGACCGGCACCGATCCTTTTCCTGCGTCGCCCCCCCTTCCTCAAGCATATTCCAGGGTCCGAATTTGGTCGGAATCGACATTTCTCGCTTCGAAATGGCAAATCCGCTCGCTTTGACCGGGATTTTCGGCCCCTTGGCCTTGTCTCTGCTGCATTTCGGGATTGCGCCATTCAACGTGGCGACACGGCACCGGCTATCTTATCAAACTTCCGTGGGGGGAAGCCCCCCGAACCCTGAGGAAAAGACCATGACATATCTTCCTGGCGCCTGCCCCGACCGGGACGCCGCGCGACTTCGCGCGGTCAGATACTTCGCCGACATCTGCTCGGGACGGGCTCCAATGTCCGAAAAACAAGGCCTGATCGACAAGGTGCGTGAGCTGGAAGCCAAGTCCGACGAGGAACTGTCGTCGCTCGGCATTCTGCGGGAAGATATCGTGGATCACGTTTTCAGGGACGCTCACTTCGTGTGAGCATCAAGCGCGCGAGGCGCCGGATCGTCCCACCGATCCGGCCTTCGCGCGGTCCAGTCGTCATCGAGGGAGCGGCGTTGTGTCCGGGTTGTGCTATAACGATACACATGATGTTGTCGCGCGCGATCCGGCCCGCAGCCCAAGTGAGCCAGACGAACTCAGCCAAGGTTGTTGCCACGGAATGCAAAAAGCTTCGTTCTTCATCGTTCAAAGCAAAGACGCCGGCGCCCCACGCCGGCTTCCGTTTCCTAACGACCGGCAGATCCGCCTGGAGACAGTTCCACTTAGGAAGGGACGTGACGACGATCCCGAGACTTCCGGATGGGGCCCCTCGTGGCACTCTGTCCGTTCGGAAGCATCGGTCAATATGTCGAGAGAAATCCGGCTTTCGGCGGCCTCGCATCGCCGCCCGGTAGCCCGCGGGGGCTCCCCTCGCCTTTCGTCAAGAAACGCAACGCCCGCGATGGGCGGGGCCTTGGGAGAATAGTCCAGACATGGCAATATCCAAGAAACTAGCAGACGAGCTGGAGCAGCGGCGCGCCATAGCGCTGGCTGGCGGCGGCCAGAAAAAGGCCGACGAACGGCACGCGAAAGGGCGCCTGACTGCCCGAGAGCGCCTCGACGCGCTGTTTTCCAAGGGAACGTTCCAGGAATTCGGCCTTCATGCCAAGCACCGCACCCGGCACTTCGGAATGGACAAGAAGGACATCCCGACCGATGGCGTCGTCGTCGGCACGGGCTTCGTCGACGGCCGTCCCGTCGCCGCCTTCAGCCAGGATTTCGGCGTGGTCGGCGGCTCGCTCGGCGAAATCCACTCCAAGAAGATCTGCCACACGCTCGACCACGCGGTGAAAGCCGGCATACCGGTCATCGGCTTCAATGACTCGGGCGGGGCCCGGATCCAGGAAGGCGTGGGTTCGCTCGCCGGCTATGGCCAGGTCTTCTACCGCAACGTGCAGCTCTCGGGTGTCGTGCCCCAGATCTCCATCATCGCCGGCCCCTGCGCCGGTGGCGCGGCCTACTCCCCGGCCCTGACCGACTTCATCATCATGACCCGCGAGAACGCCCAGATGTTCATCTGCGGCCCCGAGGTGATCCGCTCGGTCACCGGCGAAGTCACGACGATGGACGAGATCGGCTCGGCCAAGGCCCATGCCTCCATCTCGGGCAATATCCACTTCATCGCCGAGAGCGACGAGCACGCAATCGCGCTGGCCCACCGGCTGCTGTCCTTCCTGCCGTCCAACAACATGCAGGACCCGCCGCACAAGGTGGAACCGGACCTCTCCGTGGTCGATATCCCGGCGCTGGACGAAATCGTGCCCGAGGATCCCAAGGCCCCCTTCGACGTGCGCGAAGTCATCAAGCTTCTCGCTGACGACGCGGACTTCCTCGAGGTTCAGGAGCTCTTCGCCCAGAATATCGTCATCGGCTTCGGCCGCATCGGCGGGATCGTGGTGGGCTTCGTCGGCAACCAGCCGACGGTCAAGGCCGGCACGCTCGATATCGACGCCTCCGACAAGGCCGCGCGCTTCGTGCGTTTCTGCAACGTCTACAACATCCCGATCGTCACCCTGGTGGACGTCCCCGGCTTCCTGCCCGGCGTCAAGCAGGAGCAGCAGGGCATCATCCGCCACGGCGCCAAGATGCTCTTTGCCTATGCTTCCGCCACGGTGCCGAAGATCACGGTCATCATGCGCAAGGCCTATGGCGGCGCGTACCTGGCCATGTGCTCCGAGGACATGGGTGCAGACCGGGTGATCGCCTGGCCGACAGCTGAAATCGCCGTGATGGGCGCGGAAGGGGCTGCCAACATCCTCTACCGCAAGGAGATCAAGGAGGCCGAAGATCCGGTCGCGAAGTCCAAGGAACTCATCGCCGAGTACCGTGAGGAATTCGCCACGCCCTATCTCGCTGCCGGTGAACTCATGGCGCATGACGTCATCCAGCCGCGCGAAACCCGCTCGGCGGTTGCGCTCTCCCTGCGCGGCCTGATGTCCAAGCGCGAAACCCGTCCGCCGAAGAAACACGGCAACATCCCACTGTAATGAAAGGTCTTCCAGATGCTTGAAGCCTTGGGAATCATCGGCACCGGCTTTGCCGTCGTGATGTCGGTTCTCGCGTCACTCTGGGGTGCCTGTGCTTTGGTCGGCTTCTTCTTCACTCGTGAGAAGAAGGAACAACAAGCGACCAAGGCTGCTCCTGTGCCGCCGCGTGCCGCCGTCGCCTCCCGCGCCGGCGTGCCGCCCCACCACCTTGCCGCGATCTCCGCGGCGGTGTCTGAAATCTTCGGGCCCGGCTACGTGGTTACCCGCGTCGCCGCTCCCTCCCACGTGGTCACCGACTGGCCCATCGAAGGTCGCAAGGACACCTTCGCCGGCCGGCGCATCCGAACAGCCTGGGGTCCCACCCGGCTCACCCTCGGTGGTGAAACCCCCAATATTCTGAGAGGACAGAACAAATGAAACGCCTTCGGATTACCGTTCAGGGCATTGCCTACGAAGTGACCGTCGAAGACCTCGATCTGGATACCCCGGCAAAGGCAGCCCCCGCCCGGGCTGCAACTCCCGCCGCTGCCCCGGCTCCTGCCGCTACCCCTGCCCCGGCTCCCGCTGCTGCTCCGGCCCCGGCCGCTGCTCCGGCAGGCGACGGCGCCGTGCCCAGCCCGCTGGCTGGCACCGTGATCAGTGTCGAAGTGTCGGTCGGTCAGAAAGTCTCGCAAGGTGACACGCTTCTGGTTCTCGAAGCCATGAAGATGAACACCAACATCGGCGCCCCCTCCGACGGCACCGTCACCGCCGTCAACGTGGCCGCCGGTGCAACCGTGACCGAGGGTCAGGTCCTCGTCACCTTGTCCTAAGGAGGCGCTCCTCCCATGGATGCCACCACAACTGAAATGTCCAAGCTCGCAGAGCTATGGTCGCTGACCGCGTTCCCGGATCTCACCATTCAGATGGTGGTGATGTGGGTGGTCATCGCCGTGCTGTTCTACCTCGCGGTCTGGAAGCAATATGAACCGCTCCTGCTCATCCCGATCGCCTTTGGCGCGTTGCTCGCGAACCTGCCCACGCAGGGTATGATCAACCTGCCGGTAGGCGATCACCCGGGCGGGCTCTACTACTACATCAAGCTCGGCATCGATTACGAGATCTTCCCACCGCTCATCTTCCTGGGCGTCGGGGCTCTGACCGACTTCGGTCCGCTCATCGCCAACCCGCGCACGCTGCTGCTCGGCGCGGCGGCCCAGTTCGGGGTCTTCGCGACCTTCCTGGGCGCCACGGCCATTGGATTCTCGCCCCAAGAGGCGGGTGCCATCGGCATCATCGGCGGCGCAGACGGTCCGACCTCGATCTTCCTGGCAAACAAGCTCGCGCCGCATCTGCTCGCGCCGATCGCGGTGGCGGCCTACAGCTACATGGCCCTTGTGCCGATGCTGCAGCCGCCGGTCATGCGGGCTCTGACGACGGAAGCAGAGCGCAAGATCCGCATGAAGTCCCTGCGCCAGGTGTCCCGCCTCGAGAAGCTCATCTTCGCCGGCATGGTCACCATCGTCGTCATCCTGCTGGTTCCGGCCGCCTCGGCCCTGATCGGCATGCTGATGCTGGGCAACTTCCTGCGCGAAAGCCTCGTGACCGAGCGCCTTGTGAAAGCCGCCCAGAACGAGCTGATCAACGTCGTGACGATCTTCCTCGGGACGTCGGTCGGCATCACCATGACCGGTGAAGCCTTCCTCAACGCCTCGACGCTGAAGATCCTGGGCCTCGGCGTGATCGCCTTCGGCATCGCGACGGCCTGCGGTGTGCTCATGGCCAAGCTGATGAACCTATTCAGCAAGAACAAGATCAACCCGTTGATCGGTTCTGCGGGTGTCTCGGCCGTGCCAATGGCGGCACGTGTGAGCCAGGTGGAAGGCCAGCGGGCAGACCCCGGCAACTTCCTGCTGATGCACGCGATGGGCCCGAACGTGGCTGGCGTGATCGGTACGGCGGTTGTCGCCGGCTACTTCATCGCCTCCTACGGCTGACCTTCAGCCCCCAAGGCAGTTGACATCGCCCCCGCCCGGGAAACCGGGCGGGGGCTTTTCTTTGGCACGGCCGGGAAGCGCGAGGGCCCGCAGTTGCACCGAGGTTGCGGAAGACAGAGGCGTCGGCACGACTGTCCGGCCCGGTTTTCTCCATGAACTGCAAGAATCGGCCTAGGATGACCGGATCGGGTCACGCAACCTATTGGAGGCTTGAATGCATTATTCCATCCTGCTCGAAGACGCCGAGGGCGTATCCTATTTCGAGGACCGTACCGTGGATGTCCCTTTCCGGGATTTCGTCCCGCCCGCGGCGCCGCTTCAGATCTCGGATGTGTATCGGGCGACGGGATTCGTCTTCCTGACGCTTCCGGTCGGCTGGAAAGGTGTGCAACACCGCTCGCCGCGCCGACAGATCGCCGCGATCCTGTCAGGTCGGTTCCGGGTCGAGGCGGGTTCGGGCGAGGTGCGGGATTTCACCGCCGGAGACCTGTTCTGGATGGAAGACACCACCGGTGCGGGTCATGTCTCCTCGGCAGAGGACGGCGTAGCTGCGACAATGGTCATTACCCAGCTCGGCTGAAGGCGCGCCCTGGCGCGCGCCCCGGCAGGTGCGTCCCGCTGCTCTCCCTCAGAAGTAGCGAAGCCAGATATACAGGTTGGCGATGATCAGCGTGAGGATCATGATCGGGAAGGCGACCTTGGTGAAGGCGATGAACCCGATCGGCTGCTTGGCCTTTTCGGCGAAAGCGGCGACGGTAAGGTTCGCCGAGGCGCCCAGAAGCGTGCCGTTGCCGCCCAGGCAGGCGCCAAGCGCCAGCGACCACCAGAGCGGCTCGATCTTGTCCGGTCCGAACGTGTGGGCGGTGGATTCGATCATCGGGATCATCGTCGCCACGAAGGGGATATTGTCGAGGATCGCCGAGAGGATGCCCGAGGCCCAGAAGATCAGGAAGGCCGTCCACATCAGGTCGCCCTCGGTGAAATCGAGCACAGCTTCGGCAAACATCTCCAGCAGGCCGACATGTTCGACCCCGGCCACGATCACGAAGAGCCCCCCGAAGAAGAAGATCGTCACCCATTCCACCTCGCCGAAGACATGGTGGAGCGTCTCGGACTGCGCGTCAGGCTTCTGGTGGCCATAGGCCAGCAGCATCAGCAGCGCCGCCCCTGCGAGCGCGGAGGTGCCCGGCTGGATGCCATAGGCGTGGCCCATGGTGAAACCGGCCAGCACCAGCGCCAGCACGAAGAGCGACTTGTACATCAGCACCCGGTCCCGGATCGCGCCGGAGGCGTCGAAGCCCATGATCCGCTCGCTGGCGGATTTCGGGATCCGGCGCAGTTCCTTGCGGTTCATCAGGTAGATGATGGAGGTCAGTACCACGAGGCAGACAGCCGCGATGGGAGCGAGGTTGGACAGGAAGTCGTTGAAGCTGAGACCGGCCGCGGAGCCGATGATGATGTTGGGCGGGTCACCGATCAGCGTCGCCGTACCACCGACATTGGAGGCCAGGATCTCGGCCACGAAGAACGGAAACACCTTGGTTTCCAGCGCTTCCGTGATCAGAAGCGTGATCGGCGCGATCAGCAGAACGGTGGTCACGTTGTCCAGCAGCGCCGAGAAGATCGCCGTGATCACCGTCAGCATGATCAGGATCCCGGTCGGGTCCGCCTTGACCGTCTTGGCCGCCTTGATTGCAACGAACTGGAACAACCCGCAACGACTGGTGATGGCGACAATGACCATCATGCCGATCAGCAGCGCAAGCGTGTTGGCATCCACCCCGGCCACGGCCTGCGCCTGGTTGATGATCCCAAAGAGGACCATCAACGAGGCGCCGAGCATGGCGAGCACCGCGCGGTTCACCTTCTCGGTAATCAGGACGGCATAGACGAGGACGAGAATGCCGGTGGCGATCCAGAGCGGCTCGACACCGAGCATGTCCGGAACGGAAATGGCGGTTGCGCCATGTGATGCGGCTTGTTCACTCACTGTTTGCGTTCTCTGTTTCTTCGGGTTGGGCCAGCACGTGGTCCAGGAGCGAGTTGGCGCTCAACGTGCCGACAAAGCGGTTCGTCTTGGGGTCCACCAGGATCACGTGGCGTTTGTATTGGTGTATCAGGAAGATGCCTTCCATGATCGGTGTCTCGGGCGCAGTCACGGGAATGTTGTCGGGATTGGACAGGTTGTCCCCGACCTTCTCGTATTTGAGCTGTTCCAGGCGCGCGTTGAAGTCCGCTTCCGAAAGGCTCATGAAGCCAAGGCTGCTCAGCGGCACGCGCGTATGCTCCAGCCCGATCAGCGCCGCCTTGGGCAGGATCAGCTTGAGCAGGGTCGGGGCCGTGAACACGCCGACATATTTGCCGTCGTGATCGACCACGGGCAGGAAACGCGCCCGGCTGCGCTTGATGATGTTGAAGGCTTTCGCAACGCTCTCCTCCGGATGGATCGTATTCTGAACCTCCGGCGAAACCATCACATCAAAGCATGTCAAACCCATATCTGACCTCGAGAATTCCACAGTGGGACCGCCTGCTTGGCATCGGAGCCAATGACCGGCGACATCGCCATTGGCCTGGTCCCGCACAGTAAACCGTCGCTACGTCACTGCAATGGCCGCTTGATTCCACTGTTTCCGGATCAATGCCAGTCTCCCTATTGCATAGCCGCTTTAACTTGGCCGCCGAAACGGGGGAAAAAAGGCAAAAAGGTACAGGATTCGGTTGAATTGCGACTTGTCGGTCAACGCGCCGCAGGAGCCGCCCGCGTGGTCAGTATGCCAGGCAGCGGCGAAGAGAAGCAGCCAACGCCGTCTCCTGATTAGCTCCTACTTGTCGATCCTGGGAGTATTCCAACGCGCTTCCCGCGCCTCGATCGCCGCGATGCGGACATCGCTCTTGGGGTGGCTCATCAACCAGGCGGGCGTTCCCGCCCCCAATCCACCCGTCAGTTTCTCCAGCTTTGCAAACAGGCTCTTCTGCGGTCCGGTCCCGATCCCCGATTTGACAAGGAGGGCGGAGGCATAGGCATCGGCCTCGAACTCGTCCTGCCGGCTCAGCCGCGCCGCCAGCAGCGAGGTCAGCGCTCCGGCGATCAGCGGGCCAATGCCCGGCAGGAAGCGGTTGATCATGCCCGCCAACGCCACGCGCATGGCATTCTGGCCAGAGAAATCGATCATCCGTCGCCGGGAATGGCCGAGCGCGACATGGCCCATCTCGTGGGCGATCACGCTGGCGATCTCCTCGTCGCTCACCTCGCCGGCCCGGTACCGTTCATAGAAGCCGCGGGTAATGAAGATCCGTCCGTCTGGCGCCGCCAACCCGTTGATCGGCGCGACCTCGTAGATGAAGACGCGGATCCGCTCCAGGTCGAGCGCAGCCGCCATCCGGTCCAGAAGCCGGCGCAGCCGCGGATCGGCCAGTTCGGAGGAGCGCGCATCGAGGTCGCGCGCCGTCTTCCAGGCCGAGAAGCGATACATCGCCAGCCCGTAGAGCAGCATCAGGAGGAGTGGTGTTAACTTTATCATCCCTCAAGATATGGGCGCGACTAGCCTGTTCGGCAAGCGGATCATTGACGGGTCAGCGCTTCGGAGAATGTCTGCGCCAGCCGCGCGTCCAGCGCCGCATGCGGTTTGTCCGAACGTCCGTAATGCAGCTCGGAAAGCGCAGCGATCCCGTTGAAGAGGACGAAGACGGAGCCGTCTTCGCGCTCGTAGACGAAGAGTTTCTGGCAAAACGCGTCGAGGCCGATCGAGAGGAACTCCGCCATAGCCACGCCACCCGGGGCGGGCCCGCCAAAGAGCAACAGGGTTGCGCCGGGAAGCGTGATGCCCCGGGCCTCGGCGCGGGCACGAAAATCATGCTCCCCGAACCAGATCGTGTCGCCTTGCGCCAGAATGGCGTCCTTCAAACGCTGAATGGACTCGGCGAGACCGTAAGGGGAGGCGAGTTCGATGATGCCATAATCCCTGGACAGAGTTCCAACCGGCGCGGTCGTTGCGCTTTCATTAACGGGGGTGAGAACGGCATCCAGCCGCGCGTCCCAACCTTCGAGCGCGTCGCTCGAAGCAAGGCCATGCCGCGCCATGAGGAAGGCGGCGTCCGTGGTCATGACAGCGAGAGCGCCCGCGCCGTCGTAGGAAAGCACGCGAAAGGGCAAGTCGAGACCAGATCGGATTTCGGCTGACAGGATCGCACTGTCCAGGTCGGGATCTGAAAAGATCTGAACACGGGAGGCAGGCATCTCAATGCCCGCCGCGCTGGCAAGCCGGGCATGGTCGATCGAGATCACCGGGTCGAGCCCGGCTTCGGCGACAGCCGTCGCAACCGCCTCGAAGGCTGCGTCCACCTGTTGCTGCATCTCCTCCGCATGAAGCGGCGCGGTCGCCAGAGCGACAGCCAGTGTCAAAGAAAATCGCCCAAACATAACGTCCTCCCTTGTTCGGGATCCTCTCAGTTCAACTCCCGCATCCCCCGATCGATCCCCTCCAGCGTCATCGGCACCATGCGGTCTTCGAAGATCTGCCGGATCATGGCGATCGACTGGGTATATTGCCAGTGCCGTTCGGGCGTCGGGTTGATCCAGAGGTTGTCCGGCCATTGTTCGCGCGCGCGGCGCAGCCAGAGCTCGCCCGATTCCGCGTTCCAATGCTCGTTCGCACCGCCGGGTTGCAGGATTTCGTAGGGGCTCATAGAGGCGTCGCCCACGAAAATGCATTTATAATCAGGCCCATAGGTGTTGAACACCTCCCAGGTCGGCGTCTGCGCGTCCCAGCGGCGCCGGTTGTCCCGCCAGACGCCTTCGTAGAGGCAATTGTGGAAGTAATAATACTCGAGATGTTTGAACTCGGCGCGGGCGGCCGAGAACAGCTCCTCCACCACCTTGATGAACGGGTCCATCGAGCCGCCAACATCGAGGAACATCACTACCTTGACCGCGTTATGCCGCTCCGGGCGCATCTTCACGTCGAGATAGCCGTGATCGGCGGTAGCGCGGATCGTCTCGTCGAGATCCAGCTCTTCATGCGCGCCGTGCCGCGCCCATTGGCGCAGCCGCTTGAGCGCGACCTTGATGTTGCGGGTGCCGAGTTCCACCGAGTCGTCGAGATTGCGAAACTCGCGCTTGTCCCAGACCTTGACCGCGCGCTTGTGGCGGCTCTCGTCCTGGCCGATGCGCACACCTTCGGTGTTGTAGCCATAGGCGCCGAAGGGCGAGGTGCCGGCGGTGCCGATCCACTTGCTGCCGCCCTGGTGGCGGCCTTGCTGCTCCTTGAGCCGCTCCTTGAGCGTCTCCATCAGCCTGTCGAAGCCGCCAAGCGCCTCGATCTCGGCCATCTCCTCGGGCGTGAGAAGTTTCTCGGCCATCTTGCGCAGCCAGTCCTCGGGCAGCTCCAACGCCTCCATGACCTGCTCGACACTGATCGCCTCGACCCCGTCGAAACTGGCGGCAAAGGCGCGGTCGAAACGGTCGAGATGCCGCTCGTCCTTCACCATGGAGGCGCGGGCGAGGTAGTAGAAGCCTTCGAGATCATAAGTCACCAGCCCCGCCGACATCCCCTCCAGGAAGGAAAGGTATTCGCGCAGGCTCACCGGCACACCGCCGTCGCGCAGGTTCTGGAAGAAGGGCAGAAACATCGGGGCTCCTCGGTTGCGTCACCAGCCACACTCCCGTGGCCGCGCGCCGAGGTCAACACCCGGCCCGCGCCCGAAAGGCGCTCAGCGACCGCCCGTCGTCGTCGCATCGCAGATGCGCGCAAGTCAAAAGGTACCGCATCGAAGATGCGCTCCTCCCGTTGGCTCGGGCGCGCCTTCAGCGCGTGAAAAACACGAGGGCCACCGTTTTTGCGAGTATCTGCGCGCCAGCCAAGGGCCTCTGCACCACGATTTCCGTTTGCACGGCCTCAGGTGAGCTTGCCGTCCGCCAGCAGCTTGCCGAAGGCGTCGAAGGTGGTGCGGATCCCCTCCTCCGGCGTGATCGACGGATAGGCGCCGAGATGTGCCCGGATCGGTGCGTCGCTGAGATCCGGCGGGATCGGCAGCGGCTTGCCCGCTGTTCGGACCGCATGGCCGGGGGCCAATCGTGACAGGATCTCCAGCCCTTCTTCTATTTCCATGCAGGTGCCGTTCAGATCGAACACTGGCGCGCCCTCCCCCTCCCGGGCAACGGCAGCGATAAAGGCTGAGGCGGCCTCGCCCGCGTAAAGCCAGCTCACCGGACCACCAAAGGAGACCTCGAAGGCCTCGCCCCGCGCGGCGTGCAGCAGCGCCACGCTGAATTCGGATGTCATGCCCAGGTCCCGCCCGACGCCATAGACCACGTTGGGACGAATGCCGACCGACGGCACCTGCCAGTCGAGCCAATAGACCTGCGCGGTATATTCGTTGGCCAGCTTGTAGGCGCCATAAAGCGTGGCGATGGTCGGCCCGCCGGGTGGCATGCCGTGGATAGCCGTGGAACTGGCATAGGCGAGGCGCTTCAACCCCTTGTTGCGTGCAAGTTCGAGCACGTTGATCGTGCCCTCGACATTCACCCGCGCCCCGGCGGCAGGATCTGCCTTGCAGAAGGGCACCATCAGCCCCGCAAGGTGGATGATGGCACGAATGCCATACTTCTCGCAGATCTCGGCGAGGCGGGCGCTGTCGGTGATGTCGCCGGTCTCCCACGGAAGGTCCGCGGCCGCGTCTCCCATCAACAATGCCGGCCGGGTCCGGTCGTCGCGCAGGTCGAAGGCGACCAGATCGACGCCCGAGCGCGCAAGGATCGAAACCACCCAGGAGCCGATACAGCCCCCCGCCCCGGTGACGAGAACGGGACCGTCAAAGCGGGACGGGTCCACAAGAAACGGGTCTGTCAGAATATCCATGCGCTCCTCCCCAGGCTGCAATTCGGGGAGTGTGGCGTGGAAAATGCTGCCGGTCGAGCTTTTACGACGGTTCTGTCGAACTCTGCCGGACTCCGCCGGGCGGAAAGATCGCGTGACGATAGTCTGAACGCCCGCAGCGCGGCGGCATCCATCCTGCTCAGGCCGAGGCTGGGCCGCCTACAGCATCCGCTCGAGAACGATCGTGATGATCAGGCCGACCAGTGCCAGCGCAATGGCATAGCCAGCCGCATACTGGGCGATATCCGCCGGCTTGCCGCCGCGCTTGCGCGCCAGGAGCCCGCCCCATATCGCCCCGCCGATCGCTGCCAGAATGACAATCATCTTCGTCCCCGCTTTTGCTCGCGCACGGGCTTACCCGCCCGCCGGAGTAGGAGCAAGACTGGCAATCTCGCTCGCGCGCTGTCGCACCAGATCGTCGGAGCCGAAGCCATACCGCGCCCAGCCAAGCGCCTGGTTGCGTTCGGCTCGCGCCTCTGCTGTCCGGCCCTGAAGTTCCAGCGCCTCGGCCCGCATCAGCATCAGGGTCGACAGCAGCGCCGCGTTCTCGGCCGCGCGCACCGCCGGAAGGCTCTCGTCCACCAGCCTCAGCGTCGCTTTCGCCTCGCCCGCGCTCAACGAGAAGGCGCCGAGCTGCATGGCGACATGGGCGGCCTGAATCTGGGTGTCGGGAAGCGTGCGATAGATGTTCGAGGCCTCGATGAAGGCGGCCAGCGCCTGGTCCGGGGCCTGATTGAGCGACAGCCGACCATAGGCATAGAGCGAGAACGCCATGCGCGTGTCGCGCCATCCGGCGGCGCGGGCAAGCTCTACCGCGCGGCGGGCCTGTTCGCGACGATGGGCCGGCGCACCACGGGGCCCGAGCGCATCCTCGATCGCCTCGATCCAGATATGCGGCGTGGGCGGCGCGGGCGGCGGTCCGCTGCGCTGCCCGGCCGGGTTGAGCCGGGCGAGGATCGAGGGCAGCGCGTCGGCCACCTGCGCACGCCCCATCCCGTTGGCCAGTGCCTTGTCATAGGTCACCCGCAGCATCAGCATGTCGAAGCCGGTCAGAACGGTGTGGAAATTATCGTCGTTGAAGACTGAATCCGGCAGCCGGTAAAGGTCGTTGAGTGGGCCGAGCGCTTGGGCGATTTCTTCGTGCAGGCAGTCGCGCGCCTCCTGCGGGCTGACATCGCCGGGCAGGAAGACGGAAGCCACCTCGCGGCTCTGAAGCGTCGTCCAGTCGACCTTGTCCGAGCGGCGCGCCTTGCGGAACTCCTCCCAGCCGCGCACGCGCGGGACGACGAAACAGGCCGCCTGGGGCACCGCGCGCTGCAATTCCCGGCTGGTCAGGACCTCGACGATGATCGCGGCTTCCTCGCCGGGACGCGCGGCGCGAACCGGCAGGCCCGCCTCGCGCTGAAGCCGTCCGATCAGCCGTTCGAGGTCGCGGCGCAGAGACGGCGCGGCATTGCCGCGAAGCTCCAGCGGTATATCACCCTCGAACCGGGTCAGCCGCGGAATCTCGCGCCCGCTCTCCAGCTCGAAAGTCAGTTCCAGGAAATCGCCTGCCAGTTCACGATTGCTCCGCACGCTGGGCGTGGCGCGCGTGGCGGCAAAACTCTGCATCGGCGGCAACGCGCTGAAATCCGTCGTCCGGCGTTGCGCAATATCGGCAGAGGGTTCCGGCGCACAGGCCGCCAGCACCAATGTGAGCGCGGCCGCCCCGAGCGCGCGCAGCCTCACGAGAGCCTCCGGTCATAGCCGATAAAAGGGGTCAGCGTTCCGACCCGGTCATAGAGCTGGCGCGCGCCGGCGTCGAACTCCTGCGTCAGCCAGCAGACCGAGGGGCAGCCTTGATGGTCCTGCGGATCCGACGACAGCAGCCGGGACAAGGGTGTTTGATAGACCTCCTCGCTGACGGAAGTCTCGTAAAAATCGAGATAGCCGGTCCACAGCCGGCACCACTCCGTTTCGTCCCCTGCCTCGATGGGACGAACCGTCAAATCTGCTCTGTCGGACATGTTTTTTTCGGTCCTTGTTATGCGGCGAGGCTACAGCGGGCCCGATTCGGCGTGAACCGTTTTGCGCCCTTGCCGCGTTAACATTCAGGGGAGCGTTGCAGGGCTGCCTCTGTTCCCGTGCGCATTGACTCTTCGGAAGGGGAGGCGCAGAGGCGGTGAAAACGCGAGGACGAGCATGCAGCGCAAGGACAGGATCGACACATTCGGCGCTCTCGCCCTCATCGGGTTTTCCGCGTTCCTCGGCTTCAACCAGGTCATCATCAAGGTGGTGAACGAGGGGCTGCAGCCGGTCTTCTGGGCCGGGCTGCGCTCGCTCGGGGCCGTTCCCTGGATCTGGCTGCTGATGCGGCTTCGCGGGCGGCGCCCCGATCTGCGCCGGGAGACATGGGGCGGCGGTCTGTTGCTCGGGCTCGCCTTCTCTTTCGAGTTCGTTTTCCTGTTCCTGGCGCTGGACCTGACCACGGTCACGCGCAGCTCGGTCATCTTCTATTCGATGCCGGTATGGTTCGCGATCATGGCGAATTTCCTGCTGCCCGGCGAAAGGCTTACCCGGAACCGCTTGGCGGGCCTCCTGCTAGCGTTTGCCGGCGTCACCTGGGCGATTGTGAACCGAGGCGGCGGCGCTGGCGAGGCAAGTCTTGCCGGCGATCTCTGCGCGCTTGGCGGGGCGATCTCCTGGGCGGCAATTGCGCTCATCGCGCGTGGCACGAAAATCGCCGGGGTCGATGCCCAGACGCAGCTTCTCTGGCAAGTGGGCATTTCCGCACCGATCCTGCTGGCGATCTCGCCGCTATTCGGGGAGTTCCTGCGCGATCCGCAGCCGATCCACTGGTGGGGCCTGGGTGTACAAATCGTGTTCGTAGTCTCGGTCGGTTTCACCGTCTGGCTCTGGCTGCTCTCGGTCTACCCACCGGCCTCGGTCGCCGCTTTCAGCTTTCTCACACCGATCTTCGGCGTGAGCATGGGCTGGCTGATCCTCGGCGAAGACATCCAGCCGGGATTGATCGGAGCGCTGGCGCTGGTGATTGGCGGGCTGGTCCTGATCAACCGGCCGCGACGGCATCAGGTGCCACAGAAGGTGCGGTGAACCCGCTCCTCTTCGAGCGGCGGGCGGGCGAGATCGGCCAGATCCTCGGGCAGATCATCAAACGGCCGGGACAGCGCCGCGACCAGTCGCGTCGTTGGCGCAAGGTCCCCTTCCAGCGCCGCCGCAATCGCCTGCTCCACCCGGTGGTTGCGGGCAATGATCGCCGGGTTGACCTGTTTCAGCCGCGCTTCAAGCGCCTCCGGTTCGGGTTCACGGGCCAGTCGCGCGCGCCAATCCGCCTCCCACTGGTCAAAGGCCGTGGGATCGGTGAACTGGTCCCGCGCCTCGCCCGTGGCAAGGGCGCGGAACGTGTTTGTGAAATCGGCCTGCCCCTCGGCCATCCGCTGCAACAAGCCGGCCACCAACGCATCGTCCTCCGGCTCCTCGGTCACAAGCCCGATCTTGGCTCGAAAGGTGGCGCTCCAGTTTTCCCGCAGCAGGTCGGGATAGCGTTCCATCGCCGCCTGCGCCGCCTCAAGCGCGGCGTCCTGATCCGCATCGACCAAGGGTAGCAGCGCGCTGGCAAGCTGGGCGAGGTTCCAGCCGAGGATCTCCGCCTGCCGGCCATAGGCATAGCGCCCACCATGGTCGATGGAGGAATAGACCGTCGCCGGGTGGAACGTATCCATCATCGCGCAAGGGCCGAAGTCGATGGTCTCGCCGCTGATCGCGGTGTTGTCCGTGTTCATCACGCCGTGGATGAAGCCGATGCCCAGCCATTGGCAGACAAGCCGCGCCTGGCTGGCGATAACGGCATCGAGGAAGGCCAGCGGTCCGTCCGCCTGTGGAAAGTGGCGCTCGATCGCGTGATCGAGAAGCGCGGCCAGCGCCTCGGTATCCCGTCGCGCGGCGAAGAACTGGAAGGTGCCGACGCGTATATGGCTGGCGGCCACGCGGGTCAGCACGCCGCCGGGCAGGTAGGCCTCGCGCCGCACATGCTCGCCGGTGGCGGTGACGGCCAGTGACCGGGTTGTCGGGATGCCCAGCGCATGCATGGCCTCTGAGAGGATGAATTCGCGTATCACGGCCCCCAGCGGCGCGCGCCCGTCACTTCCGGGGCGGGAAAACCCGGTGAGGCCAGAGCCCTTGAGTTGAATATCCCGCCGCGCGCCATTCCGGTCGATCACCTCTCCCAGAAGGATCGCCCGCCCGTCGCCCAGAACCGGCGAGAAGCCCCCGAATTGATGTCCGGCATAGGCCTGCGCCAGCGGCTCCGCGCCCTCGGGCACGCCATTGCCCGACAGGAAGGCCACGCCTTGCGCGGATTGCAGCGCCTCAGCGTCAAGCCCCAGTTCCTCGACCAACCCGAGGTTGAGCAGCAGCAATTCTGGGGCCTTCACCGGCACTGGCGCCTGCCGCATGAAAAACCGGCCGGGCAAGCGGGCATAGCTGTTGTCGAAAGGGATCTGAATGGTCATTGGCGCGCTCCTGTCCCTTGCAGATAGGCGAAGGGGCGGCATCTATCCAGCCCGAGGCCGCAATAGGCGCCCCGCTCAGTGGCCGGACAGCGCCTTTGCTAGTCGCGGCAGGCGGGCCTTTTTCAGCAATTTGCGCAGCTCATGCGGCGCATCGTCGATCTGCTCGGCGCGGGCAAGCACGCGGGCGGCGACCTTTTCCAATGCTGCCGGGTGCTCGAGCCAGAGCTGATAGAGAAACCCGTCCGGCTCGGCCCGCTCCAACCCTTCCTCGAAAAGGGTGTGGCGCGGAAAATCCTTGCGGTTCAGCGTCACGATCACGTCGGCGGAACCGGCAATTGCGGCGGCCAGAACGTGTATGTCGTTCTCATCCGGCAACCACAGGCGTTGCAAGTCACCATCTCGCGGCGCAATGCAGGCTTTCGGCCAGTTGGCCCGGGCAACCGCGATCTCGCCGCGCGCCTGCACCTCGTCGAGCGGACCACGCCGCGCCGCTGCCCGCGCCCATTCCTCCAGCAGCCGCTCAGACCAGAGCGGGGTGTACAGCCCCTGCCCGGCCGCCCCGAGCAGCATCTCCCGCATCACGGTCGGGTAGAGCACGCAGGCGTCGAGCAGCGCGCGCATCAGGGCGCGAGCCGGAAGAACAACACCTTGAGATAGCCGCTCTCGGCCAGTTGCGGCAGCATTGGATGATCGGGGCCGGCATAGCCGGTGCGCAGCAGCTGCGACCGGCGCCCGCCCCGCCCGATGCCTCGGGCCGAGGCGTTGCGGAACTTCGTCAGATCCGCTGCATGCGAACAGGAGCAAAGGCCGAGATAGCCGCCCGGCGCCACCAGCGGCGCGGCGAGTCGCGCGACACGCTCATAGGCGCGCAGTCCGGCATCGAGCGCCTGACGCGAGGGAGCAAAGGCGGGCGGATCGCAGATCACGAGGTCGAACTGCGCTCCCTCCCCGGCCAGCGCTTCCATGGTGGCAAAGGCATCGCCCTTGCGCGTGCTCAGCCTGTCGCCCATGCCCGCGGCGCGCGCCCCGGCCTCCGCCAGTTCCAACGCCGCGGACGAGCCGTCCACGCAGGTTGCCGAAACGGCGCCCGCGGCCAGCGCGGCCAGGCCAAAGCCGCCGACATGGCTGAACACGTCCAGCACCCGCGCGCCATTGGCGAGGCGGGCGGCGAAGGCATGGTTGGGCCGCTGGTCATAGAACAATCCCGTCTTCTGCCCGCCCAGAAGGTCGGCCATGTAGATCGCGCCATTCATCGGCACCTCGATCGGCGCATCGACATTGCCCATCAGAACCGCCGTCTCCTCCGGCAGCCCTTCGAGCCCACGCGCCCGGCCCGTGCCATTCTTGACGATGGTACTGCAACCGGTCACCTCGACCAGCGCCGCGGCGATCTCGTCGGTCAGACGATCCGCCCAGGCGGCATTGGGCTGCAACACGGCCGCGTCGCCAAATCGGTCGATCACCACGCCCGGAAGCCCGTCGGCCTCGGCGTGAACCAGCCGGTAATAGGGGGCATCGTACAGGCGCTCCCGCAGTTCCAGCGCGCGGGCGATCCGCCCGGCCAGCCAGGATCGGTCGATCACAGCCTCTGGGTCGCGGTCGAGCATCCGGGCGATGATACGGGAATCTGGCGTCACGGCGACGACCCCCATGGGGCGGCGCTCGGAATCTTCAAGCCGCGCGATGCTGCCCGGGGCCAGCGCCTTGGTGCGCCGGTCGGTGACAAGCTCGTCGCTATAGACCCAAGGGAATCCATGGCGCATGGCGCGCGCATCGGCCTTGGGGCGCAGGCGAATAACGGGGTGTGTGTCTGTCTGATCGGTCATACGACCGACCTAACCGTTGCGCGACAGGAGGGAAAGGGAGAAGCCGCTCAGTCGCCTTTATCCGTCGTCCGGATCAGACGGCGTGACTGGCAGCGCGTCGAAACGGACGGGCGACGAAGCGGCCGGTGGCGAGCACAAGGCGCGCAAAGACAGCGGCACGTTGCCGGGAGGCTTCGGTCTGGATCTGGTGCAGGTGCAGTTGGGTATCGTTCATTGGTCTCTCCGCGCGTTTCTGGTCGGCCATAATTCTCCTCTCCCTGAGCCGGGTGATACGTGCGGGACCAGTCTTGGGCCAGCGCGCTCTTGGAAACTCCGCCTTGCAGGCTCATCATGGCCGCGATAGCGAGACAGAAGCCAAGTGCGTGTGGCAGTATGTAAAGGTCGAGGAAGAATTGACCTGTTAGCGCTAACGTGCTAGTTCGCGACCAATCAGGAAGGAGCGAGTCCCATGAGCCTCAACCCCACCGTCGCAAAGGTGACAGACCGCATTATCGAACGGAGCCGCGGAAGCCGGGAGCAATATCTCGACCAGATGCGCGCAGCGGTGGAGAAAGGGCCGGCACGGGCGCACCTGACATGCGGAAACCAGGCGCATGCCTATGCCGCCATGGGCGTGGACAAGGAGGCGCTGGCCGCCACCCGCGCGCCCAATATCGGGATCGTGACCGCGTATAATGACATGCTGTCGGCCCATCATCCCTTCGAGCACTACCCGGAACTGATCCGCAAGGCCGCCCGCGCGGCGGGCGCGACGGCGCAGGTCGCCGGCGGCGTTCCGGCCATGTGCGACGGGGTCACCCAGGGACAGGCGGGCATGGAGCTGAGCCTGTTCTCGCGCGATGTGATCGCCATGTCGGCCAGCGTGGCGCTGAGCCATAATTGTTTCGATTCCTCGATCTATCTGGGCGTTTGCGACAAGATTGTTCCCGGCCTGGTGATGGCCGCGGCCTGTTTTTCACATCTGCCAGCCGTCTTCCTGCCCGCCGGCCCGATGCCGAGCGGCATTCCCAATGACGAGAAAGCCAAGGTGCGCCAGCAATTCGCCGCTGGAGAAGTGGGGCGCGACAAGCTGATGGAAGTCGAGATGGCCTCTTATCACGCTGCGGGCACCTGCACCTTCTACGGCACCGCCAATTCCAACCAGATGCTGATGGAATTCATGGGACTGCACCTGCCGGGCGCGAGCTTCGTGACGCCGAATACGCCCCTGCGCGATGCGCTGACCGAGGCAGGCGCGAAACGCGCGGTGGAGATCACCGCGCTTGGCAATGAATTCACCCCGGCCGGCGAGGTGCTCGACGAGCGCGCCTTCGTCAATGGCATTGTCGGACTGATGGCAACGGGCGGATCGACCAACCTGTTGCTCCACCTGCCGGCCATGGCCAGGGCGGCGGGCATCCATCTGGCCATGGACGATTTCGCCGAACTGTCGGAGGTGACTCCGCTTCTGGCCAAGGTCTACCCGAACGGATTGGCCGACGTGAACCATTTCCATGCTGCCGGCGGGCTTGGCTACATGATCGGCCAACTGCTCAAGGTGGGGCTTTTGCATGACGACACCCGTACCGTCGCGGGCGAAGGTCTGGCCCTCTACACCCGCGAGCCAAAGCTGCGCGACGGCGAACTGGTCTGGGAGGACGGCGCGGGCGAGAGCCTCAACGACAAGATCCTGCGCCCGGCCTCCGACCCGTTCCAAGCGTCCGGCGGGGTGAAGCAGCTCAAAGGTTCGCTCGGCCATGGTGTGATGAAGGTCTCGGCCGTGGCCCCGGAGCGCCGCGTGATCGAAGCCCCCGCACGCATCTTCCACGACCAGGGGTCGGTCAAGGCGGCCTTCCAGGCCGGCGAGTTCACCGAAGATACCGTGGTGGTGGTCCGTTTCCAGGGCCCGGGCGCGAATGGCATGCCCGAGTTGCACAACCTGACGCCAATTCTGGCCGTGCTGCAGGAACGCGGACTGAAAGTGGCGCTGGTCACCGATGGCCGCATGTCGGGCGCCAGCGGCAAGGTTCCGGCTGCCATCCATGTCAGCCCCGAGGCCGCAAAGGGCGGGCCGCTCGCGAAGCTGCGCGATGGCGACCGCGTGCGGGTGGATGCCAAGGCGGGAAGCCTGGACGTGCTGGAATCCGATTTCGACAGCCGCTCGCCCGTGCAGGTAGACCTGTCGGCCAATACACATGGCATTGGGCGGGAACTGTTCACCACGTTCCGCGCCAATGCCGGCCCCGCAACCGAAGGCGCCTGCTCGGTGCTGTGACGCCTGCGGCATCGAAACCGGTTGACCCCGTTCGGCCCGCACCCTCTTTGTGCACGCGCCCTGACAGAGCATATTCCCGGCCTCTCCCCTGCCGGATACGAAAGGAAATTCGATGACCCCTCAGGAAGCCTCCCTGAAGTCCGCCGAAATCTGCCAGCTCGCGCCCGTGGTGCCGGTGCTGGTGATCGATGACGCCTCCAAGGCCCGCAACCTGGCAGAAGCGCTCGTCTCGGGCGGCCTGCCCGCGCTGGAGATCACCCTGCGCACCCCCGCGGCCCTCGACGCCATCCGCGAGATGAGCAAGGTCGAAGGTGGCGTCGTGGGCGCTGGCACGCTGCTTACCCCCGAAGATGTCCTGGCCGCCAAGGAAGCCGGCGCGCTCTTTGGGGTCTCGCCGGGCGCGACCGACCGTCTGCTCGACGCCTGCGAAGATGCCGACCTGCCGCTGCTGCCCGGTGCCGCCACGGCCACCGAGGCCATGCGCCTGCTCGAACGCGGCTACACCGTGCAGAAGTTCTTTCCCGCCGAAGCAGCCGGCGGCGCGCTTGCGCTCAAGGCCATCGGCGCCCCCCTGCCCCAGATCAAGTTCTGCCCCACCGGCGGTGTCTCGCTCGCAAATGCCATGGACTACCTGAGCCTGCCCAACACGCTTTGCGTCGGCGGCAGCTGGATCGCTCCCAAAGACAAGGTCATTGCAGGCGATTGGGACGGCATCCGCGAACTTGCCAGCGCGGCGGCTGCACTGAAATAGAAGCGATATATCCGGCTGCGCCGATACCAGTGGATCGGTGCAGCACATCCGTCCAAATCGTTTGAGCCGGTGGCCGAGGCTGGACGCGGGCTTTGCCCCCAGCGCTCTTGCGAGCGCTTCCCCCAGGATATTTGATGAAAGAGGAAGTCCAAATTGGCGTCCTTTCATCTTTCCGGAAAATACCTCCGCCGGAGGCACGATCCGCAGGATCGATCTCGCGCACGGAGCGCGCGCGCCCGAAAGATCTCGAACTCCGCAAAGGTGCCCATTCGGATCTGGGAAATCTGCAGGTAGAGACTCTACTGTCCGCGCCGGCCCCGCCAGCCGCCACGTCGTGCAGCCGGGCGCCCCTGTGCCAGCCCTTCCCTCAGCACCGCGCTCATCGGATGATCCGGCGCGGGGTCGGCATGGCGCGCGACCAGTGCTGCGATAGCTTCCTGCGCGGCGACACCCTCGGGCAGGGACAAAGCCCAATCCATGAAGATCGAACGGCATTCGGGCGTGCCGATCCCCTCGATCCGATAGGCCTCTCCGATCAATGCCTTGGGATCGTACCGATCACCTTTCATGCCATTGCCTTTCCGCCGATTTCCGTGCGCTCCAGCGCCGCGTCGATGATCTCGGCAGAGACCGCCCGCCGCGCCGCGAGTTCCGCCATCAACGCGTCGAGATCCTCCAATCCGGTCTCGCGGGCAAGCACTTCCTTCGCGCCCTGTCCCAGCGTTTCCGGATCGAGCGGCCCATCTACCAGCAGGCGCCCCACGCTCTGCACCGACCGCGCCATACGGTAGGTCGCCGTCAACTGCTCCGCTTCTGCCTTGCTCAGCCACCCGTGGCGCGCCGCCGCGGCCAATTGCGGCGGGGTGCGCCGGGCATGCGCCGATGTCAGCAGCGCGCCAGCCTGCGCCAGCAATTCGATATCCTGCATCCCGCCGGGGCCGCGTTTCACGTCGAGCGGGCCTTGCTGGCCCTTGGCCTCTGACAGCCGGCGGCGCATGTCACGCACGTCCTCCAGTACCTTGGCCAAATCGCGGCGCTGCTCCAGCACGGAGAGGCGCACCGCCTCGATATCGTCCTTGAGGCCCAGTGAACCCGCGACCGGCCGCGCCCGTGTCAGCGCGAGATGTTCCCAGGTCCAGGCCTCGTTCTTCTGATAGCTCTCGAATGCGGAGAGCGAAGTCGCCACCGGCCCCTGCTTGCCCGAAGGCCGCAGGCGCATATCGACCTCGTAGAGACGCCCCTCGGATGTCGGCGCGGTGATGGCCGTGAGCACCGCCTTGGTCAGCCGTGCGTAATATTGCACCACCGGCAGCGGGCGCGGGCCATCGGACACCTCGGCATCGCCCGCATCGTAGATCATGATCAGGTCCAGATCGGAGCGGGAATTGATCCACCCCGCACCGAGCGAGCCCATCCCGACAGCGACCCCGCCCCGTCCGGGCATCCGGCCATGTTTATGGGCGAAATTCTCGACGACCGCCGGCAGCAGCGCGGTCAGAACCGCCTCGGCCAGATCGGCATACTGGCGCCCCGCTTCGGCGGAATCGACGATACCGCGCAGCAGGTGAACGCCGACCCGGAAATGCCATTCCTTGAGCCAGCGGCGGGCGACGTCGAGCTGTTCCTCGTAATCATCGGTCTCTTCAAGCAGCCTCCCGAGCGCTACGCAAAGCTGCAGCTTGCCGGGCCAGGGCGCGAAGAAACTGCCGCCGATCACCGCGTCCAGCACGCCGGAGTTGCGTGACAAGTAGCTCGCCAGCGCCGGCGCAGTGGAGGCGATATCGACGATCAACGTCCGCAGATGCGGGTTGGCCTCGAACATGGAGAAGAGTTGCACCCCCGCCGGCAGGCCCGAAAGGAACCCGTCAAAGGCCGAGAGCGCCTCGTCGGGGCGCGGAGCCGCGTTCAACCGCGCCAGCAGGTCCGGCTTCAACCGCTCGAATATCTCGCGTGCGCGTTCGGAGCGCAGCGCTGGATAGCGCCGCCAGCGCGAGACGATCTCGGGCTCCTCGGTCGGCGCCGAAGCTCCGCCTCGCTTCTTCCCGGGCGCGAAAAAGCCCTCCGCGGCCTCGCGCACCTCGACCAGCCGCTCGGCGATGCCCGCCTTGAATGCCGCCGTGTCGCCCTGCCCGCACATGCGCGCGATGCGGTCGAACCCTTCCGCGCTCGTGGGCAGGGCATGCGTGCGCGCATCGGCCACCATCTGCACCCGGTGCTCGATCTCGCGCAGGTAGCGGTAGTGGTCGGTATAACGCGCTGCCAGACGGTCCGGAATCCAGCCCGTCTCGGCCAGTCGCGCCAGCGCCGGCACCGTGCCACGCAGGCGCAAGCTCGCATCGCGCCCCCCGGCGATAATCTGGCGGGTCTGGGTGAAGAACTCGATCTCGCGAATGCCGCCCGGCCCCAATTTCAGGTTGCGCCCCTCAAGGCTCCCGGTCTCGTGCAGACCCTTGTGCTCCTTGATCTTCAGCCGCATGTCATGCGCGTCCTGGATCGCCGCGAAATCGAGATGGCGGCGCCAGATGAAGGGCCGCAGCCGCTCCAGGTAGGCCGCCCCCGCGCGGATGTCGCCAGCGCATGGCCGTGCCTTGATATGCGCCGCCCGTTCCCAGGTGCGCCCGACCGACTCGTAGTAGCGCTCCGCCGCCTCCATCGCCAGGCAGACCGGGGTCACGGACGGGTCTGGCCGCAGGCGCAGGTCCGTGCGCCAGACATATCCCTCGCCGGTGATATCGCTCAGAAGCGATGTCATCCGCCGCGTCGCCTTGATGAAGCCGGATCGGGCCTCGAGGAAATCGCCCGTCTCGTACCGGCTCTCGTCGAAGAGCATGATCAGGTCGATATCGGAGGAGTAGTTCAGCTCATGCGCGCCCATCTTGCCCATGGCCAGTGCCACCATGCCGCCCGCTTGCGGCAGGTCGTCCAGCGTCTGGCCCGGAAACTTGCCGCGTTCCAACTCGCGCTCCAACACTGCCTTCATCGCAAGGTCCACCGAGAGATCGGCGAAGTCGGTCAAACCGCCGGTCACCTGCTCCAGCGACCAGACCCCTGCCAGGTCCGCCAGCCCCGCCAGCAACGCCACGCGGCCCTTGGCCTGCCGGAGCCCTGTCTTGAGTTCGGTCTGTGACATTGGCCGCAAGCGCTCATACTCGGCCGCAAGCACCGCGCCGGGATCCTGAAAGAGCGCTTCGGCCAGCCAATCCGAGTGCCGTGCCATGAGCCCTCGCAGGTAGGAACTGCACCCCGCCGTTCCCGCGAGCACCTCGCGCATTTCCGGCGGCAGCTCCGCGAACAGGACCTGTGCATCCGAGCCGGCCTCGGCATCGAAAGGAATGGGGGAGCGGGTGATCCGGGCAATGAAACTCATGCAGGTTTGATGGACCGCAACGCCGCGCCGGTCAATGACGTGGCGCTTGCCGGGGCACGCTCTCAGGGGTTACATCGCCGCGGCAGGAAAAGAGGATGCCATGAGCAAGAGCCTGAAACGGGTCCGCGCGGCCCTGGAAGCCGCCGGAGTCGCGCATGAATTGCGCGAGATGCCCGACAGCACCCGCACCGCGCAACAGGCCGCCGACGCCGTCGGCTGCGCGCTGGACCAGATCGCGAAATCCATCATCGTCGAGGGCGAGCGGAGCGGCACGCTCTCGCTGTTCGTCACCGCGGGTGGCAACCGGGTCTGCACCGATCGGATCGCGGAGCTGCTCGGCGAACCGACCCACCCGGCCTCCGGAAACCGCATCCGGGAGGTGACCGGTTTCGCCATCGGAGGCGTCTCCCCGATTGGCCACAAAACCCCGATCCGCGCCTTTTTCGACCCGCGCCTGACCATGTTCGACACCGTCTGGGCCGCCGCCGGCACTCCGCGCCATGTCTTCGGCATCGCGCCCGAGGCATTGCGCGCGACCTGTGACGGCGAGACGGCGAGTTTCGTCGAAACCTGACGCGGGGATCGCTGACCGGTCGCACGGCAGGAGTCCCGATACCGCGCCGGATTCCTCGTCAAAGAAAAATGTAAAATCTTTTCACATTGCCTATTGAACCCGACCTGCAATGCTCCCATCTTTCGCAATGTGAAAGGCATTCACATTATTTCGAAACGAGGAGTACAAGGATGACCACCGCAACGCATTTCACCAACCCGTCCTGGTTCGCCCGGGCCGAAGGCTGGATGGACGACCGCGGCAAAGGGGCCTGGATCGCAGCGATGATCCTCGGCTTCATCTTCTTCTGGCCGCTCGGCCTCGCCCTTCTTGCTTACATGATCTGGAGCAAACGCATGTTCAACGGTTCCTGCCGCAGCGCCCGCCGGGCGCATCACCGCAACTACCACGCCGCGATGAAGACCAGCGGCAACTCCGCCTTCGACGCCTACAAGCAGGACACCCTGCGTCGGCTCGAAGAGGAACAGGAAGCGTTTGAATCCTTCCTGCAGCGTCTTCGCGACGCCAAGGACAAGGCCGAGTTCGACGCTTTCATGGAAGACCGCACCAATGCGGCCCGTTCCACCAGCGTCGATGCGCCGACCGACGAAGCTCGGCCGGCCTGACCAGACCCTCCAGTGGGCGCCCGATCACGGGCGCCCCTCCCAAGGCGGCGCATGAAATTCCTCATGCGCCGTTGCAATGCAAAAGTGGATGATACAGATGAGCGACATGATCGCGCCCTATCCCGGCCTTCCCGACCCCGACCGCAATGCAGAGTTCTATGCCGACATCCCCGTCAAGCGGGCGATCGCATGGGTCGTGGATGCGCTCATCGTCTTTCTGCTGACACTACTGGTGCTGCCCTTCACCGCCTTTACCGGACTGTTCTTCTACCCGTTTCTGTGGCTGGTCGTCAGCTTCGTCTATCGCGTCCTGACCATCTCCGGCGGCTCGGCCACGCTCGGGATGCGGCTGATGTCGGTGGAACTGCGCACCTGGCGGGGCGAACGTTTCGGGCTCGGGGACGCGTTCATGCACACCCTGCTCTATTCGCTCTGCCTGTCCTTCCTGATCCCGCAATTGATCTCGATGGGCATGATGCTCACGACCGCACGCGCCCAGGGTCTGCACGACCTCGCCCTCGGCACCGCCGCGATCAACCGTGGCCGCTGGTAAGCTTCCGGACAAACGCGCGGAACATCGCGTATCGCCTTTTACCTTCGGCGCGACGCCGGGAAACGGTGAAAGGCGATACCGCTTTTCTTGAAATGAGGCGGGAAAGAAGGCGTCAAACGGGGGTTGGCGATGCTTTCAACCCCTGTTACGGTTTCATCAACTATTCGGCCTCACATGAGCGCTCATGCGTCATACACTTCCACTTGCGCCGCAATTCTACGTGACGGCCCCACAGCCATGCCCGTACCTTGCCGGGCGGATGGAACGGAAGCTGTTCACCGCCTTGCAAGGCGAGCATGCCGAGACGCTGAACGACTCGCTGTCCAAGCAGGGATTCCGCCGTTCGCAAAACGTTCTCTACCGCCCCTCCTGCGCCGATTGCACCGCCTGCCTCTCCGCCCGCATCCGGGTGGAAGATTTCCAGCCGAGCCGCAACCAGCGCAAGACGCTGAAACGGAACGCGGCGCTCAAGCGCGAAGCAACTTCGCCCTGGGCCACGGATGAACAATATGCCCTCTTCCGGCGCTATCTCGACAGCCGCCATGCCGATGGCGGTATGGCCGACATGGATGTGTTCGAATTCGCCGCCATGATCGAGGAAACCCCGATCCGGTCCCGTATGGTCGAGTATCGCGAACCGGGGCTGGAGGAAACGGAAGGGCCGGAAAGCGATCTCGCTGCCGTCTGCCTCACCGATGTGCTCGATGACGGGCTGAGCATGGTCTACAGCTTCTATGAGCCCACGCTCACCCGCCGCTCGCTCGGCACCCATATTATCCTCGACCATGTGGAGATCGCCCGTTCCGCCGGGCTTTCTTACGTCTATCTTGGCTACTGGGTGCCCGGCAGCCGCAAGATGGGCTACAAGGCCAGCTTCGACGCGCTGGAAATCTACAAGGCCGGACAATGGCAACCGATCGGAGCGCCCACCGACCACGACTCGGAAACCCACCCGCTCTCCGTCGACCCGATCGCCGAACAGGTAGCCCGGATCACCCTGCCCGACACCCGCCCGACCGGCGGTTGAAATGTAGTTTCTTTCAGCTGTTTCGCTTGTCGCACCGGACTACGACGAAGCCCTCGCGTTTTATTGCGATGCGCTCGGCTGTGAGTTGCAGGAAGACATCCCACTGGGATCGACACTCTGGGTGACCGTCACTCCGGCAGGCGGGCAGTGTAAAATGGTTCTTGTCCGTGCAGCAAGCCAGGATTGGGAATCAGACGGGTGGCCGGGTTGGGTTCTTCCTGACAACGGATGTTTTCGCGCGCGACCACGCGGCGATCAAGGTAGCGGGCGTAACATTCCACGAAGAGCCGCAGCATGCGGCCGTATGGCATCGTCGCCGCCTGGGAAGACCCTTTCGGCAACCTGTGGGATCTGATCGAACCTTCGCGTTAACGGGCTGTGTCCTCGGTCGCCCCGAACCAGTGCTTGTGCATCCGGCGTAGGAAGTCATCCGTTAGCGGGACCCCGGCTTCTTCACCAAGGACCGCGTCCACGTCACAGTGGGGACAAAGGGCGGTCTGTCCCTGATCCACCCATTCGTTAATTGCCGCAGGTTCAAAGATCGACCCGCAATAAAAACATCCGCAACGCGTGCTGAACTGGAGTTCTGCCCGATGTCCCGCTGAATGCCGGTGAGCGATTTCGATGTCATGGATCATTGGACGGTCCCTTCTTGCAGAGTTCTTGCTCTCCAATCCGAGAACTCTTCAAGAAACCAACCTTGCGCGGCACACAACCATGGTCGCCTATCCACCTATTAACCAGACGAACAGCTTTCTGGGACGCACATCGAAGAAGGATGTCTCCCCGGCGCCACACCCTTCGCGACAGTCCCCGTACCCATCCGTCCGAACAAATGTACCTTCGGCAAGGCGCCCTGGTTTCCTCGAGAAACAAAACGGGTGCCCGCATAGCCCTGCCTGTTCCGATAGACCTGCGAACCCGATCTGTTCCAGATCAGGCTCGGCAAGATCGTCACCACCGACGAGAACAGCCAAAGTAGCCCCAGCCCCGCAACCTGGATCAGCACGAAGGGGACCACGCCGCGATAGATATGGCCCGGGCGAGCGCCTCCTCCGCAAGCCCCAAGACATCCTCCTTCCTCACATCTCCCCACCGGAGGCACGATTCAAGGGATCGTTCCCGTCATCCGGGCTGTCGATCCAGGTCGCTGCGGATCGATGCAAATATTCGACACAAACGCACCATCGGAGGAGCAATGACGCAGGTCATGGCTGACCTTACGTAAGTCGCGTAACCTCATCTCGGGAAGGAGGTGTCGCCGTGACGTCCGGGATGGGGAAGTTCTTGCTCGTGGCGCTTGTCGCGATGTCCTGCGCGTTCACCTTTCTCGCGGCGAATGGGGCGCCCCTCGCTTGCGGGACGCCGCTCGTGCGTGTGGACACCGAGGATCGCACGCTTCACGCCCGGATCTGCGAAATCGTGGCATCAGCCCTTCCAATGCTCGATGGCTGCCACCTGAAACTGACGAAGCCGGTGACAATCACCTTCTCGGACAATCTTGAGAATGCCCACGGATCCTGCTTCGGTCTCTTCCATCCGGACAGGAAACAGGTAGAACTTCTGACACCAAGAGCATTTGCGCAGGCGCATGACAAATCGGAGTCCTGGCACGCAATACCCTTGGCCGAGCATTTCGATGCCATTGCCTTGCACGAATTCGTCCATGCATTGGTCGACCAGACAGCAGTTGTTGAACGCTCTTGCACCGCAGACGAAGAGTACATTGCCTACGCAATGCAGATCGAAAGCCTTTCGGATGCGACCAGATCCAGATTGCTGAAAGCGGTCGACGCATCTCCTCCGATCGCCATGGAAGAGATCAACCCGCTCCTTCTGGGATTCGCACCGCCCTCCTTCGCGGTGAAATCATGGCTTCATTTCTCGGAGCCAGGAAACGGATGTGACTTCGTCCAGAAGCTCATGCGCGGAGACGTGACCCTGTGGCTCTATCCGGAGTAGGTCCCGAACCGCGGCGCAACAGATCTGCCCCTCAGGACGCAAGAAGCGGGGCCCCGAAGAGCCCCGCCTGTTCCGGTACGCCTGCGAACCCGATCAGTTTCCGATCAGGCTCGGAAGGATCGTGACCACCGAGGGAAACAGCCATAGCAGTCCCAATCCCGCAACCTGGATCAGCACGAAGGGGATCACGCCGCGGTAGATATGGCCCGTCGTGACCTCCTTTGGCGCCACGCCGCGCAGGTAGAACAGCGCGAAACCGAAGGGCGGTGTCAGGAACGAGGTCTGCAGGTTCACCGCGATCATGATCGTCACCCATTTCGGATCCATCGTGCCGCCATAGATGACCGGCCCGACGATCGGGATGACGATGTAGATGATCTCCAGGAAGTCGAGCACGAAGCCCAGCACGAAGAGCACAAGCATCACGATCAGGAAGACGGTGATCTCGCTGTCATAGGAGCGCAGGAATTGCTGGATATAATGCTCGCCGCCGAAGGAGATGACCACGAGGTTCAGCAACTGCGAGCCTATCAGGATGGTGAAGACCATCGAGGTCACCTTGGCGGTTTCGCGCACCACCGGCTTCAGCACCCCCTTCGCGAACAGCACGTAGCAGGCATAGAAGATGCCGAACATCGCATAGAGATAGGTCGCCTGGGCAACGAGGTAGCCAATCCAGTTCTCGACGGCCACGTGTTCCTGGTGCACCCGCAGGTCAAAATTCACGCCGACGAGGATCATGATGATGATCGCGAACGTGGCCCAGATGATGATCTTTCCCTTGCCCTCATCCTCTGCCAGACGCCGGTAGGCCGCCAGCATCAGCGCCCCGCCCGCACCAAGCGCTGCAGCCGGCGTCGGGTTGGTGATGCCGCCCAAGATCGAGCCCAGAACGGCGACGATCAGCACCAGCGGCGGAAAGACGACCCGCAGCAACTCGTTCTGCGCGAGCATCCCCGCCGCCGAACGGCAGCCATAGAGGACCATCGCGAGCGGAATGGCGAGCAGCAGGATCGTCTGCCCCGGAGTCGTGAGCGGATTGATGAAGGCAGCATCCACGAGCAGCGCCAGCACGACCCCGGCCCCGCCGATCAGCAGGTCGCGCGGGTTGCCCGAGGGCGACACGCCGCGCGCCGTGGTCAGCACCAGCGAAAGCAGAAGGAAAGCGGTCACGATGGAGCCCGACAGGATCGGCGCATTGGCGACCTTCTCGGCCCGCGCGGCGGCGATTTCCTCTGCACTGAGCTTGCGGCTCTGTTCCACGCCGCCGGCCTCGTCGATGGCGGCCTGCTGGGCAATGGCCGTGTCCCATGCCTCCTGCCCATGCAGATCGATCATCGCCGCCTGGCATTGCGGATCGACATTCGTGCGCAGGCTGGCGGTCTTCCCGGCATCCGAGAAGGTGTCCACCGTCACGTTCTGGCTGCCGATGACATTCATCGAGGAGAGGAAGATCGTGCCGCCGATCAGCAACACCGGCACGAAGAGGAACCAGGTCAGCGCCTCGCCGCGCGATCGCGGCTCGCCGCTGCCCGCGTCCATCGCAACGGGCGGCGCCTTGGAGGGGTTGAGGAGCGCATAGCCGAGCGCATAGGCGCCATAGAGCACCGCAAGCAGGATGCCCGGCACCAGCGCCGCCTGGAACAGCGTTCCAACCGAGACGACCGCCGGCTCGCCGAGATAGGTCAGCGCGTCTGAGCAGCCCAAAAGCTGCGCGCGCTCTTCCTGGGCGGCGGAATAGAGGTCGCCCGCCAGCGTGCCCAGCAGCACGATCACGATGGAAGGCGGGATGATCTGCCCCAGCGTGCCCGAAGCTGCGATCACGCCTGTCGCCAGCTCGGGCGAGTAATTGTTGCGCAGCATGGTCGGTAGGGCCAGCAGGCCCATGGTTACCACGGTCGCGCCGACGATCCCGGTGGAGGCGGCGAGGAACGCGCCCACGACCACGATGGAGACCGCCAGGCCGCCCGGAAGCGGCCCGAAGACCTTGGCCATCGTCGTCAGCAGGTCATTGGCGATCTTGGAGCGCTCCAGCGTGATGCCCATGAGCACGAACATCAGCACTGCCAGCAGCGTTTCGATCGAGGCACCGGCCAGCACGCGCTCGTTGATCCGGTTGACGATGAAACTCAGGTTGCGGTCAACCGCCTGTTCCCAGCCGCCCGGGAAAACCGACACGGCCTCGCGCGGCAGGTCTGGATATCGGAAGATCGAGATCGCGTCCGCAGCCACGCCCGTACTGACAATCGCCCTGTAGGCATCCGACGACGTGTCGATGGCCTGGTGGATCAGCAGCCCCGCCGAGTCGAGCGAAGCGATGATGCCAAAGGAGATGATGGCGGCGCCGCCGATGGCAAAGGCCACCGGGAAGCCGGAGAGAATTGCGCCAAAAAGGCACAGGAAGACGATGATCAGGCCGATTTCGACCCCGTCGAGTCCAAGAAACATCTGCCCTGCCCCTTAGTGGATTTCTGCGACCAACTCGGCGTCTCTGTCGCCCAGCTTGTCCTTGTCGAGATGCTTGTTTTCGCTTGCCGGCCCTTCCTTCCATTCAAGGTAGGAACGGTAGAAGAAGGCGATGGCCTGCAGGAAGACCAGCCCGGCAAAGGCCACGAGCAACAGCTTGAAGAGGAAATAGGCGTTGAAGCCATTGGGGGAGAAACCGATGGTCTCCACGTTCCACTTCACGATGCGGGATTTCTTGAGCATCAGCTCCAGCTTGTCGGAGGCCGAGATCTTGGGCGTGATCAAGTGGCGCCACATGAAGAACCAGCTATACATCCAGATCAGCGTCGCCATCGGCATCATGAAGATGATGGAGCCGACCATGTCGATGATCTTGCGGGTGCGGTAGCGGACGGTGGCATAGATCAGGTCCACGCGCACATGGCCGCCCTGCACGAAGGTATAGGTGGCACAGAGCGCCACGATCATGGCGTTGTAGAGCTTGAGCTCTTCCGACCACCAGGAAACGTCGAAGGTGATTGCGGTGCCGAAACCGAGGGAAATCTGGCTCGCGGCGAAAACCCGCTGCATGAAGACGATAACGATCTGCTGCAACACCATCAGCAACCCTGCCCAGGCGGCGATCCGCCCGACCGTGTTGGAGAGCGTCTCCAACCCGATCACCATGCCCCAGAGCACCTTGTTATAGACAAGGCCGATCGCGGTGATCGTCAGGAAAGCCGTGAAAACGACGAAGAAGAACTCGACCGATCCGCCGTAATAGGCGAAGCGCATGATCGCTTCCTTGTTCGACCAGTCCAGCCACAGGCCCGGATGCGTGATCGCATAGAAGAAGTTGTAATAGGATTCGATGATGTTTGCGGCGATCCATCCGATGAAGGAGCCGCTCCACGCCTCGACCAGTCCCATGGTCTGTCCCCCGAAAGGTTCCGGCGTCGCGGGTCACGCGACGCTCGGAATAGAAATGGCAGGCCCGCGATGGGCCTGCCTGTCGTGTGACGATGCCGCGATCAGCCGAGGATACGGTCGCGCTGCTTGCGGTAGGCGCCTTCGGAGGCGTCGATCCAGGAGGAGGACTCGCGCATGGACTTCTCGACGCTCGCACGGATGCGGGCAAAGATCTCGTCATCCATGTACTCGTCCAGCGTGGCCTTGGCGGCAACGCCCATTGCGTCCCAGACGGCGTCGTTGAAGTTGAGCACCTTGACGCCACCAGCCTGCAGACGCTGCAACGCCGCGCCGTTGTTGTTGAGGAACTGGGCGAGGTTCCACTGGTGCGCCTCGGCCGCGGCGATCTCGATCACCTTCTGGTGGGCGGGAGAAAGGCCGTCGAACACTTCGCGGTTCGTGGCCAGCGAGAGGCCCGCGCCCGGCTCGTGGAAGCCGGCGGTGTAGTAGATCTTGGTGATCTCGAAGAAGCCGGCCTTCTCGTCGGCCCAGGGGCCGATCCACTCGGTGCCGTCGATCGCGCCCGAGGCGAGTGCCTGGTACACTTCGGCGCCGGGGATGTTCTGCACCGAGGCACCCATCTTGCCGAGCGCCTGACCGCCCATGCCGGGCATGCGGAACTTGAGGCCCTGGAAGTCCTCGGGGCTGTTGATCTCCTTGCGGTACCAGCCACCGGCCTGCGCACCGGTATTGCCGGCGAGGAAGGACTTCAGGCCGAAGAGCTCGCCGAGCTCGTCATGCATCGCCATGCCTTCGCCATGGTAGTACCAGTTCACCAGCTCCTGTGCGGTCATGCCGAAGGGCGCGGCGGTGAAATACTGGTAGCCCGGATGCTGGCCGGTGAAATAGTAGTCGGCGGCGTGATACATGTCGGCCTGGCCGGCGGTCACGGCGTCGAAGACTTCAAAGGCCCCCACCAGCTCGCCGGCGGCCTTGATCTCGACGGTCAGGTCGCCATCGGTCATCGCGGTAATCGTCTCGGCACAGCGCTGCGCGGCGTCGAAGACGCCGGCGAGGCCGCGGCCCCAGGATGTGACCATGGTCAGGGTGCGCTTGCCTTGCGCGTAGGCCGGAGCGGCCAGAGCAGTTGCGGCGGCTGCGGAGCCGCCAAGTGCCGAAGTCTTCAGAAAAGAACGACGATCCATGAGTGTGTCCTCCCGTTGGTACTATGGAGCCCGCCTTTTGGCAGGCGGATCGTTTCCAGTGGACCGGACGTTATCGGCCTCGTCACCCGGAGCAAATACCGACAAGTGCGTAGACGGACCGGTTTTGATCAAAAAACGGCAGAATTCGCACTAACCTTGCGTGCATTGATGGCTGCACGTGCAGCATAAAATGCGCGCGGCGGCATTTGACCTTGCGTCATGTGGAGCGCGAAACCCGTTTTGGATCGAATCGCCCCCGGCAAACGCGGCACGGCCTGCGCCAACAGCTTGCATCCGCAGCCGGGCTGAGCGTAGGTTTTTCACCACCTGACAGCCGGGATGGAGAACAAACTGCCCGAAGAAACGACATTTCAGCGCCTGCGAGACCGGATCCGGCTCAGCTATGCCCAGAAGATCTTTCTTCTGGCGACTGTTCCGCTCATGCTGGCCATGGCCGCCATCTCGGTATTGGTGGCATTGCAGGCGCGTTCGCTGGCAGACCGGGAAATCGCAGAGCTGGAAAACCGGCTGATCGCGGCCAAGCGGACAGAATTGCAGAACTATCTCGCGCTTGCCCGCAACGCGATCTCCAAGGATTACGGCCGCGCGCTGCCCGATGACGAGGCCGCCAAGGAACGCGTTATCCAGACCCTTGCCGCCATGATCTATGGCCAGGACGGCTATTTCTTCGTCTTCGACTACGACGGGAACAATCTCGTCGCGCCCCGCCAGACAGAGTTGATCAATGTCAACTGGTCGGGGCTGACCGATTCTGCAGGCACGCCCATCGTCGACGAACTGATCAAGATTGCCCGGCGCGGCAGCGGCTATCACAGCTATCTCTGGCACAAGCCCTCCACCGGCGACGAGGCGCAGATGGTCTCCTACGTGGTTGGTCTTCAAGATTGGCGGTGGGGGCTCGGCACCGGTATCTTCATCGACGATATCCTTGAGACAGTCACCATTGCCAGGTCCGAAACCGAGGCCCGCGTGCGCGAAACCTTCCTCTGGATCGCCGGAATCACCATGATCGCACTGCTGCTGGTGTTCTTCACCGGGCTCTGGCTCAATATCCGCGAGCGCCGGCTGGCCGATGCCAAGCTCAAGGCCCTCACTCAGCGGATCTTCGACACGCAGGAAGAGGAACGCGGCCGCGTGGCGCGCGAATTGCACGATTCCATCAGCCAGATCCTGGTCAGCGTCCGCTACACGCTCGAACTAGCGCGCCGACGCTTGCGTACCGGCGATGAACGCGCCGAGGAAAACCTCGATGCGGGGATCGATGCACTTGGCGGAGCCATTCAGGAGGTGCGTCGGATCAGCCGTGACCTGCGCCCCGGCGTGCTGGACGACCTCGGCCTTGGCCCAGCGCTGCAATCGCTGATCGAGGAGTTTGGCAACCGCACCGGCCTCACGGTGGAGTTCGAGACCGTCGTTTTCCGCAACCGGCTTGACCAGGATGCCAAGATTTCACTCTACCGCGTGGCGCAGGAGGCGCTGATGAACATCGAACGCCATGCCGAAGCGAGCCATGTGAGCCTGCGCGTCTTTGGCCACAAGGGCGGTGCAACACTGCGCATCGCCGATAACGGCCGCGGGATCGCAGCGGCGCGGGCCGCTTCTAGACAAAGCCTCGGATTGGGATTGCGCAACATGCAGGAGCGGATCGAGCAACTCGACGGGACTTTGCGGATCATGAGCACCCGCACGGGAACCATCATTGAGGCGCAGGTGCCATTGACCCATATGCTCGCCCCCGAAAGCGGCACGGATGGCCCAAAATCCGGGAACGGCACGGCCAGGGAAAGGAAAAGCGCATGAGCGAGACCCGTGTATTGATCGTGGACGACCACCCCATGGTCGCCGAGGGGATCAAGGCCATTCTCGAAAGCTACCCCGATATCGAGGTTGTCGGCACGCTCACCAACGGCCAGGAAGCCGTGGACCAGGTGGGGGACCTCGCGCCGGACGTGGTGTTGATGGATCTCAACATGCCCAATGTGAACGGTCTGAACGCCACCGAGATGCTGCTGGAGGACAATCCGGAGCTGAAGGTGCTGATTCTGTCCATGCATGACTCCCCGGAATACATCTCCACTGCGCTCGGCCACGGCGCACGCGGCTACGTGCTCAAGGACGTGCCAACCGAGCGGATAAAGGACGCCATCGACCGGGTGATGGCCGGGGAACGCTACCTGTGCACCGGCGCATCGGACTCGCTCAAGCCCGCCACCGAGAACGGACGCGAACCTCTGACCAGTCGCGAACAGACGATCCTTCTGCAACTCGCGCAGGGCAAGTCGAACAAGGAAGTCGCTCATATCCTTGATATTTCCGTGCGCACCGTCGAAACTCACCGAAAGAATATCAAGCGCAAGCTGGGCATCTCCTCGACCGCCGGGCTGACGCGCTACGCGTTGGAACACGGAGTGCTCCAAGGGACCGGCGCGGGTTTCTGAAGCGGCTTTACCTGCTATTAGTTCCCTGAGCGTATGCAGGCAGCATCCATTCGCAAAACGGACAATCGTGATGCTGCGCGCCCGCCTTTCAAAACTCTCCACTCGTTTCTACGGAATTGTCGCTCTGGCAACCGCGTTGATGGCCATTCTGGCCTATGCCCTCCTAAACCTGGCCGTGGAAAATGCCTACGAAATGCGGAACCTGCATCTGAGAGACGTCTCCGAAACGGCCGTCAGCATGCTCGGAGACCTCGAAAAGGAGGTGACTGCCGGCAGGATGAGCCGTCAGGAAGCACAGGCCGAAGGGCAACGCCTGCTTTCCGATCTGCGGTATGGCGACTCGGGGTATTTCTTCGCTTTCGACAGCAACCACGTGATCGAGGTCTTGCCCACCAAGCCGGAATGGGTCGGCAAGGACAAGTCCGACGTCAAGGATGTCAACGGCATTCCGATCTATGTCGAGCTGGTGAAGGTTGCCCTGAAGGATGGCAAGGGGTCGCTGATCTATCACTTCACCAAGCCGGACTCGGATGTGGCCGAAGCGAAGATCGGCTATGTCGTCCATTTCGAACCTTGGGACTGGATCGTGGGAACCGGGTCGTATGTCGCCGATATCGAGGCCGACCTGGCCCTTCTGAACAAGGTGTCGTTCACTGTTCTGGGTATAAGCCTCCTGGTTCTATTGATTTGCTCCGGCGTTGATGTCCGCAGCGTCACCGCACCGCTCTCCGCGCTGATCAATCGGATGGCCGGAATGTGTGACGGCGACCATGAAACGGATGTGCCCCACACGGCTGCCCGGGGCGAGATCGGCCAGATGGCCCGGTCGATCGATGTCTTCCGACATGCACTCGTGGAACGGGCGCGCCTTGAGCACGAACAGGTCGCCAAGGATGCGGAGCTGGCCCGAGAACGTGAAGAAGCCCTTCAGCACAAACTCGACATGGAAGCGCAGCAGGCCCAGGAAGCCGAGCAACGTCGCGCGGACGAGGCGCGCCATCAGGCAGAGCGTGAAGAGCAACGCGCCATGGCAGAAGCGGAACGGGAAAGGAACCGGAAAGAGCAGGCAGGTGTCGTCGCCTTTCTTTCGCAATCGCTCAAGGGAATGTCGGACGGCGATCTGAGCATTCGCATCGAGCAGGTATTCCTCGCGCCAAGCTGCGTCTGCGACGTCATCCGCGTCACCGCCACGTATGGCGAGGGCAACAATGCCGCCAAGAATGGCCAAGGCGGAGAAACCGACAAGGATGTTGCTGATGATGGTCATGCTGCTGCCCTCACTCGGACAAATCGTTTGGATCAATGTCTTTCGCGTGCCAATTCTCGATCTCGCGGACCTCGTTCTCCCTGATCAGGTCGGAGAGGTATTCGCGGGGCAGGACTTGCCGCCGATACAGATGCTGAAAAGTGTCACATCTTCGACGCTGCGACCGGCGGGTCGGGCTTCACGCATCGCGCCCCAACTCTCCTCGTACTCGACAGGCGACCATTCCAGATCGACGCCAAATTCCGGGTCTGCGTCGTAGAAGCTGAGAATGTCGGGCGCGAAACCGGGCACGACCGATTCGCCCGACCTTCGCCTTTTTGACTCCTGAGGAACCGCAGCGACACGGCTTCTGAATGCGGGCGCTGATCTGAGCGAAATCGCGAACGCCATGGGGTGAAACATCAAGCGCGCGACGGAAGTTATTGAGCGCTACGTTTCCCTGCACCCCGACACGACGGATGCCCTAGAGCGTGTCGCGGCCTATCTGATTCAGGCTTCCCAGATTGGTTGTGATGTGATTCCCTTCTGTTGAGGCAGATATAGGGGTCTCAGATGGGCAAACCACATCCAATAGAGCTACGCGAGCGCGTCGTCGCTTTTGTCGATGAAGGTCACGGGCACCGCGAGGCGGCGCGGCACTTCCGGGTTTCGCCGAGATTTGTGAACGATCTGATTAAGCTGCGGCGGGAAACCGGATCACTGACACCACGACCGCAAGGTAACGGAGGTGGTCACCGCAAACTGGCCGGCGTGACCGGCTGGATTGAGGCGCGCATCGCCGACAAGGGAGAGATCA
>NZ_FNEK01000145.1 GCF_900099935.1 Aliiruegeria lutimaris | reverse complement strand
TGGAAAGAGTATTGGTTCCGGAACTTGCGCCGGGAACGGTGGTCATTCTGGACAACCTCGCTACACACAAGAGCGCCGCCGCGGCCAAGGCCATGCGAGACGCCGGATGCTGGTTCCTGTTCCTGCCGCCCTATAGCCCCGACCTCAACCCCATCGAAATGGCGTTCTCGAAGCTCAAGGCTCACCTCCGCAGGATCGGCGCTCGCACCTTCACCGAATTGTTCGGCGCCATCGCCCAGGTCTGCGATCTCTATTCTCCGCAAGAATGCTGGAGCTACTTCAAGGCTGCCGGATATGTCTCAGGTTAATGGCGGGGTGCTTTAGGTCCTCTTTTGCGCTTCAAACGAGGCGCAAGGGCAGATCCAAGGAGGACAACCATGAAACTTATGATAGCAACCATTGCCGGCGCGGCAATCCTGACCGTTTCGACCGCCTTCGCTCAGGGCAATTCCGACGCTGCGAAGGCAATGGTCGAATCCATCAAGACCAATGGCGCCAATATTGCCCCCAGCGTGAGCGGCAAGAATGCGTCCGGCAAAGGCGATTCCGGTTGGGGGAATGCCGGCTCGCGGCTGACGACTGGCACGCAGGTCTCCAAATCGGGGAAGAAGAACTAAGTCCCTCCGGGGCCTTTGGACATCTCCAAAGCGCAATTCAGGAAATCAAAAACGCCCGCTCATCGATGCAGCGGGCGTTTCTATTTGCGACCGTCGGAAACGCCCGGACCAGGTTGCGGGCGGGAGCTAGCGGGCAAAACCCGCCCCTAACCCCATTCGCCGCCCAGATCCTCGCGCGCCCGGTCGATCCAATGTTCCCGGAGCCAGGAACAGGGTTTCGTGTGGCGGATGATGGAGCCGTGATAGCCCTCCACCGCCTCGCTCATCTTGGGCCGCCCGTGGAAACAGACGACGCGGGCATTTTCCGGCAGGCGAGGTTCGGCGAGGTAGTTCATCGGCGGCAGGCGCAGGCAGCCATGTTTGAAGCTCACCACCTGGTCGGGCGGCAGATAGGCAAACTCGCCCCGCTCCTGCGCGAGCGTCGAGGTATAGCGCTGCTCGGATCCACGCGCCTTTTCCACCTGCCCCTTCGGGTCCGCCGCGAGCGCGTCATAAAGCCAGCCATGCAGCGCCGGATCGTAGCGGAACACGGAGCCATGGCCGGTCTTCCGCCCACGCCGCGCCTCGACCCAGTCGGCGCGCATTGCCACCTTGCCGGGGGCGAAATCCAGCAACTCGTCGAGATCGTCCGTGATCACCACGTCCAGGTCGAAACCCAGTAACGGCCCTTCCAGATCGGGAATGAGGCCGGGACGGAACAGGCTCACCTTGCGCATTGCACCCTGCCGATTGGCCACCGCGAGGGCTGCGTCCATTTCCTCCAGATAGGGCTCGATCGGCAATTCGAGCACCTCGATATCCGGGTGCAGACCCTCCCGATGCTCCGTCATACAGAAGAAACGCACATCCCCGGAGAGGTTCCGCCGTGCACCGGAATAGAGGCGGTTCACGTATTCCGGCCCAAAAAGCGTGCCCCATTTGATGCAGATGACATTTGCGATGGCCATGCGTGTCTCCTTTGCCCCGCTCTATCGCGATGCGCGCCCGCTCGCCAGTGCGGATGCAAGGCCGAACGCCCAACTATTTTGCAACTAAAGCGCTTGCAAAACGCCCATCACTCCCTACATCCTGCATGAAAGCAATTCACTACCAGTCCGCAACAGATCCGGCGCGCGACGCGTTCCGGACGCGCCAAACCTTTGCCGGAGGGACAAGAGCGGATGACTGCGCTCGACCTGTTCGAACTTGCAACAGAGACCGTACGAGTCGTACGCAGTCGCAATGTGGGGATCTCCTTCAGGCGCTCGACGCGCTTTGCGTCGCGCTCGCCCGGTTGCGCGGCAGTTTCCTGGAGAATCCTACCGAACTTGCGGGCTGGACAGTGGAAGATTGCGAACGGCTCGCCGAAATCGTCCGTTTGCTCGACATGTTGCCGGTCTCGCTGCTGCCCCACGAGCGCGGGGAATGCGAAATAGGGCTCAGCCCGCGCGAAGCGGAAATCCTGCGCTGGATCGCACGCGGCAAGAGCAACTCGGTGATCGCGGAAATCCTCGGCATTTCCCGGCACACCGTCGACACTCATATCCGGCGGATCTACCGCAAACTCGGCGCCGGCGACCGCACAACGGCGGCGCTGCGCGGCATGGAATCCGGCTTGCTCGGGGAGGCATCGTCGGAACCCGAGCGCGAGGACTAATCGCGCTAGCGTATCCCCTCGCGCGCCTTTGCCACCCGGAAATAGGCCCAGAGCAGCCGCGCGGCCACCGCCCGCCAGGGCGACCAGGCCTCCGCCATTTCGCGCAGCACCTTTTCGGTGGGGCGTTTCTCCAACTCGAATAACATCCGTGCCGCTTCCTGCAAGGCGAGATCGCCCGGCGCGAAGACATCGGCCCGACCGAGCGAGAACATGGCATAGATCTCGGCGGTCCAGCGCCCGATCCCCGGCACGTCGGTCAGACGGGCCAGGATTTCCTCCTCCGGCGCCCCCCGCAGCGCGGCATAGTCGATCCGCGCCTCGCTCAGCGCCTTGGCATAGCGCACCTTTTGCCGGCTTAGCCCGCAAGCGCGCAGGTCATCCTCGCTCGCCCATGCCACCTTGCGCGGGCCGGTCAGGCGCGCCTGTTTCAGCTTTCCCCAGATCGCATTTGCCGCCGCCACCGACACCTGCTGGCTGACAATCGCCGAGAGCAACGCCTCGTATCCATCCTTGCGCCGGCGCAGCGGCAACGGGCCGGTCTGCTCCAAGGCCTGCGCGAAACGCGGCTCCCGCGCGGCGAGGAAGGCGCTGCCTTCGACCACGCAGTCATGAGTCTCGATGATCCTGCCAATATCGGTCACGGGCTGTCCTTTTCCTGTCCCGGCGAAACTAGGCTGAGGCGGAAATCCCGAAAAGCCCGAATCCTGCGGATTCGTCGTCCGGGCTCCCTTGCCTTGCCGGACAATCGCGGGCAAAGCGGACCCGATGACTGACGCAGTTTCTTCCTCCCCCGCTCCGCAGGACGCCCGCGCCAAGCGCAACGTGGCGATCCTCGTCGCGGCGCAGGCAATCCTCGGCTCGCAGGTCGCGATGATCTACACGGTCGCGGGCCTCGCCGGCGGAATGCTCGCGCCCAATGTCTGCCTTGCGACCCTGCCGATCTCGCTCATCGTCATTGGCTCGATGACCACCGCGCCCTGGCTCTCCTCGGCCATGCAGGTGCTCGGGCGCAAGCTGGGCTTCTTCATCGGCGGGATCGGCGGGGTGATCGGCGCCTCGGTCTCGGCCTATGGCCTGTGGACGGGTAATTTCGAGATCTTCCTGCTCGGTTCCTATTTCACCGGCATCTATGTCTCGGCGCAGGGCTTCTACCGCTTTGCCGCCACCGACACGGCGTCGGAGGAATTCCGCCCCAAGGCCATTTCCTACGTGCTCGCGGGCGGGCTTGTCTCCGCCGTGATCGGCCCGACGCTCGGCACCTCGCTGGCCGATGCCTTCGTCGTGCCCTTCCTGGGCACCTATTTCGGCGCCATCGGCATCAATATCGTCGGCATGGGCCTGTTCTTCCTGCTCGACATCCCGAAGCCCCCCCTGCCCAAGCCCGGCACGCCCACGGGGCGTAGCCGCCGCGAGCTGCTGCGCGACCCCAATGTGCTGGTGGCCATCATCTGCGCCATGGTCTCCTACGCGCTGATGAACCTCGTGATGACCTCGACACCGCTGGCCGTCGTAGGCTGCGGCTTCGACACCGAAACGGCCGGTTTCGTCGTCACCGCGCATGTGCTGGCCATGTTCGCCCCGTCCTTCGTCACCGGGCACCTGATCGCCCGCTTCGGCGTGCGGGCGATCATGGCCACCGGACTATTCATTCTCGCTTCCGCCGGCGCAGTGGCACTGCAGGGTGTCGAGCTGGGCAATTTCTTCGTCGCACTGATCCTTCTCGGCGTCGGCTGGAATTTCGGCTTCATCGGCGCGACCACCATGCTCTCGCAGTCCCATTCGCCGGCCGAACGCGGTCGGGTTCAGGGCTTGAACGACACGCTGGTGTTCGGCTGCGTGGCGCTAGCCTCCATGGTCTCGGGCGGGCTGATGAACTGCTCCGGCGGCGATACGCAGCTCGGCTGGATCTCGGTCAATCTCGCCATGGCGCCCTTCCTGGCGCTTGCGGGCGGCGCGCTGATCTGGCTGACGCTGCGCCCGAAGGATTGAGCCCAAGCGAGCGCCTCCGGTTAACCGGTCGAACGAGGCATTACGACAGATCCGGAATGTCCTCTGGCGTGCCGTGGAACTCCACGCGCCCACGCTGGCGCTGTTGCGCAAATCTGAAAATGGCCGCATTTCTCCTTTCTCTGCATGCGCTTAGCCAGCAGCAATTGTGACGGGTATGCCGAGTGCCGTGAAGCGGTTCAGCACCACGGCACGGATCTGAACCTCGGCCACTTGGCGGTCAAAGTCGCGCGCCAGTAGGCGCTGGCCGAGGATCTTCACACATTCATCTTCGTTTCGGCACGACTTCGCCGGTGATATTCACTACAGCGTCGCCAGAGCGCCCGACCGAGATATGTCGAGGCCCGCAGCGCCTCATTGCGGGCTCTGGCACCTGCGGTGGTCGGCTTGCACGGTCTGGCGTTGCGGCGGGGCGGAATGATTGCAGCTGCGTCGCGGTCCGCAATGGCGTCGCGGCATCTGCGCGTGTAATAGGCGCCGTCGGCGGTGACGTTGGCAATCTCCTGGTTCGGGTCGATCTGGCCCAGAAGTTCCGGCAGCATGGGGGCGTCGCCGACATTGCTCGCGGTGACCTCGACGGCCCGGATTTCCAGTGTTTCCTCATCGATACCGAGGTGGATCTTGCGCCAGACCCGCCGTTTTTGGGCCGCCATGCTTGCGCGCATGCCACTCGCCTTCGCCTTCCACCTTGATGCCGGTGCTATCGATCAGCAGGTGCAGCGGCCCCTTTGAGCCCCGATACGGGATAGTCACATCCAAAGTCTTTTGGCGTCGGCTGAGGGTGCTGAAGTCAGGCACAGACCAGTCGAGCCCGGAGAGCTTTAGCAGGCTTGGAGTGCCCCGTCTGAACTGGTCCACCGTTATGTTTAGGGAACGGAGGACTGAGAATGGCGAACAAGCGGCACAAGCCGGAAGAGATAGTTCAGAAGTTACGGCAGGTTGATGTGCTTGTCGGGCAAGGAATTGCGCGTGTGGATGCGATCCGCGAGGTGCGCATAACGGAGCAGACCTACTATCGCTGGCGCAAGCAGTACGGCGGGATGGGAACCGACCAACTGAAGGAGCTCAAGCGGCTTCAGAAAGAGAACGAACGGCTTCGAAAAGCCGTGTCAGACCTGACGCTGGACAAGCTCATCCTGAAGGAAGCTGCACGGGGAAACTTCTGAGCCCCGCTCGTCGTCGAG
>NZ_FNEK01000074.1 GCF_900099935.1 Aliiruegeria lutimaris | reverse complement strand
ACGACAGATCTGGGCGATGCTGGCGAAAGAAGAGGATTATGGGGATCCGGCATTGGGGGCGACGTAAGCAGCTTTCCATTTCCCGCCAACGTTGGAGCGACGGGAGTGTGAGAGAGCGATGACCTGAATGGGCGCAATGATCGAACAGATCTGGATCGGAAAACCAGTACTACCGGCAGAGCCGCAGAGCTCGTGCGTCAGATGTGGATCCGATCCGCTGATCACCATCCCGGCCCGCGGCTTCTGAATGCGCCGCAAAACGAGGCCTGACAGAAGACCGCAATCGATCACACGCCAATAGCGTCAAAAAAACCTTGCACTACGGGCGGCAACCACAGAAGCCGGTAGTTGTTCAGTTCACGCCCGATGCGATGATCGGGATCGAAGCCGAGGACTTCCTGTCGCTGGTCGAAGCCGCGCACCAGGATCCCGCAAATGTGCGGGGCGCGGTCAATGCCTACATGGTCGAGAGCGGCGGCGAGACTTGGATGATCGATTCCGGAACCGGCCCGATCTTCGGCCCGACGCTCGGCCACATGCCGGAGGTTTTCGCCACACTCGGAACCGATCTCGGCTCGGTCAGCAAGCTGATCGTCACCCACCTGCACGGCGACCATATCGGCGGCGCGACCATGGACGGCAAACCGATTTTCCCGAATGCGGAAATGATCGTCACGGAAGCGGACCGCGCTTTCTGGACCAACGACGAGATCAAGGCCCAGTTCCCGGAGCAGTTTCGCGGCATGTTCGATCTCGCCAAGGCAACCTTGGCCGCTTATGGCGACAAGCTTCGCGTCATCGAGGGCGAAGCGGATGTGGCCCCGGGTGTCACCGCGCGTCCCATGCCCGGTCATACGGTCGGGCACACGGGCTACATGCTAGAATCCGGCAGCGATTCCCTGCTGGTCTGGGGTGACATCATCCATGTTCCGGCGGTCCAGCTCGCGCGCCCCGAGGTGACGATCATGTTCGACACCGACAAGGAACAAGCCGCCGCCACTCGCGCGGACCTGATGACCGCGCTCGCCGGCACAGGACAGCGGATCGCGGGCATGCATATGCTCTTCCCGGGCGTAGGCTATCTCGACACCTTGGGCGATGGCTATCACTTCGTTCCGGAACCTTGGGCCTATCTCTGAGCTGACTCCTCGTCAGTTTGAGAAAACGGCAGTCGATCGAAATCAGATCGCCTGCCGACCGGTGCGCGCCCGGAGAACAGGGCGCGCGCCAGCACGGCGGTGCGGCGAAGCTCCATCAGGTTGTCGCTGTTCCCCGCCATGGATTGTGTTCCGAATGCGTTGAACCGGACCCATGTCCCGTGCCACGCCATCAAATCCGGGACGAAAGCCCGGGGGGCTTGCCGCGCGGCCTTCAGGGGCCAAGGTCCCGATTCTCCGACAAGCCCGATTGAAACGGCCCGCGCCGACGGATAGATACCCCGCCAACAGTCCTTCCATCCAGCGAGCGAACCCATGGCAGCTTATCAATACGTCTATCACATGGATGGAGTCTCCAAGACCTATCCCGGCGGCAAGAAATGCTTCGAGAATATCCGTCTGAGCTTCCTTCCCGGCGTGAAGATCGGCGTGGTCGGCGTCAACGGCGCCGGTAAGTCGACGCTGATGAAGATCATGGCCGGGCTCGACAAGGATTTCACCGGCGAGGCCTGGGCGGCCGAGGGGGCCAAGGTCGGCTACCTGCCGCAGGAGCCGCATCTGGACGAGTCCCTGAGCGTGCGCGAAAACGTCATGATGGGCGTGAAGGCCAAGAAGGACATTCTGGACCGCTACAACGAACTGGCCATGAACTATTCCGACGAGACGGCGGAAGAGATGGCCAAGCTGCAGGACGAGATCGACGCCCAGAACCTCTGGGATCTTGATAGCCAGATCGACGTTTCCATGGAAGCGCTGCGCTGCCCGCCGGATGACGCGATGCCCGAGCACCTCTCAGGCGGTGAGCGCCGCCGGGTCGCGCTCTGCAAGCTGCTGCTCGAAGCGCCGGACATGCTGCTGCTCGACGAACCGACCAACCACCTCGATGCCGAGACGGTCGCCTGGCTGCAGCAACACCTGATCGACTACAAGGGCACGATCCTGATCGTCACCCACGACCGGTATTTCCTCGACGAGATTACCGGCTGGATCCTGGAGTTGGACCGCGGCCGGGGCATTCCCTACGAGGGCAACTACTCCGCCTGGCTGGAGCAGAAGGCCAAGCGGCTGGAGCGCGAGGCCAAGGAAGACGCGGCCAAGAAGAAGACACTGGACCGCGAACTGCAATGGATCCGCGCCGGCGCAAAGGCCCGGCAGGCCAAGCAGAAGGCGCGTATCAATGCCTATGAAGAAATGGCAAGCCATTCCGAACGCGAGCGCGTGGGTAAGGCGCAGATCATCATCCCGAACGGACCGCGCCTTGGTCAGAAGGTGATCGAGATCGAGGGGCTGTCGAAGCATTACGGCGACAAGCAGCTGATCGAGGACCTGTCCTTCTCGCTGCCGCCGGGTGGCATCGTTGGCGTGATCGGCCCGAACGGCGCCGGTAAATCCACGCTTTTCCGCATGCTCACCGGGCAGGAGCAGCCGGACACCGGCTCGATCGAATTCGGCGACACGGTGCAGCTCTCCTTTGTCGACCAGTCCCGCGACTCGCTGGACGACAAGGCGACCGTCTGGGAGGAAATCTCCGGCGGCGGCGAGGTGATCGAGCTGGGCGACGCCCAGATCAACTCCCGCGCCTATTGCGGCGCCTTCAACTTCAAGGGCGGCGACCAGCAGAAAAAGGTCGGCCAGCTCTCGGGCGGCGAACGCAACCGCGTTCACATGGCCAAGCTCTTGAAAGAGGGCGGCAACGTGCTGCTGCTCGATGAGCCGACCAACGATCTGGACGTCGAAACCCTCCGAGCGCTAGAAGACGCGCTGGAAGATTTTGCCGGCTGCGCCGTTATCATCTCCCACGACCGCTTCTTCCTCGACCGCCTCTGCACCCATATCCTCGCCTTCGAGGGCGAGGCGCATGTGGAATGGTTCGAGGGCAACTTCGAAGCCTACGAGGAAGACAAGGCACGGCGCCTTGGTCCGGATTCGCTGGAGCCGAAGCGGGTGAAGTACAAGAAGTTTACCCGCTAAACCGGCTCGTTAGCATCTCTCGAAACGACGGGGCGCGCCCTCCCTCAGGGGAGGGAGGCTGCGCTGTGCCGGGCGAACGGTGCTTCCGGATTACGGACGTCTTGCTTCGAAGGGCTCGAGTTTTTCCCAGACAAAGCGAACACCGGTTCCGGGCGTGTCGGGCGCGACGGCCATGTGGTCTTCGATCACGAGGGGGCGGGTTGTGTATTCATCGATCGGGAAGGAATGGACTTCCAGCCAGCCGGCATTCGTCTGCGCGCTTAGCAGGCTGACATTGAGTTCCTGCATCCCGTGGCTGCAGACCGGCAGGCCATATCTCCGGCTCATCTCGGCCACCTGCAGGAAGGCCGTCACGCCGCCGCAATTGCCGGTGTCGGGCATTATGTAGGACAGCGCCGACTCCTCGAAAGCCAGTTCGAACTCGATCATGGTGTGCAGGTTCTCGCCAGCGGAGAGCGGGTGGCCGGTGGCTTCGGCGATGCGGGCGTAGCCCTTGTAGTCGTCGGGGATGATCGGCTCTTCGAACCAGGTGAGATCGAAGGGCTTGAAGGCGTTGGCCGCAGCGATCCCGCGTTCGACATCCATCGAGTAGTTCGCATCGACCATGAAGGCGGTGTCCGGCCCGATATAGTCCCGAACCGCGCGCACGCGTTCGACGTCTTCCGCCAGTGTCGGTTGGCCAACCTTGATCTTCACCGCGTTCAGGCCGCGATCCAGGTAGCCCTGGATATTCTGAAGCAGCTTCGGGATCGGGAAGTTCAGGTCGATCCCGCCGCCATAGGCGCGGCAACGGTTGGACGCGCCGCCAACCATCTTCCACAGCGGCAGTCCGGCCGCCTGGCACCGCAGATCCCACAGGGCGATGTCGATCGCCGAGATCGCGAAAGAGGCGACACCGCCCCGACCGACATAATGCACATGCCATTGCATCTCGTCCCAGAGCTCTTCCACCCCGGAGGCGTCCTTGCCGGTGACGAGCGGGGCGAGATCATGCTCCAGCATCGCCGCGATGGCGCGACCACCCTTGCCGCCGGTGTAGGTATAGCCGGTGCCGGTGGTGCCGTCCTCGAGCGTGATGGTAACGGTGATCAGCTCGAAATGGGTGTGCTCGCCGTGTTTGGCATCGAAAAGCACTTCGGCAAGCGGCACATCGAACAGACGGGTTCGGACGGACTGGATCTTTGCCATTCCGATCTCCTGATGGATTTGTCCGAAACCGGCTCGCCGCCAGACGTCGCCACTCGGGCAAAGGTCGCGCAACGGATCCAACGGTTCCGAACGGGAAATGATCGTCATAAAAACGGCTCCCCCGGCACAGAGTGCCGGAGGAACCAGGGAATGCCGAGAGATTAGTTGCTCAGGCCGATCCGCTTCAGGAAGGTCTTGTGGCTTTCAACCATGCTGGCGGCTTCGGGGGATTTCTTGGCCCACTCGTCCCAGGCAGACTTGGCGGCTTCACGGAAGGCCGCGCGGTCTTCGGCTGACCAGTCGTACAACGTCACGCCTTTTTCCGCGACCTTGCTGATGGCTTCGCCATTTTCCACGATGGTGACCATCACGTAATCCGCCATCAGCTTCTTGTGCGCGGTCTCGATGATGCGCTGCTGCGACGGCGAGAGGCCTTCCCAGACATCGGTACGGCAAGCGAGCTGGTCCGAGGACATCGAGTGGAAGCCCGGATAGGTCGTGTGCTTGGCGATGTCGTAGATGCCGAGCGAGGTGTTCACGGCGAGCGTCGAGGCGTCGGCACCGTCGATAATCCCAGTTTCGAGCGCGGTGAAGATCTCGGTGAAGTCCATCACGATCGGCGAGGCGCCGAGCGACTGGAAGATCTCGGTTTCCATGCCCGGGGGCGAGCGGAATTTCCAGCCTTTCACGGATTCGATGCCCGGAAGCGGCTTGGAGGAGTTCAGCGATTCCTGGCCACCGACCTGCGCGCCGACGAAATGCATGTTGTAAGGCGCATAAAGCTCGTTGATCGCCTCGCGGCCGCCGCCGAAGTTCACCCATGCGAGATATTGCATCGCGGTGTCGTAGCCGCCCATCGTGTCCGCTACGAACTGGAAGGCGGGGTTCTTGCCGGTCTGGTAGGAACCGTTGGTCATGTCGCAATCGATGATGCCATTCATGGCGGCGTCGAAGGTTTCGGCAGAAGCGACGACGGCCGAGGAATAGAACATCTCGATCTCGATCGCGCCATCCGACATGACTTGGACGTCATCAACGAAATTGGCAAGCAGTCTGCCTTGCGTCGTGTTGGTGCCCTGGTGCGTCTGGATGCGCAGGGTGATGTCGGCAGCGGTGGCAGCCGAGGCCAGGAGGCCGAACGCAAGTGCCGTGGTTACGGCCAGTTTATTGGACAGTTTCACCTGAATTTCCTTTCATGGTGCTGGAAGATGCAGGTGCCCGGACCGGATCGATCCGAACGCCTCCCTAGACCCATTTCGGGGTCTGTCTTTACCCGGGAGACGCATTTGGTCTCCCTCCGCTCGATCGGCGCGCCGCCGCATCGAAACGTCCCTCCGGGCAAACTCGTGGCCGTCTTGCGCGACGTGGTATGAAACACGTAACGATGCATCTCAGGCCGATTTCTCTGTGTAGTTCTCGACGGGATCCGTCAGGTTCCGCAACAGGTGCTCGCGGATGAGCCGGCGTACAAGTGCCTCGTCCTTGTCCAGCGCGGCATCGACAATGCCCTTGTGCTGTTCGATATTCTTGGGAACCCAGTAGAAACCGCTGTCACTCGTGATCAATTGCTGGCGGAAGCGGTAGTAGACTGCCAGGTGTGTCTGCTTGAGAACCTCGTTCCCGCAGCCGTCGATCAGCGTCCGATGAAAGTCCAGTTCCGCGCGCACCCACAGCGACAGCAGTTCCGGAGATGGCTCGCCGACATGGACGCGCGACTCGATATGTCCGAGCGCGTGATGCGCGGCCGACAGTCGGGCTTCCCATTCGACCGAGCCATTGCGGATGGACAGGCTGGCGCCTTCGCTTTCCAGGATGACGCGGAACTGGGTCAACTCGTTTCGCAACTGGACCGATAGCTCCGGCAGCCGGAACCCGCGCTGCTCCTGGAAATCCACCAGCCCCAAGGTCGAGAGCCGCAGCAGGATCTCCCGCATGGTCGTGGCCGAGACGCCGTATTCCGAACGGAGCTGTTCGGCGCGAAGCCTTTGGCCAGGAGCGAATTCTCCGCTCACGACCCGGTCGCGCATGCGCTCGAAGAGCCCTTCGGTTTCCACTATGTTCCTCCCTCCGAGTCGTAAATCTCGGATTTCTTTATAATCCCGTGATTTTCTAGGAATTCAATAATTTTCTTGAACCTTGGGATAATTTCTCTAGCGTGCCGAGCTACTAGCTGGATGCCGCGACGCGCGGCGGGGTCGAATTGGGAGGAGCCATGAAGATCACCAAGATCACCAGCCACGTTCTCGGCTATGACATGCCGGAACGGCTGGGATATTCCCAACAATACTACGACAGGCGCACGGCGCATCTCGTGGAAATCAATACAGATGAAGGGGTTACTGGCTGGGGCGAGTGCTTTGGCGCGGGTAATATCGCGCTTGCGAACAAAGCTATTGTCGAACAGGTGATCCAGCCGATGATCCTCGGCATGGACCCGTTGGACCGCGATGTGATCTGGCACAAGGCCTATAACCTGATGCGCGATCACGGCCAGAAGGGGATGCCGCTGCAATCTCTTTCCGGCGTCGATATCGCGCTTTGGGACATTGCCGGGAAGGTTGCCGGGCTGCCTATACACAAGCTCATTGGCGGTGCGCATCGCAGCAGCGTCACGGCCTATGGCTATGGCATGATGCTGCGTCCCGAGCCGGTGGCGGAGATGGAGGCGCGTTTCGTCGACGAGGCCGCCGAGATCAAGGCGATGGGCTTTGCCGCCACCAAGATGAAGATCGGCGTCGGGCCAAGGGACGATGTCCGCCTCGCCGCCGCGGTGCGCAAGGGCGTGGGGGAGGACTTCCGTTTCATGGCGGACGCCAACCATGCCTACACGACCTCGGATGCCTTCTATGTCGGTCGCGGGTTGGAGGAGCTGGACGCCTATTGGTTCGAGGAGCCGGTGGCCCCGGAAGATCTCGACGGCTATGCCGAACTGCGTGCCGGCCTCAAGGTCAACATTTCCGGCGGCGAGGTAGAGTTCAACCGCTGGGGCTGGCGGCGCCTGCTGGAGGCGCGTGGGCTCGACATCGCGCAACCCGAGGTCTGTGCGCTTGGCGGGATCTCCGAATATCTTCGGGTGCTGGCGCTCTGCCACGCGCATTTCACGCCCGTTATAAACCATGTCTGGGGATCCGCAGTGTCGGTCGCCACGAACCTGCAGCTTCTTGCGGCGATGCCGGCCCTGCCGGGCGGGCTGTTCCCGTGGGAACCGATGCTGGAATTCGACACGACGGATAACAAGTTTCGCGACGAGTTGCTGGCCGAGCCACTTGATATCCAGGGGCAGCTGAAGCGCAATGGCGGCAGGGTGACGATCCCGCAGGGGCCGGGGCTGGGCATCACGCCCGACCGTCAGTTCATCGAGCGTTTCCGGATAGCCTAGGTTCGATAAGGCAATTGGCCTCAAAGCGGACGGGAAAGTAAATCGCGGCCTTTTGAAGGGGGCTGGCGCCGAAACGCCGGTGCCAATTGATCTGAATCGTGTTGCTGTGGCTATGACAAGGCTATGATTGGCTGTTAGGCGCGCAATCGAGGCCTTGTCAGATGACAACGGTAAGTTCGGCGCAAGGATCGGTCATCTCCATTCGCGGGGCGGTTGTCGACATCGCGTTCGCTCAGGGTCCGTTGCCGCCCATCAACGACATTCTCGAGGTTGACTCTGCCGGCGGCGATCCTGTTCTCGTCGAGGTGCAGGCACATCTCGGGCAAACGTCGGTCCGGACCATCGCGCTGCAATCGACGGTCGGCATGAAACGGGGCGCCCCCGTCAAGGGAGGCTCGGGGCCGCTGACAGTCCCGGTCGGGGATGCAGTTCTGGGCCGTCTGCTCGACGTGACCGGCAAGACCGGTGACACAAGAGGGCCGCTGCCCGGCAACGTTCCGCGGCAGCCGATCCACCGCCCGCCGCCGCCGTTGCGGCCCTATGACGGTCGGCCCGAGCTGTTTCTGACCGGGATCAAGGTCCTTGACCTGCTCGCGCCCTTTGCCCAGGGCGGCAAGGCGGCGATGTTCGGGGGCGCGGGCGTCGGCAAGACCGTGCTGGTGATGGAGCTGATCCACGCCATGGTGGCCGGCTACAATGGTATTTCAGTCTTCTCCGGCGTCGGTGAACGCTCGCGCGAAGGCCACGAGATGCTCATGGACATGACCGGGGCAGGGGTGCTCGACCGCACGGTGCTGGTCTATGGCCAGATGAACGAACCGCCGGGCGCGCGGTGGCGCGTGGCAATGACCGCGCTTGCCATCGCCGAGCATTTCCGGGACGAGCAGCACAAGGACGTGCTGCTGCTGATGGATAACGTCTTTCGCTTCGTGCAAGCGGGCTCGGAGGTGTCCGGCCTGCTCGGGCGCCTGCCGAGCCGGGTCGGCTACCAGCCGACACTCGCCACCGAAGTGGCAGAACTGCAGGAGCGCATCGCCTCCACCGGTGCAGCGTCGATCACTGCCATCGAGGCCGTCTATGTACCCGCCGACGATTTCACCGACCCGGCGGTGAGGGCAATCGCATCGCATGTGGACAGCATGGTCGTGCTCAGCCGGGGCATGGCGGCCGACGGGATCTATCCGGCGGTGGATCCGATCGCGTCTTCCTCGATCCTGCTCGATCCGCTGATCGTCGGCGAAGAGCACGTCGCCGTCGCCAACGATGTGCGCGGCGCGATCGAGCATTACCGCGAGTTGCAGGACGTGATCGCGCTGCTCGGCATGGAGGAGTTGGGTCGGGACGACCGCCTGCTGGTGGAACGGGCCCGTCGCCTGCAACGGTTCCTGACGCAGCCCTTCGCGGTGACGGAGGCGTTTACGGGCATCAAGGGCTGTCCGGTGGCGCTGAAAGACACCATCGCGGGGTGCCGGTCGATCCTCGAAGGCGAAGCCGACGGCTGGGACGAAGCATCGCTTTACATGGTTGGCACCTTCGAGGAGGCGCGGGGCAAGCAGGAGGCTGCGCAAAAGTCGCAGAAAGTGGCATGAAAGCGGGGCTGCATCTGAGCATTTCGACGCCCACCGTCATCCTGGTCGAGGAGCCCGCCGCGCAATCGGTTCGTGCCGAGGACGAAAGCGGCGGTTTCGGCATCCTTCCGGGACATACCGAATTCCTGACCGCGCTACCGGCCTCGGTGGTGAGTTGGCGCGATAGGGACGGCGGCCTGCGATTCTGTGCCTTGCGCGCCGGTTTGATGACCGTGAGCGGTGGGAACCGGGTTTCGATTGCCTGCCGCGAGGGGATCCTCGGCGACGATCTCGCGGCGCTGGAATCCGAAGTCGCGAAACTGCGCGCCGCGGAACTGGACGCCGAACGCCGCGCCCGGGTGGAGCATATGCGCCTGCACGCCAGCGCCGTGCGGCAGATCATTCGGTACCTGCGGCCGGGGCAGGCGGGCGCGCTGGACCACCCGCCACGGATTTCCGAGGCCGGTGATGGAGCTCGCTCATGACCGACAAGCCCACCCCGCAAGACCCCACTGCGGACGCTGCCCGCCGAACGGTCGAGCGCGAGCGGATCGGGCGCAAGACACCGGAGCCCTCGCTGGGGATCCGGCTCGGGCAGATCGGCATTCTAGGCTGGGCCATTGTCACGCCGATGCTGCTTGGGATCGTGCTTGGTCGCGTCGCGGACCGGTATTTCGAGACTGGCGTCTTCTTTACCGCCCCGGCGATCATGATCGGTGCGGTGATCGGGTTTCACGCCGCCTGGAAATGGATGCACAGGCCATGACACATACCCTTGCCACGCTCCCGCCACTTGCCCTCGCAGCGCTCGGTTTCGCCGCCGGGCTGGCGCTTGGGTTTGCCCATTTCGCATCCCTCCGCCGGATCGTGACACTCTATCTTTCCGGGGCCGCGCCGGCGCGCGCACTGGCCCTGCAACTTGTGCGTTTCGCGGTGCTGGTCGCGGCGCTTGCCGCTTTGGCGCGGATCGGCGCGACGCCGCTGCTTGCGGGCGCGCTCGGGCTGCTGGCGGCACGGACCGTGGTGCTCCGCCGGACCTGCGGGAGGGCATGATGGACAACCCGCTGACCGTCGATACGCTTTTCCACCTCGGCCCGGTTCCGATCACCACGCCTGTGGCGGTGACCTGGGCGCTGATGATCGGGCTGACGCTGTTCGCGTGGCTTTCTACGCGCCGCCTCGCGCTTGTGCCCGGCACGTTGCAGACCGTTCTGGAGCTTTTCGTGACCACTGTCGACGGCCAGGTCCACGACACGATGCAACGCGACCCGGCCCCCTTCCGCGCGCTGATCGGAACCATCTTCCTGTTCGTGCTGGTTGCCAACTGGACCGCGGTGCTGCCCGGGGTCGAACCGCCCACCGCCCATATCGAGACTGACGCCGCGCTTGCCATGATCGTCTTTGTGGCGACCATCGCCTATGGCATTTCCGGTCGCGGTTGGCGGGGCTACCTTGCCACATTTGCCGAGCCCAGCTGGGTGATGATCCCGCTCAACCTTGTCGAGCAGATCACCCGCACCTTTTCGCTGGTCGTGCGGCTCTTCGGCAACGTGATGAGCGGGGTCTTCGTGGTCGGCATCGTCCTGTCGCTCGCGGGCCTGTTCCTTCCGATCCCCCTGATGGCGCTCGATCTGCTGACAGGGGCGGTACAGGCCTACATCTTCGCGGTGCTTGCCACCGTCTTTATCGGTGCCGCTGCCGGGGAAACCCCTGTTGCGGCCAAACCGGACAAGGAGGACACTTCCCCATGACCGAAAACATTGTCGAGGTTGTTTCCATCATCGCGGCCGCTCTCGCCGTGGGCTTCGGGGCCATTGGCCCGGCCCTGGGCGAGGGGCGCGCGGTGGCCGCCGCCATGGACGCCATCGCCCGCCAGCCCGAAGCCGCGGGCACCCTCAGCCGCACCCTCTTCGTCGGGCTTGCCATGATCGAGACGATGGCCATCTACACGCTGGTGATCGCGCTGCTGGTGCTGTTCGCCAACCCGTTCGTGTGACGGGCCGCGTGCCATGACCATCGACTGGTGGACACTGGGTCTGCAGACCGTCAATCTGGTCGTCCTCGTCTGGATTCTGGCGCGGTTCCTGTTCCGCCCGGTCAGCCAGATCATTGCCGAGCGGCGGGCGGCGGCCCATGCCGCGCTCGACGACGCCGATGCCGCGCGGCGGATGGCGGAGTCCGCCCGTGACGAGGCGAGGGCCGAGGCGGAGAAGACCGCTGCTTTGCGCGCGCAGATCCTCGCCGCGGCGCGGGAGGAGGCTACCGGCGAAAAGGACCGGCTGTTGAACGAGGCCCGCGCCGCCGCCGAGCTTCTGCGTGCCGAGGGGGCGTCCGAGCTGGAGAGAATGCGTCGCGCGCAACAGCGTGCCTTGTCACGCGAAGCCGGCGAACTGGCCGCCGACATCGCCGGGAAACTGCTCGACCGCATTCCCGACAGTGCGCGGATCTCGGGGTTCATCGAGGGGCTGGCCGAAGCCGTCGCGGCGCTTCCGGAGGCGTCACGCCGGGATCTCGGCGCTGGCGGGACGGTCCGGCTTCGGGCCGCCCGCGATCTGACCGGGACCGAACGCACCCTGCTGGAGCAAAGCTTGAAGGACGCGCTCGGCCATGCGCCGGAGCTCCACATCGAGACCGATCCCGGCCTGATCGCCGGGCTCGAAATCGTCGGTCCCCATGCGATCGTGCGCAACCACCTGCGCGCCGATCTCGACCGCATCAGGGAGGAGATGGCCGACAATGGCTGACCATCGCCCCCACGAAGAATGGCTCGAACAGCACCGCGCCGCGCTGGCCCGGACCCGCCTCGCCCCGCAGGCCGAGGCGGTGGGACGGGTGACGCAGGTGGCCGACGGTATCGCGCGTATTTCCGGCCTTCCCGACGCCGTTCTCGGCGCCCTGCTGCGCTTCGAAAACGGCCTGTTCGGTTTTGCCCATGGGCTCGGCGTGGGGGAGATCGACGCCGTGGTCCTCGACGAGACCAGCGCCGTCGAGGCCGGCCAGAAGGTCACGGATACCGGCGACGTTCTGCGCGTTCCGGTCGGAGAGGCGTTGCTTGGCCGCGTCCTCGACCCGCTGGGGCGGCCGCTCGATGGCGGATCGCCGCTTGCAGAGGCGCCGCGCCTGCCGATCGAACGTCCCGCGCCCGCGATCATCGCCCGGGACTATGTCTCACAACCGTTGGAGACCGGCATTCTTGTCGTCGACAGCCTGTTTGCCATCGGGCGCGGACAACGCGAACTCATCGTTGGCGACCGCGCCACCGGAAAGACCTCGCTGGCCGTGGATGCAATCATCAACCAGAAGACATCCGATGTTGTCTGCGTCTATGTCGCCGTGGGGCAACCCGCAGCGGCGGTCGAGCGGGTCATCGCGGCTGTGCGCGAACACGGAGCGCCGGAACGCTGCATCTTCGTTGTCGGCGGGGCCGCCGCGGCGCCGGGCCTGCAATGGATCGCGCCTTTCTCCGGCATGACGATGGCCGAGTATTTCCGTGACCGGGGACAGCATGCGCTGATTGTAATCGACGACCTTACCCACCACGCGGCCACGCATCGGGAACTGGCGCTGCTGACCCGTGAGCCGCCCGGCCGAGAGGCCTATCCGGGCGACATCTTCTACCTGCATGCGCGCCTGCTTGAACGGGCGGCGAAGCTCGCGCCCGAGCAGGGCGGCGGGTCGCTCACTGCTCTGCCCATCGCCGAGACAGACGCGGGCAACCTGTCGGGCTATATTCCAACCAACCTGATCTCTATCACCGACGGGCAGATCGTGCTCGACACCCGCCTGTTTGCCGCCAACCAGCGCCCGGCGGTGGATGTTGGCCTCTCGGTCAGCCGCGTCGGCGGTAAGGCACAGTCGCCGGCGCTGCGCGAGGTCTCGGGCCGGGTGCGGCTCGATTACGCGCAATTCCAGGAGTTGGAGATGTTCACCCGCTTCGGCGGCATCTCCAACGCGCGTGTCACGGCCCAGATCGCGCGCGGCCAGCGCATTCGGGCCCTGCTCACCCAGCCCCGCTATTCCGCCTTGCGGCTAGCCGATCAGGTTGCGCTGCTGGCCGGGCTGATGGACGGGGCGCTTGACGGCGTGCGGCCCGCCGCCATTCCAAAGCTGCGCGCATCCGTGGAAGGCTGGCTGGACACGCATGTGCCCGACGCGGTGGCCGCCGTGCAGTCCTCTGCCGCGCTGACACCTGAGTTGCGCGGCGCCCTGACGGCCGCCGTCGCGGGGCTCGCAAAGAGCCTCGGCCCGCAAGCGGGAGGGACAGGATGACTGGGCGGCTCGTCGATATCGAGACCCGGATCGAGACCGTGGACAAGCTGGCCTCGGTGATCTCCGCCATGCGCGGCATTGCGGCCGCGCGTGCGCAGGAGGCGCGACGCCATGTGGACAGCATCCGGATCTATGCCGAAACCATCGGCGAGGCCATCGGCCACGCGTTGAGCTTTCTGCCGCAATCCGACCTGGTGCTTGCCCATGACGGAACCGGCGGGCGCCGGGCCGTCATTCTGATCGCGGCGGAACAGGGCTTCGCCGGCGGCTACAGCGAGCGCGTTTTCGATGTGGCGGAACCCTTGCTGACGGACCCGCACGACCTTTTCCTGGTTGGGGAGCGCGGGTTCCTGGTGGCCGAAGAGCGGGATCATGCGGTGCATTCCTCGGTCGCGATGATCGGACAGGCGCAACAGGCCACGGCGCTCGCCACCCAACTCACGGAAACGGTCTTCGATGCCCTCGCCTTGGGCCGGGTGACACAGGTCTGCGTGGTGCACGCGATGCCCAACCGGTCACAAGCCGCCCGGATTGTCACCCGGCACCTGGTTCCCTTCGACTATTCCCGCTTTCCGCCCCCGGCCAGCGGGATCGCACCGCTGATCACGCTGCCCCCCGAAAGGCTGCTGGCGCGACTTGTCGAGGAATACGTCTTCTCGGAACTCGCCGAGGCGGTGATGCTTGCCTTTTCAGCCGAAAACGAGGCGCGGATGCGCGCGATGATCGCGGCGCATGAAAACGTTACCGATACTCTTGAGACGCTCGTCTCCACGTCATGGCGGCTCCGCCAGGAAGAAATCACCGAGGAAATCGTTGAACTCAGTACCGGTGCCATGACAGCCGGCTAGCCGGCACCGGGGGAGGGGTCGCACGAACGCGCCGTCGCGCGGGTCAGATCGACAATAGCGGCATCACCAGCGAGAACAGTTCCGCCTGCGAGGAGATGGCGCATTTGCGGTAGAGCTGTTTGCGAAAGACCTTGACGGTCTGGGGGCTGATGTCGAGCCGCAGGCCGATCGACACCGAGCTGTGTCCGCGCAGGATGAGGAGCGCCACTTCCGACTGGCGATGACTGAGCTTGATTCCGTGCCGCTCGGCGAGCCGCTCGCGAACCCGTTCCACCAGCGCTTCGTCATCGTAATCGCCGCTGGAGGACAGCCCTTCCCATTGCTTTCTGATCAGCCCGCAGGCAATTACGCTCAATCTTTGGGCGGTGGTCACGTCGCGGGGCGAAAACATCCGGCCCGAACTCGCGTCGCGGCCAAGGCAGACATGCACGGATACCCCCTCGGCCGGGTAGGCGACGTAGGCGATCTCGTCGATCAACGTCGTGCGCCGGTAGTAACTGGCGAAATACTCGTTGCGGTGAAACTGGTCGGGCGCGAAATCCCGCAACCGGTAGAGCCCTTCCGGGACCCGCGCCACATGCAGCTCGTGAAACGGATCTAGCAGGTAAGCACCCGAAATATAGTCGCTTTCAATTTTGTCATGCACGGCTGCCACGCGGGCCTGACTGAACAGAACCTGCGGTTTCCGGGTCTGGAAATATGCCACCATCGTGGTGTTGTCGATCTCGTAGCTTCGGTGCAGCCACTCATAGAACCTGGCCGCAAACCCCTCGGATCCAAGCGCAGAAATTGCGGCACCCAAATGATCTTCGGTGTTGTTTGGAAGCACGCGCACCATACCCCTTTGGGGGTATATACCCCCCGATCTGCATTAATAACCCTGAATATCAGTCCTTGGGGGGTATGCAACAAGAGGATTCGATGAACCGGACCGACATTGCCATAGATATCGACAGGGTCGTGAACCGATACGACAGCGTGACGGCGCTCCACGACGTCTCGATGGATATTCGGGAAGGCGAGTTCTTCACGCTGCTCGGGCCGTCCGGCTGCGGCAAGACAACCTTGCTGCGCTGTATCGCGGGCTTCGAGGACGTGACGGAGGGCGCCATTCGGCTGCGCGGCGAAGACATCGCGCCGCTTCCGCCGCACAAGCGGCCGGTCAACACAGTGTTCCAGCAATACGCGCTGTTCCCGCATATGACGGTGCTGGAGAATGTGTGCTTCGGTCTGAGGCGGCGCGGATGGACCGAGATGGACGCCGAGGGGCGCGCGCGAGAGGTGCTCGACCTCGTGCGGCTTGGCGATTTCGCGAAACGCCGCCCCACACAACTTTCGGGCGGGCAGCAGCAGCGCGTGGCTTTAGCGCGTTCACTGGCGCCCAACCCCGAGGTTCTGTTGCTCGACGAGCCGCTTTCCGCGCTCGATCTCAAGTTGCGGCAGGCGGTGCGGGTTGAGTTGAAGCAGATCCAGCGGGAGACCGGCATCGCCTTCGTCTTCGTCACCCATGACCAGGAAGAAGCGCTGACCATGTCGGACCGCATCGCCGTGATGTCCGAGGGCTACGTGCAGCAGATCGGCACGCCGCGCGACATCTACGAGGCGCCGCAGAACCGGTTCGTGGCCGATTTCATCGGGGAGACCAACCTGCTCGATGTCGAGGTTTCCGCCGTGTCGGGCGGCATGCCCGATCTGACCTTGCCCGGCGGCATGGCGCTGCGTTGCCCGGCGGCAGACAGCGCCAGGGCAGGGCGGGGCCACCTGTCGGTTCGCCCGGAGCGCATTTCTGTCGCGGCTGCTGCGGAAGACACCCTGCCGGCGACCGTGGTGGACCACGTTTATCTTGGCACCGATATCCATCTGCACGCCAAGCTCTCCGATGGCGAGCCGATCCTCGTGCGGATACAGAACGCGGAAAGCTCCGCCATTCCCGCAACCGGCTCCATGCTGGGGCTGCGGATCGAGGCGGGTGCCGCGCGCCTGTTGGTCGACTGATGGCGGGGGCCGCGCCGGGAGGTGCCTCCCGCTCGGAGATCTATCGCGGCAACGGCCCGCGCCTGATGCTGCCCATCTGGGTGTTTATCGGCATCTTCCTGGTGATGCCGGTGGTGATGATGGCGGTTCATTCCTTCCTGACCAAGGAATTCCGCGGCGGCGTGATCTGGGAATTCACCTTCGCCGCCTACGACCAGTTCTTTTTCGACCGCGGGCTCTTCGGGGACGAACCCCCGAAGATCGAATGGACCTATATCGGCATCTTCTGGCGCTCAATCTGGCAGGCCGGCCTCGCGACGGTCTTCTCCCTGCTGATCGGCTTCCCCACGGCCTGGTTCATCGCCACCCGCAAACCCAATGTGCGGCCGGGCTGGCTGTTCCTGATCACCATTCCCTATTGGGTGAACCTGCTGATCCGTACCGTTTCGATGAAATTCCTGATCCGGGACACGGGGCCTCTCAACGAGTTCCTGCTCTGGAGCGGCGTCATTTCCGAGCCGCTCTCGCTCGTCAATACCAACTTCGCGGTCCAGCTCGGGCTCTTCTATTCCTACCTGCCGTTCATGGTGCTGCCGGTCTACGCCGCCGTGGAGCGCTACGACTTCTCGCTCTCGGAGGCGGCAGCCGATCTCTATTCCGACAACTGGACGACGCTGCGGCTCGTGATCCTGCCGGTGGTGAAACCGGGGATCGTGGCGGGGTGCATCCTCGTCTTCGTTCCCTCGCTGGGCGCCTTCCTTGCGCCGGACCTGCTTGGAGGGGCCAAGACCTTCATGATCGGCTCGCTCATCGAGGAGCAGTTCAAGGGCGCGGCCGGAAACTGGCCCTTCGGGGCGGCGGCGGCGATGATCCTGCTGGCCATCGTCCTCGGCGTCCTGCTGCTGCATGCCCACGCGCAGACGAGGGTAGAGCGCTGATGGCCGCGCCCATCGACATTCGCCGCTTCACCGGCTTCCGTGCGCTCACGATCCTATGCCTGGTTGTCCTTTACGCGCCGTTGGTGATCGTCGCGATCTACAGCTTCAACGACAGCACCTCGATCACTCGCTGGGGCGGCTTATCGTTCAAGTGGTATTTCGACGTCTTCTCCGGACCCGAAGCGCCGAAATTCCGTGCCGCCGCGATCAACTCCTTCACCATCGCCCTCGGCGCCGCGACCTGCGCGACCACGATCGCAACGGCGGCTGCGGTCGCCATGCACCGCACCGGGCGCTTCCGGGGAAAGACGGCGAGCCTTGCGCTGATCAACCTGCCGCTCATGGTACCCGAGATCGTGACCGCGGTTGCCTCGTTGATCTTCTTCATCTCCATCGGTTTCAAGACCGGCGTGATGACCATCTTCATCGCCCATCTCGTCTTCTGCATCCCCTTCGCCTACCTGCCGATTTCGGCGCGGATGCAGTCCATTCCGGACAGCTACGAGCAGGCGGCGATGGATCTCTACGCGACGCCGTGGGAGGCATTCCGCCTAGTCCTGCTGCCACTCATGGTGCCAGGGATCCTCTCGGGCTTCCTGCTCGCCTTCATCATCTCACTCGACGATTTCCTGATCACGAATTTCGTCAAGGGCGCGGGTATCGAGACCCTGCCCACGGCGATCTTCGGATCGGTCAAGCAGGGCGTCAAGCCCAACATCATGGCCATTTCGACGCTGCTTCTCGGCGTCTCGGTAGTCCTCGTCACGCTCTCCTGGTTCGTCGGGCGGGCGGGGCAAAGCAAACGATAACGCCTCCAAAACCCCAACAGCGGAGAAACGCCATGAAGACCATTCTGACCTCCACGGCCCTGGCCCTGACCCTTGCCAGTGCCTCCGATGCCGAGGGCAAGCTTTCGATCTATCACTGGTTCGAGTACATCCCGCAGGAATTGCTCGACACGTTCGCCGCCGAATACGATGTCGAAGTGACCATGGACACATTCGACAGCAACGAGGCACTGCTCGCCGCGCTCAAGGCCGGTAAGCCGGGCGAATATGACGTGGCCGTGTCGGGCGATTACATGGTCCAGATCATGGCGGACGAAGGCATGCTCAACACGTTCGAACCTTCGGAACTGGCGAATTTCGGCAATATCCAGGACCAGTTGGTGGATGTCAGCTTCGATCCGGGCCGCAAGTCCTCGATCCCGTACCAGTGGGGATCCACCTCCTTCTCGGTCAACAAGGAGGTCTATGGCGGCCCGCTCGAAAGCCTGTCGCTGATTTTCGAGCCGCCGGCGGAGCTGAAGGGCAAGGTCAACGTGCTCGACACCAGCGGCGAGACGCTGACGCTGGCCTCGCTCTATCTCGATATCCCGCAATGCAGCTCGGACCGCGACCAGCTCAAGGCGCTCAACACCCTGGTGCAGACCGCCAAGGCCGACTGGGCCTCTTTCGGCTCGGATGTGGCCAAGGACGTGCTGGTCTCCGGCGACGCCGCGGCTGGCATGATCTGGTCCGGTTTCTCGGCCAAGGCGCGCGGCGAGGGTGCCCCGATCGAATATGTCTTCCCCAAGGAAGGCATGATCGTCTGGATGGACAATGTCGTGCTGCTGAAAGATGCGCCCAACCGCGAGAACGCGCTCAAGTTCATGGACTTCCTGCTGGAGCCGGAGAACGCCGCGGCGGTGACGAACTACGCGCAATACACCGCCGGTGTTAAGGGCGTGGAGGCGTTCCTTGACCCGGAGGTTGCCAATTCGCCGGAATCCAACCCGCCGGAAGGTGTGAAAGGTGTCTTCGTCGAGGCCTGCGCGCAGGACGTGCAGGAGATGTACGACGCCATCTGGACCAACCTGAAGAAATTAGCATGAAACTCGCCCTGTATCAGGGGCCGCCCGCCCAGGGCGACCCGGAGGCGGCGTTCGCCCGTCTCGAACTCCAGCTTCACGCAGCGGCCTTGGCGGGCGCGCGCATACTGGTCGCCCCGGAGCTGTTCCTGCCCGGCTACAACCAGCCGGAGCTTCACAAGACGGCGGCGCAGCCCTTGGGCGGCGCGTGGTTTCAACGGCTTGGGGCCATGGCGCGGCACGCGGATTGCGGGTTGACCGTGGGATGGGCCGAGCGGGCAGGGGCGGCGGTCTTCAACGCTGCAACCGCGTTCGACCGCGATGGCGAAATGCTCGGTCATTACCGCAAGATCCAGCTTTTCGGCCCGATGGAGCAGGCGAGCTTTCAGTCTGGCGGCAGTTATTGCGTCTTCGAGCTCGACGGCGTGCCGACTGGGCTGCTCATCTGCTACGATGTCGAGTTCGCGCCCCATGTCTGGGCGCTGGCCGAGCGGGGCGTGAAGCTGCTGCTCGTGCCCACCGCCAACCCCGCGGGCTTCGGGCATGTCGCCGACAGCTTCATTCCCGCGCGGGCGGGCGAGATGGACATGACCATCGTCTATGCCAATTACTGCGGCGCCGAGGATGACCTGCGCTTTGGTGGGGACTCCCTCATTGCCGGACCCGATTCCCGGATCATCGCCCGCGCGGGCCGCTCCGAAGCGCTGCTCATCGCCGAAAACGGCCCCGCGCCGGAGTCTGCGTTGCGCTCAACCCAACTTTCCGATTTCCGAAAGGTCTGACCCGATGTCTCTCGATCTCGACACGTCCACTGATGGCGTGCTCACCGCAGACACGCACCTCGTGCAGTCCTTTGCCGATCTCGACCTGCTCAAGCAGGATGGCGCGCGCACGGTCATCGTGGGGGCCGAGGGCGCCTATGTGACCGACAGCGAGGGCAACAAGTTGATCGACGGTATCGGCGGGCTCTGGTGCGTCAATGCCGGTCACCGCCGGCGCGAGATCATCGACGCGATCACCGAACAGTTAGAGACGCTCGATTTCTACTCGACCTTCTACAACTTTACCCACCCCGCGGCCGCCGCGCTGGCCACGAAGCTTGCCGAGCTGGCACCCGGCCCGCTCAACAAGGTCCATTTCGCCAACTCCGGTTCGGTCGCCAATGACAGCGCGATCCGCATCCTGCACCACTATTACAACCGGCTGGGCCAGCCGAAGAAGAAGCAGATCCTGAGCCGGCACGGCGCCTATCACGGCTCCACCCATCTCGCCATTGCCATGACGACGTCGGCCTATTCCGAAGGCTGGGACAAGGTCCAGGGGCTGGTGCATCACCTGCGCTGCCCGCATCACTGGCGCGAAGGCGGCGAGATGACGGAGGCCGAGTTCCTCGTAGCGCTGCTGGAGGATGCAAGGGCGCGGATCGAGGAGGTCGGCGCTGAGAATATCGCCTGTTTCATCGCCGAGCCGATCATGGGCGCGGGCGGCATCGTTATGCCGCCCGCGGGCTACCATGCCGCGATGGGGGCGATCTGCGGGGACTACGAGATCAAGTATATCTCCGACGAGGTGGTGACCGCCTTTGGCCGGTTGGGGCATTTCTTTGCCTCGAAGGATGTCTTCGACGTGCAGCCCGACATCATCACCACGGCCAAGGGGCTGACCTCCGGCTACCAGCCGCTCCCGGCCACGATCCTCAGCGACGAGATCCACGAGGTGATCTCGGACAGGGGCGGGGTCTTCCTGCACGGCATGACCTATTCCGGCCATCCCGCCGCCGCCGCCGCCGGGCTTGCCAATATCGCGCTGATGGAGCGGGACCGGATCCCGCAGAACGTCCGCACCACCGGCAAGCGGTTCGAAGGCAACCTGCGCGCGCTGGCCGACATGGAGATGGTCGGCGAGGTGCGCGGCAGTCACTTCATGATGGGAATCGAGTTCGTGCGTGACAAGGCGGACAAGACGCCCTTCGCCCCCGAGGACATGATCGGGCTGAAGGTCGCCCGGGCTGCACAGAAGCGTGGACTCATCGCGCGCCCCTTGGGCAATATCCTAATCCTGTCGCCGACGCTGGTGATGGACGGCGCGATGATCGACCGCACGGCCGCCATTCTGCGCGAGAGCATCGCCGAGGTTCACGCCGCGCTGTGACGCGTCGGGGTCTTTAGTACGGCGAAGAAGCGAGGGAACAGAAGATGACACTGGAGGAGACCGAGGTTCTGGTCGTCGGCGGGGGGCAGGCCGGGATTGCCATGAGCGAGCATCTGGGAAAGGCTGGCGTGTCGCATCTGGTGGTGGAGAAGGGACGCATTGCCGAACGCTGGCGCTCGCAGCGGTGGGATTCGCTCGTGGCCAACGGTCCCGCCTGGCACGACCGCTTTCCGGGGATGGAATTCGAAGGCTTCGCGCCCGACGCCTTCGTGCCCAAGGAAGATGTGGCTGATTACCTTGCCGCCTACGCGGCGATGGTAAAAGCGCCCGTCCGGGCGGGCGTCGAGGTTACCGGACTGCGCCGCAATCCGAAGCAGGCGGGTTTCATCGCCGAGACCAGCGCCGGGGCAATCTCCGCGCGCAACGTGGTCGTCGCCACCGGGCCGTTCCAGCGCTCGATCATCCCGCCGATCGTTCCGGAAACCGCCGGGCTGACACAAATCCATTCCGCCGCCTATCGTTCTCCCGAACAATTGCCGGATGGTGCCGTGCTGGTCGTCGGTGCCGGCTCGTCCGGCGTGCAGATTGCCGCCGAACTCCGCAAGGCGGGTCGCGAGGTCTATCTGTCGGTCGGCCCGCATGATCGCCCGCCGCGCCGCTATCGCGGGCGGGATTTTGTCTGGTGGCTGGGTGTGCTGAACCTATGGGATGCCGAGGCTACGCCGGGCGTGGAGCACACCACCATCGCCGTCACCGGTGCCGAGGGCGGCTTCACGGTCGATTTTCGGGAGCTCGCCGCGAGCGGCATTACCCTGTTGGGTCGCACCGACGGGTTCGGCAATGGCAAGTTGACCTTTGCCGGCGATCTCGCCCGCAATGTCACGGCGGGAGACGCCAATTACTTCGCCCTGCTGGACGCTGCCGATGCTTATGTCGCGCGCAACGGGCTGGACCTGCCCGAAGAGCCCGGGGCGCGCCAGCTTGGCCCCGATCCTGCGTGCGTGACGGACCCGGTGCGGGCGCTCGATCTCGCGGAGGCCGGTATCACCACGATCCTGTGGGCCACAGGTTTTGGCCGCGACGATAGCTGGATGAAGGTTGATGCCTTCGACGAAAAGGGTCAGCCCGCCCATGAGCGCGGCGTCTCCTCGGAGCCCGGCATCTATTTCCTCGGCCTGCCCTGGCAGAGCCGGCGCGGGTCGTCCTTCATCTGGGGTGTCTGGCACGACGCCAAGTTCATTGCAGACCATATCGAGAAACAACGCGGCTACCTGGCCTATGAAGGATCTGCTGAAAGGATCCAGCCAAAGGCCAACTCAAAAACGCCATCGGAGAAGGAAACGGCATGACCCACACCCGTATCCGCAAGTTCAACACGCGCGACACATACCCCGAGCAGAAGCTCGACAACGATCTCTGCCAGGCCGTTGTCGCACGCGGTGCCACGGTCTTCCTGCGCGGACAATGCCCGCAGGATCTCGACACGGCGGAAAACATCTCCAGCCACGACCCGGTGGAGCAGACCCACAAGGTGATGCAGAACATCCGCCAGCTCATCACCGAGGCCGGGGGCGAGATGGCGCACCTGTGCAAGTTGGTGGTCTACCTGACCGATGTGCGCCACCGGGAGGCGGTCTATCGCACGATGGGCGAGTACATCCGCGGCATTCACCCGGTCTCGACCGGGGTTGTCGTCACCGCGCTGGCCCGTCCCGACTGGCTGGTCGAGATCGACGCGACCTTCGTGATTCCGGACTGACAGAGAGGCGTTTCATGACGTTTTCCATCGTAGCCCGCTGCCCAGACTCCGGGCAGTTCGGGATCGCCATTTCCTCCTCCTCACCGGCAGTCGCGGCCCGTTGCTCCTTTGCCCGTGCCGGGGTGGGGGCCGTGGCCACGCAGAACGTGACTAATCCGGCGCTTGGCCCGGCGGTGCTCGACCTGATGGCGCTGGGAGAAAAAGCCGAGGCCGCAGGACGCGCGGCCATCGCGGCAGAGAAATTTCCGCACTACCGCCAGCTTCTGGTGATCGGCGCTGAAGGAGCAGGGTTCATCCAGTCCGGAGCACAGGCGCTTGGTACCTGGTCGTCCGCGTCTGGCAAAGATTGCGTGTCGGCAGGCAACCTGCTCGCCGACGCAAATGTTCCGGCGGCCATCGTCGACGGTTTCGAGGCGACAGGCGGCGCCTTGGGCGACCGGCTGATCGCCGCCCTCCGGGCCGGGCTTGCCGCTGGTGGTGAGGCAGGGCCAGTACATTCCGCCGGTCTTCTTGTCGTGGACCGGCAGGCATGGCCTTACGCGGAACTGCGCTGCGACTGGACGGAGGATTGCCCCATCGCGGCCATCGCCACCGCGTGGGAGATCTACAAACCGCAGGCGGAAGACTACGTGACCCGCGCCCTGAACCCCACGGCGGCTCCGTCCTACGGCGTGCCCGGCGACGAATAGACGAATAGGAGACGTCGATGCTTTCCCACGCGGAATGTCGTGCCAGGGCCACGGCCCTGGCAATCCGTACCCAATGCTGGATCGACGGAGATTTTACGCCTGCCGCGTCCGGCGCGGTCTTTGCCAGTGTGAACCCGGCCACGGACGAGACGCTGTGCGAGGTCTCGCGCGGAGATGCGCTGGATATCGACCGTGCGATCGCTTCGGCCCGCGCCGCTAGGCGTTGTCGGTGCGGTCGTCCCGTGGGATTTCCCGCTCGACATGGCTACCTGGAAGCTTGCGCCCGCGCTTGCGGCGGGCAATTCGGTGGTGTTGAAACCGGCCGAACAATCGCCGCTCTCGGCGTTGCGTCTGGCTGAACTGGCCTTGGAGGCCGGCCAAGCGCTTGGTCGGCATGGCGACGTGGATTGCCTCGTCTTCACCGGTTCCACGCAGGTCGGCAAGCTGTTCCAGCGCTATGCCGGCGAGAGCAACATGAAGCAGGTATGGCTGGAGACCGGCGGCAAGAGCCTCAATCTCGTCTTTCCCGATGCTGATCTGGACAAGGCCGCCGAGATGGCTGCCTTTGGCATCTTCTTCAATCAAGGCGAGGTCTGTTCGGCCAATTCGCGGCTGCTGTTGCACGAGGATATCGCCGAAGTGATGCTGGAAAAACTTGCCGCCCGCGCCGATGCGATCCGGCAGGGCGATCCGTTGGATCCATCCACGGAGATGGGCGCCATGGTGGACAAGGCCCATGCCGACCGTGTCGAGGGCTACCTGCAGGCGGGCAAGAAATCCGCGCGCCTCGTCGCCGGTGGCGAGCGGCTGACCATTGGCACGTCGGACGCCTTCATCCAGCCGACGATCTTTGCCGATGTGCCGGCGGACGCGCGGATCGCGCGCGAGGAGATTTTCGGCCCGGTGCTCGCGGTCCAGACCATTTCGACCGATGAGGAGGCGGTGGCGCTTGCCAATGACACGATCTACGGCCTTGCCGCGTCGGTCTGGACCCGCGATCTCGGGCGGGCGATGAGCCTCTCCGACCGCCTGCATGCCGGCACGGTTTCGGTCAACACGGTCGATGCGCTCTCGTCGATGACGCCCTTCGGGGGCATGAAACAGTCGGGCTTCGGGCGTGACCTGTCGCTGCATTCCTTTGACAAATACACGGCGTTGAAGACTGTCTGGATCAAGTATTGATCGACGTTGGCAGGCAAGAGGCATGAGACAGTTGACGAGCGAGATCGAGCTTCTGGCCCGGCTGGTGGGCTTTCGCAGCGTGACGGATGGGCCGAATCTCGACCTCGTCGACTGGGTGCAGGGCTACCTTGCCGAGGCTGGCTTCGAAGTGACCCGCATCCCCTCCGCCTGTGGCACCAAGGCCGGGCTTCTGGCGCGGTTCGGCGCCGGTCCGGGCGGCGTTCTGCTCTCTTCGCATGCCGATGTCGTTCCGGTCGTCGGGCAGCAATGGCAAAGCGACCCTTTCACGCTGCTCGAACAGGGCGACCGACTCGTCGGGCGCGGTACCACCGATATGAAGGGGTTTCTCGCTTGTGCGCTGGCGCTGGCAGGGCGATTGAAATCCTCGCCTCCGAAACGCCCGGTGATGGTGGCGCTGAGCTGGGACGAGGAAATCGGCTGTCGCGGCATCTCCGAGATGATCGAGCATGTCATTCCGGTGCTCGGTCGCCCGAATCTGGTGATCGTGGGCGAGCCCACCGGGATGCGCCTGTGCACCGGCCACAAGGGCAAGGCGAGCTATCGCGCGACCTGTCGCGGTGAGCCGGGCCATTCTGCAATGGCACCTATTTACAGAAATGCGCTCCATCTCGCGGCCGACCTCATCCAGGCGCTGCGGCGGGTGTAGGTCCGCGTTGCGGAGACTGGTCCCCGCGAGGACGGCTACCAGATCCCCTATTCGACGCTCCATGCCGGGCGGATCTCGGGCGGCGTGGCGCTGAACATGATGCCGGAAGAGGCGGTGCTCGATTTCGAGATCCGTCACCTGTTTTCCGAAACCGCCGAGGCGCTTCTGGCCGAGGTGATGGCCGGTCTGCCCGAGGGGATCGAAATTGCGCTAGAGCGTGTCGCGTTTAATCGGCCTCATAGCCTGCGGCTTTGAAGTAGTTGTAGCATTCTTCGTCCGAGAAGAGGTTGCAGACCTGTCCGACGGCGGCCCAGAGTTGGTCATAGGTTCGCGCGGCGGCCTTCCTGATCAGTGTCTTGAGTTTCGAGAAGGCCATCTCGATGGGATTCAGATCTGGGCTGTAGGGTGGCAGGAACAGGAACCATGCACCAATCGCGCGTAGGGACGCCGCTGCGGCCGGGGCTTTGTGGCTCGACAGGTTGTCGAGTATGACAACGTCGCCTTCGCGCAGCGTCGGCCCCAGTTG
>NZ_FNEK01000044.1 GCF_900099935.1 Aliiruegeria lutimaris | reverse complement strand
ATCTGAGACCCCTATATCTGCCTCAACAGAAGGGAATCACATCACAACCAATCTGGGAAGCCTGAATCAGATAGGCCGCGACACGCTCTAGGTCAGAACCCGCGCAATCGCGCTTGCGGCGGGGCGAACCGTCTCTTCAATCAGGCCCGCCATGTTGATGCGGCCATCCCCGATCATGTAGACGCCATGTTCGCGGCGGAGCTGAGCGACCTGATCCTCACTGGCCGGAAGGCGCGAAAACATCCCCTTCTGAGACAGGAGATAATCGAAGCGATCCGATTGCGTTTCCAGGCGCAGGGCCTTGGCGAGTGCTTCGCGCATCGCGATGACGCGGTCGCGCATTTCGGTCAGTTCAGCCGTCCAATCGGCCCGCAGGGACGCGTCGGAAAGGATCTCGGTTACGACACGGGCTCCGTGATCGGGCGGAAAGGCATAGGATTGCCGGTTGAGCCAGGCCAGCGTGCCCTGAACCGCCTGCGTGATGGCCGGGGTTTCGGTGAGGACAAGCAGCAGGCCGACCCTGTCACGGTAGAGGCCGAAGTTCTTCGAAGAGGACACGGTCAACAGCATTTCCGGCATGGCAGCGGCGAGCAGCCGCAGTCCGGCAACGTCTTCGTCAAGGCTGTTCCCGAAGCCCTGGTAGGCGAGATCCACCATCGGCACCGCGCCTGTCCGCGACAGGCTATCCGCAATCGCCTGCCAATCGGAAAGGTCCAGATCCGCTCCGGTCGGGTTGTGGCAACACCCATGCAACAGTACCACGTCGCCACGTTTGACCGCCGCCAGATCGGCAAGCATCCCGTCCCGGTCCAGACCGCCGGTCGCCGCGTCGTAGTAACGATAGGGCTGCCAGCGGATGCCCAGCGTGTCGAGGATGGCCTCGTGATTGGGCCATGTCGGCGCCGATGTATGAACCGTTACATGCGGGTTCTGCGCCTTGAGCAGCTCGAAGGCCTGCCGCACGGCGCCGGTTCCACCCGGCGTGGCCAGACAGGCGATGCGATCGGCGGCAGCGGAGTCGCCGAAGGTCAGTTGCCGCAAGGCTGCATGAAAGCCCGGGTCGCCGGCGAGCGCCACATAACCCTTGGTTGCCTGCTCTTCCAGCAGCCTGCGCTCGGCTGCCTTCACGGCGCCCATGACAGGTGTAAGGCCCTCAGGCGTGCGATAAACGCCAACACCGAGGTCGATCTTATCCGCTCTCGGATCATCCGCGAACAGCTTCATCACCCGAAGAATCTTGTCGGCTTCCGGAGCCTTGTGGTTTTCGAACATGGAAATCCTCAGTCGGGGATGCGGCTGGCGTCGATGTCCCGTTTCAGGACACGCCGATGCTCGGTGCGCAGAACCGGCTCAAAACCGCAGCGCTGGTAGGTCTGCAGCGCGCGGGGATGATCGAGCGTGTTGGTGTTCACCGTGAGCTTTTCGACACCCGGCAGGGCCCAGGCCGTCAGCACTGCATTCTGCAGCAGGAACCGGCCAAGGCCCCGGCCGATGGCCTGCGGTACCAGCCCGAAATAGGCCAGGTGGCAGATGCTCGGCTTTCTGTGGTCCAGCATGAAGAACCCATGCGGCCAGCCCTTGCGCATCAGCGTGTAGAGCGAGGTTTCCGGGTGGGCCAGCCAGTCGGCCAACTCGTCCTCGGTCTTGTCATGCATGTCTTCCCAGGCATAGTCCCGGCCTACAGCGTCGTAGAGCATGAGAAAGTACCACGCGGGCGGGGTGTCGGCCTTGAGCAGCGAGGCGGGCTCGCCTGTTGGTTCGTGCGGCCAGCCATGGGAAGGCCGCTCGGTCATTTCCAGCCAGGTGACGGTGTAGTGGATCTCGGTGCCGGCCGGGGTAATGCTCATCCGGTTGCGACCTTCAGATCGGAATAGGCGCCCCATTCCGCCCATGACCCGTCATACAGCGCGTTCTGGGTGTGGCCGAGCCGTGTGAGTGCCAGCGAAATGACTGCGGCAGACACACCGGAGCCACAGGTGGTAATGGCGGGCTTGTCGAGGTCGACCCCGGCGCCGGTCAGGATGCGGCGCAGGGCGTCGGTGGATTTCATCGTCCCGTCGTCATTCGACAGCGACGCCCAGGGGATGTTGATCGAACCGGGGATGTGGCCGGCCGCAAGGCCGGGCCGCGGTTCGGGCTCTTCCCCCTTGAAGCGCCCCTCGGGGCGGGCGTCGAGGATCTGCCAGTCGCCCAGCTTGGCTGCGAGGGACACCTGCGTCACGTCCTTGACCATGTGGGACTGGCGGCGGACCGTGATGTGGCGTTCGCGGATCATCGGCGGCATGTCTTCGATCTGCCGGCCCTCCGCCTTCCACTTGGCGAAACCGCCATCGAGCACGGCAATGTCGGAGTGGCCCATCAGGCGGAACAACCACCAGACCCGCGGAGCGGAGTAGATCCCCATCCCGTCATAGACGACGATCTGATGCCCGTCGCCAACGCCCAGCTTGCGCATGCGGGAGATGAATTTCTCCGGCGGCGGCACCATGTGCGGAAGGCTGGAGCGCAGGTCCGAAATCTCGTCGATATCGAAGAACCGGGCGCCGGGAATGTGGCCTGCTTCGTACTCGGCGCGCGCGTCACGCCCCATAGCCGGCAGATACCACGATGCATCCATCACCCGCAGGTCTGGATTGTGCAAATGGGCGTCCAGCCACTCGGTGCTGACAAGCGTTTTCGGGTCGCTATTGTCCATATCGGCCTCCCAGCTCGGCTCTCGTCCAAAATTGCTAAGCCGGGATAGGGGCGGGTGCAAGGGTAACCCGCCCGGCGGCGCTATTCTCCGTGCCGAAGAAGGCGCTGTTTCTGGCGGTTCCAGTCGCGCTTGGCCTCGGTGGCGCGCTTGTCCTGGTTCTGCTTGCCCTTGGCGATGCCGATCTTGATCTTCGCCATGCCCTTGTGGTTGAAATAAAGCACAAGCGGCACGAGCGTCATGCCCTTGCGCTGTGTCTCGTTCCACAACCGGCTGAGTTCCTTGCGCGAAACCAGCAGCTTGCGCCGCCGCCGCTCTTCATGGCCGAACATCGCGCGGTCGTAAGGCGCGATATAGCTGTTCACAAGCCACAGCTCGCCGTTTTCCACCGCCGCATAGCTCTCGGCGATATTGGCCGAGGTCGTGCGCAGGCTCTTGACCTCGGACCCGGTCAGGATGATGCCGCATTCGATGTCATCCTCGATGGCATAGTCGTAGCGGGCACGCCGGTTCTCGGCGATCACCTTGTAATTCGGATTGTCCTTCGGTTTGGCCATAGAGGCGGGATATAGGCTCTTTGGCCGGGAGTTCCAAGAGAAGCGTTGCGGCGTCCTGTCGGTTTCTGGCGGACTGTAAGTCCAGGCCGACCGCCCTGGGCGAGGCTCCCGTTTCGGTCACGAACCCGACCCGCGGCTGTCACCCAAGCCTAGCGATCATCGGCGACCAGTCCCAAGGCGTCATCGGGCAACGTTCCCGCGTATTTGTCGCTGGGAGGCCAGGGGCGGGTCCGCCAACAGGGCTCGAAGGTGAAGCTTGAAACGCTTCGGCCATCGACGAGCGCGCCGTTGCCTGCGCCGAGCGCGTAATCGTAGTAAAGCTTGACGATCTCTTCACGGGTCACCTGCCCGGTCGCCGGATGGGACATGCAGGCCGTCTTCCAGGCCCGGACACGGTCGTATTCGGCACCCTCGGGCAGGGCGAAATCCTCATAGTAATCCAGAAACCAGAAGCGCTTGAAAATCGGTGTAAAGACGGCCTCGGCCAGTCCGAACGCGTCGAACAGGTAGGGCCCCTCCGGGCGGTGCTCCATCAGGAAGCCGTTGATATCGCGGTAGAGCGCCAGGAGCTTCTCGTTGTGCTGCGCGCGCAGGGCGCGATCCTGGTTCATGACATAGAGGTAGCCGGCCATGGTGAAGGCGCCTTCAAGGGCGATCAGCATGGATTCGACGGCATGTTCGAAAGGGTCGCTGCGCCGGAGTGGTGCGCCTGCGATCGCCTCGTCGAGAAACCGCAGGATCACGAGGCTTTCCTTGAGAATTCTGCCATCGGGCATTTCCAGCATCGGCAGCGCCGTGCTGCCCCGGGTCTTGGCCAGAAGTTCGGGCGCACGCGGCCGAGTGACGTCCACGACCCGAAATTCCACTGCATCCCGCTGTCCCCTGAGGGCCAGCAGGATCTCCAGCCGTTGCGAGAACGGGCAGACCGGGATGTGGTAGACGATGGGTCTCGCGGTCATCCAGTGTCAGTCCAGCGGGGGGCCGGTAAAGGTCAGGTTGTGGCGGTGTGCGGATTCCTCGATCGCCGGCATATCCTCGGGAATGCGGAACTGGCCGGCGGCCATGTCCGAGAAGAACCCTTCGAAACCGCTGGGCGTCAGGATGATCAGCTTCCGGCAGGGGGCGGACCCGATCACCTTGAAACTGTGCTCTTTTCCGCGCGGGATGAACGCGGTTTCGCCGGCCGCGATTGTCGCTTCCTTCCCCTCGACCCAGATCTTGCAGGCACCCGAAAGGACGACGAATGTCTCGTCCTCGTTATGGTGGATATGGCGCGGCGGGCCGCTTTCCGGGGGTGATACGGACTCCACGATCGACATGGCGCCACCAGTCTGTTCGGGGCTCAGGATGGTCTTGTGGGACACGCCAAGCCATTCGAGCGGGGCGTCATTTATCTCCAGATCCTTCAACGTTTCGCTCCTCTTCGCTTGGGTGAAATGAACGCGCTTTCGTTGACTCGATCTTAGCAGGCGGCCACGGTAACAATCCAATGAATGCTTTGTATAAAGGCTATTGCTGTCATGAATTTCGCGACCTTCGATCTGAACCTGCTCCGTGTGCTGGACGCGGTCCTGAGGGAGGGGTCGACGGTGAAGGCCGCGGAGCGGCTGGGCCTGTCGCAGCCAGCCGTGTCAAACGCCTTGTCGCGGTTGCGCCACGCGCTTGGCGATGAGTTGTTTGTCCGGCATGGGAACCGCCTCGTCCCGACCGATTACGCCGCTTCGATCCGGGAAGGGCTTGGGGAGGAGTTCAACCGGCTCGAACACCTTCTGACGCCGCCAGAGAGTTTCGATCCCGCGCTGGCGTCGGGGCGTTTCAAGATCGCCGCCAGCGATTTCTTCGCCGAATTGCTAATGCCGGCCCTCGGCGACCGGCTCAACCGGACGGCGCCGAATGTCCGGGCGCAACTGGTCGAGCTGGTGCCGGACGACTATGTCAGGAGCGTCGAGCAGTACGGTGCCGATCTTGCCCTGATCCCCGACACCGACCTGCCCGCCTGGATCAATCGCAAGGCGTTGTTCCGCTCGTCCTTCGTCGTCATCGCGCGCGCGACCAATCCCAGGATCGCGGGGGTGCCACAGGGCGCCGAACTGCCCATCGACCGGTTCTGCGCGATGTCGCATGTTCTCTTCTCGCCCGAGGGAAAGTTCGCCGCCATGGGCGATTCCGCGCTGGCGCGGGTCGGCAGGCAAAGGCAAGTGGCGATGACGCTGCCGGTCTTTTCCGGGGTGTGCCGCGTTGTCAGCGAAAGCGACCTGATCGCGCTGGTGCCGGAGCAACTGGCCAACCGGCTTGCCAGCGGTCTCGGGCTGAAGATCTTCCGGCCGCCTTTCGAGATCGTCCCGGCCCGGATCGTGGCGATTTGGCACCGCCGATCGGACGCAAACCCGATGGCGTCATGGGTCCGTGATCAGATCTTCGATCTGCTGAAGCCGCTGGACACAATGGCCGCGCCCTGACGGTGGTGGACGGCGGGCCGTTCGTCGGGCCCGCCGTGATGCCTCGTGTCAGTCGATCAGGCCGGCATGGACCATCGCGGCGCGAATCTCGGCCTTGGTGCCGTCGGTCAGCCCGACCAGCGGCAGGCGTACATCCTCCGTGCACTTGCCCAGCAACGACAGCCCGTACTTGGCCCCGGCCAGCCCGGGTTCCAGGAAGATCGCCGTGTGCAGCGGCATCAGAAGGTCCTGGTATTCGAGCGCCTTGGCATAGTCCCCGGCGAGCGTTGCCGCCTGAAACTCGGCGCAGAGCTTCGGCGCCACGTTCGCGGTGACCGAGATACAGCCAACCCCGCCATGGGCATTGAAGCCGAGCGCGGAGGCGTCCTCGCCCGAGAGTTGAACGAAGTCCTTGCCGCAGGTCTCGCGCTGCCTGCTCACGCGGGTGATGTCGCCGGTGGCGTCCTTGACGCCGATGATCCGCGGCAACTCCGCCAGCTTGCCCATGGTCGCGGGCGACATGTCCACGACCGAGCGGCCAGGGATGTTGTAGATGATGATCGGCAGGTCGCAGCAATCGTGCAGCGCCTTGAAATGCTCGTAGAGCCCGGCCTGGGTCGGCTTGTTGTAGTAAGGAGTGACGATCAGCGCCGCATCGGCGCCCGCCTCGGCCGCATGACGGATCAGTCCGATCCCTTCGGCGGTATTGTTCGAGCCCGCGCCGGCAATCACCGGGATGCGACCGGCGGCGGCCTTGATCACCCGCTCGACGACATCGCGGTGCTCTGCATGGGTCAGTGTCGGGCTCTCGCCGGTGGTGCCCACCGGGACGAGGCCGTTGGAGCCCTGTTCGACATGCCATTCAACCAGCGAATCGAGAGTCTCGAAATCCACCGCGCCTTTCTTGAACGGCGTGACCAGAGCGGGAAGTGAGCCTTTGAACATGATCTTTCTCCGTTTCCCGCGCCACGCGGCGCGTCTGGTGGCCCGGGACGGGCCGAGTCGTGTACGTAAATCGCGGCGGACCCTATAGGCAGGAAATCGCCTTGCCAAGTTTGTGAGTTGCGGTTGCGTGTGCGTGAGCTAGTCTTGTTGCAGGTTTTCCCGGTTAACTGCGATCAGACCCACAATATGCGCCTTCTTGTCGGACTCGCCCTGCTAGTCTGTATACCCTTTTCGAGCCTTGCCGCACCCACGGAACAGGGTCAGGCGCTTGCCGAAGCGCTTGAACATGTCCGTACGGAGAACTGGCGTGCGGCCACTGTTTCCGTGCGCCCTGCCGGCGACGAGGGGCGCGACATCATCGAATGGCACCGGCTGCGCAAGGGCGGGCAGGCGGAGTTCGACGCCTATCGCGATTTCCTTGCCCGACGGGCCGATTGGCCGGGGTTGGACCTGCTACGCACAAGGGGCGAGGGCTCCATCCCCGAGGACGCCGCACCGCAGGAGGTTGTCGATTACTTCGACGGCGACCTGCCGAACACGGGGACCGGCGTGCTGCGGCTGGTTGATGCCTATATCGCGCTCGACGAACCGGGCGAGGCCAAGGCGACGGCGGTTCTGGCATGGCATAGCCGGACCATGACTGCCGAAACCGAGGACGCGCTTCTGGAGCGTTTCCGTGACACGCTGGCCGATCACCACGCTGCCCGGCTGGACGACCTGCTCTGGCGCGGGCAGGTGTCGGCGGCGCGGCGCAACATCGCGCGGGCGCCGGAGGGCTGGGACAAGCTCGCCGAGGCTCGGCTGACGCTGGCTGCGCGCGAGCCGGGGGTGGATGCCCGGATCGAAGCCGTCCCTGACAAGCTGCAGGACGACCCGGGCCTTGCCTACGAGCGATTCATCTGGCGGGCACGAAAGGGGCGCCACGCCGAGGCGATGGCGTTGCTGGCGGCCCGGTCCACCTCGCTTGAAGCCCTTGGCCGCCCCGAAGAATGGTCAAACTGGCGGCGTATCTACGCCCGGCGGGCGCTGCGCGACGGCGAGGCCGAGATGGCCTACACGCTGGCGAGCCGGCATTTCCTTGTCGAGGGCTCCGCCTTTGCCGATCTGGAATGGCTCTCGGGCTTCATCGCGCTGCGCTTCCTGAACGATCCGGAACAAGCGCTGACGCATTTTGCCAGTTTCGATACCGCTGTGGAGACCCCCATCAGCCTCGGTCGCGCCGGCTACTGGAAGGGCCGCGCCTATGCGGCGATGGAAGATGCAGAGGCCGCCAAGCTCGCCTATGCCGACGGCGCGCAGCATCAGACGAGCTTCTACGGCCTGCTCGCAGCCGAGGCGGCCGGCTTGCCGATGGACCCGACGCTGGACGGCTCGGAGAGCTTCCCGCCGCTGGCCGAAAGCGACCTGCGTGGAAATTCCGTGCTGGTTGCCGGCCTGTTGCTGCTCGATGCCGGGGATCTGGGGCTGGCCGAGCGCTTCCTGACCCACCTGACCGAGTCATTGGACCGCGAGCGCGCCGGAACTCTGGGGGCGCTCATGCTGTCGCTGGAACAGCCCCATATCGCCCTGATGATCGCAAAGCGCGCGGCGGCGAACCGGGTCGTTCTGCCTGCGGCCTATTTCCCGCTCAGCCCGCTCATGGAGCGCGATCTGCCGGTGCCAAAGGAATTCGCCCTCGCCATCGCCCGGCGTGAAAGCGAGTTCGACCCGGTGGTGATCAGCCCCGCCGGAGCGCGCGGCCTGATGCAGGTCATGCCGGGCACGGCCAAGGATGTCGCTGGCGAGTTGAAGATCCCCTATGACCGCGACGCGCTGACCGAGGACCCGGCCTATAACGTGACGCTCGGGACGTCCTATCTCGCCGGTCTTATCGAGGTGTTCGGCCCCGCGCCGGTGCTGGTCTCGGCGGGCTACAATGCCGGGCCGGGCCGCTCGGTCGACTGGGTCGAGGCGCGGGGCGATCCGCGCGGTGAGGAGGTGGACGTGATCGACTGGATCGAGATGATCCCGTTCCGCGAAACCCGAAATTACGTGATGCGGGTGACGGAGTCGATCATGGTCTATCGCGCGCGCCTGAACGGCGTCATGCCCTCAGTCGAGATGATCGAGCTTTTGCGCAAGGGCTGACTGCCAGCAATACCGGAACGGCGCTGAGCGCCACCGCCGCGCCGCAGGCGCGGCAACCCCCAACCGCGGCCAAGCGCTTGCGCGCGGCGCCGTGGGCGGGAGCCCCCCTGGCACGTTCAGCGCTTTCGCCGCTCGCGCAGCAGGGTGAAAATCCCCGCCGAAACGACGATCAACGTGCCAACCAGGACGTTGTTGCGCAGGGCTTCCCCGAAAACGACGACGCCAAGCGTGGCCCCGAAGGCCAGGTGCAGATAGGTGAAGGGCTGCACAGCGCTCGCCTCGGCGACCTCGTAGCAGCGGATCAACAGGTAATGCCCGAGCGCGCCGGTCACACAGAGCGCCGCCATCCATCCCCAATCCGGTGCAATCATCGGCTCCCAGTGGAAGACACCGATCGCCGTCATCACCACCGCACCGACCGTGCCGGTCCAGAAGAAACTGGTCAACGCCTTGTCCTTGCGCGCGGCCAGCCGGGTCAGCACGCTGTAGATCGCGAAAAGCGCCGTCGAGATCAGCGCGAGGATCGCAGCGGGGGAAAATACACCGAATCCAGGTTTCAGGATCACGAGGATCCCGACAAAACCGATCCCGATCGCCGCCCAACGCGGCCAGCCGACCTTCTCGCCCAACACCGGCCCCGACAGCGCCGCCACGATCAGCGGATACCCGGCAAAGATCGCAAGACTTTCGACCAACCCCAGATGCACGTAGGCGGTGATCATGATGAGGATCTCGGCCGTCAGCAAAAGGCCTCGCGTGACTTGCAGGAGGGGCTGTGCCGTCCTTGCCGAAGCACGCAGGCTGCCTTCCTGCCGTGCGGTCACCGTCATCACGAAGGCGGCAAAGAACCAGTAGCGGATCATCACCACCATGAAGACGTTGTACTCCGCCGCCAGGTGGCGCGAGATCCCGTCCTGGATCGCAAAGACAAAACAGGCGCTGACCATAAGCAGGATGCCGAGCCGGTTGTTCTGTTCCTGGCTCATGGCCGCCTTCCCACGCTCATGTGACGTTTGCGGCCGAAGCCGGGGAGGCGTTGCACTTCGAAGCCCGCCGCGGCGAGGGCGCGTCGCACGTCGCCCGCCGCAGTATAGGTGGCAAAACTGCCGCCTGCCGCCGTATGCGCCCCGACCTCCGTCATGAGATCGCTTTCCCACAGTTCCGGGTTCTTCGCCGGCGCGAACCCGTCGAGAAACCACGCATCGGCGGCGCCCTCCCATTCCGGCAGGCGTTGCCGCGCATCGCCCACGATCATACGTGCCGTGAGCGGGCCAATCCGGGCCTCGAACCCGGCCGGGTTCCACGCATCGAGCAGCGCCCAGGCAAGTGGAGCCACTTCCTGAAAGGGCGCAAGCGCGCGCTTCAGATCCTCTTTGGGCAATGGATAGGCCTCGAACCCGGTATACCGAACGCCCTCCACCCCGGCCGTCTGCGCACACAGCGCCAGCGCCAGCAGGTTGAGCCCGGTTCCGACGCCAAGTTCGGCCACCTGAAAGCCCGGGCGCAGCCGCGCGGGCAGGTCATTGCCGTCAAGAAAGACATGGTGTGTCTCGGCCAGCCCGTTTTCCAGCGAGTAATAGGGATCGTCGAAACGCGGCGAGACGGGAACGTCTCCGCTTTGCCAGATCACGCAGTTGCTCTGGTCCTCGTCTGTCATCTGTCCTAGATCCCGGCCTCAAACGCGCGGACAATGGGCAAGAGGTGAGACCTTGGCAAGGATCGACGTAACTATACGCGGCGCGGGCATCTTCGGGATGGCATGCGCCTGGGAAATGGTGCGCCGCGGCGCGAAAATCCGCGTGATCGACACCAAAGGCGTGTTCGCGGGCTGTTCTGGTGGCCTTGTCGGCGCATTGGCGCCGCATGTGCCGGAACGCTGGAACGCCAAGAAGGCCTTCCAGTTCGAAAGCCTGATCATGGCGGAAGAGTTCTGGCGCGATGTGTCGCAGGCCTCCGGAGAGGATCCGGGCTACGCGCGAACTGGTCGTTTGCAGCAGATCCTGGACGAAGAGGGGCTGACCCGCGCCCGCGAGCGTGCGGTGGAGGCAGAAACGCTCTGGCAGGGCAAGGCGGTCTGGAACGTGGTCCGGGCCGAGGAATTCGGCGATTGGGCGCCGGTCACACCGACCGGCTGGCTGATCCACGATACGCTGACCGCGCGGCTGCACCCGCGCAAGGCCGGCGCGGCGCTGGCCGCCGCCTTCCAGAGCGCGGGTGGCGAGCTGGTGATTGGCGAGGCCGAAAACGAGGGCGCGCTTCTCTGGGCGACGGGCGTCGAGGGCCTGTCCGACCTGAGCGCCGAGACGGGCAAGACGATTGGCGCGCCGATCAAGGGGCAGGCGGCGCTTCTGAAGCTCGACCGGCCTGATGCACCACAATATCTCGCCGATTCCACGCACGGCATCCCGCATGTTGACGGGACCTTTGCCATCGGTTCGACCACCGAGCGCGAGTATGACGACCCGTTCAGCACGGATTCCCAGATTGATGATGTGGTGGGACGCGCCAAGGCGGCCTGCCCGGCGCTGGCCGACGCGCCGATCATCGCCCGCTGGGCCGGCCTTCGCCCCCGCTCCCGCTCCCGCGCGCCGATCCTCGGCGCCTGGCCGGACCGCGACGCGCATTTCGTGGCCAATGGCGGTTTCAAGATCGGCTTCGGCATGGCGGCAAAGGTGGCGCAGGTGATGGCAGATCTGATCCTCGAGGGGAAGGATGCGATCCCGGAGGGGTTCCGGGTCGAGGACAATCTCTGAACCGTCGGGAGGCGCGTTTGTCTGCGTTTGGGAATTGGGGGCTTTGCCCCCAAACCCCCAGGATACTTGTCGAAAGATGATGGCCAGTCGGATTTCCGGGCTGGGCTGATCAGCCGTGACTCGACTCCGGGTCGGACCGTGGTATTTCTGGAACAAATAGCGAACATTAGCCATTCCGATTCCCGAACATGCCCACCAAGCGTATCTTGTCCCTGTGGTTCCCCCGTCTTGCGGCGGAGCGCGTGCTGCGCCTTGACGCGGGTACGTTGGCGGGTCCCTTTGCCGTGGTGCGGGATGTTGGGAACATGCAGATTCTGCACGCGCTCTCCGTCGAGTCATCGCAGGCCGGGCTGGTGGAGGGCCAGCCGCTGCGCGATGCGCAGGCAATGTGTCCCGACCTGCTCACCCGGCTCTCCAACCCACAGGCGGAGGCCGCCTTCCTGACCGTGCTGCGCCGCTGGGCGGGCAAGTTCTCGCCCTGGGTGTCGGAGGGGCAGGCGGCCTCGCTCATGGTGGATATCACGGGTTGCGCGCATCTTTTTGGTGGGGAGGAAGCCCTGCTGGCGCAGGCCGAGGCGGAATGTGGGGATTTCGGGGTCACCGCCCATGGTGGGATTGCCGACACGGTGGGCGCGGCCTGGGCGTTGGCGCGCTATGCCGGGCGCGACGTGTCGGCGGGCCGTTCGGGAGATGCGATCGATCAGGAGGCGCGGGCGACCCGCGCGCGCGCGGTGAAGCGGCGCCACTGGGAGCGCGGCGGCGCGGCGCCCAGGCTGCAATCGGCCGGGGAAGCGCTGTCGCGGATCGCCCCGCCGGGGCATACGCGCACCGCCTTGGCGCCGCTGCCGGTGGCCGCGCTGCGGCTCGCGCCGGAGGTCGTGGTCCAACTCACCCGTTTGGGCTTGCGGCGGGTGGAAGACCTGGCCGGGCAGCCACGCGCGGGGTTGGCCCGGCGCTTCGGGCAGGAATTGGTACTGCGGCTCGACCAGGCGCTCGGGCTGGTGCCGGAGCCGGTCTCGCCCGAGCGCCCGCCGGATCATTTCGCCGTCCGCCTCACCCTGCCTGAGCCGATCGGGTTGGAGGAGGATGTGCGCGCCGGGCTGGATCGGCTGCTGCCTGCGTTGTCGGAGCGGCTGCGCGCCCGGGGGCGCGGCGCGCGGCGCGTGCGGCTGCAGGCGTTCCGCTGCGATCACACGATGCAGCCGGTGGAGGTGGGGCTCGCCCGCCCCTCTGCCGACCCGGAGCGGCTGCGTCCGCTTCTGGCAATGAAGCTCGGCGAGATCGAGGCGGGGCCGGGTATCGACGTGCTCCGCTTGGAGGCGCATGTGACCGAGCCGGTTCATGCCACGCAGCATCGCGGCCATCTCGGCGCGGCCGCCGACGGGGTGGCGCGGCGCGGCCGGGCCGGGGCGGGGGCGGCGCTTGACGACCTGATCGGGCGGCTCGGGGCGCGGGTCGGGCTGGAGGCGATCACCCGGCTGCACCCGGCCGACAGCCATATCCCGGAAAAGGGCAGCAAGGTGCTGGCCGCGGCCTGGTCGGAGCCCGCGCGGGACTGGACGGCGTGCCCGGCCCTCGCGCGTCCGCTGCTGCTCTTCCGCCCCGAGCCGGTTCATGTGGAGGCCGCGCCGAGCCAGCCGGTGCGCCCGCCGGAGAGCTTCCGCTGGCGTCGGCGGTATTTCGAGATCATCGGCGCGACCGGTCCGGAGCGGATCGCACCGGAATGGTGGCTGGACGAGCCGGAATGGCGCTCCGGCACGCGCGATTACTGGCGAGTGGAGGTGGGCAGCGGCGAACGGCTGTGGCTGTTCTATGCCCATGGCGGGTCGATGTCGGCGGGGTGGTTTTGCCAGGGGAGTTTCGCGTGAAACGCGGCCTGCCCAAGAAAGAACAAGAAGCCCCAGAAAGCCAAAGGCGCCAGGGTCGAAAGGGCAGTCATCTGCGCCGTAGACAGGTCCCGAGCCGCGAAGTGGCGGCGGGTCTGGACAGGCGATATAGTCGAACGGCGTCACAACGGGAGCACGACCATAGAACGTTCAGGAAACCGATTTGCGAACAGACGCGCTGTGCTGGCAATGCTTGCCGCGTCTGGAACGGGGCTCGCAGCCTCTCGCATCATGGGCGCGTCCCCCTTTGAGACGTTGCGCGCACGCCCCACGCGCAGCTTCCTCGACAGCATCGGCATCGTCACGACCTTTCCGGATCGCGGTCAGCCGCTCGAAAAGACCATCGAAATGGTGCGCTACTGCGGGTTCCGCTGGGTGCGTGCCGGGATCGAAGGGTTGAGCACGAATGGCCCGAACACGATCGAGACCATGATCGAACTCCACCGGCAAACGGGTGCCCTGTTGAACTGGGGCCTCGTCAGCGGCAGCAGTGATCTGGAAAAACTGATCGAAACCGGGCTTGTGCTGGCGCGGAATGGGGCGTTGCTTGCCTTCGAGGGGAATAACGAGCCGAATAACTGGGGCGTGACCTACCAGGGCCAGAAGGGTGGAGGTCGGGCCAGCTGGCTGCCTGTGGCCCGGCTACAGCGCGATCTCTACAGTGCCGTCAAGACGCATCCCGAGCTTCGCGACTATCCCGTCTGGACGATCTCCGAGCCCGGCGCGCAGACGGACAATGTCGGCCTGCAATTCCTGGAGATTCCGACGGGCGCGGGTACGCTGATGCCGGGGGGGACGTGCTATGCCGATTTCGCCAATGTGCATAACTACATTTATCACTCGAATTCGCCGGGCCTGGCCGACAACAAGGTCTGGGATGCGGCCGACCCTTCACGAGCCTCCCGCGTCGACGGGTTGTTCGGCAATTTCGGACGGACCTGGCGCAAGGGATTCAGAGGCTATTCGGATCGTGAACTGGAGGACCTGCCCCGGGTCACCACGGAAACCGGCGTCAAGCTGTCGGACAAGGTGCCCGAGACGCTGCATGGTTTACACCTGATGAACATCTATCTCGCGCAGTTCGCGCGGGGCTATGCCCATACATCGGTCTATATCCTGCGCGACAGGACCGACGAGGAGGGCAACCAGGCCTTTGGCTTCTTTGCGCCGGACTACAGCCCGCGCCTTGCCGCGCAGTACCTGCGAAACCTGACTGTCATCCTGGCCGATGCCTCCCCTCAAGCCGCGAACGAGGCGTTACGCGAGGTCGATCTCTTCCTGGAAGGGCAGACCCCGGTTGTGCACGACCTGCTTCTGCAACGCAGCGATGGGGTGTTCCAGTATGTCATCTGGGGCGAGATGCTCCGGGGCACCACGGAAACGGTGTTGCATTTCGCAAGGCCACCCAAAAGCCTGCGCATTTTCGACCCGACCGTGGGTACCGAGCCTATCCAGATCGCAGGCCAGCCCGAGGCGGTGCCGCTCACTCTTTCGGATCACCCGCTGATCGTGCAGTTCGCTGCCCCGGCCTAGCCGCGCGTCCGTCGTCGTCGGGCTGCGCGGTCCTGATGACGGCAGAAATGACGGAATCCTGGTTATCCGAATAATTCCGATTACGGGTTGCGGGTACCGTGGTGTCGTCGGAGGACGCTTGAACCGAGGTATCTTCGCGGGCAATTGAATTCCGGCAAATTGGCCCGTTGGTTCACTCGACCGGTGCCACCGTCCCAACGATCGGTCCCAGCGGGAAACCGCTATCTGAGCGGCCAATCGACGGCGCGTGAAGGCGCGAGACCTTGCCGTCGAAATAGAGCGCGTTCGGGGTATTCAGCTCGTCGCGGAAAAACCGTCCGAAGCTGTCGAAATTCACCCGGTTGTCCGAGATGGCGAAATGCACGGTCACGCCGTCCGCTGCGACGCCGACCCCGTTGCGGATGTAGCGGCTGGTCCCGTCGGACAGGAAGCGTGGATGTAGCGCGCCATCGACCACCAGCATCGGGCCGGATTGCGTGGCATAGCGGCAGTCTGGCGGGTTCTCCGCATAACGGCGGCTTTCGATGACCTGCGCCGAGTGTTCCCGGATGCAGAAGATGCCGTTGGGCAGCAAGCCGAAATTGCCCGGCCCGTCACGCGTCACCAGCGGGCCGCTTTGTGTGCCGCGTTCGAGATAGAGGCCGACCGGGCTGCGGTCTTCGTGATACATGCCGGCATTCATGGCAAAGGAGAGCTGCTTGCCCTCAGCGGCCAGGGCGGCGTCGATGCTGGAGAAACTGCCAAAAAGGTTCCCCTCCGCATCGCTGTGAAAAAGCCGGATCTCGTCCTGGTCGGCCCGCAGGGTGCAGACGGTATAGCGGTTGCCGTCATGGGCGATCTTGCGGCAATCGGGCTCGGCCGTGGCCGCAAGCGTGCCGGCGCAGAGCAAGGCCAGGGCCGCTCCCAGACGCCGCAATGGCTCACTAGGCATCGTCATCCTCGTGAGTCGCGGCAATATCGCGCTGCACGCGTTCTTCGGAGAACATCCGCCGCGTATCGTCCATACGGTCATAGGTGTCGTCCAGCACGAAGCGCAGTTGCGGCGCGTATTTCAGCGTCAGCCCCTTGGCCACGATCTTGCGCAGCTCGTGGCGGTTGCGAATCAGCGCTTCCATCGCCTCGTCCGCCCGGTCGCCGCCCAGCGGCATCACGTAGGCGGTGGCGATCTTCAGATCTGGTGAGGTGCGCACCTCGGCAACGGTGATCGACATCCGGTTCAGGTCCGGGTCGTGCACGTCGCCATGGTTGAGCACATCGGCCAGCCTGCGGCGGATCAATTCGCCCACGCGGAGCTGACGTTGCGACGGGCCGGACCCGTTATGGAACTTGTTCTTAGCCATGCCTTCCAACTAGGCCCCCGTGGCCTTCTGCGCAAGCGGGGCTTTGCGCGTGACGCGGCACTCGGCTAAACCGGGCGCAAGTTTCAGGAGACAGGCAGATGAGCAATATACCGGGGATCGTGGTCATGGGCGCGTCGGGACGGATGGGGCAGATGCTCGTCCGCGAGGTCACGGCGCACCCGAAGATGAAGCTGGTGGGGGCGGTGGAACGCGCTGGCCATGACTGGATCGGCCAGGATCTTGGCGCGGCGATGGGCAGCCAACCCACCGGGCTCTATGTCACCGATGACCCACTGGAGGCGATGGCCGGTGCGCAGGGGGTTATCGATTTCACCACGCCGCAGGTCACGGTGGACCTCTCGGTGATCGCGGCGCAGGCGCGGGCGGTGCATGTGATCGGCACCACGGGCATGACGGACACGGATATCGAGAAGCTGGACGCCGCCGCGCGCCATGCCGTGATCGTGCGGGCGGGCAACATGAGCCTCGGGGTGAACCTGCTGACGCAACTCACAAAGCAAGTGGCGGCCGCTCTCGACGAGGAGTTCGACATCGAGGTGGTCGAGGCACATCACCGCCACAAGGTCGACGCGCCTTCGGGCACCGCGCTGATGCTGGGCGAAGCGGCCGCAGAAGGGCGCGGGCTGGACTTCAAGGAAAGTTACGTCGCCGCGCGCGATGGCATCACCGGGGCGCGGGCGCCCGGCTCCATTGGATACTCGGCGATTCGCGGCGGCGATATTATCGGCGAGCATGACGTGATCTTTGCCGGGGCCGGCGAGCGGATCGTTCTGCGCCACATTGCCTCGGACCGCGCGCTCTTTGCCCGCGGCGCGCTCAAGGCCGCGCTCTGGGGGCAGGACAAGATGCCGGGTCACTACTCCATGCTGGACGTTCTCGGGCTGTGAGTCCGCTCCGTAGCCACGGCCTGCGCAGCGACCTTATGGTGTTGCGCGGGCTGTCGGTCGTTGAGGAACACCTGGACAGGGTCGTTGTACGCACACCGTCCGAGCCGGATTTCTGGTTCGGCAACATGGTGATCTTTCGTGACGACCGGATCGAGCCGGACGCGCAGATCGCGCGTTTCCGGAAGGACTTTCCGACCTCACGACATGTCACGATCGTCTGGGATGCTCCGGCGCTCTCCAACGCGCCAGCCCTTGAGCGTTTTACCGCGTTGGGTTTCGAGATCGACCGCTCCGACGTGCTCACCCTTGAAGGACTGTCAAATCCTGCGCCGGTCCCACCAGGCATCGAGATCCGCCCCATAGAGACACCGGAGGACTGGGAACAGGTCATAGCGCTGCAGATCGAGACCGGCATCGAGGCTGGACATCTGCCTGAAATCCACGCCCCATTTGTCCGCAAACGCTTTGCGAACCATCGCAAGCAGGTGGCCGGGGGGCGGGGCTGCTGGTTCGGCGCTTTCGACGGGGCACAGCTCGTGGGCGACCTTGGCATTTTCGAAGGCGAGGGCACCGCGCGGTTTCAGGACGTGGAGACGCGCGAGAGCCACAGGCGGCGCGGTATCTGCGCTGCCCTTGTGTCCGTCGGGCTGAATTGGGCAAGGAGACGTGCCCCAGCCTCTACGCCCGTCATTGTTGCATACACGGAAGGGAACGCCGGGCGGATCTATCGCCGTTGTGGCTTCACGCTGAGCGAACAGCTTCTCGCGGTGATCCGCCCACCGGACGGTGCGAAAGCCACCTAGAAGTCGATCGCCAGGCCCTTCTTCTCCCAGTCGCCATAACGGACGGGCTCAAGCCCCTTGATGCGGCCACCCAGTTCGGTGGGCATCTCGGCTGCCTCGGCCTCTGCCTTGGCCCGGCGTTCCTCGGCCTCTTCCAGCGCACGCAATGCCGCGGGCGGCAGCGCCTTGCGGCGCTCGGCCTCTGCCTCGGCGGCGGCAACGGGGTCGATTTCCTGCGGGGCCTCGACCGGCTCCTGGCTGTCGTCACTCATGCGCTTGTCCTTGTCGCTGATCCATGGGTGATATACCTCCCGCGGATCAAGGATCAATGGGAAGGGCCGTCGCATGGGCGAAGGGCAACCGAGCGGCACCGCGCCGCGACAGCTGGCGCTGGACCTGCTCCAGGGCGTCTGGGAGGAGAAGATGCTGCTCGCCGAGCTGGAGCAGCACCCGCATTTTGCCGAGAAACCGGCGGAGATCCGCGCCCGCGCCGCGCGGCTGGCGCGGACCACGCTGCGGCTCGCGGGACGTGCCGACGCGGCGATGAAACCCTTTCTGCAACGTCCGCCACGCCCCGGCATCCAGGCGCTCCTGCGGCTGGCCGTGGTCGAGCTTCTTGCCGAGGGCGAGGCGCCGCATGGCGTGGTCAATGCCGCGGTGACGCTGGCCAAGCGCGAACATGCCAAGGCCGCGCCCATGGTCAATGCCGTGCTGCGCCGGGTCGTCGAGAACGGGCAGGGGGGCTGGGACAAGACCCAGCCGCAGCGCTTGCCGAACTGGCTGCGCGGGCGGCTCGGGGCGACCTATGGCAATGCCCGGGTTTCCCGGATGGAGGCCGCCTTCGAAGCCACCCCGCCGCTCGACCTGACACCGAAATCCGAAAGTGCGACGTTGCCCGATGGCGAGATGCTCCCCACTGGAACGCTGCGGCTGGCCAAGGCGGGGCAGGTTTCCGCGCTGCCGGGCTTCGAGACCGGCGATTGGTGGGTGCAGGACGCCGCCGCCGCGCTGCCCGCGCGCCTTCTGGCCGCGAAACCGGGCGAGCGCGTGCTGGATCTCTGTGCCGCGCCGGGGGGCAAGACGCTTCAACTCGCGGCGAGCGGGGCCGACGTGACCGCGCTCGACATCTCCGAGGCCCGCCTCGAACGGCTGCACGAGAACCTCGCCCGGACCGGCCTGACGGCCAATGTCGTAGGAGCCGACGCGCTCGAATGGCAGCCGGAAGCACCTTTCGACGCGATCCTGTTCGATGCGCCCTGTTCGGCCACCGGAACGATCCGGCGCCACCCGGACCTGCCCTTTGCCAAGGACGGCGCGGGGGTCAAACCGCTTTTTGCCCTGCAGGCGCAAATGATCGACCGCGCGGTCGCGTTGCTCTCCCCCGGCGGGCGGCTTGTCTTCTGTACCTGCAGCCTGCTGCCGGAAGAGGGCGAGAAGCAGCTTGAGGCCATGTTGGAACGTCATCCGGTGCTTTCGCCGGATCAGGCGGCCATCGATGCCCTGGCCGGGTTTGAGCCGGATTGGCAGGCCGCGCCCGGAGCGCTGCGAACGACGCCGGAGATGTGGCCCGAACGCGGCGGTCTGGACGGATTCTTCATCGCGGCGCTGCGCAAGGCCTGACACTCCCGCCCGCCGCGCCTATGCTCCGCGCCGGGGATGCATACAGGATCAAGGGGGCCGCCGCCGCTGCCATGGAACATGTTGAGGGAACACCCAGCTGGCAGGAGCGGCGCGTTCGCCTGATGAACCGCCTGCACGCCCGGCGCGCGGCACGCACGCAGCCGGCTACCGGCTTCGTTTCCCGGCCCGAGCCGCGCATGATCGGCGGCTTTTCCAAGGGGCGTCAGCTTGCGGCGGGCAATTTCCTGTTTGCCGGTCATCTCGCGGAGGCGCCCGGCGCCTCGATGTGGGATCTCGACATGCCCTCGCCGCGATTCGAGGCGGAGTTGCACGGCTTTCGCTGGCTGGACGACCTCGCCGCCGTTGGCGACGCGAAGGCGCGGGCCAAGGGGCAGGAATGGACCTGGGAATGGATCGCGCGCTACGGGCGCGGTGCTGGCCCGGGTTGGACGCCCGATCTGGTTGGACGTCGGCTGATCCGCTGGATCAGCCACGCGCTGTTCCTGCTGCAGGGGCGTAACCCGGAGCAGTCGCGGGTATTTTTCGGTGCGCTCGCGGCACAGACGACCTTTCTCGGCCGCCGCTGGCAGGTCGCCGCGCCGGGGCTACCGCGTTTCGAGGCGCTGGCCGGGCTGATCTATGCCAGCCTGTCCCTGACCGGGCAGGAGCGTTTCGCTGCTCCTGCGATCAAGGCGCTCTCGAAGGAATGCGAGGCCCGCATCGATGCCGAGGGCGGGTTGCCGACGCGCAACCCGGAGGAATTGCTGGAGGTCTTCTCGCTGCTGATCTGGGCGGCGCAGGCGATGATGGATATCGGCAAGCGACCGAAGAAGCCGCTGGAAAATGCCGTTCTGCGCATGGCACCGACGCTGCGCGCGCTGCGCCATGCCGATGGCGCGCTGGCACGATTCCATGGCGGCTCGCGCGGGATGGAGGGACGGCTCGATAATGCTTTGGCGGCCTCGGGCATCCGTCCGGAGACGCATGAGGGGCTGGCGATGGGCTTTGCCCGGTTGGCCGCGGGGCGCAGCTCGGTGATCATCGATGCGGCCCTTCCACCCTCGGGCGAGGCTTCCGTCAATGCCCATGCCTCGACGCTTGCCTTCGAGCTGACATCGGGGCGCCGCCCCGTGATCGTCAATTGCGGCCCTGGTGCGACCTTCGGTGAGACATGGCGGCGGGCGGGGCGTGCCACGCCAAGCCATTCCACGCTGTGCATCGACGGGTTTTCCTCGTCGCGGCTGGGGGTTGTCGGGCTCGGGCGCGGCAAACGCGGCGAGATCCTGCACGACCTGCCGACCGAGGTCCGGGTGCAACAGACCGCCAACCCGGAGGCGCTGCATGTTCTGGCTGGCCATGACGGCTATGTGGCCACCCATGGCCTGACCCATGTGCGCGAGCTGACGCTGACGCGCGATGGCCGCACGCTGGAAGGTGTGGATACGCTCGGTGCGATGACCGAAACCGACCAGGAGACATTCGAACGCCACATGACCGAGGCGCAGCTTCAGGGCGTGCCCTATTCGATCCGATTCCATCTGCACCCGGACGTGGACGCAACGCTCGATATGGGCGGAAGCGCGGTTTCCATGGCGCTGGTCAGCGGCGAAATCTGGGTGCTGCGCTATACCGGGCCGGCCGATCTGTCGCTGGAGCCGAGCGTCTATCTCGAACCCGGCCGCCTGAAGCCGCGCGCGAGCAGGCAGATCGTGCTTTCTGGGCGGGTTCTGGACGGAGCAAGCCGGATCGACTGGACGTTGGCGAAGGCACAGGATACCCCGCAGGCGATCCGTGACGTCATACGCAATGACGACGAACATCTGAAAGACGAAGAAATCTGAGGAAAGCTGCCATGTCCGAGAATCGTCCGATCCGCCGCGCGCTGTTATCCGTGTCTGACAAGGAGGGGTTCGTGGACCTTGGTCGCGCGCTGGCCGCCCGGGGCGTGGAGTTGCTCTCGACCGGAGGCACTGCGCATACGCTGCGCCAGGCGGGCCTTGAGGTGATAGACGTCTCAGAGGTGACGGGCTTCCCGGAAATGATGGATGGCCGCGTGAAGACGCTGCACCCCAAGGTGCATGGCGGGCTCCTGGCGCTGCGCGACAACGACGAGCATGTCGCCGCGATGACCGAGCACGGCATCGTCGAGATCGACCTGCTGGTGGTGAACCTCTACCCGTTCGAGGCGACCGTCGCGAAGGGTGCCGACTATGACACCTGCATCGAGAATATCGACATTGGCGGCCCCGCGATGATTCGTGCCGCCGCCAAGAACCACGCCTTCGTCTCGGTCGTGGTCGATGTCGAGGATTACGACAAGCTGCTGGGCGACATGGACCAGCATGATGGCGCGACCTGCCCGAAATTCCGAAAGAAGCTGGCCCAGACCGCCTATGCCCGCACCGCTGCCTATGATGCCGCGGTCTCGAACTGGATGGCGCAGGCCATAGGCGTGGAGTTCCCGCGTCGTCGCGCGGTGGCCGGAACGCTGGCCCAGACCATGCGCTATGGCGAGAACCCGCACCAGAAGGCCGCCTTCTACAAGGACGGATCGGATCGTCCGGGCGTGGCGACCGCGAAGCAGCTTCAGGGCAAGGAGCTTTCCTACAACAATATCAACGACACCGACGCCGCCTTCGAGCTGGTGGCGGAGTTCGACCCGGCGGACGGCCCTGCCGTTGCTATCATCAAGCACGCCAACCCTTGTGGCGTGGCCCGTGGCGCAACCCTGAAGGAGGCCTATTCGCGGGCCTTCGATTGCGACCGCACCTCGGCCTTCGGCGGCATCATCGCGCTGAACCAGGCATTGGACGTGGAAACGGCCAGGATCATCTCGGAAATTTTCACCGAGGTCGTTATCGCGCCGCAGATCGACCCGGAGGCCGCAGAGATCTTTGCCAAGAAGAAGAACCTCCGCCTGCTGGAAACCGGCGGTCTGCCGGATCCGCGCGCGGTGGCACAGACCATCCGGCAGGTTTCGGGCGGCTACCTCGTGCAGGACAAGGATACCGGCCATGTTTCGCTTGAGGACCTGAAGGTGGTGACCAAGCGCGCGCCGAGCGAAGAGGAGCTGAAAGACCTGCTCTTCGCGTGGAAAGTGGCCAAACACGTGAAGTCCAACGCCATCGTCTACGTCAAGGGCGGCGCCACGGTCGGCGTCGGCGCGGGCCAGATGAGCCGGGTCGATTCGACCCGGATTGCGGCGCGCAAATCCGAGGACATGGCGGCCGAGCTGGGCCTGTCAGAGCCGCTGACCAAGGGTTCCGTCGTGGCGTCCGACGCTTTCTTCCCCTTCCCCGACGGTCTGCTGACCGCAGCCGAGGCGGGGGCGACGGCGGTGATCCAGCCGGGCGGCTCCATGCGCGACGACCAGGTGATCGCGGCGGCCGACGAGGCCGGCATCGCCATGGTCTTCTCGGGCGTGCGCCATTTCCGGCACTGAGCGCATGCGGCTTCTCTGGCTGGCGGCGGTGGCCGCCTTCCTGCTCGATCAATGGTCCAAGTTTCACGTCTTCGGGATGTTCAGCCGAGAGATGGTGGACCGGATCGAGATCGCTCCGCCGCTGCTCGTCTTCCGCAAGGGGATGAACACGGGCATCAATTTCGGCCTGTTCTCCGACAGTTCGGGCGCGCAGCCTTGGCTCCTGATTGGTCTGTCCGTCCTTCTTTGCACCGCGCTCTGGATCTGGGCGCGGCGCGCCTTTCAGCTCAGGATCGAATTTTTTTCTGCCGGGCTGATCATCGGCGGGGCGATGGGCAACGTGGTGGACAGGCTGATCTTTCCCGGCGTGCGGGATTTTCTCAACATGTCCTGCTGCGGGATCGCCAACCCCTATGTCTTCAATCTGGCCGATGTCTTCATCTTTGCCGGGGCAATCGGGTTGGTGATTTTCGGCACAGAGAAGAAACGCAGCAAAAAGCCCTCGTGACGAAGGCGCACGCTTGCGGTAAAGAAACAAAAAACCGGTGCAGGAGGCGAGGATGCGAGTAGCGAGTGTAGCAAGGGCAGGTGGCCTGCTTGCACTTTGCGTTCTGGCGGCGGGCTGCTCACGCAACGCTCCTCAGATGATGTATCCACAGCGTGGTCAGGTGACGCCGGACGAGTTTGCGATCCTGCCGAGCAAGCCGATGGAAATGCCGGAAGATCTCACTGCCCTTCCGCCGCCGGCGCCGCTGGAAGGCAACCGTACGGACGTGAACCCGAAGGCGGAAGCCGTCGCTGCACTGGGTGGAAACCCGAATAGTGTCGAGACCGACGGCAAGCTGGGGGCGGATGGCGCGCTGATCAGCCAGGCAACCCGCTACGGCGTCACCCCGGAGATCCGCAAGGAGCTCGCCATTGCCGATCTCGAATACCGCAAGAAGAACCGTGGGCGCCTGTTGGAGCGCTGGCTGAACGTTCCGACTTATTACAGCGCCTACGAGAGCCAGGAAATGGACCAGCATGGCGTGTTGTGGAAATACCGCGCCAAGGGCGTTCCGACTTCGGCCGCCCCGCCGGATCCCGAAGCCGAAGAATAATCCGCCACTGTCGGTCACATCCTCGTTGGGTCGGTTGATTGCGCCGCGCCTGACCGTATTTTTGCCCAGATAGGAAACACGAGGATTCCATGGATCGACGCATTGCGCCCGCTCTTCTTTTGAGTTTCGCCCTGGCCCTGCCGGCTCTGGCCGAGGAGGTCACGAGTTTCACGCTTGAAAACGGTATGGACGTGGTGGTGATCGAAGATCACCGCGCGCCCGTGGCCGTGAACATGGTGTGGTACCGCATCGGTGCCGCCGACGAGCCGGCGGGCAAGTCCGGCATCGCCCATTTCCTCGAACACCTGATGTTCAAGGGTACCGACACGCTGGAGCCGGGCGAGTTCTCGGCCACGGTCGAACTCAATGGCGGCTCCGACAACGCGTTCACCAGCCAGGATTACACCGGCTATTTCCAGCGGGTGGCCGCCGACCGGCTGGACCTGATGATGGAGATGGAGGCGGACCGGATGACCGGTCTGGTGCTGACCGACGAGGTGGTGCTGCCCGAGCGCGACGTGATCCTTGAAGAGCGCAACCAGCGGATCGAGAACAGCGCCGGCGCATTGTTCGGCGAGCAGAGACGCGCGGCGCAGTATCTCAACCACCCCTACGGCATTCCGATCATCGGCTGGAAGCACGAGATCGAGACGCTTTCGGGAAAGGATGCGCTCGATTTCTACAGCGAATATTACGCGCCCAATAACGCGATCCTGATCGTGGCCGGAGATGTGACACCGGCAGATGTGCGCGTGATGGCCGAGGAACATTTCGGCCCGATCGCCGCCAATCCAGACCTGCCGGAGCGGGTCCGCCCGACCGAGCCGCCGCAGCTAGCCGAGCGCCGCCTTTCCTACAGCGACCCGCGCGTTGGCCAACCCTATGTCCGGCGCAGCTATCTCGCGCCGCAGCGCAAGGCCGGTTCGCAGGAAGAGGCGGCCGCGCTGATCTACCTTTCCGAGCTTCTCGGCGGCTCCAGCGCCTCGTCGTTGTTGGGGCAGACGCTGGAATTCGACGAGAAGACCGCCCTTTACACCACGGCGATGTATGACGGTGTTTCTCTCGACGCGACGACCTTTGAGGTGCTGGTCATGCCAGTGCCGGGGCGGAGCCTTGCGGAAGCCGAGGCCGACATGGACCGCGTGATCGAGACCTTCCTGACCGAGGGTGTGGACGAGGCGAGTTTCGAGCGGCTGAAGATGCAGCTCCGCGCCTCCGAGATTTTCCGCAAGGATTCGTTGCAAGGGCTTGCGCGCGCCTATGGCGAAGCGCTGACCTCGGGGCTGACGGTCGAGGATGTGCAGGCCTGGCCGGAGATCCTGCAACAGGTAACGCCCGAGGATGTCGAGGCCGCCGCCGCGCGGCTCTTTGACAAACGCAAGGCAGTGACGGGCTATCTTCAAGAGACGGATATGGTCATGGCCGAGGAGGTCACCCAATGATGCGCGCGCTGATCGCATTTGCCTTTGCCGTGCTGGCCTCCCTGCCGGCGCAGGCCGAGATCGAGATCCAGGAAGTCTCGACGCCAGGCGGCATCGACGCCTGGCTAGTCGAGGAACATTCCATCCCCTTCGTCGCGCTGGAACTGCGCTTTCGCGGGGGCACGAGCCTTGATGCCCCAGGCAAGCGCGGGGCCACGAACCTGATGGCGGCATTGCTCGAAGAGGGCGCGGGCGAGCGCGACTCGCAGGAATTTGCGATTGCCGTGGAGAGCCTCGCCGCCGAATTCAGTTTCCGTGTCCAAGACGATTCGCTCTCGGTTTCGGCCAAGGTGCTGACCGAGAACCGCGCAGAGGCCATGGAGCTGCTGCGGCAGGCGCTTGTCAGTCCGCGTTTCGACGGTGATGCCGTGGAGCGGGTGCGCGGGCAGGTCTTGGCCTCCATAGACACCGACAAGACGGACCCCGACGCCATCGCGTCGCAGACATTCCATGCCTTGGCTTTCGGCAATCACCCTTACGGCACGTCCTCGGATGGGACCGAAGAAAGCGTTTCGGCGCTGACGCGGGACGATATCGTTGCCGCCCATGCGGCCGCTCTGGCCCGCGACCGTGTCTATGTATCTGCCGTGGGCGACATCACGTCCGACGAGTTGTCAGACCTGTTGGATACGCTGCTGGGCGAACTGCCGGCCGAAGGGGCGCCCATGCCCGACCGGATCGACTACACGCTCGGTGGCGGCGTGACGGTCGTCGATTTCGACACCCCGCAATCGGTGATGATCTTTGCCCAGCGTGGCATGAAGCGGCATGATCCGGATTTCTTCCCCGCCTATATCATGGCGCAGATCCTCGGCGGTGGCGGCTTCTCCTCGCGTCTGATGGAGGAAGTCCGGGAGAAACGTGGCCTCACCTACGGTGTTGCTGCCTATATCTACCCGATGGACCTCTCGGAAATGTTCATGGGCATGGTCTCCACCGTCAACGCCCGTGCCGCAGAGACCGTGGCCGTGGTGCAAGACGAGTGGAAACGGCTGGCCGAGGAAGGCGTGAGCCAGGAAGAGCTGGATCGTGCCCAAACTTACCTCACAGGCGCCTATCCTTTGCGCTTCGACGGCAATGGCCGGATCGCGAATATCCTTGTCGGCATGCAGATGGACGGGCTGACGCCCGATTACCTGCGCACCCGCAATGACAAGATCAACGCGGTGACGGTGGAGGATATCCGCCGCGTGGCCGCCGAACTTGTGGATCCGGAGCAGTTGCACTTCGTCGTGGTCGGCAAGCCCGAGGGGCTGGAGGCCACGAACTGAGCCATCGCGGCCGTCTGCCGCGCCCCTTGCAATCCCCTCGGAACCTCTCTTTTGTGCGCGCCAACACGAGGACGCAGAAGACGAAGGTTTGCAATGACACATCTGTGGGTGCGCGCCGAGGAACGGCCGAATGAAGAGCGGGTTGGCATTCTCGCCGAGGGGGTGAAGGCGCTGCGGGCCGCAGGGTTCCGGGTGACAGTGGAAGAAAGCCCGGTCCGCGCCCTGCCGCTCGACCCTTATCTCGCTGCCGGTGCCGGGATTGCCGAAGCCGGCAGTTGGCGGCAGGCCCCAGACGATGCGATCATCTTTGGCCTGAAGGAGCTGCCGCTGGACGGACAGCCCCTCAAACACCGCCACATCATGTTCGGCCATGCCTATAAGGGGCAGGCGGATGGGCGCGAGTTGCTGAAACTCTTCAAGGCCGGTGGCGGGGCGCTTTACGACCTCGAATATCTCGTCGACGAGTCCGGCCGCCGGGTGGCGGCTTTCGGCTATTGGGCGGGCTATGCCGGGGCTGCAGTGTCGTTGAAATGCTGGGCCGCGCAGCAACGGGGCGAAGTCTGCGGGCCGGTCGGCGTCTATTCCGGGCAGCCGGCGCTGCTGGAGGAGCTGGAATCCGAGCTTGATGCCACGGGGGCATCGCGGCCCTCTGCCCTGATCATCGGCGCCAAGGGGCGCGTGGGCACCGGCGCGGCCGATCTCTGCGAGGCAATGGGCGTGGCGACGACCCTTTGGGACATGGAAGAAACCGCCCATGGCGGTCCCTTCCCGGAGATTCTCGCGCATGAGTTGTTCCTGAACTGCATCCTCGCCCGCACGGGAACGCCGGTGTTCGTGCCGGCTTCCGCGAAGACCGATCCGCGCAGGCTTTCGGTGATCGGCGACATTTCCTGTGACCCGTCGAGCGATTTCTCTCCGATCAAGGTTTATGATCGGGTGACCGACTGGGCCGCGCCCGCATTGCGCGTCCATGACGATCCGGTGCTTGATGTCACCGCCATCGATAACTTGCCCTCCATGCTGCCGGCAGAGAGCTCCGAAGATTTCGCCACGCAACTCTTGCCCTCGCTTATGGGCCTCGACAAACTCGAATCCGGGGTCTGGGGACGTGCGAAGGCCGAATTCGATCGCCACGTCGCCGAAGTTTGAGGGGAAGACAAATGACGATCCATTGGTGCGGCACCGGTTTGAGTGCCATTCCCGGCTTGCGCCGGCTGCTGGAATTCAACAACGAGGTCTGTGTCTGGAACCGCACCGTCGCCAAGGCGCATGAGACGGTGGGCGACCTTACAGACTGGATCGAACCCTTCGACCTGCCGACACTGCGCGAGGCGCTGAACCCCGGTGACGTGGTCGTCTCGATGCTGCCCGGTGACTGGCATGTGCCGCTGGCCAAGACATGCATCGAAGAGCGGGCACATTTCGTCTCTTCCTCCTACATCTCGCCCGAAATGGCCGCGCTGGACGGCGCGGCGAAGGAGGCCGGGGTGTGTCTTGTCAACGAGGTGGGGCTGGATCCGGGGATCGACCACCTCATGGCCCATTGGTTGGTGGCCGATATGCGCAAGGGCGGCCATGTGCGGCCCGATGCCGAGTATGAATTCGTCTCCTATTGCGGCGGTGTTCCGAAGGAGCCTAACGCCTTCCGCTACAAGTTCAGCTGGTCGCCACTGGGGGTTCTCAAGGCGCTGCGTTCGCCCTCGCGGTCTATCCGCGACTACTCGGTGCTCGACATTGCGCGGCCATGGGATGCCGTATCGCGCTATGACGCGCCGCTGCCGCAACCGGAGAGCTTCGAGGTCTATCCAAACCGCGACTCGCTCCCCTTCATGAAGCAATACGGCTTCGAGGACGGCTGGAAGGTGCGCCAGTTCGTGCGTGGAACGCTACGTCTGAATGGCTGGACGGAGGCCTGGGCGGGGATCTTCTCAGAGTTCGAGACGCTGGAAGGGCCACAGGGCGATGCGCGCCTCAAGGAAATGTCGGACCAGCTCTGGGCCGAATATGCCTATGATGAAGACGAGCCGGACCGGGTGATTCTCTGCGTGGCCCTCAAGGTCAGTCAGCAGGGAGAGGTCCGCTATCACAAGACCTATCTTCTCGATGCCTGGGGCGACGCGCGCGGCAGTGCCATGGCTCGTCTCGTTTCGCAGCCCGTGTCGCTGGCCGTCGAATCGGCCAAGGCGCGCGAGATCCCACCCGGTGTCAGCGCGGCCCCGAGCGATCCGCGCCTCGTCGAGCGGTGGCTCGAGGCGGTGGATGTACAGGCGCAGCATATGATGGTCGTCGATCACCTCGTGTGATTGGCCGTAAAAGCCGAAATGAGGTGTCGCCCGAGAATCGTACGGTACCGGTTATCGGCTCTCACCGCCCTTGGGGGGCACCCCAAAGCCCCCAGGATATTTGGAGTCAGAAGAAGACGGAAACAAACTGGGCTTCTTCTGACTGTAAATATCCCGGGGGAGCGCCTTTAGGCGCGGGGGTAGCGCCCCCTTCAACGGATGAAACCGGATCGATTCGCTGACAATGCCCCGAAACGAAAAAGGGCGCACCGCAGCGCGCCCCTCTCGAAAAAAGTATCGTGGAAAATCAGGCGAGGCTGATATTCTTTGCGCTCTCGCGCCCGTCCCGACCGGATTCGAGGTCGTAGGTGACCTTCTGGTTGTCGGCGAGGCCGGTCAGGCCCGAACGTTCGACAGCAGAAATATGGACGAAAACGTCCTTCCCGCCGGAATCCGGGGCAATGAAGCCGTAGCCCTTGGTGGAGTTGAACCATTTTACGGTGCCAGTGGCCATTCCGTGTTCTCCTTAAAAGTATCACTGCCCGCAGAATGCGACAGCTCGGCGTCGTCAGGCAAGATCGAATGCCAGTCGCCGGGAAGGAGAATGCAGATCGATAGCTTATAACGTAGCGAGCGGGGCTATGCCCCAAAATCGAGATTCGGTCAACTGGCTTTGCGCATCGCCCGCTAGTCCCGTTCGCGCAGATGGTCTTCCTCGTGGGCGACATTCATTCCGAGCGCTTCCATACCATCTTCGATAAAATTCGCCAGGTCCGGCATGCCGCCAAGATAGTCCTCGGTCGGCGCGGAGCGTTCGCGTCGCGCGGTGTCGAGCGCGTCTTCCAACTCGTCTGCGGAGAAGCTGTCACGGCCAATCCAGACAAGCGCCACGAGGTTCACCTGCTCGTCCACGTTCAACCCGGAGATATAGTCGCGCAGATGCGCGTTTTCGGGGCCGTATTCACGTGCCAGTGCAATAATCCTCACCAATTTTCCGGTGCTGATTTCCAGCATGGCCCTCCCCCTTTTCACATGTTGTTTTCTTATTTTTCACGCGCCCGGGCGACAACTGCAAGAGAAAGCGTAGCGGAGACCGTAAACATCTTGCCGCTGGGGGCGTATTTCCTTCGGCCGGTCAGTCTGCCGGGCTCTCCTGCCCGGGTCGCAGAATCTGGACCGGGCTGCGCCCCGGCACTGGTGCAGGCGCCACTTCCGGCGCGAGTTCCTCGAAATCGAAACTGTCCAACCGGCGGGCGCGTTTTCCGGCCTTCTCTGCGCTGATGCGAATTTCGCCGATATCCTTGGCGGCCTGGGAGAAATGCTTGTCGAGATTGCCGACGCGCGCCTCCAGCCGTTCGACATCGGCATGCAGCAGGCCGAGTTCCTTGCGGATGGCCCCCGCCTGTTCGCGCATTCGGGCGTCCTTGAGAATCGCGCGCATAGTGTTGAGTGTGGCCATGCAGGTCGTCGGTGAAACGATCCAGACGCGGGCGGCAAAGCCCTCACGCACGAGTTCGCCGAAATTGGCGTGCAACTCGGCATAGACCGCCTCTGAGGGCAGGAACATCAACGCGCCGTCGGCGGTTTCGCCCTCGATGATGTACTTGGTCGAGATTGCCTTGATATGCGCCTTGACCGCGACGCGCATCGCCTTGGTCGCCTCGGCCTGTTCCCATTGCGTGTTGGCATTGCGCAGCGCTTCATAGGCTTCCAGCGGAAACTTGCTGTCGATCACGATTGGCCCCGGCGGGTTCGGCAGGCGGATCAGGCAATCGGCGCGCCTGCCGTTGGAGAGCGTCGCCTGCCATTCGTAGCTGTCCGCCGGAAGCGCCTTGGAGACGATATCCTTGAGTTGGATCTCGCCAAATGCACCGCGGGTCTGCTTGTTCGACAGGATGTCCTGCAGCGAGAGAACGTCGCCGGAGAGTTTCTCGATATTGGCCTGGGCACGGTCGATGGTTTCCAGCCGCTGGTGCAACTCGCCGAGGGAACGTGCGGTGCGGGTGGAGGAACCCTGCAGGCTCTCGCCCATCTTGGATGTCACTTCGGCCAGCCGGGTTTCCATGAGCTGCAACATTTGCACCTGCGATTGCGCCTGTGCCTCGGAAACATGGGTTAGGCCACCGGCGAGCTGATGCTGGCCGTCCGACAGCAACTGGATCCGGCCCGTAAGCGTGTCCATATGCTGAAGCATCGGCTGTGCCATATCGGCGGCCCGCCCGGCGCGGCGGACAGCCGACACCAGCAGCACGAACAGCAACAGCAGCACCGAAAGCGTCAGCAGCGCTGCGATCACCGCTGGGTCGTCCAGCGCAAATGTCGTCTCGCCAATCGTGATCATGTCCGGCCGAAAAGCCTCTCGATATCGGCCAGCTTCAGTTCGACATAGGTCGGCCGGCCGTGGTTGCACTGGCCCGAATGCGGGGTGGCTTCCATTTCGCGCAGGAGCGCGTTCATCTCCTCGGCGCGCATCTGCCGGCCGGAGCGGATCGAGCCATGGCAGGCAACGCGGCTCAGGACGGCGTCGATTCGGGCGCCGAGCGCGGTGGAGTTTCCGAGATCGGCGATTTCGTCGAGAATGTCGGAAAGCAGTGCCTTTGCATTCACCTCGCCGAGAATCGCCGGCGTTTCGCGCACGGCGACGGCGCCACCGCCGAAGGGCTCGATGGTCAGTCCCAGTTGACGCAACTCGTCGGAGACAGCCATCAGCCGCGCGCAATCGCCTTCACCCAGTTCGACGATCTCGGGAATGAGCAGCGCCTGTGCCGCGACGCCGTTCTCCGCCATCTGTCGCTTGAGCCGTTCATAGACGAGGCGTTCATGCGCCGCATGCTGGTCGACGATGATGATGCCGTCCCGTGTCTGGGCGATAACATAGTTCTCGTGCACCTGTGCCCGGGCCGCGCCAAGCGGCAGATCCTGTACCGGGGATTGCGCAGGCTCTGGCGCCGGTTCGATTCGGGCCGAGGGTGAGGCGGCCTCGGCAAAGCCTTCGGGTTCGACCAGGGGGGCCTGTGCCGCGTAGGCGCTGCGCAGGGCGCCAGGGCTTGGCCGGTCCATCTGGTAGACCCGCGGTGGACCGCTCGGTTCGGGCCGAAAGGCGCCGAGCGTTGCGCCGGCAACGGTGCTCGAGGCGCGATGGCCGGCATCGGCAATCGCGTGGCGAAGCCCGGAGACGATAAGCCCGCGCGCCGTGCCCGGCTCGCGGAATCGCACTTCGGCCTTGGCGGGGTGGACGTTCACATCCACCAGCTGCGGGTCACAGTCGATAAACAGGGCCGCGGCGGGATGCCGGTCCCGGCTGAGGAAATCCATGTAGGCGGCGCGCAGTGCGCCGGTGAGCAGCTTGTCCCGCACAGGGCGGCCATTGACGAAAAGATATTGCGCAATGGCGGAGCCACGCGAGTAGGTCGGCAGCGCGGCGAAACCGGTGAGTCGCAGCCCGTCGCGCTCGGTATCTATCACGATCGCGTTCTCGGTGAACTCGGACCCAAGGATGCGCGAAAGTCGCCCCCGTAGCGCGTCGAACAGGTCGCCCGTCTCGGAATCGGCGCGAAAGGTGATGCGTCCTTCGCCATCGGCGGTGATGTCGCGCAAGGTGAAGGAGACTGCGGGTTCGGCCATGGCCAGCCGCTTGATCACGTCGGTGATCGCCTGCGCCTCGGCCCGGTCAGTGCGCATGAATTTGAGACGTGCCGGCGTGGCGTAGAACAGGTCGCGCAGTTCTACCACCGTTCCTCGCGCCAGCGCGGCGGGTGTAACAGACCCCATCGCACCGCCGGTGACGACAATGCGTGCGGCTTCGGCACTGTGGCGCAGGCGGCTGGTAACGGTGAGCCGTCCGACCGCGCCGAGCGAGGCCAACGCCTCGCCGCGGAAGCCGAAGGACCGGATATCGAGCAGGTCGGAGCCATCGATCTTGGAGGTGGCGTGGCGGGAAAGCGCAAGCGGCAGGTCGCTGGCGGACATCCCGCAGCCATCGTCGCTCACCCGGATGATCCGTTTCCCGCCATCGGCATAGGCCACCTCGATTCGGGTGGCACCGGCATCGAGCGCGTTCTCCACCAGTTCCTTCACGGCGGAGGCGGGGCGTTCAACCACTTCGCCAGCAGCGATCCGGTTGATGACCGTCTCATCAAGTTGCCGGATGATCGGAAGTTGGCGATCTTGGCCTATGTTGGGGCGGGTTGCATTCATGCCACAAGAGCTAGCATGGCCTCGGGGATTCGGCCACAGGATATGCAGCCTGTCCTGCAAAGCAAAACGCCCGCTCCTTGCGGAACGGGCGTTGTCCGACCTTTGGGGATCGGGAAACTTAGCGGCGGATGCCGAGGCGCTGGATGAGATCCTGGTAACGGCTCTCTTCCTTGCCCTTGAGGTAGTCCAGCAGCTTACGACGCTGGGCGACGAGCTTCAGAAGACCACGGCGGGAGTGGTTGTCCTTCTTGTGGGTCTTGAAGTGCTCGGTCAGGGTGTTGATCCGCGAGGTCAGAATCGCAACCTGAACTTCGGGCGAACCGGTGTCGCCTTCCTTGGTTGCGTATTCGGCAATGACGCGGTTCTTTTCTTCAACAGTAATCGACATCGGGGTCTCCTATTGGTTGGTGTTCATGGCGCAAGCCGGGATGTCGTCCAGCAGAGCCCTTGGAGAAGCTCCTTGCCCGGATTCGGAGCAAGGATGGGCGCGTGTAATGGAAAATTCCGGAAAATGGAAGGGGTCGTATGGAACGGCCGCAATCGCCGCGTTACGGATCTGGATCTTGCGGGGAGATGCTGGTCAGACCGCGGTCGGCCAAGGCTCAGGCCTTGTTCCATAGGAGATATAGAGCGGGTGACGCGGGTGGCCGGCGCGGGTCTGTCCGAGGCACAGCAACGGGCGGCCGGTTTGACGAAGCAGCTCTGAAACCTCTGTACCACGGTCGCGATGTTCCCCGTGGGCGCCCCAGGCGCAGAGAATATCATCAGCCCAACTCACGCTTTCGACAAGGATCCCATCGTTCTCAGGGCCGTCCGGATCCGCAGCCCGGCGCAAGGCGGCCGGGTCGGTCTCGCGCAGGGCGAAGATGTTGCAGGCCCGGAAGGCGCCATAACCGAGCGCGCGGGCCCGGCGTTCGCAGCGCTCGATTGTCGGGTCATTGGCGACTTCCGTCGCCTTGGACGGGTTCAACATGATGTAAAGCAGCCGCTTGCCGCCTTGATCCCAGCAGCGGGTCAGGGCGTAGCGATAGAGCTCGCAATCGGAATAGAGCGCCGTGGATGGTGCGTCGCCTTTCACGTGTGAGCGGGCGATCATGCCTCGTCCGGCAGATTGAACACGCGGGCCGGATGCAGCTCGCCGCTGCGATAAATGCCGATGGCGACCGGCTTGCCCTGGTAGCTGGCCCAGGCGGTGTCGCCATATTCGACATCGGCTGCGGCCATCACCATGCCCGGGTTGCCATTACGCATCCGGCTGGCGCCTTCCGGCGTGCAAGGGAGCATGGGCAGATCCACCAACCCATCCTGCAGGGGGCGCAGATGGGCGTCCAGTTCGGGTGTGCGCGCCTTTTCTTCCAGTTCTTCCCAGCTCAGCGCGCCCTCGGTTTCGAACGGGCCGGACCAGACGCGGCGTAGTTCGGTTACATGGGCGCGGCAGCCAAGCGCCTCGCCGAGATCGCGTGCGATGGAGCGCACGTAGCCGCCTTTTCCACAGACCATCTCCAGCACGGCGTGATCCGCATCGGGCCGGGAGATCATCTCGAGGCTGTCAACATAGAGCGGGCGGGCGGCGATCTCGAAATCTTCCTCGTCGCGGGCCAGCGCATAGGCGCGCTCGCCGTCGATCTTCACGGCGGAGTATTTCGGCGGTACCTGCATGATGTCGCCGATAAATGGCGGTAGCGCGGCGCGGATCGCGTCATCGGAGGGGCGGGCATCGCTTTCGGCGATAACTTCGCCCTCGGCATCGTCGGTATTGGTGGCCTGGCCGAGCCGGATGGTGAAGCGATAGGCCTTCAGCGCATCGGTGACATAGGGAACGGTCTTGGTCGCTTCGCCGAGCGCGATGGCGAGAAGGCCGGTCGCGGCAGGGTCCAGCGTGCCGGCGTGACCGGCTTTCTTTGCGTCGAAAGCCCAGCGGACCTTGTTGACGACCGCCGTGGAGGTCGGGCCGGACGGCTTGTCCACGATCACCCAACCGGAAATATCGCGCCCCTTGCGCCTACGTGCCATGGAATGCCTCTCGTGCGTTAAGGGCGGCGGGGTATCGCGCGGAGTGGGCTGCTGTCAATGGCGGAGCCATTGCGTGCACTGCCTCTGCATTCGGATTGTTGGGGAGGGATGTAGTTCCGGTGCCGCGAACTGGGTGGGGGCTGTTGCTCCGCGGCACCGGACTGAGCCAAAGCTCTCTACATGTGGATAGATTGACTCCGACTTTTGGCGCGGATGCGGGCAAACGGTGAAGGACTCGCGGTCTTTTTGTGGCTGAAATGCGGCGGGGGTTGATTTGGATAGCTGCACTGATTCATGGTTGCGACATGAACATGGAAACCACGACCCCATTTCGTCCCGGCCACCTGCCCGAGCAGGTGGCCTTCGATCGCAAGGAATTGGGTGTAATCCTTACCCTCTACGGGCGGATGGTGGCAGCGGGGGAATGGCGCGACTATGGCATTTCCTGCCTGAGAGAAGTCGCTGTCTTCTCGATCTTTCGCCGTACCGCAGAATCGCCGCTCTACAAGATCGAGAAACGCCCCAAGCTGCGGCACAAACAGGGGATGTACTGCGTGATCGGCATGGATGGGCAGATCCTGAAACGCGGGCAAGACCTGAAGGCCGTGCTGCGCGTGCTGGAACGCAAGCTGATCCGCGCGGTGGAATAAGGCGTTTCGGGGCTCCCCGAAACGCGGCAAAGCTCAGTCCAGGCGCTTGTGCGCCAACAACTCGCCAAATTCGCGAGCGGCGATACGGGTGAGTGCTTCGTGCAGAGGTTCGAGCGCGACGGCCATGTGATGCGCATTGGCGTGGATGAGTGTTTCGGCGTCGGCCGCCATGGCCACGTGTCCCTTCCAGAAGAACAGGTCACCGCGTTGCGCAGGTGTTCCGACCGGCAGGAAGCTCCCAACGGTCTCCTGTTGCAGGTCGCTGTCGCCCGGGCAGGCAATGCCGGCCGAGAGAAGCGCCGCCTGAACGAGGCCGGAGCAATCGATCCCGTCACGGGAATTGCCGCCCCAGAGATAAGGCGTTCCCAAGTAGAGTCGCGCCGTCTCGACCGGATCGACCGGGGCGGCCCCTTGAGCGACGAGATGGCGAGTGAAGACGAAGCCACCCGAATCCGTCTCCGACCAGTCGCCCGTTTGCCCGGCAATGGTGAGCTGGCTGCCATGGGAGAGCCAGCAGGTCTCCGGTGATTTCAGATCGGGCGCGGAATAGAGATGGGTTGCGGGGGCGGCGACATGGTGTGTCGGTGCAGCATCGACGGTCAGCGCATCGGCGCGGCAATAGCCGACATAGCCGTCGCGCCCGGATTGCAGAAACGCATGACTTTCGTGGATGTCGAACACTCGAACGCGTTGGCCATGCAGGAGTTGGCGTTCGCGCTTGCCGTCGGGCGCTGTCAGGAGGTCCACGACAGACGGGGCGATGCGGTGCCATTCGCCATCTACGAAACGGGGAGCTTCGTGCTTGCCCACAAGCTCCGTTGCGGCGACTCGGGTGTTGGCGGGTAGGAGCCGGCGATCGGTCATAGGCCGAGAATCTCCGGCAGGGCTTCCAGGATGGCGCGCGCGCCCTGACCCACGCCGCCAACCGGTCGGGCGGGGGCGGCGGTGGGCTGCCAGCCATAAATGTCGAAATGGTTGTAGCTGCGGGCCCCTTCGGCAAAGCGGCGCAGGAAGAGCGCAGCTGTGATGGAACCGGCCATGCCCCCCTTGGGCGCATTGTCCAGATCGGCGACTGCCGGCTCGATCATCGCTTCGTAGGGCTCATAGAAGGGCAGCCGCCAGACGGGATCGGCCACGCGTGCCGCAGAGGCCGCCAGCGCGGAGGCGAAGCGCTCGTCGGTCGAGTAGAAGGGTGCGATGTCCGGCCCGACGGCGACTCGGGCGGCGCCGGTGAGCGTGGCCATGGAGATCAGGCAGTCGGGGTCCTCCTCGCAAGCCAGGGCCAGCGCGTCGGCCAGAACGAGGCGGCCTTCGGCATCGGTGTTGTTGATCTCCACGCTCAGCCCCTTGCGCGAGGGGAGCACGTCCTGCGGGCGGAAGGCATTGCCGGAAACGCTGTTTTCCACCGCCGGAATCAGCACGCGGAGCCGCAGTTTCAGTCCGAGCGACAGGATCATGCTGGCGAGGCCCAGCACGGTCGCCGCCCCGCCCATATCTTTCTTCATCAGCCCCATGGAGGCGCCCGGCTTGAGGTTCAGTCCGCCCGTGTCGAAGCAGACACCTTTGCCGACCAGCGTGAGGCTTGGGCCTTCGGTTCCATGCGTGAGATCGATCAGGCGAGGCGCACGGGGCGAGGCGCGCCCGACGGCGTGGATCAGGGGGAAGCCTTCGGAGAGCAGGTCGTCGCCACAGGTCACGGAGACGCGCGCGCCGTGGATTTCGGCCAGCGCTCGGGCGGCTTGTTCCAACTCCTCCGGCCCCATGTCGTTGGAGGGCGTGTTGATCAGGTCGCGTGTCAGCGCTTCGCCATTCGCGATGGCTTCAGTGCGGGTGGCGTCGATGCCGGTCGGGGCCTTCAACCAGGCCTGCGGTGCGGGCTTCGCCTTGTAGCGCTCGAAGCTGTATCCTGCGAGGAGCCAGCCCAGGGCGCATTCCTCCAAGACGGTTTGTGGCATTGACGTGCACAGTTCGTATGTTCCGGCGGGCAATTTGCCGGCGACCGTCGCGATGTGGAACCGGTCGCGCCGGCGGGCCTGCTCCGTCCCGTAGCCCGCTACCGCGATCGCGCCGTCGCCGGTTGGCAGAAGCGCCGTCTCGCCGAGCGCGGCGCCGAAGGCGAGACGGTCGAGCCAGCCGCTCGCCGTTTTGTCCAGCGTCTCCCGCCAGCTTTCCAATTCGTTTTGAGAAACGAGATGAAGCGGCGTTGATGGAGCGGATTCGTCGGCAAAACGAAGCGTCATGATAGTTGTCCTCGGACCGTATACGGGCGGAGGAAAGGTAGCGTTTCCGGGTCTCCCCGCAAGGGGTATCAGATCGGAGGATCCTGAAGATCCCAGACCGCCGTGAGCGACCGCTCCCCGATACGCTCCAGCCGTGAGAGCGTGGCGCTCAGCGCAATCGGGTCGCCCGTCACGGCGCATTTGGCGACGTCGCCCGCGACACGGGCAAAGCCGGTCAGCCCGACCTGCCGGGCAATGGCGATCATGCTGCGCGCAATGCGGGAAAGCTTGTCCCATCGACCCGCGCGGTGAAGTTTCGGCAGGTCCGAAAGCCGTAGGGCGAGTTCTTCCATCGCGCGGCAAACCACGTTCTCTGCGCCGGCCGGCCCGAGTTCGAGATAGAGTGCTTCGAGACTGTCGGGATCGAGCCGGATGGGTTCGTCGTGATCAAGTTTCGCGTAATTGGCCACCGGACACCTCTCATCATGTTTGCGCCGCCCCCACGGTCGGGCAGCAGCATCGGCGCCGTGATTGAACATTCGGTTAGGATCGAACCCAAATTTGCACTCGAATTTCGTAAAATCCCACCCTAGGAAGGGTGAAGCAACAGGAAGAGACGTCATGACCGAAGAGAGTGAAAAGAAGCCCAACAGCGCTGTTCACGCGGCCGCATTGCCGCCTTACCTGGCCACGCGCTACAATGGCTGGCGCGCGACGGAGTATACCGAGAACAAGGTCTGGTATCGCCGGCTCGCCGAGGACGGGCAGAATCCGCGCATCATGGCCATTGCCTGCTGCGACAGCCGGGTGAATGTGAATGGTATCTTCAGCGCCGAAACGGGCGATATCTTCCTGCACCGCAACATTGCGAATGTCGTCCCGCCCTATCTGCCGGACGGGGATCCGCACGGCACGTCGGCGGCGTTGGAATATGCGGTCAGCGTGCTGCGGGTGGCACATGTGATCGTGATCGGCCATTCGGATTGTGGAGGCGTCAAGGGCTGCCACGACATGTGCTCGGGCCATGCGCCGGAACTGGAGTCCAAGGAAAGCTTCGTCGGCCGCTGGCTCGAGATCCTGCGGCCCGGACACGAGCGTGTGGCCCATATCAAGGAAGAAGAAGAGCTGCTGCGCGCCCTGGAGAAAGAGACCGTCGTAGTCTCGCTTGAAAACCTCTGGGATTTTCCTTTCGTGCGTGAAGCGGTGGAAGCGGGGCGGCTGTCGCTGCACGGGTTGTGGGTCGATATCGGCGCGGGGACATTGGAGCATTATCTGCCCGAGCTGGGAGAGTTCACCCCGGTTTGAGATGCCGGAAATGAAAACGGGCGGGGAAACCCGCCCGATCCGTAATTGCATTCCCTTGGAAGGGTTTAGCCCTTCTTGAGGATCCGATTGCCGAAGAGTTCGGCGATCTGCACCGCGTTTAGTGCCGCACCCTTGCGCAAGTTGTCCGAAACGCACCACAGGTTCAGGCCGTTCTCGATAGTCGAATCTTGACGGATCCGGCTGATATAAGTCGCAAATTCGCCAACCGACTCAACCGGCGTGACGTAGCCGCCATCCTCGCGCTTGTCGACGACCATGATACCGGGCGCTTCGCGCAGGATATCGCGGGCCTCGTCCTCGTCGAGGAAGTCTTCGAACTCGATATTGATCGCCTCCGAGTGGCCAACGAAGACCGGCACGCGCACGCAGGTCGCGGTGACCTTTATGGACGGGTCGACGATCTTCTTGGTCTCGGCAACCATCTTCCACTCTTCCTTGGTCGAGCCGTCATCCATGAAGACGTCGATATGCGGAATGACGTTGAAGGCGATCTGCTTCTGAAACTTGGACGGCTCGACTTCCTGGCCGGGGACATACATGCCCTTGGTCTGGTTCCAGAGTTCGTCGATGCCGGCCTTGCCGGCGCCGGAAACGGATTGGTAAGTCGAAACGACGACGCGCTTGATGCGGGCGCGGTCATGCAGCGGCTTGAGCGCCACGACCATCTGCGCCGTCGAGCAGTTCGGGTTCGCGATGATGTTCCGGTTCTTGTAACCCTCGATCGCATCGGGGTTACATTCGGGAACGATCAGCGGAATATCCGGCTCGTAGCGGTAGAGCGAGCTGTTGTCGATCACGACGCAGCCTGCCTTGGCCGCCTTAGGTGCGTAGGTCTTGGTCGCGGAGGAGCCGACAGCAAAGAGCGCCATGTCCCAGCCAGTGAAATCGAACGTGTCGAGATCCTTGGTCTTGAGAGTCTTGTCGCCAAAGCTGACTTCAGTGCCGAGAGACTTTCGGCTGGCAAGAGCCACGATCTCGTCAACGGGGAACTGGCGCTCGGCCAGGATATTCAGCATTTCGCGGCCCACATTTCCCGTGGCACCAGCGACAACGACACGATAACCCATCGGTCCTTCTCCTATTATGTGCGCGGGCCTCATATCAGCGAGGTCGACGCGGGGGAAGGGAGGATTCTGCATGGCGCCATGTCTTTTGCGGTGGCGCGCCTGGGGAACACAGAATCCGGAACGCTGAGTCGCGCTGTCACACTACTTATATATAGCACCTGCAGAGATGGGTTCGTATCGACGTCCGTAGGGAGGCGGGGATTCCGACCTTTGGCGCGGGACAGAGTGGCGAGTCATCGCTGCGATTCCGTGGATTCTGGAGGGATCCGAATCCGAATCTGACGCAAAAACGGGCGAATCCGGGCCTGATATCGGTGTCGGAGGCAGGATTATCGGCAGAAGAGAAACTTTTTTGACCGCTAATGGCTTGTTTTTATTCACTTTTCCAAAAATTTCGCAATTCTCTTGAAAAAGCACTTGCGACCCCCCGTTGGTATCCGTAGAACCCCTGCACCGGCGGCGCTGAGGCGCACGGCGGGACACGGAGCGGGGCGGTTGAGAGGCCGATGAGCGAAGTGGAAATAACATAGATAGGATGGGCAGGCTGGCGCGCTTGAGTAAGATTGGGCGCAACGGTTGGCTTTGTTTTCTCTGCTCTTTGACATTGCTGGTGACTGAAGAGATTTGTGGGCGGTTTGGTTCATTCGATGGATCAACACTGCACATCAAATCCAACGCTCTTACGGGTTCGCCCCGATGATAGAGTGTCAGCTTCACTGTTTGGCGGCTTCTGGTTTCTGATGAAACCTGGAGCACATCAAACAGAGACGG
>NZ_FNEK01000181.1 GCF_900099935.1 Aliiruegeria lutimaris | reverse complement strand
CCAACTGGGGTAGGTTTACCCCTCATTTTGGAGGGTCGTAAGATGGCTGGAAAACAAGAGAAGCCCGAGGATATCGACTCGAAGCTGCGGCAGGTTGAAGTGCTGCAAGGGCAAGGAATGACCGTCGCCGATGCGGTGCGTCAGATCGGCGTGACGCAGCAAACCTACTACCGCTGGCGCAAGCTCTATGGTGGGATGGGGCGTACTCAGCTGAAGCGCCTGAAGGAGCTTGAGAAGGAGAACCAGAGACTTCGAAGGGCTGTGTCTGATCTGACCCTGGACAAGCTGATCCTGACGGAAGCTGCACGGGGAAATGTATGGTCCGCCCTGGGTGTGCAAGTGCGATCTTCTGATGCGCTGAACTGTTGCGTCAATGTATCCGGCCTCTCTGTGGAACGCATTGCTCCGGGCCTCGATGCGTATCCGCTGCCGCATGTCGCTTGATACTTACCCGGCCATTCACGGCCAGTTTCCCCTGTCAGCATCCATGGGTGGCGGATCGTTGCAGCGCCATCGTCTGTCTCACCTCTCTCGCCGTCTCCTGGTTCGTCTGCCTTCGATCAGCAGGCGCTGGACCGATATTCCTTCTCATTGGCAAGGACCGACCACGCGATCCGTGCCAGCTTGTTGGCCAAAGCCACGGTCGCGACATTCTTGTGGACGCGCCGTTCCAGATCATCGAGCCATTCGCCGATCATGTGGTTGGATCGATTGCCGTTCAACTTGAAGCTCCGGGCGCCATGGAGGAACATTCGGCGCAGGTAGGTATTCCCGCGTTTGGTGATGCCTCCCAGATGGGTCTTGCCGCCCGTCGACATCTGGCGCGGCACCAGCCCCAACCAGGCAGCAAAGTCGCGCCCGCGTCCAAAGGCCGATCCGTCGGCGACAGCCGCGATCATCGCCGTTGCAACCAGCGGTCCGACGCCCGGAACCGTCATCAGCCGCTGGCAGTCCGGGTCCTTTTTGGCAAGCAGTTCCAGCTCACGCGATAGATCCCGGACAGCGGCATACGTTGCTTGCCACTCCGCCCAGAGGCTAGAGATTAAAATCCGCATGGCGGGCGAGAACATGCTGTTTTCTTCCCCCAGGAGCTCCTGCACGACCCCATGCAATCCACCGCGTCCATTGCACATCGTGATCCCGTGCTCGACCAGCAGGCCCCGGATCTGGTTGTTCACCGCAGTTCGGCGACTGACAAGGCGGTCCCGGACCCGATGCACGGCCTGAAGCTCCAACTGTTCCCGCGTTTTTATCGGAACGAGCCGCATGGTGGGGCGTTGGACGGCCTCGCAGATCGCCTCAGCATCAAGAAAGTCATTCTTCTGGGTTCGGAGATACGGCTTCACATACTGCGCGAGCATCAGGCGTGCGTCGTGTCCCATCTCGCCAAGCGTTCTGGCGATGTAGTGGGCGCTGGCGCATGCCTCCATCCCAACCAAGCACGGTGGCAGGGACCGGAACAGGGCGAACAATTGCGGTCGTGTGTATTTCCGCCGCTTCACGATGTTGCCCGCGCCG
>NZ_FNEK01000033.1 GCF_900099935.1 Aliiruegeria lutimaris | reverse complement strand
ACTGGGGCCGACGCTGCGCGAAGGCGACGTTGTCATACTCGACAACCTGTCGAGCCACAAAGCCCCGGCCGCAGCGGCGTCCCTACGCGCGATTGGTGCATGGTTCCTGTTCCTGCCACCCTACAGCCCAGATCTGAATCCCATCGAGATGGCCTTCTCGAAACTCAAGACACTGATCAGGAAGGCCGCCGCGCGAACCTATGACCAACTCTGGGCCGCCGTCGGACAGGTCTGCAACCTCTTCTCGGACGAAGAATGCTACAACTACTTCAAAGCCGCAGGCTATGAGGCCGATTAAACGCGACACGCTCTAGAGCGGCCCCAGAAGGAAATTGCCGAGATCGGCGAGCATCTGGGACACGACCTGCTGGCTCATGTAGCCGGTCACCTCCAGCCCTCGCTCCCGCTGGTAGCGCCGCAGCGCGGCGCGGGTATCCGCATCGAAAGTCCCGTCGACACTGCCCGGCGCAAGGTTCAACTGCTCCAGCCGCCGCTCGATCATCGTCCGCGTGACGGCATTCAGGCCCAGCGCCTCTTCGGCGGCACGCGCCTGTTGCATGGCCGCGCTATCGGCCCCTTCCAGTGCCGCAACGCGTTCCCTGGCCTGCGCGGCATGGGCCCCCTCGGGATGAGCCGCGAGATAGGCGTTCAGCGCGGTGACGGTTCCCGCCTCGGACGCCGCCTGCCAATCCGCCAGCTCAAGCGCCTCGGCGCGCGCCTTTGCCGCCGCTTCGATAGCCGCCAGCCGTTCGCGCGCAATCGGCGCGTAGAGCCCCTCGGGATAGCGTTCGAGATAGGTCCGCAGCCCGGCCTCGTCCTCGGCCCCGGTCACCGCGGCCCAGGCCTCCCGGTCCAGTTTTTCCTTTTCAAGCTCCTGCCGCCGCTGCTCGGCAGCCACTTCCGCCGCACGGCGTTCCGCCTGCAGGGCCAGCCGTTCCACCTGGGTTGCATCCAGGTACCCCGTGCCGGGAAAACCGTTCCTGACCTGGAAACGGGTGATCGCCGCTCGCGAGCCCGGCCCGAAAACGCCGTCCACCCCGCGCGGCTCGTAATCCAGCAAGGTCAGTTCGCGCTGGATGCGCCGACGGTCGGCACGGCTCAACGCAAGCTCCTCCTCCGCCAGCCGCGCCAGCCGGTTCGGCTCGGTGCGGATCCGTTCGATGGCCTCGCGCGCCTCGGCAACGAAGAACCCTTCCGGGAAACGCTCCAGGTAGCTCTCATACCCACCGACGCTGTCCTGCGCCGTCGTCGCCTGCCAGATCGCCCGCTCGACCTCCGCCGCGTTCGGCGGCGCAACCGGGCGCTCCTCGCCCACCGGCAGGAAGACGACGCTCTCCGACAGGAACCCGCGCCCACGCAAGCCGCGCGCCGCGGCAATCGCCTCCGGCAGGCTCCGCCCCTCTTCCAGCAGCGGCCCGGCGACAAACCCCGCGACGGCCTCGGCGTTGCCCTCGACAATCGTCACGCCTTGCGGCACCGCGCCCCGAAACAGGCCGGTTCCCAGCCCATCCCCAGCCTCGACCTTGCCGCTCGCCGCGCCCAGCGCCACCACCGCCGCGCCCGGCACCCGCCCGGCCACGGCCAGAACGGTATCCACCGAAAGCCCGATATCGTCGATATTGGCCAGATCCGGACGCGCCACCTTGTCGGCCTCGATCAACCAGCTCCGCTCCGCCCCCTGCAGGAAGCTTCCCGAGAGATGGACGACAATACGGTCCTCTCCCTCGATCCCGGCGAGAAAGCGCGACAGCGCCGCGCGCATCGCGGAGACCGACCCGGCATCCGCCGTGATCACCTCGAACCCGGCATCGCGCAACGCTTGCGCCGTATCCACCCCGTCGCCCGATCCCCACAAGCCGCGCCGCTCGGCTTCCGGGGCGCCGATCACCAGCGCCCGGTCCGCCCAGACGGTCCCCGCCGAGACAGTCATGCCGATAGATGCGGCCAGCGCCGCGAGGTTGGACATCAATCTGCTCATACCCGCCTCCGAGTGTTTCTTTTGGGGCAAGTCTACGCCTGTGGCGTCGGTTATCAAATAGCGGCTCAGTCGTAGACCCGGCGATCCTCGATCACGATTCCGTCTTTCGGCAGCTCGCCCGGCGCAAGAACCTCGATCGACGCTTTGAGCTTCAGCAGGTCCTTCACGTCCTCGCCATATTCCGTCCAGTCGCCACCATCGGCCTCGATCTGGACATGCATCGCATCCATCTCGTTCTCGCGGCTGATGATCACCCGCGCCTTGTGAACATGGGAATGCCGCGCCACCAGCTGCGCCACCTGTTCGGGCCGCACGAACATGCCCTTCACCTTGGCGGTCTGGTCGGCCCGTCCCATCCAGCCCTTGATCCGCGCATTGGTTCGCCCACAGGGGCTCTCGCCCGGCAGCCAGGCCGACATGTCGCCGGTGGCAAAGCGGATCAGCGGGTAATCGGGGTTGAGCGTGGTCACCAGCACCTCGCCCACCTCGCCGGGGCCAACCGGATCGCCGGTGCCGGGGGTGACGATCTCGACGATGACCCCCTCATCGACGATCATCCCCTCCATCGCCTCGCTCTCATAAGCGATATTGCCGAGATCCGCCGTGGCGTAGCATTGCAGCGTGGCAATGCCGCGATCTGCATATTCCTGCCGCAGCGACGGGAACAGCGCGCCGCCCGACACGACGGCCCGGGACAGCTTGAGCGCCTCGCCCATCTCTTCGGCCCGGTCCAGGATCACCTTCAGGAAATCCGGCGTGCCAGCATAGGCGGTCGTGCCCACATCCACCGCCGCGCGCACCTGCAGGTCGGTCTGGCCGGTTCCCGCCGGCAGCACCGCAGCCCCCACCGCACGGGCGCCGTTCTCGAACATCGTCCCCGCCGGCGTCAGGTGGTAGCCGAAGCAGTTCTGCACGATATCGCCCTTGCCGATCCCGGCGGCGTGAAGGAAACGGCCCAACCGCCACCAGTCCTGCGAGGTCATTCCCGGCTCGTAAAGCGGCCCCGGCGACTGGAACACGTGGTCAAAACCGTGCGCGGGCCGCGTGGTGAAACCGCCAAAGGGTTCATCGACCGTTTGCTTCCCACCCAGCTCCGATTTCCGCAAGACCGGCAACCCGGCCAGCGCCCCTGCATCCGTGATCTTCGCCGGATCCACCTTGGCCAGGCTATTGGCATAGCCCGCCAGTGCCTTCGCCGCCGCGATCTGCCGGGGCAATTCTTCCGCCAAGGCCACCGCCCGCTCATCCACGCTGCGCCGTTCCAACCCGTCAAATGGCTTGCTCATGTTTCCAATCCCTCCCTCGTCGCCAGCCGCGCGCCCCTACCGGCGCCGAACACGGCCATGCTCTGCCTTTCGAACTCCCCCGCAGTTCACGCCACCCGCCTTTTGAAATCAACCGCCTAGATCAGAGTCCGGCCAAGGCTTACGCCAGGCAGCGCCGCGAACCGCAACACCTCCATGGCTTCGCCTTTCCCAAAATATCCCGGGGGGAGCGCTCGAACGAGCGCGTGGGGGGCAGCGCCCCCCTTGGCACAAGGCCAACAGCCTGCGATGGCCGCCAGATCTTCCACGCTGGCGGCAAACACCCCGCCGGCGAGAAACGTCAGGCAGCGAGGCCCTTGCTACCGAGCTCGAGATATTTCCGCCGCCGGTCCGCGATCAGCCCCGCCCGGTCCAGCCCATCCAATTCGCCCAGCATCGCGGCAATCGCCGCGCCGACGCTGGCAATGGCCTGCTCCCGGTTACGATGCGCCCCGCCAACCGGCTCGGCCACCACGCGGTCCGTCACGCCAAGCTCCAAGAGGTCCTGCGCCGTCAGGCGCAGCGCCTCGGCGGCCTCGCGCATCTTCTCGGCATCTTTCCACAGGATCGACGCGCAGCCCTCCGGCGAAATCACCGAATAGATCGAATGCTCCAGCATCGCCAAACGGTTGCCGGTCGCAAAGGCCACCGCCCCGCCCGAGCCACCCTCGCCGATGATCACCGAGACGAGCGGCACACCGATGGTCAGGCAGGCCTGCGTCGAGCGCGCAATCGCCTCCGACTGGCCGCGCTCCTCGGCGCCCTTGCCCGGATAGGCGCCGGGCGTGTCCACCAGCGTCACCACCGGCAGGTTGAACTTGTCGGCCAGCTCCATCAAACGGATCGCCTTGCGATAGCCCTCCGGGCGCGCCATGCCGAAATTGCGCTCGATCCGGCTCTGCGTGTCGTGGCCCTTCTCGTGGCCGATCACCACCACGGGCCGATCGTTGAAGCGGGCCATGCCGCCCATGACGGCGTGGTCATCGGCGAAATTCCGGTCGCCTGCCAGCGGCGTGTATTCGGTGAACAACGTCTCGATATATTCTTGGCAATGCGGGCGCTCCGCGTGGCGGGCGACCTGGCATTTCTGCCAGCGCGTCAACTTTCCATAGAGATCCTTGAGCATGGCGGCCGCCTTGGCGTCCAGCGCCGCGGCCTCGGCCTTCACGTCCATCCCCTCGTTCGAACGGGCCATCGCCCGAAGCTCCTCGGCCTTTCCTTCGATCTCGGCCAGAGGCTTTTCGAACTCCAGATAGTTCATCACGCGGCTCCCTTACTGCTCGCACCCATATGCGTCCGAACGGTGGGATTTGCAACAGAACCCGGACCGCCCGACCACGAACACGGAACATCGCCGCACGATCGGGGCGGCGCCCAACCGGGACGCCTGGAAAAAGGTGCGCCCGCCGTGGGTCTCCCCTCCCCCGGCGGGCGCAGCAGGACCTGGTCGAACGGATCAGCCGGCGATAAGCTCAGCCTGCTTCACGATCACTTCGGCCTGCTTGATCGAGGCGATGTCCACGAGACGGCCCTTGTAGACCGTGGCGCCGGCCCCCTCTGCCTTTGCCTTCTCCATCGCCGCGAGAATTTCCTTTGCCTCGGCCACCGCCGCTTCGGACGGTGTGAACACCTCGTTGGCCAGCGCCACCTGCTTGGGGTGGATCGCCCATTTTCCGACCATGCCGAGCGTCGCGGAACGCCTCGCCTGCGCGACAAAGCCGTCATCATCCGAGAAATCGCCGAACGGCCCGTCCACCGGCAGAACGCCATGGGTCCGGCAGGCGGCAACGATCGCGGCCTGCGCCCAGTGCCACGGGTCGGACCAATGCTTCACGCCCTCTCGGATCATGTAGTAGTTTTCCTGCGTGCCGCCGATACCGGTGGTCTGCATGCCCATGGAGGCCGCGAAATCGGCGGCGCCGAGGCTCATCGCCTCCATCCGGGGCGAGGCGGCGGCGATCTCCTCGACATGGGCAATGCCGGCCGCGCTCTCGATGATCACTTCGAAACTGATCGGCTTGGCGCGCGCCTTGGCACGCTCGATCGCGGTCACAAGCGCGTCCACGGCATAGATGTCGCCCGCGCAGCCCACTTTCGGGATCATGATCTGGTCGAGCCGGTCCGAGGCCTGCTCCAGCAGGTCCACCACGTCACGATACCAATAGGGCGTGTCGAGCCCGTTGATCCGCACTGACAGCGTCTTGTTGCCCCAGTCCACGTCGCCAATGGCCTGGATGATGTTCTTGCGCGCTTCCGCCTTGTCGTCGGGGGCCACCGAATCCTCGAGGTCGAGATTGATGACATCGGCCGCGCTCGCCGCCATCTTCTCGAAGATCGCCGGGCGGGACCCCGGGCCAAAGAGCTGGCAACGGTTCGGGCGGGCGGGGGCGGCAGGCTGAATGCGGAAGCTCATGACTCTCTCCGGCAAGTATATTTCGAATCTGGTTCGATACGGGGTAGATTATTGCGCGCACCCTGACAAGACTCTTTTCGCAGTGGCAGCATAACGGCACGCCACGCGCCCCCGAACGCGGGCAATCACGTCGTTTTCAGAATGGGTTACCGGCAGAGACGGCAGGCTGCCGATGCGGCATCGACAGGGCGGGCTACTCGCCGCTTCCCTGCAGCCTGGCCACGGAGGACCGCAGCGCCCGGTCCAGCCGCAGGCGCGCCGCATCGACCGACGTCACATATTGCTCCAGCACCGGCGCCGCCTGCGGCAGCTTGTCCGCAACCGTCTTGTGCTGGCTGTAGAGCAAGGCAAGGCCGCCGAAGACCAGGAACGCGAGCCCCATGCCGATCCGGCGGCCACGGCTGCGCTCTTCCCGGGGAACCCGGTTTTCCGCGCTCCGGGCGGAAGCGGCCTCCTCTGGCCGAAGGGTCGAATTGATCTCCTCGACATCGGGAAGGCGTTCGCGGCGCGGCGCCGGCTTGTCGCTGCGTTCCTCTTCCTCGGCCGGAATCGTGTCCGACGGCACGACCCGCGCCGGTTCGCGCGGGACCAGATCCGGCTCCGGCCGGCGCGCAGCGCGCTCCGGGGCAGGCATGTCCAACTCGCCCTGCGTCTCCAGCGCGCCGCGTTCCGCCTGGCGGGCAGCCTGCTCACGCGCGGCTTCCTCACGCAAAACCGCCATCGCAGCCGCGTCGACGGGCCGGCGGGGCGGAATCGGCTCGGAGTCGGGTGCCTCTTCGGGCTCTTTTTCCTCGACCTCCGGCGTCGCTTCGTCGGGCAGGTCAGCCTCTATGGGCAGATCATCGGGCTCGTCGGGCTCATCGAAAATCCCAGCCGCCGACCCCAGCGCAGGATCCGGAATTTCGTCGGCCGTTTCAGGCTCGGCGACAGCCGCGGAGGCGGGCGCAACGGAGGCTGGCTGCCGCGCGGGTGGTTCGGGCTCGGGGTCCGGCGGGGGCGGCGCGGAAATTTCCGGCTCTTCGACGGGCGTTTCCGGAGCTGACGGATGATCTGGATGATGCTGGAACCACGTCTTGCCGCAATTCGAGCATTGCACGTCCCGACCGGTATCCGGAATCACACGGGCATCGACCGCGTACTGGGCTCCGCAATTTGGACAGGTAAGGCGCATGTCCCCTCTCGACGGGGCTTGCAAACTGCCCCACTGCTCTGACTTTTCTACGTTTATGCCTCGGGATCGGGGGGATGACAAAGAAAATGCACATCCCTTCGGATGCGAACCCCGTTGAAACGCGTCCGTTGCTCAGGCACAACGGGCCGCGCAGGGAGGGGAAGGAGATTTCGTGATCGAACTGAACGATGTTGCCTATTCCTATGGCAACGGCACCCTTCTTGGAGACGTCACGCTGCACCTTGCACCGGGATCGTTTCATTTTCTCACCGGGCCCTCGGGCGCCGGCAAGTCGACCTTGCTCAAGCTGTGCTACATGGAATTGCTGCCAACATCCGGGCAGCTTTCCATTTTCGGCCGCGATGTGAAGTCTATGAGCCGCGATGATGTCGCGCGCACGCGCCGCCGGATCGGCGTGGTGCATCAGGATTGTCAGTTTCTCGACCACCTGCCGCTGACCGAGAACCTCGCCATGCCGCTCGCCGTCACCGGGCGCGATGCGGCCCCGGAGGACCAGAACCTGAAAGAACTCATGGCCTGGGTCGGGCTGTCTTCGCGCGCAGACGCGCTGCCGCCGCAGCTTTCGGGCGGGGAGCGCCAGCGCGCCGCCCTTGCCCGCGCGGTGATCATGGACCCGGAGATCGTGCTGGCCGACGAGCCGACCGGCAATGTCGACTGGGAGATGTCGCTGCGCCTGCTGCAATTGCTGGTGGAGCTGAACCGGATGGGCAAGACGATCCTCGTGGCCACGCATGATCTCAACCTGATCCGCGCCGCCAAGACCCAGGTCTCGGCCCGCGTGCTGCGCATTGCCGGCGGCACGCTGTCTCTGGCGGGAGCGGAGCTATGAGCGTGTTCGGCAAGGCGGGCGCCTTCCTGGCGGGCACGAGCGGGGCCGATCGCGTGGTGCCACCGACCGGCTTCACCGCGCGGCTCACCGTGTTTACCGCCGCCGCCATGGCCTTTCTCGCCGTGTTCGCGCTGGCGCTGTCGCTGGCGACCGACCGGCTGGCGACCCGCTGGTCCGAAGCGCTGGCGCGCACCGCCACCATTCGGATCTCCGCCCCGCCCGAGCAGGCCGCCCAACAGCTGACCAACACCCTGACCGTGCTGGAGACCACCCCCGGGGTGGCAGAGGCGCGCCCGCTCGGCAATGCCGAACGCATGGCGCTGCTGGAGCCGTGGTTCGGGCCGGACCTGCCGCTCGACGCGCTGCGCATTCCGGAGCTGATCGAGGTGGTCGAGACCGAGGAGGGCGTGGACGTGGCCGGGCTCAGGGCACGGCTCGCGGGCGAGGCGCCCGGCGCCGTTTACGACGATCACACCCGCTGGCGCGAACCGCTGGTCCACGCCGCCGAGCGGCTTCGGATGCTGGGCTTGCTGTCGCTTGGGCTGATCTCGGCCGCGACCGCCGCCATGATCACGCTAGCCGCGCAGGCCGCGCTCGCCGCCAATGAACGGGTGATCGCCGCGCTGCGCCTGATCGGGGCGCTCGACACCTATATCGCCCGCGCCTTCGTGCGCCGCTTCACGCTGCGTGCGCTGGTGGGCGCGGCGACCGGCACAGCGCTCGGCATGGCCGCCATCGCGCTGCTGCCAAGCGCCGATGCCGAGGGCGGCTTCCTGACCGGGCTAAGCCTCACCGGCACGAGTTGGCTGCTGCCACTGGCCATTCCGCCCATCGCCGCCATCGTCGCCTTCGCGGCAACACGCTATGCCGCCTTCCGGCAATTGCGAAAGACAACGTGACATGCTGCAATACCTGCGCTCGCTGATTTTCAACACCCAGATGTACCTGATGATGGTGCTGATGGCGCTGTTCTTTACCCCCATCACGCTGGTCCACCGCCCGATGGCCTTCACCGCCTGCCGCACCTATTGCCGCTGGGTGCGCTGGACGGCGTCGTGGATGGTCGGGCTGCGCTCGGAGCTGCGCGGAACGGTTCCCACCGGCGAATGCATCATCGCCTCCAAGCACCAGAGCTTCTTCGACATCATCATGATCGTCTCGCAGGTGCCGCGACCGAAATTCATCATGAAGGCGCAGTTGCGCTTCGTTCCCATCGTCGGGTGGTACGCCAAGTGGATCGGTTGCATTCCCGTCGATCGCGGCAAGCGCGGCCAGGCAGTTCTGGAAATGAAAAAGCGTGTCGCGGCCGGGCTCAGCTCGCCGGGGCAGCTCATCATCTATCCGCAAGGGACCCGCGTCGCGCCGGAGGCAAGGCTGCCCTACAAGATCGGCACCGGCGTTCTCTACGGCCAACTGGAGCAAGATTGCGTGCCTGCGGCCACCAATGTCGGCGTTTTCTGGCCGCGCTTCGGCGTGCTGCGCAAGCCCGGCCTTGCGGTGGTCGAGTTCCTGCCGGTCATCCAGCCGGGCCTCAAGCAGCGTGTTTTCATGACGGAACTCGAAGAGGCGGTCGAAACGGCCTCCATCCGGCTGATGGCCGAGGCTGGTTACCATGTGCCCGAATAGCGGTTCACAAGGGGCGAGAAGCCGCGCAGCCGCGATGCTTCGAGGATAGGCGCCCAGATCTTTGGAAGCTCCGGCAGTTCGCGCTTCACATGCGGACCGATCAGTTCCGCCTTTTTCCGCAGCACCTCCGCCTCCGCGTCCTCCAGACCCGAAACATAGAGAAAACCGCCCAGATGGGCGCAACCGAGCTCCTTGAACTTGTAACGGAAGCCCTCATACGGCGCGATCAGGAGCGTGCCCGCGCGACAGGTCTCGACCACCTGGCTTTCGAGCTGCGCCAGCGCCTTTGGGTAGCGCATGGGGCGGTAGAAATAGATCACGTCCTGTTGCGCGCAGCCTTCGTATGTGCGCGCATCGGTCTCGACGATATCCGCATTTCCGATACGCGCGCGGTGGGTGATGTCGCGGGCCAGCGCGGCATAACCCGGATCGATCTCCACTCCGGTCACGCGCTCGAAACAGGGCGCCGCAGCAAGAAGCTTCTCGCCGCTGCCGCAGCCGATATCGACGAAGCGCCGGTCTTCATGGCGCCCGAGCGCCAGCAGGACGCGGCAAGCGGCGTGGATATTCTCCAGGAAAACGGACAGGGGAAGAGAGATATCGCTGAAAGCCCCTTCCACTTCGGTATCCGCGTCCTGTGTCAGTGTATTGAGCAGCCGGTGCTGCCCATGGGCAAACTGATTGGCAAGCTCAGCTTGGAGCCGGCGCGGATGCAAGGGATCCTCGAACTCGGGAAAGAGCGGGCGGGCAACCGCGGGGCACTGCGCCTGCAAGAGCGCCTCGATGCGTGGCCAACTTGAGATCCACCCCCGGATCACTTGCGCCTTGACGGCATCGGCTTCCCCCAGCGACATGGCGTTGGAGCGCGCCAGGTCGCCTATAGCCCGGCCAAGCTTCAAGATTTCGGGCGGTATCGCCGCGCCGGAATGCGGGAGTTTTTCCAACTCGGTGGCGAGGGACGCCACAAGCCGCCTGATCGCCGCCGTCTCCGGCCAGGCATCTTGTTTCTTCTCGCCAAATGATCGTTGCACGCAGACAGCCTCCAGAAGCCCTTCGGAAAGTCTAGTGTGGCTCCCTGCGAAACTGAATATCCGGTTTTCACCCGCCTTCAGGCCTGCGCCACCCGCGGCGTCTTCATCGGTTCGGAGGCGAGCATGGCCTGCACCATCCGGTGCAACAGCTCGCGCTTGAGCGGTTCGCGCTGTGGATCTTCCCACAGATTGCGGATCTCGCCCGGATCCTCCCGCAGGTCGAAAATCTCGCCGCAATCGCCCTCGCGATAGACCGAGATCTTGTAGCGGGCATCGATAAAGCTCGTCACATGCGGGCGCACCGGGTTGTGCCGGTTCTCGCAAAGGACGAAATCCCGGAGACTCCCGGCCTCTGCCGTCCAGACGGGAAGCTGCGAAATACCCTGCAGATTGTCCGGCGCGCCGAACCCGGCCGCGTCGAGAAAACTCGGCATCAAATCCACCAGCGATTGCAGCGCATCGCTCACCCGCCCCGCCGGCACGCGGCCCGGCCAACGGACGATGAAGGGCAGCCGCAGCATGTCCTCGTAGTGGAACGGCCCCTTGGCCACGAGGCCGTGCTGGCCGAGGAAATGCCCGTGATCGGTGGTGAAGACGATCAGCGTATCCTCTGCCAGCCCGAGCTGTTCCAGGTGGTCGAGGATGCGGCCGATCTCGTGATCGAGGAAGGACATCATGCCGTAATAGACGGCCATGTCCTTTTTCAGCGCGTCTTCGGGGTAAAGGTGGCTGGCACAACCATGGGCCTCATACGGCTCGTGCCAGCCGGCGAAGTCAGGCGCTGCCTGCTGGGTCTTCGCGAAATGCGGTGGGTTGCGGTCGTGCTCACCGGGCGTCAACCGCCCCGGCTCCATGTCCTCGGGGTCGTACATCGTCGCCCAGGGTTCGGGCACCGTGTAGGGCGGGTGCGGATCGGGGAAGGACGTCCAGAGCAGGAAAGGCGTGTCCGCCTCGGCGGCGCGGTCGAGGAAGGCCATGGAACGCTCGCCGATCCAGGTCGTGTAATGCATCTCCTCCGGCAGCGCCCAGACGCGCCCCTCGCGCGCCCAATAGGGCGCACCCTGCGCCATAACAGGCGCTTTCGACGCGGAGTCCCCCGGAAGCGGCTGGAAATACTCTTTCCAGTCCGCCAGCCCGTTATCCTCCATCCACGCCGCGTAATGCTGGCCGACATGGGCCTCGTCGGCGTGGTTTCGGCACAGTTCGATATGATCGAAGCCGTAGAAGGGGCCGTGGAAGCCGCGCCAGAAGTCCAAATCCCGCAGGATCGGCTGTTTTTCTAGCGAGCCCTCGCCCGCCAGCGGCTGGAAATGCGCCTTGCCGATCAGGCCGGTGGCGTAGCCCGCCTCAGAGAGCGCCGCGCCCAGCGTCGGCACCTCCTCGGGCAGCTTGCAGCCGATGGTCCAGGCGCCGTGCTGCGAGGGCATCAGCCCGGTGATGATCGAGGCGCGCGAGGGCGTGCAGGTCGGCGCGGGGCAATAGGCGCGGTCGAACCGCGTGCCCTCGGCACAGAGCCGGTCGAGATTGGGCGTCCGGATCGCCGGGTTCACCGCGCCGAGCGCGCTGAAATGCTGCTGGTCGGTGGTGATGAGCAGGATGTTTGGGCGCTTGGTCACCGGTTTATCCTTTTCGATCTTAGGGCGTTTTGCTCACAATAAGAACTGGCACGGGCGTCCAGCCCGGGCCGCGCCCGACCCTCCCCGCGGGAGGGCGCATTGGTGATGTCGTATGTCGTTGATCCGGCGTCCGGGGCTTTGAGATAAACCGCGTTGAAACTGCGTTGCGGCGCGCCCACCCAGGGTCGGGCGCTGCCCTCATCGCCTATTACGTATGTCGGAAGCATCGTCATCCCTTCACCGCCCCGGCGAGGCCGTTGATGAAATACCGCTGCAACAGCATGAACAGCACAACGATCGGCACGATGGAGATCGTCGCTGCCGCCGCCATGCCGGTCCAGTCGATGAACTGCTCGCCCTTGAAGGCATAGATGCCGACCGAGAGCGTGCGGATCGCCGGGTTGGCCAGCGTCACCACCAAGGGCAGCAGGAAGTCGTTCCACGCATGCAGCACCTGCATGATCACCACCGTCACCACCATCGGCCGCGCCAACGGCAGCATCACGTACCAGAAGATCTTCAGGAAGCTCACGCCATCCACCCGCGCGGCCTCCTCCAGCTCCCGCGGGAGTTGCGCGAAATAACCGGCGAAGAGCACGACGAAGATCACCATAGCGTGGCCGGAGGTGGCAATCGTCAGGCCGAACAGGTTCGAGGAGAGTCCCAGTCGCGACAGCAACTCGAAAACCGGGATGATGGTGAAGCCCTGCGGAATGAAGACCGTCGCCACGAAGGAGAAGAAGAGGATGTTGCGGCCCGGGAAGCGGTAGCGTCCCAGCACATAGCCGAGCATCGAGGTGCAGGTCGTGACGATGACCACCGAGCCAACGGTCACGATCAGCGTATTGAAGAAATAGCTGCCCATATGCGCCTCGGTCCAGGCGCGGGCATAGTTCTCGGTGGCCCAGCTTTGCGGGATCAGGCCGGGGTTGGAGAACATCTCGGCATTGGATTTGAGCGAGGTCGAGATCATCCAGACGAAGGGATAGATCCAGATCAGGCAGATCACCGTCAGGAAAGCCGAGACGAGGCCGATGCGCCAGTTGGCCCGGTGGTCGCCATAGACGATGCGGAGCGGAGAGAGGCGCGATCTCATGAGCGGATCTCCTTGGCCCCGGCGCGGGCGCGCCGCGTGGCGATGGCCTGTCCGATGGTGAGCGAGAGCACGACGAAGCCGAAGAACACGCCCGCCGCCGCCGCGTAGCCGAGCCGCGGGATCGAGCCGTCGCCGGTGGCGAAAGCGGTGCGATAGATGAAGATCTCCATCACCTCGGAGGCGAAGAACGGCCCGCCATTGGTCATGGACATGATCAGCGGGAAGACGTTGAGCGCGCCCACGGCCGAGATCAGCGTGATCGCCACGGCAAAGGGCAGCACGATGGGCAGCACGATATACCAGACGAGCTTCGCGCCCCGGCACCGGTCGAGCTTGGCGCTGTCATAGACATCGTCCGGCACGGTCTGCAGCGCGGCCAGCCAGTAGATCATGGTGATGCCGAGCCATTTCCAGACATAGACGCCGATCACCGAGGGCATCACCGTGTCGGTCGAGCCGAGGAAGTCCACCGGCCGCGAGATCAGCCCGAGATCGAGCAGCAAGCCGTTCACCGGCCCGTTGAAGGGCGAGAGCAGGAAGGTCCAGATGATGCCGATCACCGCGACCGGGGTCACCACGGGCAGGAAGATCATCGTCCGAAAATAGGTGCTCATCTTCAGCAGCTGGTTGTTGAGCAGCACGGCAAGCACGAGCGAGATGGTCATCTGCAAGGGCACCGTGCCCAGCAGGAAGATCAGCGCGCGCTGGAAGGCATCCCAGAAGATCGGGTCCGTGAACAGTTTCACGAAATTCCCCATGCCCACGAAGACCTTGTCGGAGTTGAAACCCGACCAGTCATGCATCGCGTAATAGCAGGCCGCGAAGATCGGATAGAAAACGAACATGCCGCCCAGGATCAGCCCCGGAAGCAGCATGAGGTAGTGATACCTGTATCGGTGCAATGTCTCGAACACGGTTCGCGCCTTGCCTCAAATGGGGGGTGGGGCCGCCCTCTAGGGGAGGCGGGCGGCCCCGGTCAGCCGATCATAGCGTTTTGCCATCAACCTGAGTTATCTCGTATCGTCTTTCGCATTCGAGGCTGTGCCGAGAGACAGCGAAAGACGATTCAGGTCACGGCGAAATGCTTCAATAGTCGGCAGCTCCGAAATCCTCGTTCGGATTCCAGTTCGAGAAGACCAGGTCAGAACGATCCACGGCGGCACCATCCGCCTTGGCCTTGGCGAAGGCGGCGTCGAGCGCGGCGTTGTAGCGGTCCTTGAGGCCCTTCATCTCCTGTGCGACGCCCTTCAGCTCGCCGGCGACAAGCCCCTGCACGGTGCGGGCAAAGTTCACCTCCGGCGCCTGGAAGGCTCCGATCACCTTGCCCAGTTCCGAATTGCCCACCACCGGGTTCGGCCCGACGCGGATCGCCTCGTTGAAATGCTGCAGGATCGCCTTGGAACGGTACGACATCTCTGCGCCTTCCAGCGCTTCGGGGAAGATCGGCGGATCGCCCGCTCCGACGATATTGGCCCAGGCGGTCTGCCCCTCGACCGTGCCGAGATAATGGAAGATATCGCCCGCGATGGGGCCAAGCTCGGAGCCCTTGAAGAGCCACATCGTGTTCGGCGCCAGCGCGCCCTGGCCGATGGTCAGCTTGCCAACCGGGCCCTCATCCGGCACCGGGCCGGAGGAGACGCCGAAATCGAATTCCGGGTTTTGGCCTTCCCAGCCGCCGATATTCCACGGTCGTTGCAGGATCATGCCCGCCGCGCCCTGCGGCATGTAGGCCCGCGCCTGCGGGGCGTTCATCGACATGATGCCGGGGAAGACGGAGCCATCCGCCTGCATGGCGATCAGCAGCTCGATCGCGGCGATATAGGCGTCGCTGTCGAAGACGTAATCGCCGGTGCGGAAATCGATATCCGCCTCGATCACGCTGTCGCCACCCGCGCTGGCACCCGCCATCCGGCCCATGTTGCGCACCGTCTGGCTCCAGCGTCCAAGCTGGTTGCCGCCGATGATGAAGCCGAAATAGCGGCCCTTGCCGGCTTCGGTGATCTTTTTCGCGGCGTCGCGGAACTCGGTCCAGTTGAGCGGCTTGGCCTCCGGATCGTAGCCCGCCTCGGTCATGTAGGCCTTGTTGTAGAGCAGATGCGTGCCGTAGCGCTTGTTCGAGGTAAACGGCAGGCCATAGGTCTTGCCGTCGAACTCGTTGATGCCGGGCAGGAAGGCACCGGCCGGGAAGCTGGCCTTCCACGTGGCAATATCGGGGATGAAATCGTCATAGGGCTGCACCCAGCCCTGCGCCACGGCATCGGCCGGGTTCACGTTCTGCGGCAGCGCGAAAACGTCATGGGCGGAGTTGTTGCGCACGCCCAGCGGCACGACCTGCGCGATCTCGTTCCACGGCAGCGCGTCATAGACCACCTCGATGCCGCGATCCTTGGCGTAATCGGCAAAGAACTTCTTGTAGAACACCGCCTTCTGGTCGCCCGAGTCGATCCAGCGGAAGGTGACGCCCTTGGGAAGATCGCCAATCGGCGCGGGTACACTTGCGGCCGCACGATGCGCCCCAAACGCGGCAGCCCCAATGACGGCGGTGGTTCCCTGGATAAAGGCACGGCGCGAAAGCCCGGTCTTGGCGAATGTCATGAGTTCCTCCCTGGCATGACGGATTCGGTTCTCCTCGCCACCGAGCCTGCGTCAAAGCTTCGATCAGTAAAAGTTGACATTTTTTAAATATCGATAACGATTATGCATCACATGTAGCCGCCAAGTGGAGAGACCTCATGTCCGGAGAAACCAACCTCGACGCGCTTCTCCGCAGCCTTTCGGCCAGACTGGACCCGGATCTTTACGTCTTCGCCACCGTGCGAGGGTTGCGCCCCGCCGACCTGTCCCCCCGCATGGTTTTCGAAGAGGCCGAGGGGACGACGCTGATCCTGCGAAAGGCCGAGGCAGTGGCCCGTGGCCTGGATCACGCGTTTCCCTGCCGAATGATCACGCTCGACGTGCATTCCTCGCTCGAAGCCGTCGGCTTTATCGCCCGCATCGCCACGGAGCTTGCCCGACATGGCATGGGGGTGAACCCGGTCTCGGGCTTCTACCACGATCACCTCTTCGTGCCGGACGGGCGAGAGGACGAGGCGATGACGATCCTCGCCCGCATCGCCGAAACCGCGTGAGTCATGCTTGAGAATCTCGAAAGCCTGAAACGTTTCGTCGCCGTGGCCGAGTCCGGTTCCGTGCGCCGCGCCGCCGACCAGATCGGCCTGACACAGCCAGCGCTCACCCGCTCGATCCGCCTGTTGGAGGAGCAGGTCGGCGCGCCGCTGTTCGAACGCCGCTCGCGTGGTGTCCACCTGACATCGCTTGGCGGCCGCGTGCTGATCCACGCCCGCCACCTGCTGCGCGAAAGCCACCTCGCCGAGATCGAGATTCGCGCCCTGCGCGAAGGCGAGCGCGGCACAATCCGGATCGCTGCGGCGCCGGTCTGGATGCACACGATCCTGCCCTATTGCATTGCCCGCATGCATGCCCGCCACCCGGCCCTTTCCGTCACGCTGGAGCCGATGGACTACACCACCGCCTCCCCGCGGCTGCAAAACGGCGAGTTGGACGCGTTTTTCGGAGGGTTCCAGCGTATCGAGGGCCTGCCGAGCTTCCTCATCCGCCGGGCGCTGATGGCGGCCGAACTCACGGTTATCGGGCGCGACACGCACCCGCTGCTGTCAAAAGGCGTGGCATCGGCGCGGGACCTGCTGTCATGGCCCTGGCTCTCCTACCAGAGCGACCTGGCCTATCTCGATACTGTACGGGACGCGATCCAGGAGGAAACCGGCACCCGCGTCCACGCGGCCATCCAGTGCGAATCCATGATCACCGTGCTGGAACTGCTGCGCGAAGGCGATTTCCTCGCCCTTCTGCCGTCCTCGTCGCTGACCTCCAGCCACGGCACGGGCCTCACGATCATCCCGACGAACCTGAAGCCCATAGCCTTTCAATCCGGTCCAATCCATCGGCGCTCGCTTCAGTCAAACCAGGCGTTTCGCACCCTGCTGAGCCTCGCCGAGGAACGGATAGACGCGCTCGGGCTGCGAGCGCGGTGATCGGTCAGAGTTCGACATCTCCGCCGGAAAATGTCCACTTCTTCAGTTCGCCGAAGTTGAACACCTTCTCGTGGCCCAGCTTGCGAAACGCCTTGCCCGCCATGGTCGCACGCGACCCGGACAGACAATAGAGGATCACGGGCTTTCCCTGCTTCAGCGCCGGATGGCACTCCGCCGAGGCCGGATCCGCCATGCGCGCGACCTGTCCCACCGGGATATTGACCGCCCCCTTGGCATGGCCGCTGCCAAATTCATGCGCCTCGCGCACATCCACCAGCACGGCCTGGTTTTTCTTCATCATCGCGATGGCTTTCAGCGGTTCAATCGGAACCGCGCCCGCCGCAAAAGGGTTCATCATGGTCAGGAACATTCGTCATGCCTCACATTCGTTTGATCGAATATATCTGTCTGCCGACAGATTCTTCAATGGCTTCGAGCGATTCCTTTGCAGTTTTGTCAAGCGTCGAGCGTCGCCCCGTGTGGAAAGGACGCGCCCCGAACGGCCGGCAGCTTTCCGGCGCAGCCGCTCACCAGGCACGCAACCCCTTTCAAAAGCGACCGCAATTCGCCCTGGCCGCGCACACGCCGTGGTGCAACCACGGCTGCAAAGCGCTTTGCACCACCCGCCCAAAAAAACGGGCCGCGCTCCGAAGAACGCGGACCCGCCATGGAGACCGGGCCTCCCCTCCCGGCCGCCGAAACCTCAGCTCAGCCAGCGCTTGCGGCGCCGGTAGGAGCGCACGTCGCGGAAAGATTTCCGCCCGTCGTCGCCCATGCCGAGGTAGAACTCCTTTACATCCGGATTCTCCCGCAACTCCGCGGCCGGCCCGTCCATCACCACGCGGCCCGATTCCAGGATATAGCCGTAATGGGCAAAGCGCAGCGCCACGTTCGTGTTCTGCTCCGCCAGCAGGAAACTGACGCCCTCGCCCTCGTTGACCGCCTTCACGATCTCGAAAATCTGCTCCACCAGCTGCGGCGCCAACCCCATTGAAGGCTCATCGAGCAGGATCGTCTCCGGCCGGCTCATCAACGCCCGCCCGATCGCACACATCTGCTGCTCGCCACCCGAGGTATAGCCCGCCTGGCTCCGCCGCCGCTCCCTCAGCCGCGGGAAGTAATTATAGACCATCTCCAGGTCGGCCTCGATCGCGGCCTTGCCATCGCCGCGCGTATAGGCGCCGGTCAACAGGTTCTCCTCGACCGTCAGATGCCCGAAGCAATGCCGGCCCTCCATCACCTGGATCACGCCCTTCTTGACCAGCTTGGCCGGGTCGAGATCCTGCACGACTTCGCCCTTGTATTTCACCGAGCCTTTCGTCACCTCGCCCCGCTCCGAATGCAGCAGGTTCGAAATGGCCTTGAGCGTGGTCGTCTTGCCCGCCCCGTTTCCACCGAGCAACGCCGTGATCCCACACTTGGGCACCGAGAGCGACACGCCCTTCAGCACGAGGATCACGTGATTGTAGATCACCTCGATATTGTTGACCTCGAGCAGCGTCTCGGCCGTCACGTCAGGAGCAGAATCCAGCATCGCGTTCTTCTTGTTGGAAAAAATACCTAGTTCCCGCCGGCGGCCGAAAAACCGCCGGCGGGCCGTGAGTGGTGGCCTTAGTTACAGGCCTCGTTCATCGGCCAGGGAGCGTTCGCCTCGGCATATTCGAGCGAGTTGGCCTCCTCCAGCGGCGCGATGAATTCCGCATCCGGCATCAGCAGGTCCGATGCCTTGACGAATTTCTCGCCGTCCCATTCCAGCATCCAGGCGCCAGAATGGCCGGTATGGTTGGAGCACGACGTCGAGAAGGGCGGTACCATGCCGGTCATGCCCAGTTCCGCCAGGCGCTCGTCGGTGATGTTGAGGTTCTCAAGCCCCCAGCGAAGCTGCTCGGCATTGATCTCGGCGACACCGAACTCTGCCTGCGCGACCGAGATCGCCTCGGCGAGGAACATCGAAATGACAAGCCCCCGCTGGTAGAAGACCGAGTTCGGATCCTCGACCGTGCTCTTGCCGGCGTCGATCACGTACTTCTTCACATCGGCCATCAGCGGCGAATCGGGCTGCGGCATCGACCATGAGATCGACTTGTAGCCCTTGCCGTCCGCGCCGACCTGCTTGAGATCGGCATCATGACCGGCCCACCAGACGCCGACGAAATTCTCCATCGGGAACTTGGTCTTCACGGCTTCTGCAATGGCGGACGCGTTCATCGCACCCCAGCCCCACATGACAACGTAATCCGGACGCTCGCGGCGGATCTGCAGCCACTGCGCGGACTGGTTCTGCATTTCCTTGAGCCCGACCGGCACAAGCTTCAACTCGAACCCATAGGCCTCGGCCATCGCCTCAAGCACGGGGATCGGCTCTTTGCCGAAGGGGTGGTCCAGATGCAGCAGCACGACCTTCTTGCCGCTCAGGCTGCCCATGTCGCCGCCGGAGAGATACTGCATGATCATCGAGGCGCCGTCCCAGTAGGAGACCGGCGGGTTGAAGGCCCACTGGAACACCTTGCCATTGGCCATCGGCGAGAAGCCGTAGCCCGGCGCCAGGATCGGGATCATGTCGGTATTGGTCTTGGGCAGCACCTGCAGGGTAATGCCGGTGGACCAGGGCTGGGTCACGATCGCATCGGCCTTGGTGCGCTCGTAGCACTCCACGCCCTTCTCGGTGGAATAGCCGGTCTCGCATTCCTCGAAATTGATCATGACACCGCCAATGCCGCCGTCACGCTCGTTGAGCAGCGTCATGTAATCCTTCTGGCCATCCATGAGCGGAATGCCCGTGGAAGCGAAAGGACCGGTGCGATAGGTCAGGTTTGGCGCGAAAAGGCCCTCGGCAAAGGCCGGGGCGGCAAGGCCAAGGCTCAGCGCAGAGGCCAGGGCCAGCTTGGTAAAGGTCTTCATGTTTCTCCTCCCTGATGGAACATGGTCGACGTTGCGGTTGGTGGGGTTTTCCCCGGTTTGTTATTCGGATTGACGATCGCCCTAATGCGGGAAGGGCCAGATGGTCAGCTTCTCCCGGATCAGCCGCCAGAGCTGGTTCAGCCCATGCGGTTCGATGATCAGGAAGAAGATGATGAGCGAGCCCACGATCATGATGTTCAGGTGCTCCAGCAGCGCGGATTCCACGTGGATCCCGAGCGCCGAGGGCACGGTGTTCAGCACCACCGGCAGCCCGACGATCAGGATCGCACCGAGGTAATTGCCCATGATCGAGCCAAGCCCGCCGATGATGGCGATGAACAGCACGCGGAAGCTCAGCGGGATATCGAACAGGTTCGGTTCCGCCGCGCCGCGCCACATGAAGACGAAGAGCGCCCCGGCAACGCCGACGACATAGGAGGACACCGCAAAGGCCGTGAGCTTGGATTTCATCAGATTGATGCCGATCAGCTCCGCCGCGATATCCATGTCCCGCGTCGCCTTCCACGTCCGGCCGAGATTGCCGCGCGTGAGGTTGATGCAGAGATAGGTCAGCAGCGTCACGATGAAGAGCACGACGTAATACTGCGTCATGGAGCTTGCCTGGGGCCCGGCGACATAGAGGCCGAACATGTCGAGATTCGGCACCTGGATCGCGCCCGAGGCATTGTAATTGTAGAGCCAGGCCCATTTCTCGAACAGCCAGACCAGGAAGAACTGCGCCGCCAGCGTGGCAATGGCGAGATAGAAGCCCTTGATCCGAAGCGATGGGATGCCGAACATCACGCCGACACCGGCGGAGAACACGCCCGAAAGCAGGATCGCGATGACCGGGTTCATCCACGGCATCAGCGTGATCATCTTGTAGCAGGCATAGGCGCCCACGCCCATGAAGGCGCCTGTCCCCAGCGAAAGCTGACCGGCAAACCCGGTCAGGATATTCAGCCCGAGGGCGGCCAGCGAATAGATCAGGATCGGCGTCAGGATCGTCTGGAAGGTGAATTCGGATGCGGTCAGCGGAAAGACCACCCAGGCGCAGATCAGGATCACGCCCAGCAGGAACGCGTCCTGCTTGATCGGAAACAGCGCCTGATCGGCCCTGTAGGACGTCTTGAACTGGCCAGCCGTGCGGTAGAGCATCAGGCGTTTTCCTCGTTTTCTTCGTAGAGTTCGGGGTTGCGGTGCTGCTCGGGTACGGCGCGCCGCGGCGGCTTGGCATAGCCGGTGGCCTCGCTATGGCGCACCAGCCAGAGATAGGCCCAGATCCCGGCCCCCGCACCGAGCACGGCGAGGATCAGCGCGGTCATCAACTGCCCGGTCGAGTCCCCGTTCGCTGTCAGGGCGAGGTAGCCGAAGGCCCAGAAACCCGCCCAGGCGACCACGTTCAGAATTGCAATCAGCTTTGCCAAATCCTCGTCCTTCCCATCTCCCCGCCGGGCCGGTTCGCGCGCCGGCCCGGCGGGTTCAAATGCCTCACACCCGCTCGATGATCTTCTCGCCAAACAGCCCCTGCGGCCGGAACAGCAGCACCACCAGCGCCAGCACATAGGCAAACCAGCTCTCGGTATTGCCGCCCAGAAGCGGCGCGCCCCAGTAGATCTCGAACATCTTTTCCAGCATGCCGATCATAAGCCCGCCGATAATGGCGCCGGTGATCGATTCCAGCCCGCCCAGCATCAGCACCGGCAGCGCCTTGTAGGCGATCACTTCCAGCGCGAAGGACACGCCGGCGCGGCTGCCCCAGGCAATGCCCGTCACCAGCGCGATGATCCCGGCGATGAACCACACCAGAACCCAGATCGTCTGCAGCGAGATGCCCACCGACAGCGCCGCCTGGTGGTCGTCTCCCAGCGCCCGGATCGCCCGGCCCATCCGCGTCTTGTTGAGAAACACCAGCAGCGAGACCACCAGCGCGGCGGCCACCAGAACCGCCGTGATGTCGATATGCTGCAGAATCAGCAGCCCGCCGAACGGCTCCAGCACGAAATCGCCCGTGGGAATGCCCAGCTCGGAGGTGATCATCAGCTTGTTCTCGCCACCGAAGATGATCTCACCGAAGCCGATCAGGAACAGCGTGATCCCGATCGTGGCCATGAACAGGATGATATCGGGCTGCCCCACCAGCGGGCGCAGCACGATCCGCTCGATGCTGACCGCCAGCCCGAACATCACCGCCAGCGTCAGCGCCACCGCGATCCAGGCCGGAACCCCCATCTCGTGCAGCCCCACCAGCGTCAGCGCCGCGAAGACCACCATGATGCCCTGCGCGAAGTTGAAGATCCGGCTGGAGCGGAAGATCAGCACGAAGCCCAGCGCGATCAGCGCATAGAGAACGCCCGAAACCAGCCCTTCCCACAGCACCTGCATCAGGAAATCGGGCGCGGCGATCATGTCCGCGAAGGGCGCGACGAAGATCTTGTTCAGGATTTCCAAGGGCTCGCCTCCTCGACACGGTTGGTATTGGCGCTCGTCCGGGGGACCGGCACATTCACGTAGCCGAGCCAGATGCAGGCAGTGCCGCAGCCCAGTCCCAGCCAGCCGGCCTTGCGCTTGGCCTCACTCATGCGGCACCCCCAGGTAAGCGTCGATCACGTTCTGATCGTTGCGCACCTCGTCGGGCGTGCCGTCGCCGATCTTCTTGCCGTAATCCATAACGACCACCCGGTCCGAGAGGTCCATCACCACACCCATATCGTGTTCGATCAGGGCAATCGTGGTGCCGAATTCATCGTTCACATCGAGGATGAAGCGGGACATGTCCTCCTTCTCCTCGACATTCATCCCCGCCATCGGCTCGTCGAGCAGCAAGAGCGATGGCTCGGCGGCCAGCGCGCGCGCCAGCTCGACCCGCTTCTTCAAGCCGTAGGGAAGCCGGCCGACCGGCGTCTTGCGGATGGCCTGGATCTCGAGGAAGTCGATGATCTTCTCCACCTGGTCGCGGTTGAAGACCTCCTCGCGCTCGGCCTTGCCCCACCAGAGCGCCTGCTCCCAGAGCGACGCCTTCATATGGGTCAGCCGCCCGGTCATGACGTTGTCGAGCACCGTCATCCCCTCGAACAGCGCGATGTTCTGGAAGGTGCGGCCCACGCCCATGCGCGCCACCTCGTAGGGCTTCATCGCCGGGCGCACCGCGCCCTTGTACCAGACCTCGCCTTCCTGCGGATGATAGAAGCCGCTGATCACGTTGAGCATCGAGGATTTTCCGGCGCCGTTCGGCCCGATGATCGCCCGGATCTCGCCCTCGCGGATGTCGAAGGAAATATCCTTGATCGCCACCACGCCACCGAATTTCAGCGTGATGTTCTTCATCTCCATCAGGCAGCCGCCAATGGTGCGGCCGTCCGGGGTCTCATAGGGTTCGTACATGTCCTTCATTCGGCGGCAACCTCGTGATGGCGGGGCGTCACGGTCTTGGCGTCGACCAGCTTCAGCGTGGCGGAGATGCTGCCCTTGCGGCCATCCTCGTAGGTCACTTCCGTCTTGGTGAAGATCGTCTCCGAGCCGTCATAGAGCGCCTCCAGCAGATCGGCGTATTTCTCCTCGATCTTGCCACGGCGCACCTTGCGCGTGCGGGTCATCTCGCCGTCATCGGCGTCGAGTTCCTTGTGCAGCACCAGGAAACGATGGATCTGGCAGGCGGAGAGCATGTCGTCCTGCGCGACCGAGGCATTGACCTCTTCCACGTGGGACCGGATCGTCTCCAGCACCTGCGGATGGCCCGCCAACTCCTGGTAAGAGGCATAGGCGATATTGTTCCGCTCGGCCCAGTTGCCGACCGCCGTCAGGTCGATATTGATGAAGGCCGTGCAGCGGTCGCGGCCATTGCCGAACACCACGGCTTCCAGGATGTCGGGGAAGAACTTCAGCTTGTTCTCGACATATTTGGGCGCGAACATATGGCCATCGGCCATCTTGCCCACGTCCTTGGCCCGATCGATGATCCGCAGGTGCCCGGTCCCTTCCTCGAAGAAACCGGCATCGCCCGTGGCGACCCACCCTTCCGCATCCTTGGTCGAGGCCGTGCTCTCGGGATTGTTGTAATACTCCACGAAGGTGCCCGGCGAGCGGTAGAAGATCTCGCCCTTGTCGTCGATCCGGATCTCGACGCCCGGCGAGACGACGCCCACCGTATCGGCGCGCACCTCGTTATCGGGCTGCTGGGCGATGAAGACGCTGGCCTCCGTCTGCCCGTAAAGCTGCTTCAGGTTGATCCCGAGCGAGCGATAGAAATCGAAGATCTCCGGCCCGATCGCCTCGCCCGCCGTGTATCCGACGCGCACCCGGGAAAAGCCCAGCGTGTTCTTGAGCGGGCCATAGATGGCGAACTCGCCCAGCGCGTAACGCATCCGGTCCAGCATCCCCACGGGCTTTCCGTCGAGGATCTGCGGGCCGACCCGCTTGGCAAGATCCATGTAATGCCGGAACAGCCAGCGCTTGAATTTCCCCGCATCTTCCATGCGGATCATCACTTGCGTCAGCTGGGTCTCGAAAACCCGCGGCGGCGCGAAGTAATAGGTCGGCGCGATCTCCTTGAGATCGGTCATCATCGTCTCGGCGCTTTCCGGACAGTTCACGCAGAACCCGTTCCAGAGCGCCTGCCCCATGGAAAAGATGAAATCCCCGACCCAGGCCATCGGCAGATAGGCGAGGATCTCGTCATCCACCCGCAGGTGATCGAATTCGGAGGTATTTTTCGAGGTCTCGATGATATTGCGGTTCGACAGCACCACGCCCTTGGGCTTGCCCGTCGTGCCGGAGGTGTAAAGCATCACGCAGGTGCTGTCGTAGGTCAGTTCCGCCTCGCGCCGGCGCAATTCCTCCTCGTGCCGGTAATGCGACGCGCGGCCTTCCTCCTGGATGTCATGCAGCCAGTTCAGGTGTTCGTGGTCGTATTTCCGCATTCCCCGCTTGTCGTGATAGAGCACGTGGTCGATCTGGTGCAGCTGGTCCTGCACGTCGATCACCTTGTCCACCTGCTCCTGGTCGCCGCAAACGACGAACCGCGCGCCGCAATGGCCGAGCACATAGGCCGCCTCCTCGGCCACCGCGTCGGCATAGAGCGGCACCGGCACCGCACCGCACATCTGCGCGGCGATCATCGCCCAGTAATGGTCCGGCCGGTTGCGCCCGATGATGGCAACATGGTCGCCCCGCTCCATCCCCAGCGCCAGAAATCCGAGCGCCAGCCACTCGATCTCCTGCGCCGCCTCGGCCCAGGTCCAGCTCTGCCATATTCCATATTCCTTTTCCCGATAGGCGGGTCTGTCGCCATACTTCTGCGCATTTCGGCGCAGAAGCGCGGGAACGGAACACAGCTCGCCCGTGGGCGTTGCGGTCGCGTTCAAGTGATGTCCTCCCCTGGTGCCATTTCGACACCTCAGCCTTTGCGGCTTTGGGTTACTATAGGACGGGACGAAGGCGACTCGTCAAATAATTTTTGAACGTACGTTCAAATAAAAATCGCTGCAGCGCAGCGCGTTAGCACGCTGCACACGCAGCAAATCTCGGACCGACCGTGCCGAACCGAGCACCTCTCCGGTCCGTGATCTCAGCTTTTCGGGTAGTGAATGGTCACGCGCGTGCCGATCGAAACCCGCTCGTAGAGATCGACAACAGCCTCGTTGGTCAGCCGGATGCAGCCCGAGGAAACCGAACGTCCGATGGTCCAGGGTTGCGGCGTGCCGTGGATGCGGTAGCGCGTGTCGCGCCCGCCGCGATAAAGGTACATCGCCCGCGCGCCGAGCGGATTCTCTGGCCCGCCCGGCAGCCCGCCGGCCCATTTGGCATAAACCTGCGGTTCGCGCCGGATCATGTTGGCCGTCGGCGTCCAGCTGGGCCATTCCGCCTTGCGTCCGACCACGGCCGAGCCACGCAGGTTGCGCCCCTCCTCGCCAATGGCCACGCCGTAGCGAATGGCCTGTTCCGGTGCGGCGATGTAATAGAGATAGTAGCGTCCAAGCTCGATATGGATGGTTCCGGGCGCGAATTCCGGCCGGACCTTGACCAGCTTTGGCTCGAACTGCTTGTCCAGTTTGAATTCTTTTTTCTGCTTCGCCAGCGCCAGCCCGGGCGCGGCAAGCCCGGCGGTGGCGGTGGCAAGAAAGACCCTGCGAGAAATCATGGCGGCACCTCATCTATACGCGCCCAGCCTGCCACGCCTCGCGCGGAACGATCAACCGCAGCGCTGGGATTGGGTATCACAACGTTGGCACCGTTGAGCCGAAACAACAAGAGCCCCGCCGGGTGGCGAGGCTCCTGCAATAATTTCAATGGCTTCAGACCGGCGACTTGATCTTGCGCAGATAGGGAAGAATGGCGTCGAACTCGCCAAATTTCTCCTTGGCCGCGGCGTCATCCAGCGCCAGAGAGATGATCACGTCCTGCCCCATGGTCCAGTTGGCAGGCGTCGCGATCGGCGTGCCGGACGTGGCTTGCAGCGCGTCCAGCGCGCGCAGCACCTCGGCGAAGTTGCGGCCGACCGACATCGGGTAGGTCATTGAAAGCTGCAGCTTCTTGTCGGGAGAAATGATGAAGACCGACCGCACCGAGGCACTGTCGGCGGCCGTGCGGCCATCGGGCAGGTAAGCCTCGGCCGGCAGCATGTCGAAGGCCTTGGAAACCTCGAGGCTCTCATCGGCGATGATCGGGAACGGCACCGGCGCTTCGGCGTATTTCTCGATATCGGCGATCCACTGCTTGTGCTCTTCCACGCCATCCACCGACAGGCCGATCACCTTGGTGTTCCGCTTCTCCCATTCCCCGGCGAGCTGCGCCACGGCGCCGAACTCGGTGGTGCACACGGGCGTGAAATCTTTCGGATGCGAGAAGAGAATCGCCCAGCTGTCCCCGATCCAGTCGTGGAACTGGATCTCGCCCTGGCTGGTTTCAAATTTCAGATCCGGGACGATGTCATTAATGCGAAGGCCCATTATATGGCTCCCTGTAAGTGTACGGTTCGCGTGTCCCGCGGTTAGATAGGTTCTAGATCGAAGATGTGAAGGCCGATCTTGCGGCCTCTCCTCAGCGGTGACAGTGTGTCGCGAATTGAAGTCTACGGCGAAGGAAACGTCATGATCGAAAAACGCCAGTTCTATATCAACGGCGCCTGGGTGGACCCGGTCGTTGCCAATGATTTCCCTGTAATCGACCCCTCGACCGAGGAGGAGGTCGCGGTGATCTCTCTGGGCGATCAGGCCGACACCGACGCCGCGGTCGCCGCGGCCAATGCCGCCTTCCCCGCCTGGTCCGCGACCGATCCGGCCGAGCGCGTCGCACTGGTCGAGAAGATCCTCGAGGTCTACAACGCCCGCGCCGAGGAGATGGCGCAGGCGATGACGCTCGAAATGGGCGCGCCGATATCCATGTCGCGCAGCTCGCAGGTCACCTCCGGCTCGTGGCATATCGAGGGCTTCCTCGAGACGATGAAGGATTTCGAGTTCGTCCGGAAGCTGAACGACCACTCTCCGAACGACCGGATCATCATGGAGCCGATCGGCACCGTGGCGATGATCACGCCGTGGAACTGGCCGATGAACCAGGTGGCGCTCAAGGTGATCCCGGCGCTGCTCGCGGGCTGCACCATGGTGCTGAAGCCTTCCGAAATCGCGCCGCTCTCCTCGCTGCTCTGGACCGAGATTCTCGACGAGGCGGGCGTCCCGGCAGGCGTCTACAACATGGTCAACGGCGATGGGCCGGGCGTGGGCAGCCAGCTGTCCGCCCATCCGGGCATCGACATGGTGAGCTTCACCGGCTCCACCCGCGCCGGCATCCTGATCTCCAAGGCCGCCGCCGACACGCTCAAGCGCGTCAGCCTGGAGCTTGGCGGCAAGGGCGCCAACCTGGTCTTTGCCGATGCGGACGCCAAGGCGGTGGAGCGCGGCGTGCGCCACATGATGCAGAACACCGGCCAGTCCTGTAACGCGCCCTCGCGGATGTTGGTGCAGCGTGAAATCTATGACCAGACGGTCGAGGCCGCGCGCCAAGCCGCCGAGAACACCGCCGTCGCCTCCGCGCATGAGGAAGGACGCCACATGGGCCCGCTGGTCAGCCAGATGCAGTGGGACAAGGTCCAGGGCCTGATCGAGAAGGGCATCGCCGAAGGCGCCCGCCTCGTCGCCGGTGGTCCGGGCCGCCCGGAGGGACTCAACCGTGGCTATTTCGTCCGCCCGACGGTCTTTGCCGATGTCACCAACGACATGACTATCGCGCGCGAGGAAATCTTCGGCCCGGTCCTGTCGATCATCCCCTTCGATACTGAAGAGGAAGCGGTGCGGATCGCCAATGACACTGTCTATGGCCTGACCAACTACGCCCAGACGCAGGACCCGGAGCGCCAGCGCCGGATGGCCCACGCGCTCAAGGCCGGCATGGTCGAGATCAACGGCGTGAGCCGTGCCAAAACCTCGCCCTTCGGTGGCATCAAGCAGTCCGGCAATGGCCGCGAAGGCGGCGAGTTCGGCCTCGAGGATTATCTCGAAGTGAAAGCCGTCGGCGGCTACCCGGCGGAATAAGAGTCAGCCCGAAGACCGGGCGCCAGCCGACATCCTCGCTTTTGAGCCTTCGGCAGGCTGCAACGAAATTCCCGAATTCGGACATAGCGGCCATACGGGCGCGCGCGCCTTCGGCGCGATACGGTCCTTCGGACTGTGCCTCCGGCGGGGATATTTCAAGAAAGATGATGGCCCTTCTGGTGCATCTATCATCTTTCCGGAAATATCCCGGGGGTTTGGGGGCAGAGCCCCCAAGCGCTATCCTTCCAGCGCCCCGTGATACCAGCGCACCAGCGTCGCCCGATCCGACGCTTCCATGTAATTTGCAACGCCCGGCGGCATGGCATGGGTCACGCCGGCCTGCAGGTAGATCTGCTGCGCATGGCGCGCCACGTCACTCTGGGTGACGAGCTTCACGCCCTTGGGCGGCACACCGAGCCCCTCCCAGGCAGGTTCCGGCGCGTGGCACATTGAGCAGTTGTTTACCACCACCTCGAAGGCATCCTCGAAACCGTCCGCCTCGGCATAGCGCAACTGGGCGGGGCTCAGCGCCTCTTCCTCCCAGCCCTCGTCCTCGCCAAAGAGCGGCACCATGGACAGCGCCACGATGGCCGCGAACAGCAGCGCGGTCGCCCCCCATGTCCAGAGCGGCCCCTTCTTGGGGTGATCGCTCGCGTGCTTGGTGTTGAAGTAATGCCGGATCGTGACGCCCATCAGGAAGACAAGGCTCGCGATCAGCCAGTTCCACTTGCTGGCAAAGGCCAGCGGGTAATGGTTCGACAGCATCAGGAACAGAACCGGCAGCGTGAGGTAGTTGTTATGCGTCGAGCGTTGTTTCGCGATCTTGCCGTATTTCTCATCCGGCACCCGCCCCGCCTTCAGATCCGCCACCACGATCCGCTGGTTGGGGATGATGATGAAGAACACGTTGGCCGACATGATCGTCGCCGTGAACGCACCCAGATGCAGCAGCGCAGCGCGGCCAGAGAAGATCTGGCAATAGCCCCAGGCCATGACCACGAGAATCCCGTAGAGCAGCAGCATCAGCTTGGTGTTGTCCTCGCCGAATTTCGACTTGCAGATCCGGTCATAGGCGAGCCAGCCGAGGGTGAGCGAGCCGGCCGAGATCACGATGGCCAGCCAGCTCGGCATATCCAGCACCCCCGGATCGACGAGATAAAGGTCAGCGCCCAGGTAATAGACAAGCACCAGCATCAGCGCACCCGAGAGCCAGGTCGTGTAGCTCTCCCACATATGCCAGGTCAGGTGATCGGGCAGCCGCTCCGGCGCGACCATGTATTTCTGGATGTGATAGAAGCCGCCGCCATGGACCTGCCACTCCTCGCCACTGGCCAGCGGCGGCATACCCGGCGCCTTTCGCAGGCCGAGATCCAGCGCGATGAAGAAAAAGGACGAGCCGATCCAGGCGATCGCGGCAATGACATGCAGCCATCTCGCCGCAAATTCCGCCCAGGCCCAGAGAATTGTCGTGTCCATCGCTTGCACTCCCGTTCGTCTGTCCCGAGCGTCACGCAATCGCGGCCCAAGATCAAATCGAAAGCAACCGGCAACGGCAGGCTTGCCGCGCGCTACATGCTTCGATTAGGAAATGGGCAACATCCCGGAACTGCCTGCGATTACGGCAGCAGATCGCCGGGACGGAACCCTCTGGCACGTTTCGCCGATACATCCCGAAAAAAATGCCGAAAGTAGCCGCATGCCTACGATTGAATCGATGAACCCCGACATTCCTCTCTTTGCCCGTACGGGTATCAACCTTGCCTCCGCCGGTCTCGGCGCGAAGCCGGTCTCGTCCTCGGACGAATTTTTCGCGCCGGTGGAGCGGATGCTGGCAGATTCGGAGCCGATCTTCATTCCCGACAAGTTCGACGATCACGGCAAGTGGATGGACGGCTGGGAGACCCGCCGCCGCCGCGGGGGGGGCCATGACCACGCGATCATCAAGCTCGCGGCGCCCGGCCGCCTGCTCGGGTTCGACGTGGACACGCGCCACTTCACCGGCAACTACGCTCCCGCCTGCCGGATCGAAGCCGCTTCCACAAAGGAGATCACCGAGGACACCCTCTGGGCCGAGATCCTGCCCCACCAGCCGCTCGGGCCCAGCGCGCAACACTATTTCCGCTGCGCGAGCTTCGAGAGCTGGACCCACCTTCGGCTGCACATCTACCCCGATGGCGGCGTCGCGCGCCTGCGCGCCTTCGGCGTGCCCGAGCTGGACGCGACCGGCGACGGACAGGAGATCGACCTTGCCGCGGCCCTCAATGGCGGCCGCATCCTTGCCATGTCGGACGCCCACTATGGCGACTACATGCGCCTTCTGGCGCCCGGGCGCGGCCTCAACATGGGCGATGGCTGGGAAACCCGGCGGCGGCGCGAGCCGGGCTACGACTGGATCGTCATCGCGCTCGGCGCGCGCGGGCTCATCGACGGACTGCGCGTGGACACGGCCCACTTCAAGGGCAATTTCCCTGACCGCTGCTCGCTTCAGGCCGCCGACCTTCAAAGCTTCGGCGATGGGCTGACCCAGGCTCTGGTGACCGATTCCATGTTCTGGAAAACCGTCCTGCCCGAGGTCAAACTCGGCCCGGACGCGATCCATGATTTCCGCGAGGAACTGCAGGATCTCGGCCCCGTGACCCATGTCCGCTTCAACATCTTCCCCGATGGCGGCGTCAGCCGGTTGCGGGTGCTCGGTCGCCCGGCCGGCCCCGCGCTCTAGCGGGACACGAGCAGGTAGCCGCGCGAACGGTTGTCATTGTCGGAATCGGGCGTGTTCATCGCGTCGAACAGCGTGGCCGCCTCGACCCAGACCGGCGGGTACTTGTAGCGTGATACGTCAAGGATAAGGAACCGGTCCGTCTCGGCGTCATAGGCGCCGAGCGGCGAGATGTGCCCGCCGCGTTCCTGCCCGATACCCGCCCGCAGGTAGTTCACGAGGACGAAGCTCACGTCATCCTCGATACTGGCGGTGGCGGCGCTGCGGAAGGCGTCGAGCGAGCTGTCCTCGGCGTGGTGGACCTTGGCCTGAACCGAATGCGCGCCGAACATCCCCGCCAACTCGTCCAGCGTCAGCCCGGAGCGCTCGAGCACGGCGCGCGGCTTCACGGCCTCGGTCTCCGGCGTGAAGACATTCTCCTGATCGAACAGGCCGAGCCCCAGCGTCATGTCCGATTTCGGCCGTTCCACCTCCAGCGCATTCAGAACCATGGCAATCGTGGCCGGCCCGCAAAAGGCCGGGTGCACCTGGTTGGTGAAATGGATGCCGAGATCGAAATAATCGGCATTGGCCTCGGAGGACAACAGCATCCGGCCGCCCTCGGCGCTGTTGAGCGCGATCAGGCTCTGCGGCAGGGGAAGCGTTTCGGCCGAAGCCACGATGGCACTGCCCAGAAGGAGCAGGCCGGAAAGGAAAGGTCTCATGGGAATCCTCGCGCGGGAAAGGGAAGTTTCAACGTCTTCGCAGCAATTTCCCCAAGGTAACTTCTGTCGGGGATTCGAGCAACGCCCCAAGTCCGAAACGAAAACGGGCGCCCGCAGGCGCCCGTTCGTTCATTCGTTCCGAACCGTCGCTCAGCGGCGCGTGGGCGCCTTGCGCTGGCGTTTCTTGCCGCGCAGGTTCGATTTCTCGATCAGGCCCTCGTACTGGTGGGCCAGCATGTGCGACTGGACCTGCTGGATCGTGTCCATCGTCACCGAGACGACGATGAGGACCGAGGTGCCGCCGAAATAGAACGGGATCGAGAGCTGGCTGCGCAGGATCTCCGGCAACAGCGCCACCAGAGCGAGGTAGGCCGAACCGAGCACCAGCACGCGCATCACGACATATTCGAGATACTCCGCCGTCTTCTTTCCCGGGCGGATACCCGGCACAAAGCCGTTCTGGTTCTTCAGGTTGTCGGCGACATCATCCACCTTGAACGACACGTTGAGCGTGTAGAAATAGGTGAAGAAGACGATCATCGAAGCGAAGAACAGCAGGTAGAGCGGCTGTCCAGGACCGAAATAGGCCAGCAGCGTTGACATGACCGCACCGGTATTGCCGCCCGAGAAGGTCGAGATCGTCGTCGGCAACAGCAGCAGCGAGGAGGCGAAGATCGCCGGGATAACACCCGCGGGGTTCACCTTGACGGGCAGGTGCGAGGAGCCGCCGTCATAGACCTTCATGCCGACTTGCCGGCGTGGGTACTGGATGTGGATCTTGCGCAGCGCGCGCTCCATGAAGACCACGAAGGCCACAAGCGCGACCATCATCAGGATGATCCCGATGATCACCACCGGCGAAATCGCGCCGGAGCGGCCGGAAGCAAGGAAACGTGCCAGGGCCGCGGGGATCTCGGCGACGATGCCAACGAAGATGATCAGCGAAATGCCGTTGCCGATGCCACGGGCGGTGATCTGCTCGCCCAGCCACATCAGGAACATCGTGCCGCCGACCAGCGTGATCAGCACGGCCGCGCGGAAGAACCAGCCCGGATCATGGGCAAGCCCACCCGCCTCGAGGCTGACCGCAAGGCCATAGGCCTGGAAGGTGGCCAGGAACACGGTGCCGTAGCGCGTGTACTGGTTGATCTTCTTGCGGCCCTGTTCGCCCTCTTTCTTCAACTGCTCCAGCGCTGGCACCATGGAGGCCAGCAGCTGGATGATGATCGAGGCCGAGATATAGGGCATGATGCCGAGGGCGAAGATGCCCATCCGGCCAAGCGCGCCGCCGGTGAACATGGTCAGGATGCCGCCCAAACCGGACGCGGCCTGATCCATGAAGTCGCGGAGCGCCCCACCGTCAATGCCGGGCACCGGGATATAGGTGCCGAGGCGATAGACGATCAGGAGCCCGATGGTGAAGAAGATGCGCTGGCGGAGCTCGGTCGCTTTACCAAGCGCACCCCAGCTCATGTTCGCCGCCATTTGCTCTGCTGCAGATGCCATTCGCGGTCTCTCTTGTGCATGCGCCGCCGAACCGTTTCCCGGTCGGCGGCGCTGGAAAACTGAAGGTTAAGTAAGGGGCATCGTCGTCCCCCACAACCTCTTATTCGGCCGCTGCCGCCTTCGTGACAGTCAGCGAGCCGCCAGCCTTCTCGACGGCTTCGACGGCCGACTTGGAGGCGCCGGAGACCTGAAGCTCGACCTTGGCCGAGAAATCGCCCTTGGCCAGAACCCGGACACCGTCCAGTTGACGGCGCACGAGGCCGGAAGCGACGAGCACTTCTTCGGTGACCGGCGCGGAGGTGTCGATCTTGCCGGCGTCGATGAATTTCTGAAGGATGCCGAGGTTCACGACGGCCCAGGCCTTGCGGTTCGGCTTGTTGAAGCCACGCTTGGGCAGACGCATGTAGAGCGGCATCTGGCCGCCTTCGTAGCCGTTCAGAGCCACACCCGAGCGGGATTTCTGACCCTTGATACCACGACCGGCGGTCTTGCCCTTGCCGGAACCGGCACCACGGGCGATGCGCTTCTTGGTCGGGGTCGAGCCCGCGGCGGGGCTGAGTTCGTGCAGTTTCATGTCGCTTCTCCTTGCCGGATGCGGCCCCCAGCGACGGGAGCGGCCGAACACGGCATTTCTTGTTGATTGAGTCGGATCTATAGGGACCACCGGGCGCGTTTACACGCCCGGCGTCCCTGTTTCAAGTGCATTGCCTGCTACTCGTCCGGCTTTTGCCAGCATTGCGGGTAGCCATAGCCCCAACGCCACGGCAGGCCGGTGCAGGGCCCGCCGCCGAGGCGGACCGCCTGGTACATGCCCGCCGCAACGGCGCCATAGGCCGCGCGGACCTGTGGCTCGCTCAGGCCGTATTCGTCGCGAAGAATCGAATCCTGCGCGCTCTGGGTCTCCCGCACGCATTCGCGCAGCACCCGGTCGGCCTCCAGCCGCGCCTCGTAGCTGGCCTCCGCCGCCGGATCCGGCCCGCCCGTGTGATAGGCCCGGTCATGGGTCACGCAGCATTCCTCCCAGGGCGGGTGCCCGCCGAGCGCCTCGACAAAGGACGGGTAGCGCTCGGCGAAGAACGCCCAGAGGCTCGACATGCCGCCGCTACAGCCATCCGTGGTGAAATCGTTCAGCGTCACCTCGGGCGTGCTCCGCAGCGTTTCCAGCCACTGGTGGGAAGGCAGCTCCAGCGTTCGCGAGAGCTGTTCGCTCCAATCCTGCGCGGCAACGCCGCCGCCCGAGAAAACCAACAGCAGGGCCAGGATGTTACGGCGAGCCATCGCGGTACTCCTTGTCGCTGGTCACGAGCCCGAGCCGGCTTCCCAGCGCCAGCACGATCCGCTCCAGCGTCCGCAGTTCCGCGCGCTGCGCGATTACCTGCCGGGCCAGCGCCGGCTCGTCCGTGATCAGGCCGTCCACCCCGAGGCTCAGCATTTCCGACATCGCCAGCGGGTCATTCACCGTCCAGACATGGACCCGTTTTCCGGCCGCCTGCGTAGAGCGGACGAGGCTGTGCGAGACCAGCCCCATGTTCATGGCAAGGAAATCCGCCTCAAGCTCCCATGGCCGCCCAACCGTCGCGGAGGCCAGAAGGCCGACTGTCCAGTCCGGCCGCAGCGCCTTCATCTTCTGCACCGCCTCGTATTTCAGGCTCATCAACTGGACCCGATCCTCCATCCCCGCCGCTTCGACGACATCGGCAACACGTTGCTCCAGCATCTCGTCATGACCGTAATATTTCAGCTCGATCAGCACGCCGGACTCGGTGCCCCGGGTCAGTTCCAGAACGTCGGACAGCAGCGGCGTCCGCTCGCCGGCATAATCCGACGCGAACCAACTCCCGATATCGATCTCCGCCAGCTCCGCCGCCGTCGCATCCCATGCCTTCAGCGGGTTGCCGGCGAGCTTCATGAAATCGCTGTCATGAACGACGATCACCGCCCCCTCGGCACTCTCCTGCACGTCCAGCTCGATCCAATCCGCCTTGTCCTCGATCGCAAGGGCAAAGGCGGCCATGGTGTTCTCCGGCCGCGCGCCCGCAGCGCCGCGATGCGCGATCACCTCGACGGCGTCCTCGGTCTTGAAGGTGAACAGATTCGCCGCGCCAAGAGCCGCAAGCACCGCCGCGACAGCCGCGCCGCCGAGAAGGACGCTGCGCAGCAGGGTGCGGCTTTCCCGGCCGCTCGGGCGCACGCCCTCGGTGCCCGGCCAGCCGGCGCGCTCCATCAACAGGCAGGCCAGCGCGCCCGTGGTCGTCGCCGTGACCAGCAGGTTGACCAGCGACCAGGCCGCGAGAATGATCAGCAACGCCGCCGCCAGCGCCTTCAGGTCCGGCGCGACGGCATCGACCACCAGGTTGGCGGCGACGCTCGCGATGCCAAAGACGATGGACACCGCCAGCGCCGAGATCACGCCCCACGCCAGAACGGCGAGCAGAAGATCCAGCCGCCGCCCCTTCATCTCCGCACTGCTGAGCGCGAAGCTCTCGCCGGGCCGCACACTCTCGAACAGGACCAGCGGAAGGGCGAAAGCCCAGCTGAGCAGGGCGCGGAACAGCAGCACCAGCATCACGGCGAGAACGGCGCCGATGGCCCCGACCGCCTGCAGGAACTCGGGTGGACGTTCGGAGAGGTAATAGTTGATGTCGTACTCCGACAGGTATTTCCCGGCGATCAGCGCCGCGATCGCCACGAATGGCAGCACGATCCCGACAATCCGCAATATCAACCGGACGGCAAAGCCCAGAATGGCCCGGAAGCGCGGCAGGATATTGGCCACGCCCTCCTCGAAACGCCGCTCGCCGTTACGGCGGGCGTGCAGCGCGATTGCCATCATGAAGGCGACGTTGAGCACGTAGCTGGTCAGCACAAGCGCGCCGACCAGCAGCAAGGCCGCGAATCCGACCGGCGAAAACAGGAACATCGCGATGTCGAAATCCGACAACGCCGGTTTGCCGGACAGCGCAATCGCCCCGCGCAGGGCGACGGACGTCACCGGCGCGAGCAGCAACAGCACCAGGAGGCCGAACACAAGCCGCGACAGCAGGAACGGCCAGCGCAGACGCCAGGCGTCGTGAAAAGCATCTGAAACCGCGCGCATTGGCATGTTGATCATGACGTCCCTCCCCTCAGACCACGGGGAGAGGCTAGCCTTACGCACGAGTAACGTCGATCCTCTGCACGCGCGGATCTTGCGGAAAATGCCTTGATCTCAAGTTGGGTTGAGGAATTAGCCTCGTCCAACATTCCGAATCCACGAAAGGAAACCCCATGTTGAAACGGCTTTTTCGCCAAACGCCCCGCGCCCTCCCGCGGGACATCGAATCCGAGATCGCCTCGATCTGCCGCGCCAGCCAGATCGAACGTCTGTCGCTCTCGCCGCATTTGCGGCGCGATGTCGGCCTCGATTGCGGCTGCCAGGGCGAAAACCCGGCCCGTTAAACGAAAACGCCCCGGAGCCAGGCTCCGGGGCGCTTCAAATCAGTTTCGAAGGACGCTTACTCGCGCTCTTCGATGATCTCGACCAGATGCGGGATCTTGTTGACCATGCCGCGCACGGAAGGGGTGTCTTCCAGCTCGCGGGTCTTGTGCATCTTGTTTAGGCCCAGCCCGATCAGCGTCTGGCGCTGGACGGCGGGGCGACGGATCGGAGAGCCGATCTGCTTGACGACGATGGTTGCCATGTCTCGCTACTCCTTACGCTTCGACCGGGGCTTCGGCAGCTTCGGCCGGAGCGTCAGCGGCGGGCACCTCGTCCTTCTTCAGGATATCGGCCACCTTCTTGCCGCGACGCTGCGCGACCATGCGGGGGCTGGATTCCTTCTTCAGGCCGTCGATGGTGGCGCGGATCATGTTGTAGGGGTTCTGCGAGCCGATCGACTTGGCGACGACGTCATGAATACCCAGCATCTCGAACACGGCACGCGTCGGACCACCGGCGATGATACCGGTACCTTGCGGGGCGGTGCGCATCACGACGCGACCGGCACCGTGACGACCTTCGATGTCGTGGTGCAGGGTGCGGCCTTCGCGCAGCGGAACGCGGATCATCTGGCGCTTGGCTTGCTCGGTGGCCTTGCGGATGGCCTCGGGGACCTCCTTGGCCTTGCCCTTGCCGAAGCCGACGCGGCCCTTCTGGTCGCCAACGACCACGAGCGCAGCGAAGCCGAAACGCTTACCACCCTTGACGGTCTTGGAGACGCGGTTGATCGCAACCAAGCGATCTGCAAATTCCGGTGTTTCCTCGCGTTCGCGACGGTTACCCCGGCGTTGATTGGGTTCTCTTGCCATTCGGCATTCCTTTTTCTCATGGGCCGCTTGCGGCCATGGTTTTCTCAATCCAAGTGAGCCCCGCTATTGCGAGGCCCCCGGATCATCGGGAGGGCCCGAAAGCCCTCCGCAGGGATCAGAACTTCAGACCACCTTCACGCGCGGCTTCGGCCAGAGCCTTCACCTTGCCGTGGAAGAGGAAGCCACCGCGATCGAAGTAGCACTCTTCGATACCGGCTGCCTTGGCACGCTCTGCAATCGCGGCGCCCACCTTGCCGGCGGCCTCCACGTTGTTCTTGCCGACGACACCGAGATCCTTCTCCAGGGAGGAGGCCGCGGCCAGGGTCTTGCCCTGAACGTCGTCGATCAGCTGAGCGCTGATGTTCTTGCCGGAGCGGAACACCGAAAGGCGCAGCTTGCCGACATTGCTCTTGCGAAGTTTGTTCCGGACGCGCAGGCGGCGCTTCAGGAACAGGGTCCGTTTGCTGTTTGCCATCTATTTCGTCCTTACTTCTTCTTGCCTTCCTTGCGGAAGATAAATTCGCCAGCATAGCGAATGCCCTTGCCCTTGTAGGGCTCCGGCTTCCGCCACTCGCGAATGTTCGCGGCAACCTGACCCACGAGCTGCGGGTCGATGCCTTCCACGACGATCTGGGTCTGCTTCGGGCAGGTCACGGTCACACCGGCCGGCACTTCGAACTCGACGTCATGCGACAGGCCGAGGTTCAGCTTGAGAGCGTTCCCGGCCATCTGGGCACGATAACCAACACCCTGGATCTCAAGCTCGCGCTTGAAGCCATCGGTCACGCCGGTCACCATGTTGCCAACCATCGTGCGAGACATGCCCCACTGCTGGCGGGCACGCTTGGAAGACCCACGCGGCTCGACGGAGATGGTGCTGTCGTCGATGGTGATGGTCACATCGTCGGTTGCGGTGAAGCTCAGGGTGCCTTTCGGACCCTTCACCTCGATGGTCTGGCCGGAGAGGGACGCGGAAACGCCCGACGGCAGCTCGACCGGTTTCTTACCAATACGAGACATGGTCAGACCTCCTTAGAAGACGGTGCAGAGAACTTCGCCACCAACATTGTTGGAGCGAGCCGCTGCATCCGACATCACGCCCTTGGACGTGGAGACGATGGAGACGCCCAGGCCCTGACGGACCGAGGGGATGTCATTCACGCTCATGTACACGCGGCGACCCGGCTTGGAAACGCGCTTGAGTTCGCGAATGACCGGGGTGCCCTCGTAATACTTGAGCGAGATTTCGATTTCGGGGTGCTGAGTGTCCTCAACCTTCTCGTAGCCACGGATGTAGCCCTCGTCGGCCAGCACATCCAGAACCCAGGCGCGAAGCTTGGAAGCGGGGGTGCGAACCGTGGACTTGCCGCGCATCTGAGCGTTGCGGATACGGGTCAGCATATCACCAAGAGGATCGTTCATTTATATCTCCTCCCTTACCAGCTGGACTTGACCATGCCGGGGATCTTGCCTTCGGAGGCAAGGTCCCGCAGCGCGATCCGGCTCATCTTCAGCTTACGGTAGTAAGCCTTCGGACGCCCCGAGACCTGGCAACGGTTGTGCAGGCGGGTGGCCGAGGAATTGCGCGGCAGCTTGGCCAGCTTCAGCCGGGCCTTGAAGCGCTCTTCCATCGGAAGATCTTCGTCATTCGCGATTTCTTTCAGCGCAACACGCTTGGCGGCATACTTTGCCACCAGCGCCTCGCGCTTCTTCTCGCGCTCGATCATGCTTTTCTTAGCCATAGGTCAGTCCCTCAGCTGTTGAACGGCATGTTGAAATGCTTCAACAGCGCCTTGGCTTCCGCATCCGTCGGAGCGGAAGTGCAGATAACGATGTCCAGACCCCAGTTCTCATCGACCTTGTCGAAGTCGATTTCGGGGAAGACGATGTGTTCCTTGAGGCCCATGGCATAGTTGCCACGACCATCGAACGACTTGCCGGAGACGCCGCGGAAGTCGCGGACGCGCGGCAGCGCGATGGTGATCAGGCGATCGAGGAATTCGTACATCCGGTCACCGCGGAGGGTCACCTTGGCGCCGAGCGGCATACCTTCGCGCACGCGGAAGGTCGCGATCGACTTCTTGGCCATGGTCACGACGGCCTGCTGACCGGCAATCGCGGTCAGATCATCGGCAGCGGTCTTGGCTTTCTTGGAGTCCTTCACGGATTCCGTGCCAGCGCCGATGTTCAGAACGATCTTCTCCAGCTTCGGGATCATCATCTCGTTCTTGTACGAGAATTCTTCCTTCAGCGCGGCGCGGATCGTGTCCTTGTAGACAGCCTTGAGGCGCGGGGTGTAATCGGCAGCGTCAAGCATCAGATCGCGTCTCCCGTGGTCTTGGCGAAGCGGACTTTCTTGCCGTCTTCCTCGCGGAAGCCAACGCGGGTCGCCTTGCCGTTGGCATCGACGATAGCCAGGTTCGACAGGTCGACAGGCATCGCAGTCGCGATACGGCCGCCCTTCGAATTCTGGGTCTGCTTGGTGTGGCGAACGGAGATGTTGATGCCGCCGACGATGGCCTTGCCGGCCTTCGGATCGACTTTCTCAATTTCACCGGTCTTGCCCTTGTCCTTGCCAGCAAGAACAACGACGGTGTCACCTTTGCGGAGTTTGGCAGCCATTACAGCACCTCCGGGGCAAGCGAGATGATCTTCATGAAGTTCTTCGCACGCAGCTCGCGCACGACCGGGCCGAAGATACGGGTGCCGATCGGCTCGCCGTTATTACCGAGAATAACAGCAGCGTTGCGGTCGAAACGAATGGCGGTGCCATCCTCACGACGAACTTCCTTGGCGGTCCGGACGACGACTGCTTTACGCACGTCACCCTTCTTCACACGGCCGCGCGGGATAGCTTCCTTGACCGACACCACGATGATGTCGCCCACGGATGCGTATTTCCGCTTCGAGCCGCCGAGGACCTTGATGCACTGAACCCGGCGAGCACCGGAGTTGTCAGCGACATCCAGATTGGTCTGCATCTGGATCATTAGGTTTCTCCCGACCTTTGGGGGATGTTCTTGCTCTTCCCCCCAGGGTTTCGATCAAACTGGTCTGTGAACCGGCCTCAGGCCGAGATCACCTCCCAGCGCTTCGTCTTCGAAATCGGCGCGCATTCCTGGATGCGGACTTGATCGCCAATCTTGAATTCGTTTTTCGCGTCATGGGCGCGATATTTCTTGGACGAACGAATGGTCTTGGCAAGCAGCGGGTGCTTGTAACGACGTTCGACCAGAACGGTCACGGTCTGCTCGTTCTTGTCCGAGGTCACGGTGCCGGTGAGGATACGCTTGGGCATTGGATCAAGCCTCCGAAGCGGCACCAGCCGCTTTTTCGTTAAGGACGGTCTTCACACGGGCAACGTCACGGCGAACCTGACGCATACGTGCAGTGCTTTCCATGGCGCCTGTCGCCTGCTGGAAACGCAGGTTGAAGGCTTCTTTTTTCAGATCGGTCAGTTTCTCGCGGAGCTGGTCCGGAGTCTGATCGCGAAGTTCAGTGGCGTTCATCGCCATTTCCTTTCTCAAAACGCCAGTGAGCCCCTGGATTGCTCAGGGTCACTCGAGACCTGACGGATGATTAGACGTCAACACACACGAATCCCGTCGCCGGGAATCCGTGAGATGCCGCTCTATAAGGGTGAGTCTACGCGGGGGCAAGGAAAAAAGGCCTGCGATGCCTCCGCGCGCACAAAGCCCTTTGCCATCAGGCGAGTTTGCGCCAATCTCCGGGCCAGAATGCTGCATGCAGGACCGCGAGCGGCAAGTGCATGTCGGCGGAAAGCGATTTCATGACTCACCCCAGACCGCCCGTTGGCGTCGCCCTGTTCCTCGCGCTGTTCATCCTCGTCGTTACAAGCATCTCGCCCGCCTCCTCGCCCTGGACGGCAACGCACTGGCTCTTCACCTATGAGCACGGCTTTATCAAGCGCGGCTTCATGGGGAGCCTGCACGCCCTTGTCTCCGACGAGGTTGGCCTTCGGTCCGTCTGGATGACCCATATCGTCGTTTCCATGGCGGCAAGCGTGGCCTTCTGCACCCTCATCCTTCGCACCGTCCGCGCGAACCAAACTGGCCCCGACGACACCCAAACCGCCGACATGGCGGCATTGGCCTTCGGGCTGATGCTCCTGTCGGGAAGCGGCATCGTTCAGCAGTTCTTCTTCGATACCGGCCGTTTCGACGTCTACGGCTTCCTGCTGCTCTGCGCGGCTTTTCTCGCGACCGGGAAGCTGCACCCGATCCCCGCGCTTCTCACCATCACATTCCTGTCCATACTCGCGATCCTGATCCACGAAGCGTTCTTCTTCTGGATCGCCCCCGCTGCGCTTGCCCTGTGGCTCCTGCACCACCCATTCTCCCGAACCAGCCTCGTTCCCCTCCTCTCCTGCGCCGCCGCAATCGTGCTGGTCACATTCCTCGCCGGCCATTCCAGCCTTTCGGACCACATGACCTTCGAAGAAGCGAAATCCGCACTTCAACAGCGCGCCGATTTCGAAGTCAGCAATCCATCGCTGGAAGTCCACTTCCGGAACCTGGAAGAGAACATGCGCTACACCTTGCAAAGAGCCCTGACCAAGGAACGCGCGTTCCTCGCATTGATCGCCCTGACAATTCTGGGCCTCCAGACCGTGATCTTCTTCGCAATCCTTCAACCGGCCAGAACCGGACTTGGCTACCTGCGCAGCATGAGCGTCCTGCTCTGCTTCTGCCCCATCGCTCTGGTCCTCTTCGGACACGACCACGGGCGCTGGCTCGCAATGATCAACGGGAACCTGGCGGTGATGCTGCTTGCGGCAGCACGCTTGAATCCCGGCATCCTTTCCCGACTGGCCCCGCTGACCATCGCAACCATGCTGCTCGTCGTTCTTGCCCAAGCCAGCCTCGGCCCGTTCGGAATCATGATCCCCTACCCGGAACTCGACCTGTTCAACGCGCTCAAGACCCTCCTCGAAGGGTAAGCCTACAAACGCGACGAGGCTTCGACTCGTATCGGAAACGACCGGGAGACCAGCTCGGGACGCACCCGACCCCGGGAGGGCATCCACTCCGCCGGAGCGAGGCACCTCATTTCCAACCTTGGCCCGGGCGTCCAGCCCGGGCCGCGCCCGACCCTCCCCCCGGGAGGGCGCCTTGGCGATGTCATCCACCGCACAGACGTCTTTCGGGGCTTTAGGATAAATCGCAGGCCACAAGCGCCGCGAAGCGCCCACCCAGAATCGGGCGCGCCCCTACGCGTATCGTTCCCAGTGCACGAACCGGGATGGAAGCTTTCTTCGACAAGCCAATTTGCTCGCGTTAACGATTGCGTCACGGAAGTACGCGACATTCAATCCTATCGCCCCCCTTCTATTTAAAGAGGTAACAATCTCCGTAACCGCATAGACCCGCGGTCTGTTTGTAAACCGACACAAAAAAAGTTCCGACTAGAGAAGGACCGGTGACGAAAGTTATTGCTGATGGAAGTTTTATTTGGCGGTTTGTTCATCCTCGGTGTCTTTTATCTCGCCTTTAGGCCGAGCCGGTTCAAGAACAAAACCAGCACACCAGCAGTTGAGACGCCTTCAGAATTGCGTCCAAACCCAAAGCCTTCCACTGAAACCAAAACGGATCAACCAACGCGATTTGACGAAAAAAGTGCGGAGCAGTCGCATGCGGCGCGCATTTTGTCAGGCCCGGCCTGGATAGTCGATGGCGATACAATAAAAGTCCAGAATACGCAGATCCGCTTGTTCGGGATCGATGCGCCCGAACTGAATCATCCCTACGGAAAGAACGCCAAATGGGCTTTGCATAGGCTGTGCAAAGGACACACCGTCCGAGCAGAGATTTCTGAAATGGATGACTATGGTCGAACGGTAGCGCGATGCTACCTTTCGGACGGGCGAGATCTATCAGCAGAGATGGTCAAACAAGGCTTGGCCATTGATTGGCCAAAATTCTCGGGCGGTCTTTACCGGAACTTAGAGCCGTCAGATGTTCGCAAGAAGCTCTTTCTTGCCGATGCTCGCCAAAAGGGAAAAATGCACGTTTGGAAAAAATTCGAGGAAAGGCAATCTATATAAAAACGTCCTGTCTTTTCGTATCGCCGGACCTCGTCAGCTGCACTGGCAACGTTGGCTTTCTGCTCGGTGCTTTCGCTAACGTGAGCTCGACACAAGAGGACGAGTATATTTCTGTTGCGGGTTCGAGCCGGTCATCCAACAAAAACCATCGGATGACCGGAAGGAGACATTCCAGCGCTTCGCCCCCCCTCAATCCTCAAACACACCACGATACCCGCCCTCCCCGGAGCCGGGATACCCCGCCGCCCGTGCGCCCTCCCGCCCCGCCTCCTGCGCAGCTTCGAACCGGCGGGCCGTCTCCTCGAAATCCTGTCGCAACCGCTCGACCGATCGGCTGTCGAACCGCTCGATCATCTCCAGGTCGCGCATCGAGACCACGGCTGCGAAGGGGCGGCCGTGTTTGGTCAGCAGGATGCGTTCGGAGATATGCGAGACCCGCGCCGTCCACATCGCGATCTGCGTGCGGAACTCGCTGAGCGGGATCATCTGGGTCTTGATATGCGGGGCGGGGGTCATCTCGGCCATGCCCGCATCTGACCCCAGCCCGGTTTCGGGAGTGTTAACCCGGCGCGCGCTGACACCGGCCACGCCTTTCGGTCGAACTATCGGTCAAAACCCCGCCTCGGATTGACCGAAAAAGCGACCCAATCCGGGTTCGGGCCTCTCCAATACGTCTTCCGAGCGGGGTTTCGGTCGCAAAACAGGTCCTATAGGTCCGATTTTCGGTCAAACCCGTCCGCGGTTTCGTGCAAAACGACCGGAATTCCGCTCAATCCCAGCGGTAATTGAAGCTCACGCTGATCCGCTCGTCCTCGGCCATGTTCAGCGGCACCTCGTGGCGCAGCCAGCTCTCCCAGAGCAGCACCTCGCCCACCTTCGGTTTCATGTGGATGAACGTCTGCAACTCCCGCCGCGCCCCTTTTTTTCTTGGCGGCGCCGCCATCATCCGCGCCGACCGCGGGTCTTCCAGCTTCAGCGCAGACGCCCCCTCCGGCATCGACACGTAAGTCGTCCCCGAGATCACCGAATGCGGATGCAGATGCGAGCTATGCGTCCCGCCCTCCGGCAGAATGTTGATCCAGAGATCCTCCAGAACCAGCTTCCGCCCATCGAGGTCGAACTCCAAATCTTCCGCAAATTCAACAACATGCCGATCCAACGCTTCCTTCAGATCGGCAAAGACCGGAAACCGCCAGGGCAGATCCGTCAGCGACGCATAGGACGTGTAACCCGGATACCCATTCTCCTCGCACCAGGTCTGCCCCGCCTCGTCATCCTGCGCGATGACAAGACAGGAATTCTCCAACTCCTGCGGGTCGATGGGCTTCCCGAACTCCCTGAGTTCAGCACGGTAAAGACGGGTAACGAAGAGAGACTCGATCTGGGGCATGGGCTCCTCGGGCAGGTTGTTTGAACTCGGAATAGCCGGAAAGGCCGAAAAAGGAAAACCCCCGCTGCTCTCAGCGGGGGCTCTCTAACTTTACCGGCTGACGGTCCGCAGAAATCGTCGTTTTCCGCAAAACCGTTCGCGTTCTGAAAGACTTACCAGTCTTCCCGAGCAACGATCCGGGTCTTGATCGGCAGCTTCATCGCGGCCAGACGCAGAGCCTCGCGGGCGACCTCGTCGGTCACACCGTCGATCTCGAACATCACGCGGCCGGGCTTGACCTTGGCGGCCCAGTAATCCACCGAGCCCTTACCTTTACCCATCCGAACTTCGGTCGGCTTGGAGGTAACCGGGGTATCCGGGAAGATCCGGATCCAGACGCGACCCTGACGCTTCATGTGACGCGTCATGGCCCGACGGGCGGCTTCGATCTGGCGCGCGGTGATGCGCTCGGGCTGGATCGCCTTGAGGCCATAATGGCCAAAGTTCAGGTCAGACCCGCCCTTGGCTTCGCCCTTGATCCGGCCCTTGTGGAGCTTGCGGAATTTTGTGCGCTTCGGTTGCAGCATTTTTTCTACTCCTTACCGGTCACGGTCACGGCGGCCACCGCCACCGGAACCACGCGGCCCGGGAGCATCCTGAAGCTCTTGAGCCTTGCGATCACGAGCCGACGGGTCGTGCTCCATGATCTCGCCCTTGAAGATCCAGACCTTGATTCCGATGATCCCGTAGGGGGTCATGGCCTCGGAGGTTGCATAATCAATGTCGGCACGCAGGGTGTGCAGGGGCACACGGCCTTCACGGTACCATTCGGTCCGGGCGATCTCCGCACCACCAAGGCGGCCGGCGACGTTGACCCGGATGCCGAGGGCACCCATGCGCATCGAATTCTGGACCGCACGCTTCATGGCACGGCGGAAGGACACGCGACGCTCCAGCTGCTGGGCAATGGATTCGGCGACCAGCGCCGCGTCCAGCTCAGGCTTGCGGACCTCGACGATATTGAGGTGCACTTCGCTGGCGGTCATCTTCGCAAGCTTCTTGCGCAGGGTTTCGATATCCGCGCCTTTCTTGCCGATGATAACGCCGGGGCGGGCGGTGTGGATCGTAACGCGGCACTTCTTGTGCGGGCGCTCGATGATCACCTTGGAAACACCGGCCTGCTTGCATTCCTTCTCGATGAAGTCGCGGATCGCGACATCTTCGAGCAGCAGGTTTCCGAAGTCCTTGGTGTCGGCGTACCAGCGGCTGTCCCAGGTGCGGTTCACCTGCAGGCGCATGCCGATCGGATTTACTTTATGACCCATTAGGCTTGCTCCTCGACCTGGCGGACCTTGATGGTCAGTTCCGAGAACGGCTTGTTGATCCGACCATATCGACCACGCGCCCGCGGACGACCGCGCTTCATGACCAGGTTCTTGCCGACCCAGGCTTCCGCGACGATCAGCTCGTCAACGTCCAGGTTGTGGTTGTTCTCGGCGTTGGCGATCGCGGACTGAAGGCATTTCTTCACGTCCTCGGCGATCCGGCGCTTCGAGAAGGTCAGGTCCGTCAGGGCCTTTTCAACCTTCTTGCCGCGGATCATCGCCGCTACGAGGTTCAGCTTCTGCGGCGAAGTACGGAGCATGCGCACCTTGGCCATCGCCTCGTTCTCCGCCACGCGGCGGGGATTCTTTTCCTTGCCCATGGTGGATTACTTCCTCTTGGCTTTCTTGTCCGCCGCGTGACCATAATAGGTACGGGTCGGAGCGTATTCGCCGAACTTCTGGCCGATCATGTCCTCGGACACGTTGACCGGAATGTGCTTCTGGCCGTTGTACACACCGAAGGTGAGACCAACGAACTGCGGCAGGATGGTGGAGCGGCGCGACCAGATCTTGATGACCTCGTTGCGGCCCGACTCACGGGATTTTTCGGCCTTCTTCAACACGTAACTGTCGACGAAGGGACCTTTCCAAACGGAACGCGACATCTATCAGCGACCCTTCTTCTTGGCGTGGCGCGAACGCACGATGAGTTTCTGCGACGCCTTGTTGGTGTTGCGGGTGCGCGCACCCTTGGTCGGCTTGCCCCACGGGGTGACCGGGTGACGACCACCAGAGGTCCGGCCTTCACCACCACCATGCGGGTGATCGATCGGGTTCATCACGACACCACGGACCGACGGACGCTTGCCCATGTGGCGGACACGACCGGCCTTGCCGAGATTCTGGTTCGAGTTGTCCGGGTTCGACACGGCACCAATGGTGGCCATGCATTCCTGACGCACCAGGCGCAGTTCGCCCGAGCTGAGGCGGATCTGGGCGTAGCCACCGTCACGGCCGACGAACTGGGCATAGGTGCCCGCGGCGCGCGCGATCTGACCACCCTTGCCGGGCTTCAGCTCGATGTTGTGCACGATGGTACCGATGGGCATGCCCGAGAAAGGCATCGCGTTGCCTGGCTTCACGTCCACCTTGGAGCCGGCCACGACCTGGTCACCGATAGCGAGACGCTGCGGGGCAAGGATGTAGGCCTGCTCGCCATCTTCATACTTGATCAGCGCAATGAAGGCGGTCCGGTTCGGATCGTACTCGATCCGCTCGACGGTTGCCGCCAGGTCGAACTTGTTGCGCTTGAAATCGACGATACGATAGAGGCGTTTCGCCCCGCCACCGCGGCGTCGTGCAGTAATACGTCCGGTGTTGTTCCGGCCACCCTTCTTCGTCAGACCCTCGGTAAGGGATTTGACGGGGCGTCCTTTCCACAGCTCCGAACGGTCGATCAGCACCAGCCCGCGCTGGCCCGGCGTCGTCGGCTTGTACGACTTGAGTGCCATGCTTTCTGTCTTCCGTTAGCTTTGCTGGGCTTTGCGCCCCGCTATGTATGGGCCTTGCGGCCTGGGTATAGGGCCCTCGTGAGAGGTCCCCAGGCTATCGTTCTTTCGAACAAAACCAAAGCCCCGGAAGACTCCGGGGCCACGGCGATGGGTCCTCTTATGGAAAGGAGCAGGGCGGGTCAAGCGATTCCCGGCAGAAACCACGTGGAAACCCGCCGCGACCGTAGGCCGTGCCAACACCTGCCCTTGGGGTCAGCCGGGACCGTGGCCCCGGTGGCGCCGCGCAAGCCCGGCGAACGCTCCTACGCCCTTGTACCAACGGTAGCCATGGCATCGCCTGCCCGTGGGATGGCGCTCCAACGCCTGCGCCTCTCCCTTTATCGTGACGATCCGAAGATGCTCGACACGCGGCACTGGCTTCGCCAAAGCGCCAGCCCGCCGGGACGGGCAGGCGCTGGCACGGCGGCTTCGCCTTGATTCCGTGCTGGGATTCCTGAGAATCGGTCAGGAGAAACCAATCTAAAACGGGATTTCATCGCCTAGATCTTGCGCCTTAGGCTTCGGAAGTTCCTTGCGAGGCGGCTCGATCCTCTTTGCTTCCGCGGGCTTGGGCAAATGTGGCTCTCTTTCCTTTGCATCATCCACTTCGCCGAAGATAATCTTAGCCCATTTCCACCACGGCTCAGCACCTTCTCCAGCGAGGTTCCTGCTAATTCCAGCCAAGCCGCGAGCAAGATCGCCAAAGCGTGCCAACGCCGTTCTTGGTTTGCTCACTTCTTTTGCAAGAGTCGCCAGTATTTCGAACAGGCGCTCCTTCTTGCCCGTTTCAGCGTACGACTCTTCAACTGCTGTGCGGATTTTTTCGATCAGCGCATGTATCTTTGTCTTTTGCGCGTCTGTTAGCCCAACAGAATTATGATTCGAACGACGGGAACCTTGAACTCGGATATGGATTAAGACGCTATCAACTTCTCTGTAAAACTCCCAGAAAACCTCATCAAAATCCGAACCGCCCAGATGAGTTCCTTGCCAACGGAACAAAGAATCGATTTCAAGAGCTCTTGCTGCCGCAAGCGTCTTATTCATGTAGTCAGTAGCATCGAATTTCCACGCAGACTGGTTCGAATTTATATTTTCTGTAAAATCTCTTCTGAACTCCGCTTCTAACTGCAAAAACGCGAGTTCATTGTCGTCAGGAAGTTCAGGAAATTCTTCGCTCACTTGTTACGTTCCTTTGTCGCTACCACCGTCCACGGAAGGGCGCTTCGCCAAAACTAAATCCAGCCTTCAGATACTGCAACCATACCTTGGAACGTCGTAACAAGATCCATCGTTGAACAAGAAAGCCCCCCGCCTTCCGGCGAGGGGCCCCATTCTTCCGATCTGTCCCTAGCCTCAGAGGCCGGTGGACACGTCGATCGTGTTACCCTCTTCGAGGGTCACATAGGCTTTCTTGACTGCCTTGCGCTTGCCGAGCTGGCCCCGGAAACGCTTGACCTTGCCCTTGGTGACGGTCGTGTTGACCGCTTTCACCTTCACACCAAAGAGACCTTCGACGGCTTCCTTGATCTGCGGCTTGTTGGCGTCGATGGCGACCTCGAAGACCACGGCATTCGCCTCGGAGGCCATGGTGGCCTTCTCGGTGATGACGGGCTTGCGGATCACGTCGTAAAATTCGGCTTTCACGCTCATTTCAGACGGGCCTCCAGAGCTTCGACACCCGCTTTCGTGATCACGAGCGTGTCACGCTTGAGGATGTCCATGACGTTGGCACCGATCGAGGGCAGCACGTCCAGACCTTCGATATTGGCAGCGGCGCGAGCGAAGTTTTCGTTCACTTCCGAGCCATCGATGATCAACACACGCTTCCAGCCGAGTTCCTTGACCTGCTTGGCCAGGATCTTGGTCTTGGCTTCGTCCAGCGCCGCGGTCTCGATGATCACGAGGTTGCCGGAGGCCACCTTGGACGACAGCGCGTGCTTCAGGCCGAGCTTGCGGACCTTCTTGGGAAGGTCGTGGGCATGGCTGCGCGGGGTCGGGCCCTTGTAGATACCACCCTTGCGGAAGATCGGCGCGTTGCGGTCGCCGTGGCGAGCGCCACCGGTGCCCTTCTGGCGATAGATCTTCTTGGTCGAGTAGCTGGTTTCCGAGCGGGTCTTGACCTTGTGGGTACCGGCCTGCGCCTTGTTGCGCTGCCAGCGGACCACGCGGTGCAGGATGTCGGCACGGGGCTCCAGGCCGAAGATCTCTTCGGACAGTTCCACGTCGCCGGCGGCCCCGCCGTCGAGCTTGATCACATCAAGTTTCATTCTTCCGCACCCCCTTCAGCAGGCGCTTCGGCCGGAGCCTCGGCGACGGCGGCAGCTTCAGCGGCCTTGATCGCGGCCGGGAACGGCACGCCTTCCGGCAGCTTCTTCTTGACGGCGTCCTTGATGGTGACCCAGCCACCCTTGGAGCCCGGCACGGCGCCCTTGACCATGATCAGGCCACGGTCGGCGTCGATACGAACGACTTCCAGGTTCTGGGTGGTAACACGGGCAGCACCCATGTGACCGGCCATCTTCTTGCCCTTGAACACGCGGCCCGGGTCTTGACACTGACCGGTGGAACCGTGCGAACGGTGCGAGATCGACACGCCGTGCGAGGCGCGCAGACCGCCGAAGTTGTGCCGCTTCATGGCACCGGCAAAACCTTTACCGATCGAGGTGCCACTAACGTCGACCTTCTGGCCTTCGATGTAGTGCTCGGCGGAAATCTCGGCGCCGATCTCGATCAGGTTGTCCGGGTCCACGCGGAACTCGGCCACCTTGCGCTTGGGCGCAACGTTGGCAGCAGAGAAGTGACCGCGCATGGCTTGCGAGGTCCGCTTGGCCTTGGCCGAACCGGCGCCCAGCTGCACGGCGGTATACCCGTCGCGGTCCATGGTGCGCTGGTCGACGACCTGCAGGTTGTCGAGTTGAAGAACGGTCACAGGGATCTGCTTTCCGTCCTCGAGGAAAAGGCGGGTCATGCCCACCTTCTTGGCGATAACTCCAGAGCGCATGATCTGATGCCCTCCTTAGTTCAGCTTGATTTCGACATCGACGCCGGCAGCCAGGTCGAGCTTCATCAGCGCGTCCACGGTCTGCGGAGTCGGGTCCACGATGTCGAGCAGACGCTTGTGGGTACGGATCTCCCACTGGTCGCGCGATTTCTTGTCGATGTGAGGTCCACGGAGAACCGTGAATTTCTCAACCTTGTTCGGCAACGGGATCGGGCCACGCACCTGTGCGCCCGTCCGCTTGGCGGTATTGACGATTTCCTGCGTGCTGGCGTCCAGCACTCGGTAGTCAAACGCCTTCAGCCGGATGCGGATGTTCTGGCTTTGCATTGTCAGTCAGCCTTGTTCTCGGCATTGGGGTTGAGAGGTCGAATGCGGCTCATTCCACACCCGGCTTCGAACCCGGATCAAAAGGGTGGGGCAGGCCATGAGGCCCACCCCGAATTCGTCGATCGTTCGAGAGATTACTCGAGGATCTTGGAGACGACGCCGGCGCCGACGGTGCGGCCGCCTTCGCGGATGGCGAAGCGGAGCTTCTCTTCCATCGCGATCGGCGCGATCAGGTCAACCGTGAACGAAACGTTGTCGCCCGGCATCACCATCTCGGTGCCCTCGGCCAGCGTCACCGTGCCGGTCACGTCCGTGGTACGGAAGTAGAACTGCGGACGGTAGTTGGCGAAGAACGGGGTGTGACGGCCGCCTTCTTCCTTGGTCAGGATGTAGGCCTCGGCTTCGAACTTCGTGTGCGGGGTCACGGAGCCCGGCTTGCAGAGAACCTGGCCACGCTCGACGCCCTCACGGTCGACACCGCGCAGCAGCGCACCGATGTTGTCGCCGGCTTCGCCGCGGTCCAGCAGCTTGCGGAACATCTCGACACCCGTGCAGGTGGTCTTCTTGGTGTCGCGGATGCCGACGATCTCGATCTCGTCGCCAACATTGATCACGCCACGCTCGACACGACCGGTCACAACCGTGCCGCGGCCGGAGATCGAGAACACGTCCTCGATCGGCATCAGGAACGGCTGGTCGACGGCACGCTCGGGCGTCGGGATGTACTCGTCGACGGCGGCCAGAAGCGCACGGATCGAGTTCTCACCCATCTCCGGATCACGGCCTTCCATCGCGGCCAGCGCGGAACCGGTGATGATCGGGATATCGTCGCCCGGGTACTCATAGCTCTCCAGAAGCTCGCGGATTTCCATTTCCACCAGCTCGAGCAGCTCGGGATCGTCCACCTGGTCGGCCTTGTTCATGTAGACGACCATGTAGGGGATGCCGACCTGGCGGCCGAGCAGGATGTGCTCGCGAGTCTGCGGCATCGGGCCATCGGCGGCCGACACGACCAGGATCGCGCCGTCCATCTGGGCAGCACCGGTGATCATGTTCTTGACGTAGTCGGCGTGGCCGGGGCAGTCAACGTGGGCATAGTGGCGGGTGTCGGTCTCGTACTCGACGTGGGCGGTCGAGATCGTGATCCCGCGGGCCTTCTCTTCGGGCGCGCCGTCGATCTGGTCATAGGCCTTGAAGTCGCCAAAATACTTCGTGATCGCCGCCGTCAACGTCGTCTTGCCGTGGTCAACGTGACCAATCGTGCCGATGTTCACGTGCGGTTTGCTGCGGTCAAACTTTTC
>NZ_FNEK01000097.1 GCF_900099935.1 Aliiruegeria lutimaris | reverse complement strand
TCCAAGGTGAGTTGACCGATCTTCGCGTGTAGGGAGGTGATGTCGATTTCCGGTTCCTTGCTCTTCGGCTTGTCCTCGAACACATCAGACACGCCATCGAGCAACTGGTCTTTCCACTGCTTGATCTGGTTCGGATGCAGGTCGAACTGGGTGGCCAGTTCGCTCATCGTCTTGTCGCCCTTCAGCGCCGCCAATGCGACCTTCGCCTTGAACGCGGCACTGTGGTTTCTTCTCGGACGTCTTGCCATCTTTCGCTCCTTCTTCCCGGCATCGCTGCCGGATCGGGAGCAGAAAATCCACCTAACTCAACCGTTCAGATTTCCCGAGCCACCTCTCTTGCAGGTTTCTTGGCTCGGGGCTGGTTCTTGCTCCATATGGGGGCGACCGTAGCGCTTCATTGATTTCTTCAAGAATTTCAATGCCGCCTTCTTGTCCCGTGTCTTCGTCACGAAGCTCTCCAGGACCTCACCTTCGTGGTCGACGGCCCGCCACAGATAGTGCCGCTCGCCATTTATCTTCACGAACATCTCGTCAAGATGCCATTGCCACTGCGGCCCTGAACGCAGACGCTCGGCGCGTTTCTTGCGGATTTCGGAGGCGAACATCGGGCCGAAACGCTGCCACCAGAACCGGACGGATTCATGGCTGATGTCGATCCCGCGCTCGTGCAGCAGGTCTTCGACTTTCCGCAGCGACAAGGAGAAGCGTACGTAGAGCATCACCGCCAGGCGGATGATCTCGCGGCTCGTCTTGAAATATTTTGAACGGGTCAGGTTTCGACATCATGGGAGGCTAGTCGGCGCCCTGCCCCGCCGCAAGCCAGGTTCCTCTGACATGCCCGGCGAGCCTGTTGCCTTGCAGGTGGGTTCTAGTTTCGCCTACGGCTGTCCTTCGAGAGGTAGTGCCCATTGCGGCTCGCGCGCTTCTACACAACCAAGTTCGATCTCCGTGTCCGGATTCCGGACAAAGCCAGTGGCAATCCGCCCAACGCAACTCTCCGCGTGATTCCAAGTCCCATGTCCTTGCTGCGGAATGAGGACCAAGATGCTGCTTTCTAACTCGCGGTCTGCGCGTCTCCCCATGTAGACTGGTGTGGGGAAATCGTAAGCGCCCTGCAAGATTATCGTCGGAACACTGCTACTCACCGGATCTTTGACCTCAATGGGTGCAGCGGAAATTGGCCATTTCTCGCAGCGACTTGCCTGCGTCCGCGACATGTCCAGATCGGCGAGCTGCGGGAATTGCAGGTCGTTGTAGCTGTTCACCGCATCCTCGAAACGTTCATGCAGAATGTCGTCAGCGCAGTGAATCGAGCTGAACAGAAAATGCGGGAGTCCACCGGCAATGCTTAGACGCATATTGGCCATCTGCATTTCTGGGGTGCCTTCCGCAGAAGCCATGATTGCGATTTGTTGCGCGACATAGGGAGACGCGGCAATGTCCGGACGGGTCAGCTTTTGCAGCGTCTCCAACATCTGGTCGCCGGTTTCGCCGGGGAAGCCTTCCGCGATGATAGCCTGCAGCGTCAGGAGTGGCTCTTCCTGGACCAGTCCAATGTTCACGTAGACACGGAATTCTGCTGCCGCGTTATCATCAAGAAGGGCCGACGCATCGGCTATGAAAGCCTGCACCGGGTCACTTGAATCCAAAGCGGCCGCCGGTAGGGGTTCTGCCGGGTCGGTACCAATTTCTCCAGCGCGCAAGGCGAGATAGGTATCCAATTCACCTAGCTCCAATTCGGCGATCATTCTGGGTATGAACCCAGCCCGGGTATTCGTGACATCAGTGAGTTGATCTACGACATCATCAATCGTGACCGTCTCACCGTTCGCTCTGAGCGACGTTTTCTCGAGCCTGTTCAGCAACGCAGCGAGACGTGCCGCGAGATTGGGATAAGCTCCGTCACAGACCGCATCCGCTTGGCACTCATCCAACAATTGCAACATGAAGTCGTGGTCAGAACGCACGAGGCTTCTGATCAGATAGACAGAGGGCGGAAACGTTGAATCCAAAATAACCGATCGAAGTTCAGGTGCATTCTCGTATTCGGCCATGTTGTCCATAATCGTCATCGCAAGACGCGTGCCGTAGGATGCGCCTTCGATATTGAAAGCATCACGGCCCAACGCCTTGATCAGTTCGACCGTGTCACGAGCACTGGAAGCTGTTGTGAACTGGTTGGGGTCGATCCCCCTTGAGATAAATTGCTCCCAGCAAGTGGCGTTGAGAAGAGGCAGGTCCAGGTCAGAAAGGTCAGGAGTCGACGGAGCGGCCTCGCCATTTGCGATTGCCAAGAACCTGACTGCAGCTGCCTGCAAGGCATTAATCTGGTCGGCTGGGGCATTGTTCTCGAGGGCCAGCACGAGGCATTCTTCAAAGCCTAGACGCTGACTGACTCCGACACCGCGAATGTCGAAAAAGATGATGTCGCGCTCAGTCCGTACACGCTCATATTTATCGAAATTTCCTGCAAGGACACCAGATGCACCGGGACCACCCGCCAGAAAGATCAGAGGGTCTGGTTGCGGGGTCTCGCCAGTCGCCCTGGCCACCAGAAATCCTAGATCGAGGTTGCGACCGTCCGGGCTGCCCCAATTCTGCGGCACGGTAAGGACGCCGCAGGTATAGGTCGCACCCTCCACTTCGATCGGGTTTCGAACGGTTCCAGGCAAACAAGAGATTGTGTGCAGACCAGGCTCCCGATCGGAGAGCCGAGGTGGCGGTGCAAGAGCTGACAGCTGTTCGAGGGCCCCTTCCAGATCGTGACTATTTGTATTCACAGACTCCTTGTCCGTGACTTCGGCGCTTTCTTCAGGGGCATCTAGAGTTTCGGCTGCACCGAAATTCGGGCTGACAAGCGAGGCCACCAGTAGAATAGACGTCAGATATGCGCATTTTTTCATGGGATACCTCCTGAATTCGTAAGAACCGTGCCGGACTCGTCGGAGGCCGGGTTATTTGAACGACGCACAATGCCAGTCAACCAGATCTCCAACCCGGGTGAGGTATGACCCGCCACTTGTACCGGAACCACGAGCGAGGTGCTCTCGCAAAACTCAGCGGTAGGCCAAGCTGAAGAACGTGACGCTGTTCGTCTGGGTGACCATCTGTGCTCCCGTTTCCACCATCAGCGTCTCCATCGCCGAACTTCCCGTCGGGCAGGCTACAAGATCGGAGGCGTCATCCAGAAATTCGACAGTGAACGCGCTTTCACCAACAAGTTGGCATTCGTCGGACGGGTTCCGGTAGCCACGGACGAATACGAGATCGGGATCCGGCTCGCTGATCGCAACCTCAACCGGCGGCTCTGTACATCCTGCAACCAGGAGGCCCGAAGCCATGGTGCATCCGGCTGCGAACGATCGCACGCTACTCGATCCCGTGAATTTGTTTTTGGGTGTCGTGGCCGGGATCGGGTTCACCGCATTTCGAATTCTCATTTCCGCCTCCAGATCCGACTTAGCACCGCAACGCCGGCTGCAAACACCATCACGGCCCCGCCCGCGAGCACGAAAAACCACCCCAATGCCAGGAGATGAAATGGTTCGCGCAAGACACCGTCGGTATCGACATAAGATCCCTGAGAGGCGTATCCCGCCCAGAGTGCGGCCCCAATCCCCAACAGCACCAGCGAAATCAAAATCGACCTTCGCATGAGACTACCCCTGTCCTGTACCCGCCCGCCGTCCTGGGGCGCAGTGCGATCTGGGAATGTCCGTCCCGAGAGCTATTCCCACTCGGCTGTCGTGCTCCGCCATTGCGCCGTTTCCTTGTCCCACGTGCTTGCGGTGACGCATGGAGTTGGATTGATCCCGCCGCATTGCGACCCGTGAACATCTGTCAGTAGAACACGGTTGGGACCAAGATCCACGACATCCCAACCTCGATTGAGCAGAGAGGCAAACTCGTCCCCGACAAGGAAATGCGACATGCACCCGCCGGTTCCGCAATAAAGGGACACGGCGGACGAGCAGGTAAAGAACATCTCGTTCAGTACCCAGTCCGATCTCAGATCCCCGTCGAGATCTACGCGCGTGACTGCACCCCATTCCAGCGAGAACTGGCCGTCTTCGAAATCAGAGCAGGCCTGTTGGGCCTGGACGACCTTTTCCCGAAGCTTCTCCGGAAGCTCCGATATCTCGGACGCAAAGGCAGGCACCGGAAGGGCCGTTATTGTCGCAAGAAGCGCTGCGGCCAAGATCCTGCCAATCCCGAAGGAGACACATGACGCGGTATCTGGTCTCGGCATCAGTTGCATTGGTCGTACCGATAGTCGCCGAACTCCAGCCAGTTTTCCATCCGATTGCGGAAGATCAGAAACTCGGACCGGTCCTCTGCAAGCAAGGCAACCACGAAATCCTTGACCGGTTCGGAGTTGCCGAAATAGCTGTAGGCCGTCATCGCCCGCTGCGTTTCGCCGTTCACGGTGACGCGCGCGTCCCATTCATCGCTGGCATCATCGAGGATCTCAAACTCGATCTGCCGTTTGATCCCACCGCCGCCGCAATAGACCACACCTTCTGGTGCCTCCAAGGGCGCGGAGGTTTGGTCCAATGCACGACATTCGGCCCGGAGCGACTGGATGGCTGCACCCGATCCCTTGAGATCAAAAATGCCGTAACTGACGTCTTGATCGACCATCGACAGGTTCAGGGTGGCATTTGCGGCAATCTGGTCGAGGACGAACGCATAATCCGCCTCGTCGCTGAGCTGGATCTCGACAGGATAGTTGTCCACGATCTGGACGAACGAGTTTTCGCGTCCCATCTGGAAAGAAGCGACTTCCTGCGATCCGTTTACCAGAAAACGAAAGGAAAGGCCGTTCTTTCGCACGATATCCTGCGAATCCTCATACCCGGCCGGAGCAAACCTGATCCTGTCGCACTGCACCTCAAGGGACATGTCGTTTGTCTGGATCGTGGCATTGGGGTACGGAGGCCCGCTGTAGGTCCAGTCCGCCAATGCCGTGGTGGCAAGAAGGATGCCGCCAAATGAAGCCAGTATCGCTGCATTCAGTATGTTCCGCATCAGCGCGTCGTTCCCTCTGTATTCAATAGTTTTTTTGATGGCCGTGCAGTGTACCGGGCCGTCATGACACTCGACGCACTCGGACCGCACGGCCTATGTCTCGCTATCCTAGCAGATTATTTGCTTTCACGAAGGCTAGCCATGACCTCTTCGCACTGAGCGATGGAACCGACGATCATCTGGTCGTCTGTCAAACTGGCCTGTCCGGTCGCATCCAGCGCCGCCTTGGTCAGCACTTCGTCAACTTGTTCGGCGGTCATGATGCCAAGCTCTTCTGCTGCGGTTACCGTCGAGCAGATTCCGGCTGACAGGCCGGTGGCAATGCCCGCACCGGCGCCGACCCCCATCAAAGCGCCGCCGCCAAAGAAGAGTGCGCCCGCTCCGCCGACGACGATACCTACAAGCAGCGTGAGTATTGTTTTTCCCATTTCGCAGTTCCTTCTTGTTGAATTGTTTTGTGCAGGAGGCATTCAGCTTTCGAAAAATCGTCAAATGGCTACCAGAAGCACCATCGTCAGATTTGGGTGGAAACAGATACATGTGCACTTAGATGAAACACGAAGCGTTTCATGGCATCATATCCCCCAAGTGTTTCTGATGCCGATCAGAGGGCCGGCATCAGATTACGCGTTGCAACGCTCCAGAGCGCTATCTGTTGGCAGCCCAGCAAGCCTCATAACCCTGCCGGAAATAGGGTTCAAAGCGCGTGTCATACTGGTCTGAATACCGCTGATAGACGCTGCTCATGCTCGCTTTTCCATCCTGAGTACCTGCGACACAGCCATCGTCATAATATGCTTGCTCGTTGGAGCCAGGTGTCAGACCGCTGGAGGTAGTAGGGCTTGCGGATCCCGTGTCTTCTACACATCCGGCAAGTGATGCAGTTGCCAAGATTGCTGCAAGCAGCACAATCCGATTGTTCATTGGTTCTCTCCCTGGTCCAAGTTTGTCTGTAGAACTGCCTTGCCTTTGGCTGATTTCGATTTGACGCATTGAACGATGCGCCATGTGCGCCGCAACGACATTGACCCATGTCATTTACTTGTGCGGTCCGCCGGACCATTCGCCCGTGGAAAAGAGCATCCATGGAAATTGGACATGTGAGGCGGCAATCCAACTTTGGCGCAGACCTGTTCTTGGGGCAAGGCTTCAGAACCTGCAGTCGCGTTTGGGGCAACCGGTTGGCAATTTGTCTCGGCTGGGGCCTTCACTCTGGCGGAAACCGTCGGCATTGCTCTTTGGAACCGGCCTCGGTCGTCGAAGCGAGGTCGCGGAGAGGTCCGCCGCAATCAAGTTTACACACATGGTGCGGCAATTTCGGCTGTGGGCGAACGGCGGTGGGAAAGCCGTCCACGGATGCCACGGGTTGAACCGTTGCCGCCCCCGCAAACTCTACGGACTGCCTACTGCACCTTTGCCCCATCCAGCGCCATCGTTATCAGCGGCACCCCAAGAACGGCTGTACTGCTTGCAGAGTTTGTCCAGAAGACAATGGTCGTCCCACTTGTAGGCGAATGCGCTGTATCGCTTTCAAATCCCATGGTCTGGCCGCCATGCCCAAACATATCGCCTGGCTTGCCTATCAGGCCGATACCGTAGGACAGATTTGGATACGGCGCCGGTACGCCATCGGCCATGGCGTCGAGTGTACCGGCTTTAGCAAACAGCGACCCGGCCATCAGCCGTTCGATAAAGAGAGCCATGTCCGGCGCTGTCGAGATAATGCCGCCGGCCGCCCAGCCCTGGGATAGGTTCCAGCCGGTCGTCTCCAGGTCGAAAGGCGCCTTGTACCAGGCCCGCGACAGGCCGACCTCAGGAGACGGAACGTCATTCCACAGGAACGTGTTCGCCATTCCTGCAGGTTCAAACACGCGTCTCTTGAACACCTCCGCCAGCGGTGCCTGTTCCAACTTCTCGATGATCAATCCGAGCAGGATGTAGCCGGTGTTTGAATAGGACCAATGGTCATCGGCGCCTGCTTCAAAGCTCGGTTCGCCGTGGGCAATGGCGAATTCCACCAGTTCCGCAGGTGTTCGGCTCACGGCCAGCATGTCCGGGTTCTTCAGCGCGCCTTCCATTATCCCGGGCGTCCCGTCCGGAGCGTCGTCGGTGTAACTGAAGACACCGGAGGTGTGGGTCGCAAGGTGCCTGAGCGTGATACGGTCGCCGAATGGCAATCGGCCGGCGATCTCCGGCAGATGTGCCTGCAGCGGATCGGTTAGGTTAAGACGGCCTTCTTCCTGCAACTGCATCAGGACCGTTCCAGTCACCATCTTGGTGGCGCTGCCGATCTCGAATGGCATCTCGCACTCAAGCTGCGCGCTGTTGTCAAAGTCGGAAATACCCGCCGCCTTGAAATACGCCCAGTCGTTGGATCGGACGAGCAGGACGGCACCGGGCGCGTTCATTCCGTCTTTGGAATAGGTACCCACTGGATCCACCGTGTCTTTCAGCAACTTGTCCAGTGCCTCGACCAAGGCACCAGGTGGTTCAGGTGCATCGCCACAAGTTTTAAGGTCCACCCCGACGAATTCACAAAATGCTGCCGTCGCCAATAACCAAGAGAGGATACCACCCGTCAGCATCGAGGTTTCGACAGTTCTCATTGGCTTCCCCACGGATTTCCCAGGTTCTCCACGTGGCCCGATCACACGCGTCGTTCGACCGTATCACCGACGCCGTGCCGGTTCATAGACCCGTGGTCTGAACCATAGAGAATGCCCGCTCCCCGCCTTCTTGACGGTTGCTGAAAAGGCAAACCTTGAGAGTTCCGCTCGTGATGAAAGGCAGAGCGATCTGCGTTTGCAGCATTTTCTGCAGCTTCAGAGATTGTCCACGAATCAGGTCGGAGACTGCACTGGTAGAGGCCGGCGTTCGGCCGTAGCCCTAATCGTCCAAGGGTGACGCGCCCTCGTTAACCCTCCGCGACCCTGCCACCCCTAGGGTGTCGCGTCGATGGTGGCCGGTACAAGCCGGGAGGCCAGCACCCACGAGGATGCCGAGACCATCGCCGCGATCGTCGCGGGACTGCCCGTCTATGGGGTCTGTCTCTTTGCAGGCCTGCTCGTCTTCCTTGCCGCAAACGATTTTCCGCGTTTGACGTTGGTCGCTGGCGCTTTTGCCGCGGTCCTCGCCTTCGCGCTACGGCAGACGCTCACGGACGTTGTTTCAGGGGTCGCGCTTTCCATCGAGCGCCCCTTCCGACGCCGCGATTGGGTGGTACTGGAGGACGGTACCATCGCGGAGGTTATCGACATGGATTGGCGGGCGACGCATCTTCGGGGCTGGGATCGTGCGATCTTCGTCGTTCCGAATGCGCAGCTGGCACGTCAAGCCCTGCGGATTCTGCCAAAGTCTGGCCAACTCTACGCGGACACATTTACAATCCTTGTGTCGGGGCCCGAGGACCCGGAGCGCGTGAAGTCTCTCCTCCGGGAAGCGGCCCAGCAATGTCAGGCGCTCCTGCCGCGTCCGGCTCCCGTGATCCGGCTGGCCGACGCGTCGTCACTTCCCTACCGCTACTCGCTTTGGGTGCACTTTGACGGCTACATGTCGAGCTTTGCCGGGCGCGCAGAGCTTTTCTCCAACATCCACAAGACGTTCACTGAGGCGGGTATAGAGGTGACGACCGAGGTGCAGGATGTCAGGTTCGAGCGCAAGCGCCCTGCCAGTCGGCTGTAACGCGGCGACGCTTCTCGCAGCGAATTTCTGACAACGCCCAGCCCAGAGGCGGTGCTCAGATACGTACACAAAATGCAGTGAGGTCAAGCCTTAGCGATGGCCAGCTCCGGGCATCCTGCGAGTTCATCGCTTGTTTAGAGTCTCTGACGGGAGTTCCCCGAAAAGTTTGTGATATCGTTTCGCAAAGCGACCGCTGTGAGTGAACCCAAGCGACAGGGCAACATCTTTCACGGAACGTGGGGCCCTTTCCGCATCCAGGATCGCACAGCGGGCTTGTGTAATCCTTTTCGCTTGCAAGTAAGCAATTGGTGACACACCGTATACTTCATTGAAACACAAGTGCAATGTAGTTGCGCCAACGTTGGCCACCTTGCAAAGGTCAGCTATGCTTGGTGGGTTCGCCCCGCGGTCTTCGAACAGGCTCTCGGCGATCCCCTCACGGCGGCAAAGCGCGGCGATACTTTCCTCGCCACGAAGACCAGCCAGCACGATGCGGATCTTCTCTTCCGATGAGTAATGCTTGCGAGTCTTCCGCTTGATCCCCCTGACCAGCCTGTCAGCGGAATCCTTCGATGTTCCGGGTTTCTTGTTCATCTTCGCTCCTTATCAGCTTCGATGAACCAGAACCCTCCGTTGCTCAAACCCCTAAATCTCTCCGTCGGGTGCTGACGTCAGACACAAGGAAGCGGTGATCACCGATCACAAACCCGCGCGAGCGCACTTCCGTCACGAGTTCCATTTCTTCCCGATGCGCGTCGAACTCGGCTTCAGAAATACCAGTGCGCGCGGACGGGTCTGCCGCAAGCCGTTTGTAGAGAGCGGACTCGCGGCTGACCTCAAAAGATGAAACCGTTTCCGCAAGACTAGCGACGCCACGGTTTTCCTCGAAGGTGATCGTCCATGCAGTACGGATCACCCTATCGGCGGCGAGCGTTATTTGCGCAAAGCTGCGCGAGAGCGATTTGTAAAAGTCATGGACGGTTTTCCGTGATCGGACCTTAAAAAATTCACCGAGCGCAAGGGCGGCGCGGAGGTGATCGCTCCCGGTGTACAACTCCAAATCTTTCGGCTGGAGCCAATCTTTGGCGATCAGATAACGGGCAATCGCCTTGATCGTTCCCGCACGCGTCTTTTGCGGCTCGTTCTTCAAGAAGCGGCGGAGCGTCTCTGTGCCAAACTCTACTGTGCCGTCGGCAGCCTCGATCTCTCCGGCGAGCTGCGTAACCGAAGGGGCCTCCCCATCATCGGCCGAGCGGAAGGCACGGTAGCGCCCGAGCTCCTGCCGGATGAAGGCTTTGAGCTCGTCTGTGACCGCAAGGCCATCAAGAGCGGGTATTACAGCTTTCGTATCCATGGTCGCAGCGGAACAGAATTTCTCTTTCCCAATGTGACGGCTGGGGCTGCCCCGCTCAACCCTGCAAAACGAGCAAGCCGCGAGCAAAGCCTGCCTCGAACCGCCCCATCTCTCCTGCACAAGGAGGGACAAGTCATGAACGAGCCCGTGCGCATTTCTGAAACCGGACACGTCACCGTCTACGTCGAGCGCGACGATAAGGACCTGCCGGTCTTCACATTGGAAGCCCGCGCGCTCACCCCGCTGCGCCACAAATTCGCGGGCGCGCTTGCGGCTTGCAGCGCCCTGGGCGGCATCGGGGTCAGCCTCGCCGCTGCGGGAGCCGCAGGCGAGAGTGCGGCGGCACTCGCCATCGGCGGGTGCCTGGGATCGCTGATCACCGCGCCGATCCAACGCTGGGGCTGGGCGCGCCTTATCCGCAAGCGGCATCTGATCGTGATCAGCGCAGAGAGTTTCGGGTTCCGCTCGCGTCGCGGCTGGCGCGAGATTCCTCGCAACGAGATGGGAAGCTTCTCCATGCCGCAGCACAGCAAGGCCAAGAAGGAAGCCCGGCAGATCGAGCACCGGCTGCGCGAGGCATCAAAGAAAGGAGAGAGCTACGAGCCGGGCTTTGTCTACGCCGACAGCCATCATCTGATGTTCGATCACATCAAGACCCAGGTGAGCTTCATGGATGTGTACGGCACCGAGGCCGCTGTCGAGATATTCGGCGAAATCGAAAGCCACATCGCGATCATTGAAGGTGAACGCGGATACGGGCGCGGCACGGCGCTAAGCCCTGAGCAAGATCACGCGCAGCGCAGCGGCAAGCTCCCGCAGCGCGACGCGAGAGAGACGCCTCTCGGCCTACCTGGACCCGGCGTCTTGCCGGTTCGGCTCGAAGACAACCGCACCGCGATCCTGAACGAGACAGGTGAGTGGGGCTTCATCGAAGCGAAAGGAGAAGACGATGAATGAAAGAGAATACCGCGATATCATGGCGAGCCTTACGAACCCCTTCCACAATCCCACAACGCTTAGTGGGATCGCGATGAAGCCGCGGGAGTTCAAGCTTGAGACGACCAAGGCGAAATCGACAACCGATAACGGTCTGAATTTCGCGAGCTTGAAGACGATCTCTCTCGTGGAAACGGCACCGATCAAAAAGCAGGAACTGACGCGCGCGCGCCCGGCGACGCCTGCGCAGCCGACAAAAAAGCAAAGAGGGCTTACCGAACTGGCCATCAAGGCGATCGATCTAGCAGCTATGGTGCTGCTCACCTTGATAGTCGGGACCGGCCTCCTGTTCTGGGCCACGGTGTTTCATATGGCGTTTCATTGAGCGTACCGAGAGCCAGCGCGGATTGCCGCGCTGGCTGATGTCCGCCGTCTGGAAAACCGGCCAGAATACCGGCCAGAAAACCGGCCAAGAAAGCGGCCAAAATGACAGCTTTCAGAAAGCTTCCAAGCGGGATATAACTATGATATCATTACTATAAGTAACCTTAACTATCCGGCCCATAAACCGGCCAGAATGCAGGACAACCATGGCACACGACGACGGCGAAAGTATAGGTCTCTTTGAACCCCTCATGGTCAGTGAGGGCTCGGCGCACCGTGCTGCGCTCGGTGATCTTGCGTTGGAACTGGCCGAGAAATCCGCCGCCTTTCGCAGCAGTTTACCGGAGTCCATCGCGACGGCGCTGGCCGATCTGGTGCGCTCGATGAACTGCTACTATTCGAACCTGATCGAGGGGCACAACACCCACCCTATTGATATTGAACGGGCTCTTGCGGGTGACTATAGCGCCGACCCCAAAAAGCGCGACCTTCAGCTCGAAGCCAAGGCGCATATCACCGTCCAGAAATGGATCGATGACGGCGGGCTCCAGAACGCGCCGACCGCTCCGGCGTCCATCATCGAAATTCATCGCCGGTTTTGTGAGCTGCTCCCTGAAGACCTGCTCTTCGTTGAGGACCCCGAAACGAAGGAAAAGCTTCCTGTCGTCCCTGGCGAGCTCCGCGAACGCTATGTGCAGGTTGGGCGCCATATCCCGCCAAGCCCCGGCGCTGTCCCGCGCTTTCTTGAGCGTCTGCATAAGGCCTATAGCGGCGCGGGCCGGATCGAGTCGATCCTGGCGGCGGCCTGCGCGCATCACCGCTTGCTCTGGGTACACCCTTTCATGGACGGCAACGGGCGCGTGGCGCGGCTTATGTCCTATGCCATGTTGCGCAGCTCTCTCGATACACGGGGACTCTGGTCCGTTGCCCGCGGTCTTGCCCGGCAAGAGGCGGAGTATAAAGCCCATTTGCAGGCCTGCGATGGGGACCGGCGCGGCGATCGAGATGGGCGCGGCACACTCAGCGAAGCGGCCTTGGCATCCTTCACAGATTTTTTTCTGCGGGTGAGCATCGATCAGGTCGCATTCATGAGCACGCTAATGCAGGCGGACCGGCTACGCGACCGGATCATGATCTGGGCAGAGGAAGAAATGCGGTCAGGTCACCTGCCCCCGAAATCCGACATGGTTTTAAAGGCCGTTCTTTATCAGGGCGTATTGGAGCGCGGCGAGGTCGATAGCATGCTTGGCATGAGCGAGCGCGCCGCGCGCCGGATCACCTCCGCCCTGCTTAAGGCCGGAGCTCTTCGCTCAGAAAGCACGCGCGCGCCGCTGCACCTGGCCTTCCCCGCCAAATACGCCGAGCGGTGGATGCCGGGGCTCTTCCCCGAGGGCTAAGACCCGAAGACTAAGACCCGAGAAACAAGGCGCAAAGGTTGGCGCCCGCCGGAAGGCGGGCGCGGAATTTTTCCGGGGCGAAAGAAGCCGCCTTAGGCGGCGACTCCTTCCTTCGCGGTTTCCTCGATCACAGGCTGCAGCGAATGCATAAAATCCGCGGCCCTCTGGGCGTGGGCGGCGGCGGTGAAGATCGCCCGCTTGTCGGACTTCATCGCGCGCAGCCAGCCGTCGATATAAGGGGCGTGGTCGTCCCTAATTTGCGGGGTCAGTTCCAGATCCGCACAGAGAAAGGCCGCACCAAGCTCGGCGACAAGCTCTTCCATGGCGTAAGCTTCATCGCCCCATTTTTTCCCGCCAAAATCGCGGGCAAGGCGGCGGTCGTGCTTCGTCCAGTGGGTCAGCTCATGCGCCAGTGTCGCGTAATACGATCCCGCATTCTTGAAGCTTTCAAAATCCGGCATCTGCACGAAATCAGGCTGCGGGGCATAGAATGCGCGGTCTCCGCCGCTGCGGATGTCTGCCCCCGTGCTCCCGAAAAACTCTTCGGCATGGGCAATCCGCTCATCGGGATTGAGCCGCGGTGACTTTTTCGCAGTGTAGTGCTCTGGAAGCCCTTCGATCTGCTCGACATTGAAAACCGTGTATCCCTTCATGAACGGGATTGCGCGTTCTTCTTCTTCGCCGGTCTGGGCGTTTTCCTCGGTGCGGGTGATGGTGTTCGCATAGACGACAAGCGCGCCCTTCTCGCCCTTGCGGACGTTCGCCCCAGCTCTTTGGCTTGCCGAAAGGTCATCCAGATCGGGGCGCTGTATCCCTTTTCCATGCAGGCCGCCCACAGCATCAAGATATTGATCCCGTTGTAAGGCTGGCCGTTATGGCGTAGCGGTTTGCTCACGGGTCCCGCCGCATGCGCGGCATCCCATGGCTTCATCCAAGGCCGCACGCCCTTTTCCAGCTCGGCCACAATGGCATTGGTAACTTTCTCATAAACATCACATTTCATTGGTCTTTCTCCTCATTCGCGTTTGCGCGCAGCGCCGGTCGCTGCTGCAAACGGACTAGGCCCGCGCCAATGAGCGGGGGTGGCACCGTCAAGACCGCGGCGGGGATGAGGGGGATCACCCGTCTTGCAGGGAGCATCGCGACCGAAAGACGGGGAAACGCCCCGCCGTGCTCGGACTCGTCTTGACGGTCCCGGGGTCGCAGACCCCTACTTGGAGGCTGCAAGCCGCCAAAAAGAAGAAACCAACGTCAGCCGCAGGCTGCCCTATAGGTAGATGCGCGAGGGATTGATGCCGGACGGCCAAGAGACGCAGGGGCTTGGTTCACGAAAGCCCGGCCCCCGCACCACCGGAACGGGGGACGCGCCCGGAAGAAAACTGGAGTGCCCCCAATGAAGTGGTCCACCAACTGGGATAGCTTTATCCCGTTTTCAGGAGGACCAAACGATGGCTGGAAAGCGAGACAAACCCGAGGAGATCGTGCTGAAGCTGCGGCAGGTTGAAGTGCTGCAAGGTCAGGGCAGCTCGGTTGCCGATGCCGTTCGCCAGATTGGCGTGACGCAGCAGACCTACTACCGATGGCGCAAGGAGTATGGCGGCATGAG
>NZ_FNEK01000102.1 GCF_900099935.1 Aliiruegeria lutimaris | reverse complement strand
ATTGGGCCGAGGCTGTGTGAAAACCCGAACCTTGGGTATACTCGTCTTCAACAATCGGAGGCGGGCATGTCGGGCTATATTGAGGGCGTTGACCGCGAGCAGGTGACGTTTTTCCCGGAGCGGTTGGAGGACTGGATCGGAGACGACCATCCGGTTCGAGTGATTGATGCATTTGTCGACGCGTTGGATCTGGTGGAAGCTGGTTTTGTACGGATGGTACCGGCGCAGACGGGCCGTCCTGGCTATCATCCTTCGGTTCTGCTGAAGCTCTTCGTCTATGGCTACATGAACCGGGTTGCGTCGAGCCGGCGTCTTGAACGGGAAGCAGGGCGCAACGTGGAAGTGATGTGGCTGACCGGCAGGCTGGTGCCGGATCACAAGACGATTGCGGACTTCCGGAAAGGCAACGGTCCAGCTATTCGCAAGACTTGCGCCAAGTTTGTGGAGCTATGCCGGCGGATCGGCGTTTTGTCGGCCGGAACTGTCGCCATTGATGGCAGCAAGATGAAGGCGGTCAACCACCGGGACCGGAACTTCACGGCAGGAAAGGTGAAGCTTCGGATCAGCCATCTCGAGCAGAGCGCGTCGCGGTATCTGGAGGAGATGAAACGGACCGACCGGAAGGAGCAATCCGAGTCGACGCTTCGCAAGATCGATCGCCTGAAGGAGAAGCTGGCCCGGGTCCGCCAGGAGGTACAGCGGCTGAACGGGATCGCCAGGCGGCTCAAGGAGACACCGGACGGTCAGATCTCGCTGACCGATCCAGATGCTCGGTCGATGGCGACCTACGGCAAGGGTACCGGGGTCGTGGGCTACAACGTCCAGACCGCGGTCGACACCGAGACCCATATCATCGTTGCTCACGAAGTGACCAATGTCGTCCACGACCGAACCCAGCTCACCCCAATGGCGAAGGTTACCAAGACGGCCCTGAAAGCCGATGAACTCCATGTCATCGCCGACCGTGGCTACTTCAGCAGCGCCGAGTTTCTCGCATGCCATGAAGAAGGGATCACCCCGACTGTGCCGCGTCCCGAGACTTCCGGCAACCGCAAGAAGGGCATGTTCGTGAAGCTGGACTTCACCTACGACACTGCGACCGACACCTACATCTGCCCGGCAGGCAAGGCGCTGACTTATCGCTACAGCCGTGAGGAAAACGGGCTCTCGTATCGCCGCTATTGGCAGAACGACTGCCAGTATTGCCTGCTGAAAGAGCGCTGCACGACGGGCAAGGAGCGCCGGATCACCCGGTGGGAACATGAGCATCTGATCGAGGCGATGTTTGCCCGAATGGACGAGACACCGGACCTGATGAGAAAGCGGCGATGCACCGTCGAGCATCCCTTCGGCACGATCAAGGCCTGGATGGGTGCCACCCACTTCCAGACGCGAAGGCTCAGGAACGTCCGCACTGAAATGGCGCTCCACGTTCTCGCCTACAACATAAAGCGCGTGATCAACATGATCGGCGTGGGCCAGCTATTGAAGGCGATGGCGACCTGAGGGGCCATAGGTTCCCATCTCGCAGGAAAACCCGCACACAATGCCCACCGGGAGCCGTCAGAGGTCGCTCCAAAAGGTCAGAGCCGCCAAATCGGCATCATTGGCCAAAATTCCTACCTCACGCCCAAGAACCAACAACAAGACCTGAGTTTCCACACAGCCTCGGCCGTTCGCGATCGTTAAACATACGCCATCCTTGCTTAGCATCTCGGTGCGATCAACAGCAGGAAAGCGTAGGCTGCCGCCTCAACTACAAGTCTTGGCAAGGTTCGAACACGACTTGACCTTCGCATCTCCCCGCTCAGTCCACCGTCCTTGCCCCAGCCCAGATCGCACGCGTCCTTCTATATCAGCAGTGAATGAAACAACGCTGATGAGCATGACATGACCAAGAGCCCCACCGCCGCCTTCCTGACCACCGCCATCGAGCACTCGGGCCTGACGTAACGTGAGATCGCGCAGCGCGCGGGATTTCCCAAGCCGAATGTGCTTTCGATGATGAAGACCGGCGAGACCAAGGTGCCGATCGAACGCATCCCGGCGCTCGCCGAAGCCTGCGATGCAGAACCGGTCGATTCTTTCTCTTCGTCATCTTGGATCGTGTGTATTGTCAGGCGATCCACCTTAACAACTGGTCCGAAATCCCGAGACCACCTCTGACCGTCGTCCAAGCTATCCTGCAAGCCGAGCCAGATCCTCGCTCAGCATGCGGGTTTCGGAAAGAAGCCGTTGCAGATCGGCCAGCCGAGCCGCGTCGGTCGTCCCTTTCGGTTTCGCGGTCAACACCTTGTTGATCCGGGCTTGGGTGGTGCTATCCAAACCCTGCGCTGCGTTTCGCTGCTTCAAGAGTTCGAAGCGCGCCTGGGTCAGGTTGCTTTCAGTCGCAGAGATCTGGGCGGCGAGAGAGCGCTTCTCCGCCGCTAGTTCGGCATTCCGGGCCTCCGCATTCGCGACGGCGACCTCGCGTTCCTCGATACGCACGTCATAGCTTCCGCTGGCGATCCCGCTCAGACCATTATAGAATCCACCGGCTGCGGGATCCTGGCTGTCCACGCAGCCTAAGAGGCCCGTTGTAAGCCCGGCCAAAAACAAATCATTCCAACGCATCAGATATTCTCCGCGAGATCTGACGCGATTGCGCGCATGGCCGCAATCTGGTTGGACAATTGCTGAAGTTCCGGATCGATCGCAGAACTGCCTCCGCTTATGGGAACAAGGCCCCGCGTCGACTCGAATTCCCGCTGGCGGTTCTCCGCCCCCGAAATGGCTTTCTGCATTTCTCCAAGATTTGCGTTCGCTTGCGCGACCTCCTTGGCGAGCGCCTGATCACCGGCGCCAGTTGCCGCCTGCGCCCGGAGTTCGGCAAGCTCCCGCTGCTGCTGGTCGACCACGTCACGCATCACACTGATCGTGGCCTGGATTTCCTGGGCGTTCTTGTCCAAATCCGACTTGACCCGTTCCAGGCGGTCTTCCTGATTGCTGTATTTCTTCTGGAGAAAACCAACATAGGCGCCGGCCGCTGCGCCAACCGCCGCACCGGCTATCGCGCTGTTTGCAAGCGTGGCCGCGTCAGTCCGGCGGCCATGATAGACGACGACAAAACCCGGACCGACGACCGCCCCGGTCGCCGCGGCCTCGAAAATCGTTCTCTGCAACGCCGAGGACATTACCCGAAGGTCCTTTTCGGCATCGCCGCTGCTCGCACGGGTTGGTCCATCGGCTGGCACCGTGCAACCTGCCAGCAAGGTGAAACAGATTGATATGAAGATAGGTCGAATACCGTATTTACGCGCCACGTCGTTACTCCTCGGCTTTTACCCGGATATCTGGAGCGCCCGGCCTGCCGGTGCATTGTAGATGATCGAGTGCGAAACGGTACCACAAGGGCATGAAACTACCCTTACGTCAATCGAGAGAGAAACACCCCACTAAAAGAACGTTGAGCTATGCGCGCCGCTATGCTGTCCTGAGACCATCAATGCGTAAACGCCGGGAGGTTACCGTGCCGCGAACCCCACCGATCCTTGGAGCTGCGATCCTGGCGCTGCTGTCCCTTTTTGCCTCGCAAGCCATGGCGACCGAAAGGGTCGCCCTGTTGATTGGCAACTCGGACTACGTTCGCGCTGACCTCCGGCTGAATAACCCGCGCAATGACGTGTTTGCACTTAGCGAAGCCTTGGCAGTCGAGGATTTCGAAGTTTTCGAAACGATCGACCAGGATCTCGCGGGAATGCGCCAGGCGCTCGCCAGGTTCGGCGACGAAGCCCGCGGCGCGGAAATGGCCGTGGTCTTTTACGCAGGTCACGGCGTTCAGATGGGCGGAGAGAACTACCTTGTCGGTGTCGATTTCGCGGGCGCAGATGCCGAAGACCTCAAGGCGCATTCGCTTGCCATGAGCGAAATACGCCAGCGCCTGGAGGCGAGCCGCGTCGGAGCCGGGTTGATCATCCTCGATGCCTGCCGGAACACGCCCTTCGCAGATTCCGGCCTGGCCCGGCCCGGACTCGTACGGAGCAGGGGAGGCGCAGGTTTGATGATTGTCTATTCCACCGATCCAGGCAATTTCGCCCTTGATGGATCGGGAGAGAACAGCGTCTTCACGGAGGCGCTCCTGGACAATCTTGGAACGCCGGGGCTCGATGTGCGTCTGATGCTGGGGAGAGTGCGCCAGCAGGTCGTTTTGCAGACGGGCGGGCTTCAGGTTCCCTGGGTCGAGGAAGCACTGCTTGGCGAACATATCATTTCGACAAAACCTCCGCAGACCGTTCAGAGCGACGCCATTGCGGCTGACATCGGGCAATGGCGACTGGCATCCCGACGCGCGGATGCGAGAGCATACAGGCAATATCTGAGCAGCTATCCCGACGGCATGTTTGCCGATGTCGCTCGTGAACGGATCGAGATTTCGGTTAAGGATCCATCGGGTTCTGACGATAGCTCGCAGATGCTGCTCGCATCAGCAGACCACGACGCCGTAAATGCCGCGCTTTCTGCGCTCGGCTTAATGGCGCAGAACGGAAGTTCTCCCCGCTCGGCAACCGCCGATACAGCGGAGGCGTTCTCGACATATGCAGACCAGTTTCCGGATCCGGACGCGGCCAGTGTCGAACGCCTGTTTTCGGATGCCACGCGCACATCCATGTTCCTCGGCGCGATCACCGGACAGCGTATACGGACCGATATCGTGGCGCTTCGCAGCGTGGACCGTGCCCAGGCTTTGGCGCGAGTTGCACTTGCCGAACTCGAAACCCTGGCGGAGACGAACCCGGAAGCGAAAGACATTCTTCTGAAGGGCCGTGCGGACCTTGCCGCGATCGAGCAGGCCCGCGCAACGATACTCGATCGCCTTGACCAGAGCCGCAGCTACTACCAGGACCTTCTGTCACGAACGTCGCGTTTCATTGGTAGCGCGGAACTCGGACCTGGACTTGCTATGGCGAGAGGCGCAGGCGCGGCGGCGGAAGCCGATGCTCAAACCAAGCGGCTTGAGGCCCTGTTCATTCAACACGCATCCATGATTTCGGATGAGAATGACGGCAGCTATTTCTGGCTCGAGGATTTCGACAGCCAAGGCTGAGCAGGGGAACGAACCCGTCCCGTTCCGAATGCTGTCTAGGGATACCGAAAGTCGATAGTGGCGCTCAGCAGCCCGGCCGGGCGACGACTAGGACCCAGTAGTCGCCCGTTGCGTAGCCCACTCCGTACTCGGTGACCTCGCGCAGCAGTATGATCTGGCGATGCTTTGACGATTTCACCCAGCCGTCCACCACTTGTTCCGGCGTGCGCCAGCGATAGGAGATGTTCTCGGCCACCAGGCAGGCCCGGTAACCCGCGCGTTTGGTCCGGGCGCGGGGTAGCGTGCCATCCGGCGACTTGTGCGAGAAGTAGCCTCTCTTGGACATGTCCTTGGCATGTTTCATCGCGGCCTTCTCTAGCTTCCCCGAGGGCTTCAGCGCCGCGCGCCCCTTGCTCTTGCGGTAAGCATTGACCCGCGCGGCAATCTCCTTTGTGGCGGCCGCGCTCGAAAATTCCTGTTTTGTACTCAACCGGCCGACGACCTCCTCGGCCGGGCTGCCGGTGGCAAGGAAACATGCCGTCATAAGAATGAGTATCGCTCGAACCATTTTTGTGCCCTCGGTCTCGTTGTCCATTTCTGATAGGGACCCGTTTCGATAGCCATGCATAAAGGCTAGTGGCCCGCAGCGACAAGCCGAAGGAGACGTCCCCGGGTTTATCTACACCGCGTCACTTCGGCTCGCCACCATGTCATGGTGCCCGAGCTGTTCTGGGAAGATCCTATGGGGCATCCGAGATGCACGTTCGGAAGCTGGTTTGAGAGGAAAAGGCGTAACCCCGTCGTCCTTAAGCCGATGCGAAAGCACAGAGACAGGAGCAGGGACGCTGGTCACGATGCGCTGACGCCAAAGCATTTCCGGGACCTGGACGGAGAAGCTTTCCAGCCGCAGCCGGTGGATGGGACGTTCTATTTCGGACGCAAGGGAGACGTGGCCATGGTCAGGATCCAGGACAAGGTCACGGACAAGAGAACAGGAAATCACGCGCAGAAGCTGGAACAGCACAGGAAGCGCAGCCGGATCGAGGTCACGCTTGATCGGTTCGTCATGCGAGAGCTTGGTGTCGAGTTCGAAGTTGATATCCGGGCGCTTGGCTTCGATCATCTGGTGTCAGGCGTCTTTGCCACGACGATCCCGACTCTGTCTGCTGCCGGAGAGACACCTGATGCGGAGGAGCTTTGTGTGTTTGGGAAGGGAGGCGTTCTTGGTCTGGATCGTTACCAGAGAGCGAAACACATCCAGGATCAGATCGAGGCAGGGGCAGGGAGAGGAAGCAGGCGGCCATCGGCATTGGGGATCAAGGGGCATGGGGTTGCATGGGCCGAGTTTCGCAAGCGGAGCAGGAAGGCCCTGAAGAGACTGGAGACGCAATGGGGAAGGTAGGCGGTGAGGTGAGAAGACGAGGGGCGCGTGTGGAATTTCCCTGAAGGTCGGAGAGACGCAGAAACTCATCGATTCATAGAGTCATAAGGCGAAATCTCCCGGCTCCACCGCGGCACACATCATCGTCCTTAAATTCTTATCGCTCGTCTTCGGAGCGTCACCGATCTGAAACTCGCTCCACGAAGATCTGGGGATGAAAAAGTCAGCACTGACTTGTTCCGATCTCTCTCGGACGAGGTCCGCACCGGGTATCGGTCACAGTAAGCCTCGCAGAGATTTTGCGGCGGCGGCGTCGACCCCGTTCTTGGCGGTGTACTTCCTTTTTATTGAGGGAATGGCTGGAATTGGTCATCATGACCCATGGCTGATGACTCGAACGAAATTATTACCTTCGCCGGGTTCGAACTGAACGCGTCCCGAGGCGAACTGTGTCGCGATGGTGTCCTTGTCGAGTTGGAGCCGCAAGTAATGGACCTCATCGCCTGTTTCGCACGCAATCCGGGCGTGGTTCTGACGCGCGACCAACTAATCGATACCGTCTGGGGGGGGCGGGTGGTCTCGGATTCCGCGATTTCGAGCCGGATCAATGCCGCGCGGGCGGCGTTGGGCGATGACGGCGCAGCGCAGCGGATCATCCGGACGTTGCCGCGACGCGGCTTTCGTTTTGAGCCTACTGTAACAACGGCCGGCGCGGGCTCCGCGCTACTGGCAAAACCCTCGATCGCCGTGCTGCCGTTCGAAAACATGTCCGGGGATCCCGATCAACAGTATTTCTCCGACGGTATCACTGACGACATCATTACCGAGCTGTCGCGTTACGACGAACTTTTCGTGATCTCCCGCCAGTCCAGCTTCGCCTACCGCGATACCGGCACCTCGCCCGCTGCAATTGCTCGAGACCTCGGGGTGCGTTACATCGCCAATGGCAGCGTGCGTCGTGCCGGGCGGAGGATACGAGTAACGGCGCAACTCATTGACCCCAAGGAGGGGCGGCAACTCTGGGCGGAACGCTACGACCGCGATCTCGAGGACGTGTTCGAGGTGCAGGACGAGATCACCACAGTGATCGTCAATTGCCTCGCGGGGCAGATCACACGGCTCCATTACCAGAGCCTTCGGGGGCAGCGTCCAGAGGCCATCGATGCCTATGATCACGTACTGCGGGCGATGTCGCACGGCCTAAGGGTTTCGCCGGAGCACAACAGTATCGCCATATCCGAGGCGGAGCAGGCTATCGCCATCGACCCGCATCATGCCCGGGGACACGCCTTTCTCGGCTTCGCCTTTATCAACGCGGGAAACAACTTCTGGGTCAGCGACCCCGCGGAGAGCTTCCGCTTGGCCTTCGAGGCGAGCCGGACTGCGGTGGCGGCGGACGGTCGCGATCCCTGGGCCCAGGCGACGCTCGGGATTGCCGAGCTTTGGCATAATCGCGCCCACGATCGCTGTATCTCGCACATGCTGCGGGCGATGGAGCTGAACCCCAGCAATGCCCACATGAAGGGACTTTATTCATTCATCCTGCCGTTCTGCGGCCAGCCCGAACTCGCGCTGTCCGAGATGGACGCGGCGATGCGGATGCACCCGCACTTTCCGGACGTCTTCCAAGTTCTTCGCGGAAGGGCGCTGCTGTTCCTTGGTCGCTACGACGAGGCCCTGGAGAGCTTCCATAACATGTCGTCGCTGATGCCCGGCCATTCGAACGCGCTTGGCTATGCGGCGGTTGCCTATGGCGCCACCGGCCGCTGGCGCGAGGCCGAAGAAGCCGTCAAGGAACTGGTCTCCAGGCATCCGCATTACACCCTGGCGGCCCTCCGGCGGCATCTGCCGTTTGCCCGTCAGGACGATCGAAAGCTCGTTCTGGACATGCTGGAACGGGCCGGGTTGCCTGTTTAGCTCGCGGCGCAGCGGGGTTCTGGCCTCCGGCGTTCGTGCGCCCCATCAACCATTGCAGGAAAGGCCGGGGAAGGTACCTGGACGCTGCAACGCGGTCGAAATGCTGCTGGATTGCGTCGGCCGTCACTCGGCCAAGCCGGCGCGGGCGAGGTTCTCCAGGAAATGCGCCTGTTCGGACGGATTGGCGTATGGAATGATGTCTCGTGCATGCGCCAGCGTATATCTTTCGCTGGCCCGGACGATCTCCGCAACGGTCGCCTGCGCCTCCTCATTGCGGCCAAGCGCGGCGTAACAGGCGGCGGCATGGGCGAGCGCGTTGGCATGTTGCGGCTGGGAGGTGCGGACGCGCTCAAGGTGCACAATGGCCTCATCGTAGCGGTGCAAGTTGAAGAGTGCGCGTCCATAGAAAACATGGAACAGTTCGGGGTAGTACGGATTGAGGCGCATCGCCTCTTCGAGAGCCTCGACGGCCTCGGTCGAGTGGCCGGCATACGTCATCGAGAAGGCGAGCATACTGCGGAATTGCGCGCTGCCGGGGTTCGACGCGATCGCCTGCCGTTGTTCTGCAAGTCCGCGCGCGAAGGCTCTATCGCGCCACATGTAGACCCAGCCGAGGACCGCGTGCGCGAACGGCTCCCGCTCTGCCGCGGCCACGCTGGCGGTGGCGGCCTCGTGGGCAAGCTCGAGCGCCCTGCCGGTGTCGGCAGCCCATGCGTTCGAAGCCTCCGAGATGTGCGTCCAGGCCACAAGCGCATGGGCACGTGAAAAACTGCTGTCGCAATCCAGCGCCTTCTTGGCTTCCACGCGCGCGGCCAAGACCTCACCCTGACCCATCTGGTAGTTGAGCTCGACCGCTCGCAAGAAGTGGTCATATGCATTCACCGTGTCGGAGGACTTGCTGTATGAGCGCGCGTGATGCTGGCGAGTGATCTCGCCGACCAGCGTATTTACGATCACCGACGTGATCTCATCCTGAACCTCGAAGATATCCCGGATGTCGCGGTCATAACGGTCGGCCCAGAGTTCGTTGCCGGCGAGTGGGTCGATCAGGCGGGCAGTTACGCGAATGCGGTCTCCCGCGCGGCGCACGGACCCTTCGGCGATGTAGTCAACGCCCAGTTCTCTGGCAATCTCGGCAGTGGGCTTCTGGGTGTGGCGAAAGGCGAAGCTCGAATGACGCGCGATTACGAACAACTCGTCGTATCGCGACAGATCCGTGATGATATCGCCGGTTATTCCATCGGAAAAGTAGCTCTGCTCAGGGTCACCCGAGAGGTTCTCAAACGGCAATATGGCGACCGAAGGATTGACCGGCGCCGCCGAAACCAATTTCGGGGACGCGCCGACCGTCGGCTCGAAACGGTAACCACGGCGCGGAATAGTCTTGATGATTTTCTGCACGGTGCCGTCGTCGCCTAGCGCCATCCTGGCCGCGTTGATCCGGCTGGAGATTGCAGAGTCCGATACGATGCGTCCGTCCCAAACATGCTCGATCAATTCGTCTCGTGTGATGAGCCGGCCCGGATACCTGGCCAGGTGGGCAATGAGCTCGAAAACCTGTGGTTCGACCGCCACAGGGGCTCCGGTACGCGTGAGTTCGCCGCGATCCGGGTCAAGCTGGAAATCCAGGAAGCAGATCATCTTTCGCCGCTCCATGGATCGAGAAGATCATGCGCACATGGTCAACTCAAGAGAAATGGACGGTTTCTGGATAGCTTCCGAATGTTGTCTAAAAGCCTTTGACGGCGAAGTTTGGCACGCTTGTATTCATCGCGGCATCGCCGTGATGGAAACCAGAGGAGGACAAAATGACACGCAATTCCAGCTATATCTTCACCCATGCCACCGAGATTGCCGAGCGCCGCGGCCGCTATGCGCGGCTCCTCCAAGCACAAGAGGTCAAACGGACGGTGCTTGGGGTTGGTGCCGCGACCGCTCGGCTGTTTCAGGGTTTGCGTCAAATGTTCGGTCAGGCTGAGCGATCATGATCGGTCAATCCGGGCATCCGATCTGGGGTGCGGTAAAATTGCCGCTTACGCTTTGTTCCTGTTGGTATCTCAGGCACTGTCTAAGCGCGATAGATATTGAGCGGACCGCCTTCCAAACGCGCTGCGTTCGGAAGGCAACCGTTGGCCAAGAGTGACGACGTTGCCATGCCCACAGAGCGGACGGATTTGATTTCGTCCAAAGAACTGTCGCGAGTGGCCCGTTCGCGAAAGTGTAACTTTGCCGCGAAGCATCGCAAGCGCCCGGTCTCGGGACCCTTAGGGCAGCAGATCTACTGGTAAGACCATCTGAAGCGGTTTTTAAAGTGGTGCCCGGGGGCGGAATCGAACCACCGACACGAGGATTTTCAATCCATCGGGAAGAGGAGAGCAGGGGAGTGTTTTGGGATCGCAGCATGCGTGCACAGCATCCCGCCCGGATCGTATGTCGTAGCGTGATCGCCGTTGACTTGATTTCTAAAGTCTATGTAGTTACAACATAAAAAGCTCGGGTCAGGCGCATGCCCAATCTTGGCTTAGGTGCCGTTAGTAGAGTCGACAGCTTTGGACCTTGTGCGTCGTGACATCTTGACGTTGATCCTCTTTCTCGCGGGTCCAGAGCCTAGCAGGAAGTTCGTCTGCCTTGAAACCCGGAACAAGATCTTCGTCACATACCGATCGCGCCGGCCTTGTCGGTCTGCGCCAGCGCGGTGCCTAAGGCGCAGATATGCTGGTAGATTTGATCGAAAACATCCGAGAGTGCGATGAGAACGGGATACTCGGCATTTCCGCGGAGTTCCCCCTGATTTGAAAATCCAGTGCGCGTGTTCACTGCAACGCCTTGTGATACCAACACAATCGCATTTTGAAGATCGACCCGTTCAAGACGTAGCGCCGCCCGGCAACGATCTGTTGGAATTCAATATTGCCGGGCGGTTGAGCTGTCTGTCAGAAAAGCTACGGATCAAGCCGGCTCAAGAAAAACCGCCTCTAGCATTTCCTCGGAAACAGCCCCCGGCGCGCCTATTGCCACGAGACGGGTCTCGGGCGTGCGATCCCCCCAGGGCTCTTCGCGAGCAATGTCGATGCGTTTGCCGACAACCTGCACAACGATCCGGTGGTCCGGGTCTTCTTCGCTGAGGACAAACCCTTTTACCCGATAGACCTCTCCTGGCAGGCGCTTGATCGCTTCGCGCAATCCGGCCAGCGGAACCGGACGGTCCGACCGCAACATGGTGGTCGAGAAATGCGCCGCGTGGTCATGCCCATGCGTATGGTCATGTCCGTCGCAGCCACATCCTGGGCCGTGTTCGTGGCGATCGGGCACTTCAGCGTTGAGCTGTTCAGCCGCGAAGCGTCCGACCGACAGGAGAATCTCCAGCGGCACATCGGCATTGACGGCTTCGACCAGACGGTACCGCCGGAAGCGCGATTTCAGCCAGTCGTGGACCTTCTGAACAGACTCCTGCTCGACCAGGTCGACCTTGTTGAGAATGACCATGTCCGAGAAGGCGATCTGGCGCAGCTTCAACTCCATCTGTTCCGGGGCGGCAAAGACCTGCTCGGCATCGACAAGACACATGATGCTGTCGAGCCGGATCTTGTCGCGGAACCGTTGGTCCGTGAACGTCATAGCGATAGAGGACGGGTCTGACACGCCGCTGGCTTCCAGCAGGATGTATTCCGGTCGTTCCGGGCGGGCGAGCACCGTCTCGACTGTCTCGATCAGGTCATCCCGGATCGAGCAGCAGACGCAGCCATTCGCCAGGCTCATCACGTCGTCCTCGATGCCGACCACGAGGTCGGCGTCGACATTAATGGACCCGAAATCATTGACCAGCACCGCAACACGAAGGCCGTGGTTGCCGGTCAGTATCCGATTCAGCAGCGTGGTCTTACCGGCTCCAAGAAAGCCGGTAAGAATGGTGACGGGAACAGCCGAGGCCGAGCCGAATTCGATCATGCTGACACCTGTTCCAATTACTTGTCGCGCGGACCGAGTACGTCGGACACTTTGATCGTGAGATCTTTGGGCCACTCGCCATTCGGAGCGCGGAAGACATCCTCGGGGTAGTATTCCCGCGGATCGATTTCCATGTCGCGGTACTTCTGATCCTGCTGGTCGGCGCGGGTCAGGCGTGGGTTCGGCAGTGTGATCTCTTCGGGCAGTTCGAGCCGACCGGCCTCCACCTCGGCTTGCAACTCGCGGAAGGGCGGAACCGTTCCCGACTTGCCGGGGATCACTGCTTTGCGATACCAGATTGCCTCCTTGGTGACATTCACCACAGCCACGTCGATACCCCACTGGAACAGGCCGTCGTAATGTGCACGGATGCCTGCCAGCATCTCCGCATCGATATCCTCGTCCTGCGTGTAGTGCGTCACCATGCCGAGCCGGGGACGCGCGTCCGCGAAGAGTTTGCCAACGGCGTAGTGAGAGGTGTGGTGCGTATCGATCGTGTAGTTGAAGAGTTCTTGCGGGATACCGTACTTGTAGGTCATCAGTTGCCCGATATCCTGACCGGACATTTCGGTCACGAACACGTCGGCACCCTCTCCATATTTCCGGGACAACTCGTCAGGGCGCCCATCGCCGGTCCAGACGAAGCTGAGGCCGTTCCAGTCGAGGCGGTACCCAACGGCGCCGTCTTTTGCGTGGCTACGTGGCCAGGAGCGAACCACGACTCCATCCTCGTCGTAGAC
>NZ_FNEK01000098.1 GCF_900099935.1 Aliiruegeria lutimaris | reverse complement strand
CGACGCTGCGCGAAGGCGACGTTGTCATACTCGACAACCTGTCGAGCCACAAAGCCCCGGCCGCAGCGGCGTCCCTACGCGCGATTGGTGCATGGTTCCTGTTCCTGCCACCCTACAGCCCAGATCTGAATCCCATCGAGATGGCCTTCTCGAAACTCAAGACACTGATCAGGAAGGCCGCCGCGCGAACCTATGACCAACTCTGGGCCGCCGTCGGACAGGTCTGCAACCTCTTCTCGGACGAAGAATGCTACAACTACTTCAAAGCCGCAGGCTATGAGGCCGATTAAACGCGACACGCTCTAGAGCGTTGCAAATCCATGGATAAGCTGGCGCAGGCCGAGCCATGCGCCGATTGCGATAGCGCCGAGTGTCAGCGGGGCCGAAAAGGCCAGCAGGGAGAAGGCCGAGAGTCCCTGGCCGACGGAGCAACCGATTGCAATTGCGCCACCGAAGCCCATCAGGGTCGCGCCGCCGATCTGTCGACGCAATTCGCGCGGGTCCTCGCAGGCTTCCCAGCGGAAATGGCCACGGCGGAGGGAGCCGATGCAGGCACCGCAGAGCACGCCGGCCACGGAGCCGACGCCGAAATTGAGCTTCATGCCCGAGGCCAGCATCACGTAGAGCACCGTGTCGCCAAGCGGGGCGGAAAATGTGTGGCTCTCGACCGGGACGGCGCCCAGGCTGCGGTCGGCGACAAAGGCCGTCGCGGCCCATCCGGCGGTGATCGACAGGCCGACCACGGCGGCCCAGAACAGGGCGCCTTTTTCGCTGCGCATGCGCGCGGGCGCGAGAGAGGCGGCGAGGATCATGGCGCCAAAGCCCATGCCGATGGGGATGGGGGAGAGCCCTGTCGTTTCGGCGAGCAGATGGGCGAATCCGGCCGGCGCATCGCTGGCCCAAAGACCTTCCGGGAAGATTTGCACCCGCAACGCGGCAAATGGGCCGGAGATGACGGAATAGGCGGCGATGGCCATCACGAGCACGATGACGAAGGCGCGCAGGTCGCCACCGCCGACACGTGCCAGCACGCCGTAGCCGCAATTGCCGGCCAGCGCCATGCCATAGCCGAAGATAAGCCCGCCGGCGACATGCGCGACGGGGTTCCAGCCATTGTTGAGATAGAAACTGTCCTGAAAATCCAGCAGGCCGACGCCGGCCAGTCCGAAGGAACCGAGCACGGCCGTGCCGATCGCGATGCCCCACATGCGCAGGCGGATATCGGAACCGCCATAAAGCGCGTCTTCTATGGCGCCAAGCGTACAAAAGCGGCCCAAACGAGCCGCTAGGCCCAATCCAAGGCCGCCGAAAAATCCGAGAATGGCCACAAGCGCGGCATCTCCCAGGGTGTCACCCATTCACAGCCCTCCCCAGCTGGCCGGCCGGGGTCGGGCATCTGGCGCACCCTTTTAAACCGGCCTAGCAGGTGTCGCCTTCCTTGCAGAACAGCTCGTAGACGACCTCGAGTATCTTGCGCGGCCGATCGTCGGTCAAGCTGTAGTAAATCGTCTTGCCATCGCGCCGCGGCTGCACGAGCCCCTCGAGGCGCAGCCGGGAAAGTTGCTGGGACACCGCCGCCTGGCGGGCCGAGAGCAGCTTTTCAAGCTCCGTCACCGATTTCTCGCCCGATACCAGGTGGCACAGGATCATCAACCGGCCTTCATGACTGATGGCCTTGAGAAAGTTCGAGGCCTGTGTGGCATTGGTGACTATCTGGTCAATCTCGTCATCGGTGGTAAGGCTAGTGATGACCGGGAGCACCGATTCAAGATTCTGGGCTGTCAGGTCTTCCATTTTGTTTCCATCCCGTTCGCAATCCCAGATCGCATCCGGAGGGCCGCCATTTCAACTGCGGACCCTGATTGTCGGCCCTTCGGGCGCGGTTTGAGGCAATTTCACCATAATGCACGGTGAAACACCCCGCGAATCCCCCCTCTCGTCCGATCTCAACTGCCGTCCACGGACGGTGCGATGTAATCGGTCTGTTCCAGAAGCATCCGTTCCAGAAGCCCCCAGAAGAAATCTTCCCCCGGATATCCCTCAAGCCGGGAGATTTCCACACCCGCCGTATCGACGAGCACGAAAGTCGGGGTGAAGTTCACCCGTCTTTGCAGCTTGAGCTTTTTCATCTCTTTGCCGCCAAGTTCCACGCGACGCAGGGGCGCATAGACGCCTTCCGCCGTTTTCGGATAGATCGGCCCGATCTCGGCATTCCAGCGGGCGCAATAATGGCATCCCGCCTGTTGCACCATGACAAGCTCTATCGCCCATGCCGGCAACGCGGCAAAGGCAAATACGACCCCGGCAACGGCCGGGCGCAGGAGCTTGGCGATCTGTGGCATTCTCGTCCAATTGACTGTCGCGCTAACACCAACATAATCTGAATGTGTGAATGGGACAAGGGAGAGGATTCATGCCCGAGGTATCCTGGGCTGGGGCGGCGTTGGCCGGGCTGTTGTCATTCCTGTCCCCCTGTATCCTGCCGATCGTGCCGTTCTACCTGTCCTACATGGCTGGAACAGGCATGCACCAGATCACCGCCGAAGGCGCGATCCCGCCGGATGTGCGGCGACGCGCGGTGATCTCGGCGATCTTCTTTTCGCTCGGCATCCTGACGATCTTCATGGCGCTCGGCGCCTCGGCCTCGGCCTTCGGGCAGTTGGTCGGGCAGTATATGGACATCCTGCGGATCGTCGCCGCGGCCATCATCATCGTCATGGGGATGCATTTTCTCGGCGTGATCCGAATCGGGTTTCTCTATCGGCAGTTCCGGGCCGAGGCTGGCGATACGTCGAACGTCTCCTGGCTGGGGGCCTACGTGATCGGGCTTGCCTTCGCCTTTGGCTGGACACCCTGCGTCGGCCCGGTGCTGGCGACAATCCTGATGACGGTGGCGATGGATGGCGGCGGCATGGGGCAGGGGGCCGGGATGCTGCTTGTCTATGGACTGGGCATGACCGCGCCTTTTGTGCTGGCGGCGTTTTTCATCGGCCCCTTCATGCGCTGGATGAAAGGATTCCGGAAACACCTGCCGGTCGTCGAGAAGGCGATGGGCGTGCTGCTGATCCTGTTCGGCCTGCTGATCGGAACCAACTCGGTCAACCTGATCGCCGAATGGATGCTGAATTTCGTGCCGACGATCGGATAATCACGGCTTTGTTCAAGGGGAGGACGACATGTTGAAGAGGCTTATTGGCGCCCTGGCTGCGTTAGTTCTGGCCGCGCCGATGGCGCTGGCCGAGATGGGCGATGACGGATTGCACAAGCAACCGTGGATGCGGGACACCTTCAAGGATATGCGCGAGGATCTCGACGAAGCGAATGCCGAGGGCAAGCGGCTGATGCTGATCTTCGAGCAGCGTGGCTGCATCTATTGCAAGAAGATGCACGAGGAGGTGTTCTCGCAGGCGAAGGTCTCCGACTACATCTCAGAGAATTTCTTTGTGGTGCAGTTGAATATGCATGGCGATATCGAGGTGACGGATTTCGATGGCGAGGCGCTGCCGGAGTCGGACATGGCGCGCAAATGGGGCCTGCTGTTCACACCGCTGATTCTGTTCCTGCCTGAAGAGGTTCCCGAGGGCATGGCCGCGAACGCGGCCGCTGTGGCGACGATGCCGGGCGCTTTCAGCGCCAACACCACATACGATCTGCTCCTCTGGGTGAACGAGAAGGTCTATGACACGGGCGAGGATTTCCAGCGTTACCATGCCCGCAAGATCAAGGAACGTGGGGGCGCGCAATAGCGCGATCCGGACGTGGGGCGGAACTTGTCCGCCCCGTGAAGCGATTCCCCCAGACCCTGTGACAAGCCTCGGAGCAGGAGCTTCCATGCAGCGGTGGGAGACCCGATTGGCGAGCCTTTCGATAGGGCTTTTCCGGTGTGTCTCCACCCGATGGGAGAATACGGTTCGAACAGTTTTTGCGCAGACAAACGCAGCATAACTTCGTGGTTAAGCAAGATATTTTCAGGGTGGCGCAACTTTCGATCATGATCTTGGGCCGGTTTGAAATCATTCTTATTGCAAATGGTAATTCAGATAGTTGAATTTGTTGTTGCCTCAGGGGATTTCGGTGCGCTACGTTGTCCCGAGCGAACGGAGGATAATCGCAGCCATCGCGAGAGCGTCGCTACGGGAGGTACTATGAAACGCGCTATTTCCGCGGCAATTGCCGCAACAATTCTGGCAGCCCCTGCCATCGCCGAGACCGTCGCCCCGGGCGACGTTGCCTATGACGAAGCGGGAGCGGTTGCCGCATCCCTGTCGGGGATGCCCGGCAACGCCGAAGAGGGCGCGAAAGTGTTCGGCTCCAAGTCCATTGGCAATTGCGTCTCGTGCCACGAGGTGACGGCGCTGGCGGATGTGCCGTTCCCCGGCAATGTGGGCCCGTCGCTGGATGGCGTCGCGGACCGTTGGTCCGAGGGCGAAATCCGCGGCATCGTTGCAAATGCCAAGAACACCTACGACGGCACCATCATGCCGTCCTTCTACAAGGTCGAAGGCTTCATCCGTCCGGGTGACGCCTACACCGGCAAGGGCATCGCGCTGGACAAGATCGAGCCGCTTTTGACGGCGCAGCAGATCGAAGACCTCGTCGCGTTTCTCGTGACGCTGAAAGAGTAATCAACGAAATCGGCTCCAGGAATGGGGCTGGCAACCAAGGAGAAAGAGATGAATTTCTCACGACGCGAGACGCTGGCCCTTGGCCTTGGCGCCGCCGCGATGGGCTTCATGCCCTTCCGCGTGAACGCCGCCGTCGAAGATGCAATCGCTGCCTTCACCGGTGGTGCGGAAATGGGCGAGGGTGGCCTTACGCTGACCGCCCCCGAGATCGCAGAGAACGGCAACACGGTTCCGATCGGTGTGGACGCTCCCGAAGCCGCTTCGATCCTGATCCTCGCCTCCGGCAACCCGACCCCGGGTGTGGCGGAATTCAAGTTCGGTGAACTGGCCGGCTCGCAAGCCGCCTCGACCCGTATTCGCCTGGCAGGCACGCAGGACGTCGTCGCAATTGCGAAGATGGCCGATGGCAGCTTCGTCAAGACTTCCTCGACCGTGAAGGTCACCATCGGCGGCTGCGGCGGCTGATCGGGTAGAGATTAGGAGAGCAAAAAAATGGCAGATGGTGTCAAGCCCCGCGTCAAGGTGCCGAAATCGGCGGCCGCCGGCGATACGATCACGATCAAGACCCTGATTTCCCACAACATGGAATCGGGTCAGCGCAAGGGCAAGGACGGTAACCTGATCCCGCGCTCGATCATCAATCGCTTCACGTGCGAGTTCAACGGCAAGTCCGTCATCGACGTGACTCTGGAGCCGGCGATCTCGACCAACCCCTATATCGAGTTCGACTCGCTCGTGCCGGAGGAAGGTGAATTCAAGTTCACCTGGTATGACGACGATGGGTCGGTCTACGAAGACAGCAAGAAAATAGCGATCGGCTAAGCCCTTTGGGCAACTGCAGGAAACCCGCCCCGGCACGCATTGTCCGGGGCGGGATGACCCACAGGGAGGACATGACCATGAAATTCAAGGCAATGACGGCGCTCAGCCTGACCCTTGCCGTGGCCGCGGCAGGTAGCGCGAACGCCGACCCGGTCGAAGATGAGCTGATCGTCAACGGTGAGACAGAGATCGTCACCAAGACGGCGGCGCCCGCGCATATGGAAAATATCGACGAGGTGATGTCTGGCTGGCTGTTCCGGGAAAATGACACCCGCGACATGCAGCGCGACGACTTCGACAACCCGGGGATGCTCGCTGTCGAGGCGGCGATGGAAACCTGGGACGAGGTTGAGGGGACCGCGGGCAAGGCCTGTTCGGATTGCCATGGGACTCTCGATGACGACCAGATGGTCGGTATCCGCGCGGTTTATCCGAAGTGGAACGAGAATGCCGGAGAGGTCTGGACGCTGGAAATGGCGATCAATTCCTGCCGGACGGAGCAGATGGGTGCCGAGGCATGGGGATACACCGGCACCGAAATGACCAACATGTCTGCTTTGATGTCCTACGCTTCGCGTGGCGTTCCGGTGAACGTCGCCATCGATGGCCCGGCCCAGCCGACTTGGGAGCAAGGCAAGGAGCTCTACTACACCCGGACCGGGCAACTGGAGCTGTCTTGTGCCAACTGCCATGAGGATAATTACGGCAACATGATCCGTGCCGACCATCTCAGCCAGGGTCAGATCAATGCCTTCCCGGCCTATCGTCTGAAGAACGCCAAGCTGAATTCTGTCCACGACCGCTTCAAGGGCTGCGTGCGCGATACCCGCGCCGAAACCTATTCGCCGGGCAGCCCGGAATTCGTGGCGCTTGAACTTTACGTCGCCTCGCGCGGCAACGGCCTGTCGGTCGAAGGACCGTCCGTCCGCAACTAACCAGATCGGAATGGCCCGCAGCGGGGAAGCTCGCTGCGGGTTTTTTCCGGTCAATTATATTCAAAAACGCGCATGTTTGTCGCATTGACACGGCAGGCCGCGCCCTATCGAGGACAAGAATCGCATGATTTCGCGCCGTGACTTCCTCCAGGTCTCCATGGCCGCATCGGCCATCGTCGGCGGCTCCGGATTTGGCAACTGGGCCCGGCTGGCCGCGCAGCAGGCGCTGACGCAGGACCAGCTCCTGGATTTCGACACTTTCGGCAATGTAACGCTGATCCATGTCACCGATATTCACGCGCAGCTCAAGCCGATCTATTTCCGTGAGCCGGAGATCAACCTTGGCGTGGGCGATGCCCGCGGCCAGATCCCGCATGTCACCGGCGCCGATTTCCGCAAGATGTACGGCATCGAGGACGGATCGCCCTCCGCTTACGCCTTGACATATAACGATTTCGCGGCACTCGGGAAGGAATACGGCAAGGTTGGCGGGCTCGACCGCGTGGCCACCGTCGTGAACTCGATCCGCGCGGCGCGTCCCGATGCGCTGCTGCTGGATGGCGGCGACACCTGGCACGGCTCCTATACCTGCTATCAGACGCAAGGCCAGGACATGGTCAACGTGATGAACAAGCTGGTGCCCGATGCCATGACCTTCCACTGGGAGTTCACTCTCGGCTCCGACCGGGTGCACGAGATCCTCGAAGATCTTCCCTTCGCAGCACTCGGCCAGAACATCTTCGACAAGGAATGGGACGAGCCCAGCGAGAATTTCGAGAGCTACCGCGTCTTTGAGCGGGGAGGCACCAAGATCGCCGTCATCGGCCAGGCCTTCCCCTATATGCCCATCGCCAACCCGGGCTGGATGTTCCCGGAATACAGCTTCGGCATCCGCGACGAGCGCATGCAGGAGATGGTGGACGAGGCGCGCGGCGAGGGTGCGGAGTTGATCGTCGTGCTGTCGCATAACGGTTTCGACGTCGACAAGAAGATGGCCTCCCGCGTGCAGGGCATCGACGTGATCCTCAGCGGCCACACCCATGACGCCGTGCCAGAGCCGGTTCTGGTGGGCGAGACGATCATCATCGCCTCCGGTTCGAACGGCAAGTTCGTCTCCCGCGTCGACCTCGACGTGCGCGATGGCAAGATGATGGGCTTCAAGCACAAGCTGATCCCGATCTTTTCCGACGTGATCGAGCCGGACAAGGAAATGACCGCGCTCATCGACGAGCAGCGCGCGCCCTATCTCGACCAGCTCACCGAGGTGATCGGCCAGCTGGATATGGATTCCGTCCTTTATCGGCGCGGCAATTTCAACGGCTCCTGGGATGACCTGATCTGTGACGCGCTGCTCTCCGAGCGCGAGGCCGACATCGCCATGTCCCCGGGTGTTCGCTGGGGGCCGTCGCTGATGCCGGGCCAGGAGATTACCCGCGAGGATATCTGGAACGTCACCTCCATGACCTATCCCAACGCCTATCGCACGGAAATGACGGGTGAATTCATCCATGTCATCCTCGAAGACGTGGCCGACAACCTGTTCAACACCGATCCCTATTACCAGCAGGGCGGCGACATGGTGCGTATCGGCGGTATGGGCTACGAGATCGACATCACCAAGCCGCAGGGCTCGCGCATCTCCAACATGACGCTGCTCAAGACCGGAGAGGCGATCGACCCGGCCAAGACCTACATGGTTGCCGGCTGGGCGAGCGTGAACGAGGGCACCGAAGGCCCCGAGATCTGGAACGTTGTCGAGAGCCATATCGGCAAGCTCGGCACCGTGAGTTCAAAGCCCAACACCTCCGTGAAGGTGGTTGGCGCCTGATAATCCGACATGTGCCGCCCCGCGAGGGGCGGCGTTTCCACAACAAGGAGGGACATCCCCGATGACCACCAAGCAAAAAGGCAATGGCGCCTCGCGTCGCCAGTTCCTGACCGGGGCCGCGGCTGCCGGGGCCGGTGCCGTGGCTGCCGCCGCCGCCAAGGCCAGCGGACCCGACCCGCTTATCACCGAAATGCAGGACTGGGCCTCGAGCACCGGCGCGGGCGTCGATGCGACGCCTTACGGCATGCCGATCCAGTTCGAGAGCGACGTCGTGCGTCGCAACGTGGAGTGGCTGACCGCCGATACGATCTCCTCGATCAACTTCACGCCGATCCATGCGCTCGACGGCACGATCACGCCGCAGGGCTGCGCTTTCGAACGCCACCATTCCGGCGCCATCGAGCTGCGCAAGGAAGACTACCGGCTGATGATCAACGGTCTCGTCGATCAGGAGCTGGTTTTCACCTACAACGACCTGGAGCGTTTCCCGCGCGAAAACCGCGTCTATTTCTGCGAATGCGCGGCCAATACCGGCATGGAATGGGCCGGCGCCCAGCTCAACGGCGCCCAGTTCACCCATGGCATGATTCACAACATGGAATATTCCGGCGTGAGCTTGCGCACGCTGCTGAACGAGGCCGGCGTGAAGCCCGAGGGCAAGTGGGTCTATGTCGAGGGCGCGGACGCCTCGTCCAACGGTCGTTCGATCCCGCTCGAAAAGGCGCTCGATGACTGCCTCGTGGCCTTCAAGGCCAATGGCGAGGCGCTGCGCATGGAACATGGTTACCCGACCCGCCTCGTCGTTCCTGGCTGGGAAGGCAACATGTGGGTCAAGTGGCTGCGCCGCATCGAGGTAACGGAAGTTGCCGTGGAGAGCCGCGAGGAGACCTCGAAATACACCGATACGCTGGCAAACGGCATCTCGCGCAAATGGACTTGGGAGATGGACGCGAAATCCGTCGTCACCTCGCCCAGCCCGCAAGCGCCGATCAAGCACGGCCCCGGCCCGTTGGTCATCACCGGCCTGGCCTGGTCCGGCCGTGGCGCGATCACCGGTGTCGATGTGACGCTCGATGGCGGCAAGAACTGGCAAAAGGCGCGTCTCGCGGCGCCCGGGCAGTCCAAGGCGCTGACCCGCTTCTATCTCGACATCGAGTGGAACGGCGAAGAGATGTTCCTGCAGAGCCGCGCCCGCGACGAGACCGGCTATGTGCAGCCGACCAAGAACCAGTTGCGCGAAGTGCGTGGCCTGAATTCGATCTATCACAACAACGGCATCCAGACCTGGTGGGTCAAGGCGAACGGGGAGGCCGAAAATGTCGAAATTTCCTAATCAACTTGCGCTGGTGAGCGTGGTCGGCGTTTCGGCCATCGCGCTCTCGGTCGGTCTCTCCGAACGCGCCGCGAACAAGGCCGCAATTGCCGCGCACGAGGCAGCGATGGCCACCGCACAACATGCTGCCGTCCCGCACGAGGCGCCGCCTGCCGAAACGGTTACCGAGGCTGTGGAGCCGGCAGCGGAAGCCGCACCGGTCGAGACAGTCGAAGCCGCTCCGGAAGCCGCCGCGCCGGCTGCCGCGGTTGCCGTCGTGGATGGCTCGACCGACACGCTCGACGGGCAGGGCGATACCGACGTCATGGCCGGCGACGATACTGCCGCGCCCATGGGCAAAATCGGCCTCGGCCGTCCGGCCCTGCCGGAGGAGGTCGCTGCCTGGAACCACGATATCCTGCCTGATGGCACCGGCCTTCCCGATGGCGAAGGCGATGTCTGGACCGGTGAGGAGGTCTTTGCCGATAACTGCGCCGTCTGCCATGGCGACTTTGCCGAAGGCGTCGACAACTGGCCGAAGCTGGCCGGCGGCATGAACACGCTCAACCGCGAGGACCCGCTCAAGACGGTCGGCTCCTACTGGCCGTATCTCTCGACCGCTTTCGACTATGTCCGCCGCTCCATGCCGTTTGGTGCCGCACAGACCATGTCGGATGACGATGTCTATGCCATCGTGGCTTACATCCTCTTCTCGAACGACCTCGTGGATGAAGATTTCGTCCTGTCGAAGGACACCTTCTTCGATGTCGAGATGCCCAATGCCGATGGCTTCATCATCGACGACCGGGCCGAGACCGAGCTGGGCCTGTTCAGTGCAGAACCTTGCATGGAAAACTGCAAGGAGAGCGTGGAGATCACCATGCGTGCCGCGGTTCTCGACGTGACCCCGGATCACGGCGGCGATGACGAAGCGGCTGCCGAAGAGGCCCCGGCGGAAACCGAGATGGCGGCTGCGGAAAGCACACCTGCCGACGAGGCCCCGGTCGTGCAAGCCGCGGCCGAAGAAGCTGCCCCCGTGGCTACTGAAGAGCCTGCAGCTGAAGAAACCGCCGCCGTCGATCCGGCGCTGGTTGCTGATGGCGAAAAGGTCTTCAAGAAGTGCAAGGCCTGTCACCAGGTGGGCGAGGATGCCAAGAACAAGGTCGGTCCGATCCTCAACGGTATTGTCGGGCGCGCAGCCGGCACCGGCGACGACTTCAAGTATTCCAATGCCATGATCGAGGCGGGCGAAGGCGGGCTTGTCTGGAATGACGAGACGCTGGCGGGATACCTCGAAGCCCCCAAGAAGTACATCAAGGGGAACAAGATGTCCTTTGCCGGGCTCAAGAAGGCCGACGATATCGCGGCGATCACCGCCTATCTCAAGGCCCATCCGTAGTGGCGGCGCCGCGAATTTTCGCGGCGCTGGCCGTGACCTTGCTCGCTCCGGCCTTATCTGCCGGGGCGAGCGAATTCGGTGATGTTGAACGCGGCGCCGAATACTGGAAGCAATGCCGTACCTGTCACCGCATTGGTCCCAACGCCTCCAACAAGGTTGGCCCCAATCTCAATTTCATCTTCGGAAGACCTTTCGGCGCGGCCGAGGGGTATCGTTACTCCAAGGCGATGCTCGCCGCCGGCGAGGCGGGGCGCGTCTGGGATCTGGACCAGCTTGATGCCTATATCACCGATCCGCGTGACTTTCTGAAGGGCACCAAGATGACTTTCAAGGGCATCCAGAACCCGCAGGAACGTGCCGATGTGCTCGCTTGGTTGCGCGAGAACTCCGACAATCCGCAGAATATTCCGGAAGCGGCTCCGACGGCGATCGGCACCGATCACAGTGTAGATCCGGCCATTCTCGCAATCGTCGGCGATCCGGAATACGGCGAATACCTTTCCAGCGAATGCCTGACCTGCCACCGCGCCGATGGCGAGATGGAGGGCATCCCCTCGGTCACCGGCTGGCCCGAGGAGGACTTCGTCATCGCCATGCACGCCTACAAGGACAAGGTGCGCGAACATCCCGTGATGCAGATGATGGCCGGGCGGCTGTCGAATGACGAGATCGCATCTCTGGCGACCTATTTCAGGGCGCTCGGAGAATAGCTCCGTTTCGGGGCAACCGGTTGGGGAGCCGGTCATAAAAAAGGGAGGACAAGAAATGAAGCTGAACCGACGGCATTTCATCGGCAGTTCCGCGGCCGCGACGGCCGCGCTTGCCGCGCCAACTGTCTGGGGCGATAACCACGGCAAACCCAGGGTCGTCGTGATCGGCGGCGGGGCAGGGGGCGCGACGGTTGCCCGCTACCTGGCCAAGGACAGCAAGGGCGGCATCGAGGTGACGCTGGTCGAACCCAGCCGCAAATACTACACCTGCTTTTTCTCCAACCTCTATATCGCAGGCTTCCGGGATCTCGCCTCTATCGGCCACAGCTACGGCACGCTGGCTTCCGACTACGGCATCAATGTCATCCACGAATTCGCCATTGGCATCGACCGCGACACGAAGAGGGTGACGCTTTCGAGCGGATCGGTCCTGCCCTATGACCGGCTGGTGCTGGCGCCCGGCATTGATTTCGTCGACGGCGCCATGCCGGGCTGGGATGTCACCGCCCAGAACGCCATGCCCCATGCCTACAAGGGTGGCTCGCAAACGGAACTGCTCAAGCGCCAGATCGAAGCCATGCCCGAGGGCGGGCTGTTCTGCATGATCGCGCCGCCCAACCCGTTTCGCTGCCCGCCGGGACCCTATGAGCGCATCTCGATGATCGCTCACAAGCTCAGCGAGGTGAACCCGACCGCCAAGATCCTGATCGCGGATCCGAAGGAGAAATACTCCAAGCAGGCGTTGTTCGAGGAAGGCTGGCAGGCCCATTACGCCGGCATGATCGACCGGCTCGGTCCCGATTTCGGAGGCGGCAATGTGCGCGTGAACCCGCGTGATATGACGGTCGATATCGATGGCGAGGTGAACAAGGTCGATGTCTGTAACGTGATCCCGGCACAGAAGGCGGGACGGGTTTGCGAGATGGCTGGCGTCACCGAGGGCAACTGGGCGCCGGTCGTTCCCGCAACCATGCAAAGCCGGGTCGACGAGAATATCCACGTGCTCGGCGACGCGACCAACCAGGGCGACATGCCGAAATCGGGCTTCGCTGCCAACAGCCAGGCCAAGGTGGCCGCGATGGCGATCCGCGGTGCGCTGACTGGCTCCAAGGTTTTCCCGGCCAAGTTCACCAATACCTGCTGGTCGCTGATCTCGACTGACAATGGTGTTAAGGTTGGTGCGACCTACGAGGCGACCGAGGAAAAGATCGCCAAGGTGGACGGGTTCATCTCACAGACGGGCGAAGATGCCGAACTGCGCAAGGCGACCTTCGAGGAATCCGTCGGTTGGTATTCGGGCATCACCACCGACATGTTCGGTTGAGCGTGCCTCCAAAAGCCGCCGGGGGCGAGGCCTTCGCCCTCGTGCATTCCAGGGGAACATGTAAATTCAGGGGAAAGACAGATGAAAAAACTTCTTGCCGCCGCAGTTCTGGTCTCGTCGCCGGCTTTCGCTCAGGACATGGTCCTGACCGATTACGATGGCAGCTTTGATGACGCGACCTTTGCAGTCGAAAGCGCTATTGTCGGGCAGGGACTCGTCATCGACTATGTCAGCCACACCGGAGAAATGCTCGCCCGTACCGCCGCGGATGTCGGCAGCGACGTGAAAATCTTCGAGGCCGCGGATATCTTCCTGTTCTGCTCCGCAAAGGTCTCGCGCGCCGTCATGGAAGCGGATCCGATGAACATCGTCCATTGCCCCTACACGGTCTATGTCATCGAGAAGGACGGCAAGGTCGAGGTCGGGCATCGCAGCTACCCCGAAGGCCCGATGCAGCAGGTCGAGGAACTCCTTTCCGGAATCGTTGCCGAGGCCGTTGGCGAGTAAACGACAAAACGGAAACCGCCGGCTCCAATTCGGGCCCGGCGGTCTTTTGAGCAACCTCGTCCGCTATCCGGGAAGGGGCTGTCACGGTGGGGCTTCATCGAGCGTGCACCGAGTGCCTAATCCGGCGGATTGATGGTGCGCTCCTTTCGTCCGTATGCTGCGAAGTGCTGCAGGCGTTGCAACAACCGCCGAAATTGATGCCTTCCGGTACCGTCTACGCGTTTTTTCGAGCGCTGAAGGCCGTTCGGGTTCTGTCGACTTGGCGCCACTCGCGCGCACGCCGCGCCACTCGTCAAAATGACCTGGATTTACGACCCAGCGACTTGCTTTGGAGGGCAGTGGCCTTACCCGGATTTTATCGACAGCACTGAGGTTTGCGCCGGGGAGCACCAAAGGAAATCTCCAAAACTGGATTTCGGCCGTTCCAGAGGCAGCTTCATGACCACGATCCACCCGCGCGTGGATGTCGCCGGTCTGCCGATGCGATCCGACATCCTCAAGTTCGACAGTAAAGCTGATAAGCAATTGATATCGTTTACGTGAGCTGGCGGGAATTGCCACAACAGGCGTCTTTCAGGCGGGTTTTGGGATGTTGAGTGCTTCGAAAAGATTGAGCTGTTCGGGCTGGCTCCTTGAGGTTCCGGTGAAGGTTTTGGTTCCGATGTGCGTGGTGTGCCGCTGGATCCTCGCAAGCAGGTCTAGGGCGGTTCGGGGACTGGCGGATTGCCCTTTGGCTTTCAGGCGCATGCGCATGACGCGGTAGAGGATGAGTGCCAGGAAGCAGATCATCGCGTGGGCGCGAATGCGGTCCGGCAGGCGGTGGTGGACGGGG
>NZ_FNEK01000143.1:2500-5780 GCF_900099935.1 Aliiruegeria lutimaris | reverse complement strand
TTTCCGTTTTGGAATACAGAAAGCCCCGCCATTTTTTGGGCGGGGCTTTTTGTATTTTTTGTATAGAGAGTTATTGGGGCTTTTCTAGGTTTGGCGGTGACCTACTCTCCCACGTCTTGAGACGCAGTACCATCGGCGCTACGGTGCTTAACGGTCGAGTTCGGGATGGGATCGTGTGTTTCACTCGTGCTATGACCACCAAACCAAGGAAAGCCCCTGGTGTTTGTTTCCAAACACCGGGATCAGATTGTCCAAGCCAATGGTTTGACTTCTGTATTCCAGTCTTGCTTTTACTGGATCAAATCAAGCCTATCGGGCAATTAGTACCGGTCAACTGAACGCATTGCTGCGCTTACATCTCCGGCCTATCGACGTGGTGGTCTACCACGGCCCTCAGGGATACCTTGTTTTGAGGGGGGCTTCCCGCTTAGATGCCTTCAGCGGTTATCCTTTCCGATCATAGCTACCCTGCACTGCGGCTGGCGCCACAACAGGTCCACCAGTGGATCGTTCACCCCGGTCCTCTCGTACTAGGGGCAACTCCTCTCAAGTATCCTACACCCACGGCAGATAGGGACCGAACTGTCTCACGACGTTCTAAACCCAGCTCACGTACCTCTTTAAACGGCGAACAGCCGTACCCTTGGGACCTGCTCCAGCCCCAGGATGAGATGAGCCGACATCGAGGTGCCAAACGGTGCCGTCGATATGGACTCTTGGGCACCATCAGCCTGTTATCCCCGGCGTACCTTTTATCCGTTGAGCGATGGCCCTTCCACTCGGGACCACCGGATCACTATGGCCGACTTTCGTCTCTGCTCGACTTGTCAGTCTCGCAGTCAGGCTGGCTTCTGCCATTGCACTCAACGAGCGATTTCCGACCGCTCTGAGCCAACCTTCGCGCGCCTCCGTTACGCTTTAGGAGGCGACCGCCCCAGTCAAACTACCCGCCACACAGGGTCCCGGATCCGGATAACGGACCGCGGTTAGACATCAAGCAGAACAAGGGTGGTATCTCAAGGAAGGCTCCACAGAGACTGGCGTCCCTGCTTCGAAGCCTACCACCTATCCTGCACATGTTCGGCCTAATGCCAGTGTGAAGCTGTAGTAAAGGTGCACGGGGTCTTTCCGTCTAACCGCGGGAAGCCTGCATCTTGACAGGCAATTCAATTTCGCTGAGTCGATGTTGGAGACAGCGGGGAAGTCGTTACGCCATTCGTGCAGGTCGGAACTTACCCGACAAGGAATTTCGCTACCTTAGGACCGTTATAGTTACGGCCGCCGTTTACCTGGGCTTCAATTCGGAGCTCTCACCCCTCCTTTTAACCTTCAGGCACCGGGCAGGCGTCAGACCCTATACGTCGTCTTGCGACTTCGCAGAGCCCTGTGTTTTTAGTAAACAGTCGCCACCCCCTGGTTTGTGCCCCCGGATCCAAGTTGCCTTGAACCCGGGCCTCCTTCTCGCGAACTTACGGAGGTATTTTGCCGAGTTCCTTCAACATCGTTCTCTCAAGCGCCTTGGTATTCTCTACCAGTCCACCTGTGTTGGTTTAGGGTACGGTCTGATGGAGGGCTATTTCCAGGAACCGATCAGCGGCCCACCCAATCCGATAAGGGTGAACAACAGTTTCGATCCGTCACATCCTCCTGGCCTAGGAATATTAACCTAGTTCCCATCGTCTACGCATTTCTGCCTCGACTTAGGGGCCGGCTTACCCTGCTCAGATTAGCTTTAAGCAGGAACCCTTGGACTTTCGGCGACAGGGTCTCTCACCCTGTTTGTCGCTACTCATGTCATCATTCTCACTAGTGATCTCTCCACCGGATGCCTTACAGCCCGGCTTCACAGACAACACCTTATCCTCCAATGCCTTCCGGAGAAGACTAAGGAGGATTGGTGTTATATCACACTACGCTCCGCTACCACTGCATACGCAGTCCTCAGCTTCGGCTCATGGCTTGAGCCCCGTTACATCTTCGCCGCAGGACAACTTGATTAGACCAGTGAGCTGTTACGCTATCTTTAAAGGATGGCTGCTTCTAAGCCAACCTCCTGGTTGTTTTGGTCGTCCCACCTGCTTTCCCACTTAGCCATGAATTAGGGGCCTTAGCTGGAGGTCAGGGTTGTTTCCCTCTCCACTACGGACGTTAGCATCCGCAGTGTGTCTGCCGCATAGTACTCCTCGGTATTCGGAGTTTGGTTAGGATCAGTAAGTCTGTGGGACCCCATTACCCATCCAGTGCTCTACCCCCGAGGGTATTCGTGCGACGCTCTACCTAAATAGATTTCGCGGAGAACCAGCTATCTCCGAGTTTGATTGGCCTTTCACCCCTAGGCACAACTCATCCCGACCTTTTTCAACAGGTGTGGGTTCGGACCTCCAGTAAGTGTTACCTTACCTTCATCCTGGTCATGCCTAGATCACTCGGTTTCGGGTCTGATCCAACATACTCGACGCCCTATTAAGACTCGCTTTCGCTACGCCTACACCTATCGGCTTAAGCTTGCATGTTAGACCAAGTCGATGACCCATTATACAAAAGGTACGCCGTCAGGACTCGAGGTCCCTCCGACTGATTGTAGGCGCCCGGTTTCAGAAACTGTTTCACTCCCCTCGTCGGGGTGCTTTTCACCTTTCCCTCACGGTACTGGTTCGCTATCGGTCAGCAAGGAGTACTTAGCCTTCGAAGGTGGTCCTCCGATCTTCAGACAGAATTTCACGTGTTCCGCCCTACTTAATACATCCAATCGAGCTTCCAATACGGGGCTGTCACCCACTATGGCCAGTCTTTCCAGACTGTTCTTGTCACTCTCATGGCTTGGCTGGTCCCCGTTCGCTCGCCGCTACTAGGGGAGTATCAATTGATTTCCTTTCCTCCGGGTACTTAGATGTTTCAGTTCCCCGGGTTTGCTCTTTGAAGCCTATATATTCAGCTACAAAGTACCTGGTTCAACAACCTAGTGATAACACAAGGCTATCAATAGAGTGCTGTCAGGTGGGTTGCCCCATTCGGAAATTCCTGGATCAAAGCTTATTCTCAGCTCCCCAGGACTTATCGCAGAGTATCACGTCCTTCATCGCCTCTTGCTGCCAAGGCATCCACCAAACGCCCTTTTCGCGCTTGATTTGATCCAGAAAGAGCAAGACTTGCGCCTTCCGACGTCAGGCTGGTTCGGCCAACGTCTCTCTTTCCGATCAAAAGTCATACATTTTCCCGCTCCACGTCCGAAGACATGGAACATTCGGCTCAATCCGTGCGGATCGAACCATTTGGTTAG
>NZ_FNEK01000099.1 GCF_900099935.1 Aliiruegeria lutimaris | reverse complement strand
ACATCACGCGCGCTGACGGCCAGGAATAAGCCCGAAAAGGCGGACACCTGGACCGCGAAAGTGCTCGCCGAGAAACCCTTCAGGCTCGCTACTGTAGCCATGGCCAACAAGTCCGCCCGGATCATCTGGGCAATACTGACAAAACGAGAAGAATACCGGCAGCCAATCGCCTGATGCTGCCAAGAGATGCAAGACGCTTGATGTGATGATGCGAAATGAAGTCAACCAAAAGTAAGGACACTCCGTCGAACGGCATGGCCCTCGAGGTCGTTAAGCCGATTGGAACCTTACTTGCGGAACTCATCAAGGCCAGTGGCAACCGCCACACTAACAGGCCGGACAGACCATGTGGGAGAAGGCGACTGAAGCCGCCGAGCTTCACAACGATCCGGGAGCCTTCACCGCTTTCATCGGCTTCGAATGGACCTCGCAGCCCAATGGTTCGAACATGCACCGGAACATCATCTACCGAGACGGCAAGGACCTCGCCGACCAGAAAGTACCAATCAGTTCCTATGACACGGACGACCCCGAAATGCTTTGGGACTGGATGGCCGATTACGAGGAAACGACCGGAGGTCGGATGTTCGCGATCCCGCATGGCGGCAACCTCTCCAACGGCCTGATGTTCGACGACATCACCCTGTCCGGCGAGCCCCTGACGGCAGACTATGCGGAGCGCCGCATGCAGTATGAACCGCTTTACGAGATCACGCAGATGAAGGGCGATGGCGAAGCTCATCCGATGCTCTCGCCCGACGACGAATTCGCGGACTACGGCACCTGGGACAAGGGAAGTTTCGGCCCCGAACCGAAGACGCCTGACATGCTGCCGAAGGAATATGCCCGTTCCGCCCTGAAGCGTGGTCTCGCGTACGAAGCCGACCTCGGTGCCAACCCGTTCAAGTTCGGCGTGGTCGGCTCGACGGACGCCCATACGGGTCTGTCGACAGCGGCCGAGAACAATTTCTTCGGCAAGGTCGCGCTCGTCGAACCAACAGGCAATCCGATCCGCTACGAGGAAACGATCACCGGCCGCGCGACACCTGATCCGGCCGACGACCTGACCCACGCTGATGCGATCGCCTCGGGGATCGCCGCGGTCTGGGCTCGGGAGAACACGCGCGAGGCGCTTTGGGACGCGATGGAGCGGAAGGAAGTCTACGCCACGACGGGCACCCGCCTACTGGTCCGTGTCTTCGCTGGTTGGGAATTCGAGGAAGCGGACATGACCCGCTCCGACTTCGCCGCGCATGGCTACGAGGCTGGCGTTCCGATGGGCGCTGATCTGAATGACGGGCCAGAAGGCGCCGCGCCGAAACTCCTGATCCGTGCGCTGCGCGACCCCGATGGTGCCAACCTCGACCGCATCCAGGTGGTCAAGGGCTGGACGTCGGCTGAAGGACCACAGGAGCGGGTTTACGACGTGGCATGGTCGGACGACCGCCAGTCCGACGCCGACGGCAAGCTGCCCCCGGTTGGCGATACGGTGGACCCGAAGACGGCCACTTACACGAACGCAATTGGGGAGCCCTATCTCGAAGCCTTCTGGGAGGACCTGGAGTTCGACCCCACGCAGCGCGCCTTCTATTACGTGCGCGTGCTCGAGATCCCGACCCCACGATGGACGACCTATGACAGCGTCTTCTTCGGAATCGATCTGCCCGAGACCGTGGATGCGAGCCAACAGGAGCGCGCCTATACCTCGCCGATCTGGTACACACCGGGCTGATAGGTCACTTCGTCCCGCTCAATCGAGAAAAACTGCTCGATTGCCGTAACCTGGGCGGCGTTTCCCTCGTGGCGTCGCCCTACCTTACCGCCGCCGCCATTCCGAAACGTCAATTTCGCCTGCGGAATACTGCCGACGGAGCCGTTTCTGTTGACCGCAACTGTCATTCACGAAGGTCTGCTTCTCAAGCCGACGAGCGGGCCATTTGCAACTGCAGCGAATTCACTCTTCCCGCCGTTTCTTTATCGAGAGGGCCCACGCTGTGCGTGGCATTATCGTCCGAGATATATTGCTCTGGCTACTTACTTCGTCGCGCGAGGGCAGCGGCTCAGCACGGGTTACTGACGTCGAACTTACGCAGAAATTGCATCGCGACGCACGCGATCGGTGGTTAGACTTCCGTGAGGACCGCACCGCGTGTCACAACTGTCTGCACTGCTTCTGGAAGTGGTGCCCGGGGGCGGAATCGAACCACCGACACGAGGATTTTCAATCCACTGCTCTACCCCTGAGCTACCCGGGCACGGGAACGCCTTGGCGTTGGGTTCGAGCCTTCTAGACGGAGGGTTGAAGTAAGTCCAGAGGGTCCCGACAAAAAATCAGTGATATTTCGGCTTTGTTTCGGACAGTTCCACAGCGGCTGTTTCGGCGGGTTCCTCGGTCGGGATTGCGTAGCTGCCTTTCAGCCAGCGGCCGAGGTCGATATCGGCACAGCGCTTGGAGCAGAAGGGGCGATACTGTTCCTGGCCTTGTTTGCCGCAGATCGGACAACTCATTGCAAAGCCTTCAGAATAGCGGCATCAAGCGGCAGGCGTTCGCGCTTGCGCTGTGCTTCGAAATTGCCCAGTGGTGTCCAGCCGGCAAGCGCCGTCTCGATCGGGTCGTTGCGAAAGGCAGTGCGCAGGACCTGTTCCATCTGGCGGCGGTCCTTCTTGGACAGCGGGGCGAAGTCGATGGTGATCTGCCCACCCAGGCCACGCAGGCGCAGGAAGCGGGGCAGGGCGCGGGCGGCCTCGATATTCGCCTTCAATGCAGCCGCCGGGGAGAAGTCCGTCCCCGAGTTCACGTCGACGGCAATCAGCGCGCGTGTTGGTTCGATCAGGATCGAGCCACCGCCGGGCAGCGGTACCTGAGGCCCGATGGATGCCGCGAGCGCATCGAGAATGCCCCGGCTTTCGAAGCAGCCCGGACTGGTTTCGATCTCGTCCGGATTTCCCCACTCCCGCCAGGCGACGGCATGCGCATCGGCTCCGTCCAGAAGAAGCTCGGGATCCCCTTGGGTATTGGCAAGGATCTCCTCTGCCAAGGCGCGCATTTCGGCGATATCTTCAGCGATCTCCTCGTCCTCGGCGGATTCGGTTTCGGACCGCAGGATCAAGCCGTACGCGCTGCCCTCCATCACGTCCTCGGCCAGGAACTTGAGCGCTGCGCGGCGTTCGTCGTCCTTGATCTGGCGGGAAATATTGTGGCCCGGTGCGTCCGGCGTGACGATGGCGTATTTCGACTTGAAGAGCAGCTTCTGCGTCATCGGCCCCGCCTTGCCAGGCTCGGCAAAGCCGGTGGTCTGCACCAGCACGGCCTGGCCGGTGGCAAGCCCCTTGGCATGGCGCAGGAATCCCGTTTCGCCATCGGGGAGGCGCACGAAGACGCCGCCCTGTCCCTTAATGGGGCGGTCGACCACGGCGCGGAAAATCGTGCCGATCGGGTTCGGGCCACCCTCGGGCGGATCGACGAGAAAATCTTCCAGCTTGCCGTCAACCATCCGTGCCGCGGCGGGCCGTCCGGCGATGTGGTCGAGGAAAACGCTCGTTCCCTTCATGCGCAGCTCCGATAAAGCGGGTAGCCAGCCGCCATCAGCAGGCCGGCGGTTTCGGAAAGTGGCAGGCCGACGATCGCGGTATAGGAACCGCTGATCCACGGAATGAAGGCACCCGCGGGGCCTTGAATGGAGTAGCCGCCCGCCTTGCCCCGCCAGTCATCGGAAGCGAGATAGGCGTTCACTTCCAGGTCGCTCAGCATTTTCATCTTGACCGCGCTCACGCTGTCGCGTTCCCAGAGCTTGTCTCCGAGGCGCACCGCAACAGCGGTGATCACCCGGTGGCGACGCCCGGACAGCGCATGCAGGAATTCGGCCGCCTCGCCCGCGTCGCGTGGCTTGCCGAGAATGCGTCGGCCGAGCGCAACGGTCGTGTCGGCTGCGAGCACGATCTCATCGGCCTCGGCAGGCACCGCCAACGCTTTCTCGCATGCCATGCGCTGGCAATATGGGCGCGCCAGTTCGCCCTTGAGCGGATCTTCGTCGATGTCGGGGGGGCGGGTGTCGTCGGCGACAACGCCGATCTGGGCCAGCAGCTCGCGACGACGCGGGCTGCCAGAGCCGAGCACAAGGCGCATGGTTTGCGCCTTACTTGAAGCGGTAATTGATACGACCCTTGGTGAGGTCGTAGGGGGTCATTTCAACCTGGACCCGGTCGCCAGCCAGAACACGGATGCGGTTCTTGCGCATCTTGCCTGCCGTGTGAGCGATGATTTCATGGCCGTTTTCCAGCTCGACCCTGAATGTCGCATTCGGCAGGAGTTCCTTCACGACACCGGGGAATTCGAGCAGTTCTTCCTTGGCCATGGTCACTCCAATAGTGGTTTCGTTCATACCTCTTTCGAGGTGCGGGATAAATGCGCCCTAAAGGCAGGCAAATCAAGGGCGATTATGGTAAAAACGGGTGTTCTACGGCCTTCCAGCCACAGGCTTCGGTCCCTGCGCGGTGCCGGAGAGGGGCCGCGGTGGCCAAGAGGCGGGGCTCGGTCGGTGCTTGGGATGAAAGATCGGTCAGAACCTGGCCGGGCGATTCGGTTTCGCTGACGCGGGCCGCGGCAGGTTGGAAACCGCGCCTGCCGATTACAGGTCCTTAACCCAGAATTGCAGTTGCTTGGCGGTCTGCTCCGCATCGTCGACATCCGTCCAGCGAAACTCGGCGAGGATGCCGGGAAGGGGGGCGTAGCCGCGCTTGCGCCAGAACGGATCCAGCGGGCTGTAACCGGGTGGGCGCAAAGGGTGGTCCGGCGCGCGGATGACGGCGCAAAAGGTGGAGCGGCTCCGGCCGAGCGCACGGGCATGGGCCTCGCGCGCGTCGAAAAAGGCGTGCCCTGCGCCGTGCCCACGATAATCGGCCAGGAGTACGCTTTCGGCGCAGTAGAATACCTCGCCCGGAGCGAAGCCGGCGCGGGCGATCGGCTCGGCAAACTCCTCCGCATGCGCCTCAAGCGGTGTGCCCGTCGCCGCGCCCACCAGTTTCGTACCATCGAAGGCTCCGACGAGGATCGCGTCCGGCGTATCCTGATAGGTGGCGAGATAGGCACGCTCAAAGTCGAGCGAGCCGTCGTAGAGATAGGGAAAATCCCGAAACACGGTGATCCGCAGCCTTGCGAGGTCATCCAGCGCCGCGCCAAGCGCTTCACCGGTGAGTGGACGGATTTCAGGCGTCTTCATTCGGCCGATGAGATCGGCGGGCCAAAACGGTTCACCAGCCGATCGATGATCTGGTCGCGCGACTGCCGGTAACGGTCGAGCTTCTGCACCCGCGTCTCGCCGAGGCCGGTCGGGTCCATGATCGGCCAGTATTCGACGTCCAGATGGTAGTAACGGGTCAGTTCCAGCGCCTTGCGCTGGCTGGCGGGCGAGAGCGAGACGATCAGGTCGAAGCCGCCGAGGTCATCGCCCCAATCCTGCATCTCGTCGAAGGAGCGCGCGCGGTGGCGGCCCAACTCCACGCCTATCTCGTCGCAGACCGCGATGCAGAAGCCGTCGATTTCCAGATCGTTCTTCACGCCAGCCGACTGGATATAAAAGGAATGACCGTAATAGAGCTTGGCAATTCCTTCTGCCATCGGGGAACGCACCGCGTTGTGATCGCAGGTGAAAAGAACCGATGCCGGAAGATTGCCCATGTCTCAGCCCCCGAAATGCAGCACGCAAATGAGGGTGAAGAGGCGCCGCGCGGTGTCGATATCGATATCCGCCTTGCCTTCGAGTCGCTCCTGCAGCACGCGGGCGCCTTCGTTGTGGATGCCGCGCCGGGCCATGTCGATCGCCTCGATCTGGCTGGGGGGCATTGTCTTCACGGCCGAGAAATAGCTCTCGCAGATCTGGAAGTAGTCCTTCACCACCTGCCGGAAAGGGCCGAGCGAGAGATGGAATTCGCCCACTTCTTTCTTTGTCTCCGTCGTGATCTCAAAGACCAGTCGGCGGTTGCGGATCGCCAGCGTCAGTCGATAGGGGCCATCGGGGACCGGCTCGTCGTCATGCCGCGCGGGCAGGGCGAAGCTATTATCCTCCAGAAGGTCGAAAATAGCCACCTTGCGCTCCTGCTCGATCTCGGGCGTCGGCGGGGCGAGGTTTCTGTCGTCGATCTCGATCTGGCAGATGCGATTGGAGTTCATCAACCTTCCTCGTTGAGCCGGTCGAGCCGGGCGCGCACGGACAGTCCATGCGCTTCGAGGCTCTCGGAGATGGCAAGGGTCTCGGCGGCGGGGCCGATGGCGGCAAGAGCGCCGGGGCTCATCCGTGCAAGCGTCGTGCGTTTCATGAAGTCGAGCACGGAGAGGCCGGAAGAGAAGCGTGCCGAACGCGCCGTGGGCAGCACGTGGTTCGGACCGCCGACGTAGTCGCCGATGGCCTCGGGGGTCCATGCTCCGAGGAATATCGCGCCGGCATGTTTGATCTGGGACGAGAGCGCCTCGGGATCGGCGACGCACAGTTCGAGATGTTCCGGCGCCACCCGGTCCGACAGCGCGGTGGCCTCGTCGAGATCCTTCACGGTGATGACAGCGCCGTAGTCGCGCCAGGATGGCCCGGCGATGGCGCGTCGCTCCAGCGTCTCCAGACGTTTCTCGACGGCCTCGGCCACCGCCCGGCCAAAACCTTCGTCCGGAGTGATCAGGATCGACTGCGCGCTCTCGTCATGCTCGGCCTGGCTCAGAAGGTCTACCGCGATCCAGTCCGGATCGTTCTGGGCATCGGCGATGACGAGAATTTCCGACGGGCCCGCGATCATGTCGATGCCGACCTTGCCAAAGACGCGCCGCTTGGCGGCGGCGACAAAGGCATTGCCCGGTCCGGTGATCTTGTCCACCGGGGCGACGGTCTCGGTGCCGTAGGCGAGCGCCGCGACGGCCTGCGCGCCGCCGATGCGATAGACAGTGTCGACGCCCGCGATCCGGGCGGCGAGCAGCACCAGCGGGTTCACGATGCCGTCCGGCGTGGGCACGGCAATGACCAGCCGCTCGACGCCGGCGACCTTGGCCGGGATCGCGTTCATAAGCACGGAGGAAGGGTAGGAGGCCAGCCCGCCCGGCACGTAGAGCCCCGCGGCCGAAACCGGCGTCCAGCGCCAGCCGAGCGTGGCGCCCGTTGCGTCTTGCCAGCTGGCATCCTCGGGCAGCTGCTTTTCGTGATAGGCGCGGATACGCGCGGCGGCGAGTTCCAGCGCCTCGCGCTCGGCGGGCGGCACCTGCGCGCAATACTCCTCGATCTCTTCGGCTGAGAAGGCCAGCGTCGCCGGCGTCAGGGGGAGGCGGTCGAAGCGCTCGGTCAACTCGATCACTGCCGCATCGCCACGCTTGCGGACATCTGCAATGATCGCGGCCACGGTCTCGTCCACATCCGGCGCGTCTTCGCGCTTGGTGGTCAAGAATTCGGCGAAGCGAGCTTCGAAATCCGGATCGGCGCTGTTGAGAAACTGGGGCATGGGGTCTCCTTGTCGGAGCCTCTGATACCGTTCCGACCAAACTGTCTCAAGCGTGGGATGCGCGGCGCTCAGTCGCCGTGGTCGGGCACATGCCCCGAAGGTGCAATATATGGCCGGGAGACATCGCGCAGCGAAACATTGAGGCATTCCACGTCGAGCGCGATTGCCCCGTCACCGGCTAGCGTCAGCTCCAGCCGCCCGGTGCCGTCAGGGCCCGCGAAGAATTCGAGCGCGAGCAGCGACAGGATGGTCTCGGCGTCGGTCCGGTCGATGCCCTGGCTGGACACCTTGAGCACATCATCGACGATCAGCAGGCTTTGCACCCGCTCGTAGGGGCGCCCGCGCTTTTCCGCGGCCTCTCGGTCTTCCCAGCGAAAACGGTTCAGCAAAAGGGCGAAGCGCCGGCTCTTGCTGTCCCAACGCATCTCGGTGATCGGAAAGATCGCATCCTGCGCCATGGCCGAAAGAACTTTGAGGTCCTCCGCATCCACCGCCGAAACATTGACCGGGCGTTCCGCACCCTCCTGGAATGTCGCGTCCGTCATCACTCGCTCACCCGCTCGATCCGCGCCCCGACAGCGCCCAGTTTTTCCTCGACCCGCTCGTAGCCACGGTCAAGGTGATAGACACGATTGACCACGGTTTCGCCCTCGGCGGCAAGGGCCGCGAGGATCAGCGAGACAGAAGCGCGCAGATCCGTCGCCATCACAGGCGCGCCGCGCAGCTTCTCGACCCCGGTCACGGTGGCAATGCCGCCCTGCACGTCGATATGCGCGCCCATCCGAATCAATTCCGGCGCGTGCATGAAGCGGTTCTCGAAAATGCGCTCTTCCAGAACACTCACCCCGTTCGCCGTGCACATCACGGCCATCATCTGCGCCTGCAGGTCGGTCGGGAACCCCGGAAAGACCTCGGTGACGACATTCACCGCGTCCACCCGTCCATTGCGGCGCTTCGCAATAAGGCCAGTCCCGGTTTCACTCAGCTCGATCCCGCAGGCGTCGAGCTTCTCGCAGAAGGCGCCGAGCAGGTCCATGCGGCCACCGACCAACTCGACCTCGCCGCCGGCAATCGCGGGGGCCAGCATGTAGGTGCCGGTTTCAATCCGGTCGGCCACGACGGGGTGGGTCGCTCCATGCAGGCGGTCGACACCCTCGATGGTGATCGTCGCCGTGCCTTCGCCCTCGATCTGGGCACCCATCTTGCGCAGGCATTCGACGAGATCGACGATCTCCGGTTCCCGCGCCGCGTTGCGCAGGATCGTCGTGCCCTTGGCCAGCGTCGCGGCCATCACGGTATTTTCGGTCGCGCCAACGGACGCAAAACGCAGCGTGATATCGGCGCCCTTCAGCCCGCCCTTGGCTTCGGCATGCAGATAGCCGTCGCGCAGGTCGATCTGGGCGCCCATCGCTTCAAGGGCGGAGATATGCAGGTCCATCGGCCGGGCGCCGATGGCGCAGCCGCCGGGCAGCGAGACGACCGCGTGGCCATGCCGCGCCAGCAGGGGCCCGAGCACAAGGTTAGAGGCGCGCATCTTGCGAACGATGTCATAGTCGGCAACGTGATTGTCCGCCGCGTGGCTCGACATGGCGAGAACCTTGCCGCCCTGCATGGTCGAGATCTCCGCGCCGAGCGACTCCAGCAGCACCGACATGGTGCGAATATCCGAAAGCCGCGGCGCGTTGGTCAGCGTCAGTGGCTCCTCGCTCAGAAGCGTGGCGGGCATCAGGGCAAGGCAGGCATTCTTGGCCCCCGAAATCTCGATACGCCCGGCCAGCGGGCCGCCTCCCTTGACGACAATCCTATCCATCCTGCTCTGCCCCTTTGTCCGGCTGTCCGCCGGCCTCTTCTATGTTGCTTTCACTGTCCGCTCCCGTGGACCGTGCGCGGGCCTGCGCCTTGCGGCGTTGAAGGTTGGCCTTCAATGCCTGCTTCAGCCGCGCATCCCTGTCGCTTGCCCCGGAAGCCTTGCCTTTTTCATTCATGCGCCGCGATTACGCGACCGGGAAGGTCAGGTCCAGCCTGCGTCGACGGCTTCCCGGGGATTTCCCGAGCATGGTGCAAAAATCCGCTTGCACTCCCCTGCTCAGAATGTATATCCCGCCCTCACCCCGGCGCTGCCGTAGCTCAGGGGTAGAGCACTCCCTTGGTAAGGGAGAGGTCGAGAGTTCAAATCTCTCCGGCAGCACCATAAAATCAAATGGTTGCGAGACAATTTGGCTTTTGGGTAATCTCCTGTATCCCACCAGTATCCCACCGGCGCAGGTGTTCCTGCGAGACAAACGGATCAGTGATGACGGAATGCCCCCCCATCCCCCGGCCTGAGCCTCCCCCGGCCTAGGCAAGTGCTCGACCGGAGACAACCCGAGCTTTTCTCAAATCTCCGACCCGGAAAATTTTTTGCCGGAGATTTCCCGACCTAACGCCGCACGCTCCGCTCCTGTATGACCCGAAAGCATCTCTTATCGTCACGATATCGCGTGAACGTTGGCACCCATGCTGGCGGTCTCCGCCCGTGTCGCATCCGCCCGTGACGCCCTCCCGGCTTCGGGCAGACCAATTTCCGGAACCGAGAGATCAAGACAATGTCCGAGACAATTGAACCGTGGCAACAGCCACCGATGTTCGACCTTCTGGATGAACGAAGTTGGGCCGAAGTCCCCTACACTGAAGAGGTAGAGAAGATCCGCGCGGAGATTTTCGGCCAGATGATAGCCTATGACCATCCAATGTGGGTCTCTGGCTCTTGGAACGACATTCACAATGCCATGCGCATCGCCTCCCCCGACAACATGACCGAGGAAGAGCAAGAGGGGCTGTTGGCGCATGCCCACGCCGTCTAGTCTGCCATGGAGTACAGGGGCGATTGCCAGCTTCAGCTTTTGTTTCCCGACATGCCGGTCTCCTACGGCGTACCGCCAAGACCGCATGAGCCTCTGATGCTTAGGACGGTGGCGCGAGGCCTCTCCAATTTCGGGTTTCTGTGCTTCGGATCTATTGCGTTGGTTCTAGGCGGAGTGGTCCTGCCCTACCTGCTTGTCCAACTTCTGCTCGGCCTCGGTAGGATGCTGGGCCGAACCGCTGCCAACTTCATGCCAATGCCGTGACGTTTTCTCTTGCATCCAAAATGAGCTTCGCTGGATCAACTGTTTCGGGCGTTCGATCATTAGTTACACTTGGCGAGTTTCCCAACAACACTGGCGAAGACACCAAAGTTGCAATGCCCGTGGCAGCCTATGTCCTGATCGCGACCTGATTTGAGACCCACCCGGTGGCACTGTGTCGATCATTTTCAATGGACCGGGTCAAATCGCGTGGGACGCTGCGGGCACTTTGCAGAGCAACGGTGCCAGACCAATCAGGATCCCGAAGCTCCTCCGGTTGAATGAGAGCATTGAAATTGCCGACAGACTGCATGTCATCCGGCGAGCCCCGATTTGATCCTACAATGGGCCGCATTGTCACTCGCCGACGTGTTCGTTGGGGTCAATTGGCCCCGGCAGTCGGGAACAGGCTCCAATTCGACCGTCCGGCTTTCGCAGTGCCGTTGCTTTATCCGTCCCGCGCGAAGAGTGCTCGCAGCGGATTGCCTGCGGGCAGATCGAGTTCTCGCATATCAATGGGCCGCATCTCATCCGGCTCTGTATCGGCCTAAGGTTTCGAGATTTCAGATTGAGTTCAATTGGCGTTCAAACCATGCGACCGGCTGCCGAGCTTGGTCTTCCACGCAGCTTCGCGATGGATGATGTCCGAGGCTGACATGTCTGGCGAGGCAACCTCAAGGATAGAGACCGCATAGTTCACCCGGGGCCGCTCCATCAAAAGTCGGTTTCCGCCATGGCCATTCGCCGCGTAGGAACTCCACCTCCCCATGAAGCCGCCACTGCTGTCAATCCCGGAGCAAAATGGGTCAGCAAACCAGTGGAATAGTCCCCAACGGGTGCGGTCTGGCAGGCGCCTTGTCGCGTGTGCCTCCAAATAGCTGACGCGCGTCAAGGCGCACTGGCCGCAGGCCAGTTTGTGGGGAGACTTGGCGGGATCAGTTCCTGGCTTTTCGGCTTTCGCGAAGCCTGAAGCTCTCTCCGTTCATTTCTAAGATATGCACGTGGTGGGTCAGACGGTCGAGTATGGCGCCCGTGAGACGCTCAGATCCGAAGACTTCTGTCCACTCATCGAAGGGCAGGTTCGAGGTGATGATGATCGAGCCGCGCTCGTAGCGCTGTGAAATGACCTCGAACAGCAGTTCGGCGCCGGTTTTTGAGAGCGGCACGAAGCCGAGTTCGTCGATGATCAGCAGGTCCTGGCTTGCGAGGGTCTTCTGCAGGCGCTGGAGACGGCGTTCGTCTGTGGCCTCGATAAGTTCGTGGACCAGGGCGGAGGCGGTGTTGAAGCGGACCTTCAGGCCCTTCTGGCAGGCTGCCAGGCCAAGGCCCAGGCTGACATGTGTCTTGCCGGTGCCGCTCGGCCCGAGGGCGATGACGTTCTCGCGGCGATCGACCCACTCACAGCGGGCGAGTTCCATCGTCAATGGCTTGTTGAGCGACGGGATCGCCTTGAAGTCGAAACTGTCGAGGCTCTTGGTGCTTGGGAACTTCGCGGCCTTGATGCGGCGCTCGATCATCCGGCGCTCACGCTCGATCAGTTCGAGTTCGCAGAGCCTGAGCAGATACTGGACATGATCCTTGCCCTCGGTCGCGCATTGCCGGGCCAGCTTGGCATACTCGCCCTGGAACGTCGGCAGCTTGAGCTTCTTGAGATGATGCTGGAGCAGGACCTGCGGCGTGTCGCTCATGATGGCGCCCCGGAGATCAGGCTCATGTAGCTGGCCGGCTTCGTGGTCTGAACCCGGGCCCGGGGCAGGTAGGGATAGATGTCCAGATCGAGCCGCGGCGGCCGGCGTTCGATGCGACACAGCACCAGGTGCTTGATGGCGTCATAGCCGATCGCCCCGAGATCGAGGGCCTGCCGCACGGCGCCGTGGACATGGTCCATCTCGAAGGTCTCGAGGAGCCGCAGCACCTGCACGTACTCGCGCTTGCCCTTCTTGCCCATCCGCGCCTCGAGTAGCCGGCGCAGGGTGGCGAACTCACCGGGCAGATCCCAGCCCTGCAGCGGTGCTGCCTGATCAAGAGCGCCGACCTTCTGCTCGAGCAGCGGCAGGAAGTGCATCGGATCGAAGATCATGTCGGCCTTCTCGTAGGACCGCCGATGCCGCGCGATCACTTCCGTGCCGCAACCGATGACGACCTCGCCTACATAGCCGCGAACCTGGACCTCGTGATGAGCATAGGCAACCGGCACCGAGTAGTCGTTGCAGTGGTAGCGTACCATCGAGATCGAGGTGGCCCGGGTACTGACCTTGTGGCAGGCGTCGTAGGGCGCGGCCGGTCGCGGCAGCAGCGCATCGAGATCCCGCAGGAGACGCTCTCCGATCGTTTCGCCGTGCCCCCTGAGCACTTCATCCTGGCGTTCGAGGCACTGTTCCTCCAGCCAGACGTTCAGCGCCTCGAAGCTCTCGAAATGTGGGATCGGCACCAGGAAGTTCCGACGGCCGAAACCGATCCCTCCTTCGACGTGTCCCTTGTCGTTTCCCTTGCCAGGCCGGCCGAATCGGTCCTCGAACAGGTAATGCGACTGCAGTTCCGAGAAGACCTGGGTGCGCTTGCGGGTTCCGTCACCGAGGATCTTCGCCACCGCGATGGTGGTATTGTCGTAAAGGATCGACGCCGGCACGCCACCGAAGAACGCGAAGGCTGCGACATGCCCATCGCAGAACGCCTCGGTCGTCTCGGCCGGGTAGGTCTTGATGAACAGCGCATCCGAGTGCGGCAGGGCCATCGCGAAGTAATGCAGCTTGCGCCGGACGCCGCCGATCACGCCGACTGCCTCGCCGAAATCGACCTGCGCATGCCCCGGTGGGTGCGCGAGCGGCACGAAAACCTCCCGGGTCCGCCGCTTCTTTTCCCGGACATAGTCGGTGACGATGGTGATGCCGCCGGTGAACCCGTGCTCGTCGCGCAGCCGTTCGAAGATCCGCTTCGCTGTGTGCCGCTGCTTCTTCAGATGGCTTTTGTCGTCTTCCAAGATCTGGTCGATGATCGGAAGAAAGGGATCGAGCTTGGGCCGCACCGGCGGCTTCGAGCGCCGGTAGCCAGGCGGAACGGAGTGCTTCAGGATCTTCGCCACCGTCTTACGATCGATCCCAAAAAAACGCGCCGCTTCGCTCTTGCTTATCCCATCGACATGGCACGCCCGGCGCACCCGTCCGTAAAGGTCCACTGCATACATCTCCCCGCCTTCAGCTCGTTGCCTCTGGCGAAAGATGCGGAATTTTACTCCGCGACAGTCAGATCATCCGACCGTTTCCGTTGACCAGTTTGTCTCCGGGATTCACA
>NZ_FNEK01000177.1 GCF_900099935.1 Aliiruegeria lutimaris | reverse complement strand
ATCGGTGAAATCTGCAATCTCTATGACCCGACGGAGTGTTGGAACTACTTCAGGGCTGCAGGGTATGCCTCAAACTAATCTCGAAACGCTTTAGGTAGCAAATGCACCAATTTGCCGACTGGATTGATGGCTCGGCGTCGGTTCGAATGTTGGCATGTCCGAACCGTTGATCATCCAGACTCTGACACAGAAACGCGCCGAGATACTTGGCCGGATCAGGGCGTATGAGGCGCAGATCGCGCAGGCCAAGCACGATCTGGCGCATTTGAACGCGACGATGGAGTTGTTCGCCGCTCCTGACCGGCAGCGCGCCCGCTACATGGTCAGCCACGGGTTCTTCAAGAAGGGCGAGATCGCTGACATTTGCGCCCGCCATCTTGATGTTGATGGTGAGATGACGACGCGGGAGTTGGCAGAGCGTGTGATGGTCGAACGCGATCTCGACATCTCCGACAACGCGCTGCGCAACTCGGTTGTGTTCAAGGTAGTTCAGGCGTTGCGGCATGCCAGACGCCGGAAGCTCGTCCGCATGGTGGAGAAGCGAAAGGGCATGTGCGTCTGGGCTGCGGGCGACGCGATCACGCTGCGCGTCGTTGCCAGTATCCCTTCCACTCCCGGCTGACCGGTGCGGCAAGCGCCCCGCCGATCAGGCGATCTGCCAGACGGCCGTTGCTTTCCTTCCGGTGATCCTCAAGCCAGGCGGCATGGGCAGCGTAGGTGCCGAGATACCGTCCCTCGACCTTCAGATGCTGGCCTGCGATCATCCGGCGCAGCCGCGAGAAGAAGCTCTCGGCACCATTGGTGTGAATTCCGTTCAGACTGTAAGCCTCTGAATGATTGATTCTTTGCATGTTAAAGTCCGGTTCCAGCAGGTCCCAATGGGCGACCTCGTCAGCCGAGATGACGGAGCCGGGAACAATCCTCTCCCGGGCGAAGTCGACGCCCTGGGCCTCTCTCAGGAAGGGGCGCGTCACCGTCCGGCCGCCGCGCTGGCGCAGCACGACCACGGCACGGCGCTTTCCGCTGCGATTGCTCGAAAGCCGGCGGTCGACGCGCTCTTCGCGGAGATTGGCGGGCCGGACATGTCCGCCGAAAACCGCACCATCCACCTCGACCTCGCCCTCCAGTTGGATCTCGCTGACCTCGGCGGCCAGCGCCTCGCGCAATTTGTGCATCAGCACGAAGGCCGTTTTGTGCTGAACGTCCAGATCGCGTGACAGCTGAACGGCCGAGAGGCCCTTGGACGCATTCACGAACAGGCAGATGGCTCCCAGGAGGTCGACGAATGACAGCTTCCGGGAGGCGAAGATGGTGCCCGAGGTCACGCTGAACTGGCGATGACAGGCTGCACATTTGAACCGGCGCCGCGTCGACAGATCATAGACGTCCATGCACCCGCAAACCGGACAGTGTGGCGCGCCATCTGTCTCTGGCCAGCGGAGTCGGCAGAACCGGCGATAGGCAGCTTCTTCACCTTCTGAGAAAACCGACCTGAGAGACAGTGTCCGGGCGGCCGCCGAAAGCAGGAAATGCTGCGCCATCATCATCTCCCAACGGGGAATATGTTCTGTTTATGTTCTCTTTCTGATCACAAATCAAGCCTTGGTGCATTTGCTACCTAAGACCGCAGCAGTTCGTCTCTGAAACGGGAGTTGAAGCTTTCGCAGTATCCGTTCTCCCACGGTGAGCCAGGCGCGATGAACGCGGTTTTCGCACCAACGG
>NZ_FNEK01000100.1 GCF_900099935.1 Aliiruegeria lutimaris | reverse complement strand
GTGTTCTTCACCATCGGCGCCATCGGGATATCCCGCACTCCGGCGCGGCTCTTGGGCGCGCCGAGCTTGCCTTGCTCGTCGGCGCGCTGGCGAACGAAGATCACCCCGCGATCGAGATCGACATGTTTCCAGGTCAGCCCACGCAGCTCGGAGACGCGCATGCCGGTGAAGATGGCGGTGACGAGCAGCGCGCGATGGCTCTCCGGGGTGTGCTCGAGGATCGTGCGGATCTCGTCCTTGGTCGGGATGACGCGCTCCTCGGTGCCACGCTTCGAACGCTTCATCTTCACCTCCAGCCCGACATTGGCCGCCATCCATTCGCGCTCGACGGCCTCGGAGAGGATGGAGCGGAAGCTGACCATGACCTTGCGGGTGAGGGCCCGGGAAACGCCGTCATCCAGCAGCTCGTCCATGAAGTCGCGGATATCCGAGCGGGAGAGATCGCTCAGCAGACGATCCCCCATCCTCGGCTCAATATGGATGTGCACGTGGCTGCGATATGCCTTCAGGGTGGCGGCCTCGAGCCCGTTGCGACGGGCGGTCTTGAGCCACGCCTCGCAGGCGCCGCGGACGGTCTTGTCGGTGGATTTCATGCAGTGCTCGCTCAATTCTGGTGCTGAACACATTATAGCAGACGCGGGTCGAACCGTCGGGCTGTTTCCCATGTTTTTCTGTGGGTTGCGTGCGCCGGAATGGCCGTTATGCAGTGCGTGCACGTCTCTGCGGTGGTCTGAGGTGATAAGCTGGAAGGTGTAGCCGGACTTAGCGTTGTATGTCGCGTCCTGCACTTTCCTTTAACGTTGTAACCACATAATTAGTCGCAATGAACGAAGACACAGAGCGCAAGCGTATCCACGGCCACGTCATCCTCACCCATGGCGCGAAGCCGAAAGGCAGTCTCTACAAGCACGCACCGGCCCGGCAACAGATCCTGAACCTCAAGGCGTTTTCCGATAGGCATGACATCGTGATCTCACGATTGACCTTCGACCATAGTCGATCGATCCGAGGGTGGTCTCCTCATTCGCATCCAGGACAAGGTGGCCGACAAGCGCGACAAGCGTACTGGATCGGAAATCGAACTCGCACCGGAGCAGAGACGGACGAGGATCGAGCTGCAAGTCGGGTACGGTGCGTTCGAGGGCTGTGGAGCGATGTATCGGCGCGGTGATGCGGTGAGTGTGCCGAGAGCGTGCAGGACGCTCATTCAGCGCATCTGGTGTCTGCCTGCCCGCAACCCAGCAGCGTGCGCCAGGCGCGCTCTCACAGCCTCTGTGCGCGTTCCGAGTGATTGGACGGGGCGGTTCATTCCCGGGGTGGACAGACGATGTCGAGAGCACGTTTCCATGTCGGCCGATCAGAGCCTTACCTTGATCGACTACGCCGTTGCGGCTCCGGCCTTCGGACTGGATATGGCTCGATTGGACGCGGACTTCGCAGACTGGCGCCGTCGGCGGGCGGTCTATCGCAAAACGCTCCGCGAGTTGGAACCTTTGAGCCCGCGTCACTTCGCAGAACTGCGGATGAGAAGTGCCGAATTCCACTACATTGCTGTCCATTCCGCCAAACGGGCCTGAGGACCGTCCAACCCGAATACCCTTCTCTGCAGGTCAAATTCGGGCTTTGCGACCAAACGCTCGCGCTGGCTCCGGAATTTCATCGTCTTGGCGTAAACGTTTTCTATCCGCTACTCAGGTCTCAAGAGCGGATTGTTGTTCAATCGGACTCATGGTTCTCTTAGGGGGCTCTCATGTCGCCCCTAAAATGGCGTCAGTGACGAAATGCCTTCCCCGGTCCGGTGCGAAGTCGCTGGATCGAAACGCCGGAAGTTGAAAAACAATCGCGCTCACGATGAGCCGAAGGCGATCCCGCGAGATTCCAGAACCCATTCCGCGAGATCAGACAGGATTTCATGTGCGGCACTCTCGTAGGCTGCAATGATAGTCGGTGTGGCAGCGTCGGCCAGGGCGGCCACCCGGGTGAAGGTCCGACTGGTCAGAATAGTGGCATTGTCTTCGCGCACCAATCGGGCAACGAGAGTCATCCGAACCGTTCCCGAGTCCTCATCGGGCAGGATTTCGGCATGGAACTCTGAAAGGTTCGTCACCAGGGCCACATCTCCGGAAAGGGCCAACGGGCTGCGGCCGACATAGCGGAATGCCCCCGTACGCTCGAAGCTTTCGATCAATGCAGACCGTATCATCGAGGGGGCGGTTTCACTCCACCTTGCGTCCGGCAGGTATTGGACCTGAGCCGACGAAGGCCGTACAACGATCCGGTCGGTATTGAGAACACCGCTGGCGGTGGGCTCCTCGATGATGAAATCGATCCCCTGAGGACGCCCGCGCGCCACGGCAAGCGATTTCGGAGCCCGGATATCATAGACATCGAGTGGTTCACTTGCGCGGTTGAGCGCGCCGACGGCAGAGCATCCCGCCAGCGTAATGGAGGCGGCGACGGCAAACAGCGTTGTGCGAAACATGGGAAATCTCATCGTCTGAAGGCCGGTTCATCGCGGCCAAGGAAATAGCGCGCCGGGTCGCGTTCTATCCGCCTCACGAGCCGGTCGAGATTGCCGACAAGTTCACGGGTTTCGAGCGCGAGGCGGGAATACTGGGGCAGTCCCTCGTTTGCAAACGAACGCAGAGGCGGACCGAGGCTTGTCGCGGTTTGCCCGACCTCGTTGAAGGCCGCGTTGGCGGTCTCGGCTGCCCTGCGCAATTCGCTCGTGATGACGGGAAGGTCTTCGGTAACCAGTACAATCGCTGTGTCGAGCCGAGAAAGCGCTGCGCGCAGTTCATTGGTCAACGGGCCGAGGTCTTCGTTCACCAGAAGATCAGCCGAGGTAAGAACCCGGTCGGCGGCCGCAAGCGCGCTGTCTCCGGTCTCCAACGCCGTGTTCAACCGGTCGAGTGTATCGTTTGCGTTGGTGAAGGTCCTAGACACGGAATCGAGCGTGGTGGCGACATTGGCCGAGATCGCGTCGGCCCGTCCTGCAACTGCGGAAAGATCGGTTCCGACCTCTTCGATAACGCGTGCGGCGGTTTCGGTCGCGCCGCGAATGTCCTCGATGATCGCCGGCAGGTCGGTCTCAGCCACCTTGACGGCGGCCTCCACGACGCGCCCGGCATCAGAAATGAAGCTACGGGCCTCGCTCACCAATGCGGCACCGCTTTCCGATACCAGAAGGTCGAACTCTGTCGCGGCTTCCTCTACCGCGACCGCAGCAACCGACATGTCGGCGAGCGTTATGTCGGTGGTCTCCAAGGTTTTATCTGCCTTCAGTATGAAATCGCCGGCCAACGCTCCTGTCTTGCGAAACTCCTCCATCGTGGCACTTGTGTCAGCCGCAAGGCTGTCGATTTGCCGACGGACGTTTTCCGAAGTCGCGGCCAGGTTCTCGACCACGCGATTCAAGTCCCGGGTGATGAAGAGATCGGCCGATGCGAGAGCGGTCTGGCCGCTTTCGAGCACTGCATCGCCCTTGTCCAGCGTGCCCTCGGCCCGGCGTGCGATTTCCGTGATACTGACCAGCGTCGTATCTGCGGTTTCCAGAACACTTGCCGTGGCGGCGGAGATTTCGTCCAGCTTCGCCGTGAAGGCCACCAGTTCATCGCTCGATGTCGCGATAGTGTCTGCGACCGACGAGAAATCTGCAAGAGCCTGCTCGAGATCGCCGGTGGAGCGTTCGAGGTTTGCCAGTACCGTGGATACCCGCGCCTGGTTTTCGGGCCCAAGCAGTTGGCCCAGTTGACGGCTCACCGAGAGCACTTCCTCGACAATCGTCGGCGCATCCTCGCTGATCGCCTGCAGGACCGATCGTCCGGAATTGATCATCGGAACATTGCCTGTCGCAGGCATCGCAAGCAGGGGATCGCGCGGGTCTCCGGCGGACAGGCTCACGAAGGAAACGCCGGTCACCCCCAACAACTCGATGGTCGCAATACTGGTACCGCGAATTGGCGTTTCGGCGGCCACTTCGATGCGCACTCTGACAAGGCCGTTGCCATCCGGCGACAACCTAACATCAACGACCTGCCCAACAGGAAGTCCGGCAAACCTGACGTCCGAGGCGTTGGTCAGACCGGAGACAGTCGAGAAGTCGATATCGTAATAGTCGTACTGCCGATCCAGCTCGACCTGCGCGAACCATACGAAGAACAACAAGAGCCCGATGAACCCCGCGAGGGTAAATGCTCCGACAAGGACATAATTCGCGCGGGTTTCCATGATCTTGGATTAGCCTTTTGCGGGCCGCGCATCAATCGTGCCGCGCGCGGCACGAGCACGCGGCCCGAGGAAATACTCACGGACCCACGGATGATCGACTTCTGCCATCGAGGCAACACTGCCAGTGACCAGAACGCGTTTTTCGGCGAGCACTGCAACCCGGTCACAGACGGCGTAGATCGTGTCTAGGTCATGGGTGACGAGAAAAACCGTGAGTCCGAGCGTTCGGGATAAGTCCCGTATCACCTCGTCAAAGGCGGCGGCGCCGATCGGGTCAAGCCCGGCGGTGGGTTCATCGAGAAAGGCAATCTCCGGATCAAGCGCCAGGGCGCGGGCCAGCCCCGCGCGTTTTCGCATTCCGCCTGAAAGCTCGGCCGGGTACTTGTCGCCCGCGTTCCAGGGCAGGCCCGAAAGGGAGATCTTCAACCGCGCGAGGTCCTCTCGCGTCTCTTTACGGAGATCGGGGATTGTCTTCAGTGGCACCTCGACGTTTTCGAGCACAGTAAGCGACGAAAACAGCGCACCGTCCTGGAACATCACGCCGATACGGTCGCTGACGGCGTCAAGCTCCGCTTCGGTCGCGCTTTGCATGTTCGTGCCGAGCAAGCGGACCGACCCCGCACTGGGTTTGTTCAGCCCCGCAATCGTCCTGAGAAGGACGGACTTTCCCGTGCCCGAGCCGCCGACGACCCCAAGGATTTCGCCCCGATACACATCGAGGTCGAGACCGTCATGAACTACGTGGCTGCCGAACCGGTTCTGTAACCCACGGATTTCAATCACCGTATCCGTCATGTTCAGAGACCGATCTGCTGGAAGAAGATCGAGAAGACGGCATCTGCGAGGATCACCGCGAAGATCGCAGCGACGACGGCCGACGAGGTCATCTTGCCGAGGGACTCGGCGGTCTTGCCAACCTGCAGCCCGGCCTGACAGCCGATGACCCCGATCAAGACGGCAAAGACCGGCGCCTTGACGAGGCCGACGAAGACATTGGAAACTTCGGTTCCGTCGACGAGCCGGGTGGCGAACATGGCCGGCGAAATGCCGAGTTCGAGCCATGACATCAACGCGCCTCCGAAAAGTCCGGCCCCATCCGCGATCAGGCCGAGGATCGGCAACATCAGCACCAGCGCCAGGACCCGTGGGACCACGAGCGCATGACCCGGATCAATGCCGAGCGTGCGCATCGCATCGATTTCCTCGCGCATCTTCATGGACCCAATAGATGCCGTGAAGGCGGAAGCGGTGCGCCCCGCGACGATGATTGCCGTCAGCAGGATGCCGAGTTCACGCAGGATCGAGATCGCGATCAGGTCCACGACGAAGACCTCGGCCCCGAACTGGCGGAGTTGGGCGGAGCCCTGGAAGGCGAGCACGACCCCGATCAGGAACGACATCAGGGCGACGATGGGAACCGCCTGAAGCCCAACCGCCTCGCACTGATGGACCAGCGCTGTCAGCCTGAATTCGCGGGGATGGATCACTGATTGCGCAAGCCGGACGATGAACAGCCCCAGAACACCGGCAAAACGCGCGAACATTACTCCGGAATTGACGACACCAGAGCCGAGCCGGCCAAGAAAACCGGCCAGCCAAGGACCTTCCTTGGCGGAGGGCTCCGGCTCGGGGATGGCTGATGCGATGGTATCGATAATCCGGGCCACATTCGGAGAGGCGCCAGAGATTTTGCACTGTCCTTTTTCTTCAAGGCGTTTCCGGGTCGACAGGATGATCCAAGCAATGCTGGTATCGATGAGTTCGGCGCGCTCAAGGTCGATGAAAACTGGCTGATCGCCGGTCAGCGCGCGCAAGCTCGGCTCCAGATCGGGCAGGTCTCTGATTCCAAGCGTGCCTGCCAGAACGAAACGGATGACACCCATCTCTTTCCTGACTTCAAATTCGCCGCCTGCGAGTTTCCCGAACCTGTCCATTTCCAAACACTGTCACATTGCGAACGGTCTGAGAAGAAACCTGATTCTGCAAGCAGTCCCAGCATTGCCGCGGGAATGCTACACCTTATTTCGAGCAATTAGCTCCATTTCCTAAGAATGCTTTACGGCTAGTCCGAAAGCGTCTGGATGCAAACAGTGTAGTTGCGTAGCCCGAACTAAGGGCGAGTTACGCAATAACGCCATTGGGAAGTAAAGAAGCGCTTCCCTTCCCTATTGCGCGAGGGCAACGCTCAGGGTGGCATTGGGGTGGATAAAAGAGACCCGATGGGGCGCAAGTGTCAGAAAAATATTGAAAAATCAAAATAAGTGGTGCCCGGGGGCGGAATCGAACCACCGACACGAGGATTTTCAATCCATCGGGAAGAAGAGGGCAGGGGGAGTGTTTTTGGATTGCAGCGGCCGTGCACAGCATCCCGCCCGGAGCGTATGTCGTAGCGTGATCGCCATCGGCTTGAATTTCTAAAATTATGTAGCTACGACATAAACGAAAATCGAGTGAGGCGCATATCTAGTGTTGGCTTTGGTGCCTTCAATAGAGGCGACAGCTTTGGACCTTGTGCGTAGTGATATCTTGACGTTGAGCCTCTTTCTCGCGGGTGCAGAAACCTGCAAGAAGGGCGGATTAGGGTCTTTCGCTGCGGATAGCATGATCGACTTGCCGAAGCGCCGGATCGGGGGAGAGAGGAGAGGGGGCCAAAACCCGCGTCGGCCGGTAGGTCAACTATGCGGCGATAGCGACCACTGCAAAAACAGCGCCGACGACGTGGCAGGCGACGCGACCGGCCCAGACCTGCCATTCACCCAGTCTCGGTCATGCTGCGGTGCGGCCCGTCGAACTGGCCGTTCGTGCATGTCGCAGCATTTTGGTAGGCTGAAACGTCGGTGTGCGGGACTCTGCGGTCACTGCATTTGTACCGATGAATGCCAGGTTCGGCCGAACTATCCGGTGGAGTCGTCATCCTCGGTCTTTTGCAGCTTTCTATATGCGGTTGGTGTCATGTCATTTGCGCGGCGAAAGGCTCGGGTGAAATTGGCAACGTCCGTGAAGCCTAATGCAGTGGCGATATCAGAGATTGACCGATTGGTCTCGGCGAGGGCGGCCCGTGCATATTCTTGCCGGACGAATCCGATCTCATTGCTTATACTGGTTCCTTCGGCGGCAAGGCGGCGTTTCAGTTTTTGCTGACTCATCGATGCGAGGGCTGCACATTCCGCTGCGCTCAGAGCGCCTTGCCCAATGTGGGCGCGTACCACTTGCCGAAAGGAATGTACGAATTCACCGACAGTGGCGTCGAGCCTCTCCTTGGGTGCCACACCAGTAGAAATTGTCTCGAACGAAGCGGACAACCAGGCGGAGGGAAAACGGATGCTGAACCCCATCCGGTCGCCCTTCACCGGGTGCATCAGGTCGAATTCCGGTGGCAGGGCCGAAGGATCGCAGACAACAACGGTCACTCTCGATGGGTCCACCTCGTCCCGAAGCGCCCGCCGGAGAATGGCCCAGCCGAGAGCCACCATGAAGGCGTCGTTCTGAGCCGGCAGGATCGTCGGCTCAAAGGTTCGCGTTTCGCCGAAGACCGCCACCTGGCCGGTAATGTTGAGGTATTCGGTGGCCGAACTTGCAATCTCGTTGGCCCGTGCGATGAAGATCGACAGGTAGTCTCCGACGGTGCTCGCCCGCGCTTCGGCGTCCGCCAGAACCGGCCAGCCGCCGAGATCAAGCTTGCTCCCGACATGCGCGCCCAGAAAACTGTCGTTGGCCACAACGGCCGCATTCTCGATAAACTGCGTGGCGACCATGACATGGACCGACAGGTCGGGGTCAAGGGTCACCTCTTCGATCAGGCCGACGCTTTCGAAGACGGGTTCCGGGTCAATGCCACGTTCGCGGAGTTCACTCGCAAACGGGCGAAGAAGGCTCAGTTTGACGAGTGGCAGCCTGTGGGTCATTGATTCGATATCCGCACTTCCAATTGCAAGCAGCATAGGATCCGACGGCAACGGGAATAGGGAAAAACTCTCGAGAGCAGTCTGAATGGGTAAAAAACCTGCCCTCAGTGACCTCCACGGACAGAAGCGGGATTTTTTTGTGCGTTAGGATGTCTCTCAGCCAAGCGCCCCGCAAAGGGGTCTGATCCAACGGGAGATGTATATGATGAGATTCCTTGCCTCGGTCGCCGGCCTTGCTCTGGTCGCCGGGATTGCAACGACCGCTTCGGCGCAGGACGACCGACCGCGCCAGGTGCTGTTTACCAACGTCAATATATTTGACGGTGTGAGTGAGACCTTGATCGAGAACGGCTCTGTTCTGGTCGAAGGCAACCTGATCAAGACGGTTTCGACGGAGGCCATCGAAGTACCGAACGCGGAGGTCATCGACGGTGGCGGCAGGACGCTGACACCGGGCTTCATCGAGGCTCACGCGCATTTGGCGCTGATGGGGCCGTCCCTCTCCGCTATGGAGGCAAATTCGACTTGGGAAGACTTCGGCATTCATGCCACGCGGATGGCGGAGATGTATCTCATGCAGGGATTCACGACGGTGCGCGACGCGGGCGGCGCAAATGGCGGCCTGCGGCGCGCCATCGACGCCGGCCAGATCGTCGGTCCGCGTCACTACGCTTCGGGCGCATTCATCAGCACGCGCGGCGGCCACGCCGACTTCGCCAATTTCACATCGCCACCGGGGACCGACACCAATTTCAGCCGCCTGAACATGGCGCAGGAAGTCAGCGGCGTGGACGATGTCTACTTGTTCGGCCGCAACAACTTGCGCATGGGCGCGACACAGCTGAAATTCATGCAGTCGGGCGGGGTCGTTTCGGCCTTCGACCCGTGGCAATTGCTCGCCGGATCAAAGGAAGAAATCGAAGCCGCCGTTCAGGTTGCCAGTGAATATGGCACCTATGTCATGGCGCATTCCTACCGCAAGGAAGCGATCATGAGCGCACTCGAAGCGGGTGTAATGTCGATCGAACATGGTTTTCATTTCGATTGCGAGATTGCGGCTTTGATGAACGAAAAAGGCGCGTACCTCACGACCAACTTGACCGCCTTCGACCCGGGTCTACTGGACGTACCGGCGGTCAAGAACCAGCCATCCAGCCTCCGGAAAGCGATATCTGCATCGGCAACCTTCGAGAACTACATTCCGAACATGAAGGAATGCCCAGTCAAACGCGCCTTCCAGACGGATTGTGTTGGCTCGGTCGAGGCGTGCAACATCCAGATCGCCTATGAGAAGTATCTGGGCAACGAGTTCTTCGGCCCCTACACGTCAATGGTCACCCTGACATCGACGGGTGGCGAGCTCGTGGCGCTCAGCGGTGACTTCACGAATCCCTACCCGGAAGGAAAGCTCGGCGTGATCGAGGAAGGCGCTTATGCGGATATCCTTCTGATCGACGGCAACCCGCTGGAGGACTTCTCGGTAACGGGTACCGGCGACAAGTGGTTCGATGCGGAACCGCGGCCCGAGAGCCCGGAGACGATCCGGATCATCATGAAGGACGGCGAAATCTACAAGAACACGCTGAACTGATCGAGCATCGGGGCGGTTTCCTATCTCGGCCGCCCCGCCTTTCTTTATTTGAATGGAGAGCGAAGCTTCCGGGTGTCGCGACCGTTTTCCTGTCAGACTTGGAGTCGCGACCCTGAAACATCTCAGCCCCTGCATTGCCGTTCTGGCGTTGGTACCCTGTGCAATTCAAGCGCAAGTGGGCCCCAATATTGACGAGCTCGCCAAGGAGTTGGCCAATCCGGGCGCGGCGAATGCCACGCTGAACTTCAAGTTTGAGTACCGGACATTTGACGGCGACCTCCCGGGTGCCGACGATCAGGACAGCCTGACCCTGACATTCCAGCCGGTGTTGCCCTTCAAGCTGCCAAACGGCAACAATCTGATCTTCCGCCCTGCGTTTCCCTATGTCTGGGATCAACCCGGCTTCAACGCTGAGGAATTGGCGTTCGAGAACGTCGATTCCTTCGGAGATATTCCCTTCGATCTTCTCTACTCTTGGCAATCCGGGGCCTGGACACTGGGCGCTGGGATCGTCGGATCAATCCCGACCTACACCGATCTGTCGTCGGAGAACTGGACCCTCGGCCCAAGCTTTCTGGCGGTGAAGACCTTTGACTGGGGGGTGGCCGGTCTGTTTCCGTTCCATAACGAGAAGATTGGCGGCAACGGCCCGGAGACGTCGATCACCTCGCTGCAATACTTCCTGTTCTACGGACTTGGGGACGGATGGCAGATTGGGACCGGCCCCACCAATAGCTATGACTGGAACGCTGACACCGACGATGGCTGGACCGTTCCGATCGGGCTGACCCTTGCCAAGACGGCAGCAATCGGCAAACAGCTGGTGAAACTCAATCTCGCTGTCGAGAAGAACGTGATCGCCCCCGACAGCTTTGCGTCAGACTTGAAATACACATTCCAGATCAGCCCGGTGGTCAAGAACCCCTTCCAGCCCAATCCACCTGCATCCCCGATTGACCCGGCCACACGCGCGGCGCTTCTTGCGCCCATCAGATAGGAGTGCACATGCGAATCTTTCTCGCCGCCTTTGGGCTGGGCATCTTGGCAAGTGCTTCGATGGCCGACAATGCGCAGATCGGCTGGAGCGATCTGCTCGATGCCTCTACCCAGGTATTCGAAGACCCGTACCGCGACCTCTCGCCAGGCCAGCTTGACGACCTGGTAGAGGTCGCTCGCTTGCGTCAGCAGGTGGCAGCCGGTGATCCCTCCGTATCGGCCCAACTGGCCGCGCGCGAAGCCGAATTGGCCGAGAATGGCGTTGATGCAGAGTGGCTGATCTCGCAACGTTGGGTCGTCGCAGAGCGTCGGGAGCAGGCAGCTTCTGCCGGCAACCCGGAACTCGATGGTGCGGAGGTGACGATTTCGGGGTTCGCAATTCCCGCTCCCCCCGAGACCGACGGCACATCCGTCGTCTATCTCGTCGAGCAGCGCGGCATGTGCAGCCACATGCCTCCGCCCATGCCGAACCAGATGATCCGTGTGCGGCTTGTATCGGACTGGACCCCCGAATACATGCACCAGCCCGTCAGCCTGACCGGTCGGCTCCATATCCATCCGACGCAAGAGGTCTTTCGGGTGGTCGATGGCGAAGTGCCGATGGCGGCGACGTGGCGGCTGGATGCCGTCGCGGTGGAAACCTACTCCGCTGCGCCACTTGCGGCAGATGCCAGCTCGGAATGGGTAGACCAACTCCGTGCGAAGCTGAAGGCGAACAAGGCCCAGACCGGCGAGTAGGAGACCCCATGTCGAGATCCACATACGGGGCGGCGACGTTGCTCGCCCTGTCGCTGCTTCCGAATGCCACATTGGCCCAACAGGGCCTCTCTGGCCCGTCATCCGTCGAAGCGGACCTGACGCCCGACGATGGGCTGACCGATCCGCAGCCGCGCACAGAATTTCCACGCAACGTGCTGCCGGGGTACTTTTCCTGGAAGGACGGTCTGGCCGAGAACGGCTTCCGGTTCAACCTCGACTACCTTGCGCTCGGCCAGTGGAGCGACAGCGATCTGGGTGAAGGAGAGACGGGCGGCGGCGTACTGCGTTTCTACGGCAACTGGCAGGCCACCGAAAACGGGTCGTTGACTTTCAAAATCGAGAACCGGCGGGCCTACGGTGACATTGCCCCGCAGTTCTTCGGCTTCGATTCCGGCGCGTTGTCGATCACTGGCACCGCCTTCAACGACAACGGCACGATGCTGACAAACCTGTTCTGGACCCAGCGTGATCCCGAGGGCCGATGGACGGTCCAGATCGGCCAGCTCGACCTGACGGATTTCGTGGACGTCTACGGCCTCGTCAGCCCCTGGACCTCGTTCCAGAACCTCGCTTTCAACACCAATCCAACGATCAACGTGCCCAATCCCGGCCTCGGGATTGCGGGCGGTGTGAAGCTGGGTGAGAATTTCTATGTTGTGGGCGCGGTGGCCGACGCGAAGGGGGACCCGACAGAGCCGAGTTTCGATGTGTTCGAAACCGGCGAAACGTTCAAATCCATCGAGATCGGCTATACCAGCGGCACCGACCGGATCTATTTCGATAATATCCACCTGACCGTCTGGCAGTCGGACGCAGCCGAGGATGGCAGCCGGGCCGAGGACAAAGGCGCGGCCTTCTCCGCCGCCTGGTTCATCGACAATACATGGATGCCGTTCCTGAGGGCCGGCGTTGCCGAGGGCACGGCCGCGCTCTACGAACGCTCCCTCTCCACAGGTTTGGGATGGTATCGTCGGAACAATGATCTCGCCGGGATTGGTCTAAATTGGGCCGAGGCGAAAGATATCGACGAAACCCAGTTTACCACCGAAGCCTTCTACCGCTTCAACATTTCGCCCGATCTCCAGATCACTCCCTCGATCCAGTATATCCGCGACCCGCTGCTCAACCCCGGCCAGGACGACCTGACCATCCTCGGCCTGCGGGCAAGGATCGTATTCTGAAGTGCCGCATTGAATTCGTCAGAAGCAGTCGCTCAAAAGTGACGTAGGAAATGTCCAGAATGGGCTCGGAGCCGTCGTTCGCCGCGCGAACCACGAAGGTCAGCTTCAGAATAGGTAGCCGTTCGCTGCGACACGCACGAACTCACACTGTGCGGACATTCCGGTCATTTGGTCAATTGCTCTGAAGGAGTGAGAACTGCGCAATCCTGCCGTTGGCAGGTCACGGCACCTCGCACACGCAGCATGGTTTCCGACCGTCGTGAACGGCCCCAGGACGAAGCCGCTTCGCGGCATTGGCGCCCGCATCAGGTGTTACGCGCCGATCTGACTGCCACGCTTTGTTGATGGGGCTTACGGCCTGACGATTGGGGTCTTCTCAATCGACAGACAGGAGGCTCCCATGACGGAGGAGAGAACCACGCCGCTGCGTGAGCGGATGATCGAGGACATGCGTATCCGCGGGATGGGCGACAAGGCGCAGAAGGCGCATATCCGGGCGATCAAGGATTTTGCCGCGTTCCTCGGTCACTCGCCGGACACGGCCACGCCGGAGGAGCTTCGGGCGTACCAGTTGCACATGGCCGACACGGGCGTCTCGCCGACGACCTTCAACGCCCGGATCGTGGCGCTGCGTTTCTTTTTCGGCATGACCTGCGGCCGCGAGGACATGAAACGGTACATGCAATTCCGCACCGAGCCGCGGAAGTTGCCGGTGGTGCTCAGCGTCGAGGAGGTGTCCGACATCCTGATGGCAGCGCCCGGGCCGGGCCTGAAGTACCGGGCCGCGCTCAGCATCTCCTATGGCGCCGGGCTCAGAGCGGCTGAGGTTTGCGCTCTGAAGATCGGCGATATCGACAGCGACCGGATGCTGATCCATGTCGAGCAGGGCAAGGGCGGCAAGGACCGCAAGGTCATGCTGTCGCCGGGATTGCTGGACCTTCTGCGCGACTACTGGTGCGAGGCGCGGCCAGAAGGCTGGCTCTTCCCCGGAAAGCCGAAGATCAACCAGATCTCGCCCCGGCAGTTGAAC
>NZ_FNEK01000103.1 GCF_900099935.1 Aliiruegeria lutimaris | reverse complement strand
CGGTCCCATCATCGCCGAAACCTCCTCTCAATTGAGACGATTGAATCAGCGATCACGGCCCAAAACAACGGGAGTTTTTAAACGAAATAAGCCCACTGCCATCATTCGTGCCAGCCGCGGCGAGCGGCATCGAATAGCCAAAAAGCGGGCATTCCAGAATAGTGGTCCCACAAAGGTTGGCAGCATTCGTTTGTCCTCGCGCGATTTGAGTTATGTTGCGTTGAAAGGGAGGTTTCTTATGCAAATTGGGAGAGCCGGGAAGGCAACGACATCCATTTCGACCGCGACGCATGATTCCATAACCGTGCGAGGTCATGATCTCGTGAACGAACTTATGGGCGGACTGACGTTCACCGAGTACTTCTATCTGCTGACAACTGGGCGAAAAGCGACATCCGACCAGGCGTTTTTCTTGGACGTCTTGCTGGTTTCAATCGCGGAGCACGGACTGGTACCGACCAACCAGGCCGCGCGGATGACTTACGCTGCCGACCCGGATTTTCTGCAAGGAGCCGTGGCCGCCGGACTGTTGGGTTGCGGCAAAGTCATTCTTGGAACAACCGAAATTGCTGGTCGCTTCCTTCAGGAGACCCAAACCCGGATCGCCAGTAATGGCGAGGCGCTGGACGATATCATCATCGAAATGCGCGATGCTGGGCGGCGCATTCCGGGCTTCGGACACCCTCTTCACAAACCAGTAGATCCCCGCGCTCAACGCATTCTCGACCTCGCCCAAGAACGGGGTGTCATGGGCACCTACTCAAAGCTCGCGCGTGAGGTGGAAGCTTCCGTGGAACGCCTTTGGTCGAAACCCTTACCGATGAACGTCTCGTTCGCAATTCCCGCCGTTCTTCTGGATCTGGATTTTCCGCCTTCTGTCCTGAAGGCAGTGCCCATTCTGGCGCGGACGGCAAGTCTCTTGGCTCACCTTGCCGAAGAGAGCGAATCGCCGATTGGATTCACGTTGGCGCATCACGCTGAAATGGGCATCAGCTTCGAGCCAACCGGGTCTTCGAAATGAGCCAGTTGAGCTTGCCCGACGTTCCTTGGAATGGCCTTCGCGCCGTGAATGACGCGGCCTACCGGATCCAACTCGCGTATCTTCTTGACCACTCGGAGTTCTACCGGAACAAGCTCGCGTCCGCCGGAATCGCTTCGGCCGAAGAAGCCGGGGGGCTTGATGATATTGCGAGGTTGCCCTTCACCGAAAAAGACGAATTGCGTGCCTCACGCGACGAAAACCACCCAATTGGGCGCCATCTTGCGGCCCCTATGACGGACGTTGTTCGTGTGTATTCAACGAGTGGAACAACAGGAACACCCAGCTACATCCCGCTGACCTCCAGCGATCTCGCCAACTGGGTTGAAATCTCAACTCGATCCTATGGTGCCAGTGGGTTGGCCAAGGGCGAACGCATGGTCACTACCTACAACGCCGGGCCTTTCGTGGCCGGCGTGACGTTGGACGCTTTTGCCAAGCTCGGTGTTTGTCACATACCAGTTGGCTCCGGAAACACCGAGCGTTTGATGACGGCCGTTCAACTCCTGAAGCCTACCGTGCTCGGCTGTACGCCATCCTATGCGATGCACCTTGCGGAATGGGCAGACGAGCGCGGAGTAGACATAGCTGCGTCCTCGGTGGACAAGATCCTCGTTGCCGGCGAGCCAGGCGGTGGTGAACCTGCGATGCGGCAACGTATCGAAGACGCTTGGGGCGCGCGAGTAACCGAAGCGATGGGCATCGGTGACATATCAGTGTCGCTTTGGGGAGAATGCACCCATCAGAATGGAATGCACTTCTCCGGCACCGGTTTCGTTCACTTCGAACTCATTGATCCTGAAACTGGCGCAAGCCTCCCTATAGAAGACGGTGCGGAGGGCGAGTTGGTCTACACGCATTTGAGACATGAGGCGGCGCCGCTTCTTCGGTTCCGCTCACGTGATCGGGTGCGCCTGAGCACCGGAGCTTGTCCATGTGGCCGCGACAGCCCGCGTGTTCGTTGCATTGGGCGGACCGACGATCTGTTGATTGTGAGGGGAGTCAACGTGTTTCCCTCTGCAGTGCGGGACGTCGTCGGAAAAATCGGGCATGGTGTCAGTGGCGTTATCTCGATCAGGCCCAAGACCAAATCCGTGAATCAAGCGCCGCCACTGCCGGTGGTTGTCGAGTTGGCTAAAGACGTGCAACCAGATGCTGCCCTTGCGGGTCTCTTGCGTAAGCGCCTTCGCGACGAACTGTTGGTTACTACAGACATAACACTGGTTCCTTTCGGCAGTTTACCGAGAACCGAATACAAGTCGAAGCTGGTCGACTGGTCTGAAGCGGAATGAAGTTAGAACAGGGGAGGTAAGGAAGTGAACAAGAATAGCGATATCAAGAAGATCCAGACCCAAGGTGTCCACCACATCACGATTATCGGTGCGGATCGGCAAACTTCCATCGACTTTTGGGAAGGCGTATTGGGGATGCCGTTCATCTTCGATCAGCCGAACCTCGACAACCCAAACGAAGGACACCTTTATTTCGATCCCGGTGATGGTCGTTTGATCACGATCTTCACGAATGAGGACCGCAAGCCAGACCCGACCGCGGTTCCCGAAGATACCGGCTCCTTGCACCATCTTGCGCTCAACGTAAGCCAGGCCACGTTCTGGCAGGTCCCCGCACGACTTGACGCACGCGGCGTCAAGCACTCAGGCCCAGTCGACCGCGGGTTCATGGATTCGATCTATTTCCGTGATCCGCTCGGGCTTCGGATCGAACTGGCCTCCTACCGTTTTGAACCGCCCGAAGGCTGCCGCCACGCCGACGTGATGATCGAAGCACATCGCATCCGGGTGGCCCGTGGTGATCACCACATCGAAAAGGAACATCTTGCTGACGCCATCGAGCTTCTGGTTCAAAGGGATCAGCAGACCCTGTCCTCGGATCGCTCCGCCCGAAACCCGTACGCTTGAGCGCTCCAAGACAGCCTAGACCTCCGCGAAGCTTCGAAATGGAAGATCAGATGGATATCGGTTCAACGGAACTCGGCGAAAGAGATGGCCTGCCGGACGCACTATCAGTGCTGCTAAAGGAATATCCCCGCGACATCTGGGAAACGAGCCCTGGATTTAACGGCCTTATCCGATTTTGGCTCGACCGCCACATGATGTTCCGCAGGCTTCTGGGGATGCTGACCACGGAAACCGAAAAGCGCCTGGACCAGAACACGGACCCAATGGTGTTCAAAGAACGTGTATCGAGGTTCGGCTCGTTGCTGGTGGGAGAACTTCATGGTCATCACAATATCGAAGACGCACACTACTTCCCCGTACTTGCCAAGAAAGACCCCCGGATCACACGCGGCTTCGACATTCTTGACCGCGATCACCACGCCCTTGACGGTATACTGAATCGATATGTTGAGACCGCGAACGCTGTGATCAATGCGAACGCGGAATCAACGCGAGAGATCGGCATGTTTCTCCAAGAGACGCGCGGGCTCGAACTGTTGTTGTCTCGGCACCTGATCGACGAGGAGGAGCTTGTTGTCCCAATCATCCTGAAGCATGGCGCCGGCGGCTTGAGTTGAAGTCCGCGCCGCTGTTGCAGCGCGTCATACTTCTTCTTCCAATTGAAATAGGTCGCCTGGCTGATCCCGGCCTTGCGACAAATCTCCGCTAACGGCGTCCCTTGTTCGCCCTGCTTAAGGATGAACGCCGTCTGCGCCTCCGTGAACTTCGATGCCTTCAAGTGATTCCGCTCCTCTCCCAGCCAAGAAAACTTAGCGGAAAAATCCAGCTTCAAACGGTCCAGTTTTCAGGGGGCAGAGCACAGTCCAAAGGTGCCCGACTAGATGAAGCCATCCGCTCTGGCTTTGGCTGCCGCTTCGCCCCTGGAGGAAACATCAAGCTTTGCCAGGATTGCCGAGACGTGGTGATCGACGGTCTTGGAGGAGATGAACAGCATCTCGGCGATCTCGGCATTGGACTTGCCTGCGTCGATACATTTCAGCACGTCCATCTGTCGGCGCGTCAGTCCCGCCGGGTTCTGCATCGTCGAGGCCCGAGGACCCGCACGGCGGGGCGTCATTCCGAGGTCGCGCATCTCGGCCCGGACCCGATCGGCAACAGGCTTAGCTCCCAGCCCTTCGAATATCGAGATGGCCTCGATGCGTGAAAGCCCGTCGCCCTGCGCCAATGCCATTGCCCGGTCATAGACCGCGCCGCGTTCGGCCCATGCCCCGGCGGCTCCGATCCAGTCTCCTGCAGCCTCCAGGTGATACGGTTCAGGAGCATTCCCGAGGTCGGGAACGGAAACGCCAGGATCGAGGCGTCGCAGCCAGAGATGGACATTCGCCACAGGTTCGACGATCGGGGAACGCGCCGCGGCCCGGAGGAGCAGGTCTACGGCCTCGTCGCGGCCCTCGGCGGTGATCCACGCCATTTCAGCGATCAGCAGCGCGTAGGGCGCAAGCCGTTGCGCCTCCGCTTCAGGGCTGTCAAAGCCGGAGAGGTAGTCAAGAGCGTCAACCTCAAGCTTGGCGCCGATGCGGATCTGAAGAGCCAACAATGCAAGGGCGGCGTTGAACGGGTGCAAGACAAAGCCGAAATCCTCGTGCCGCGACCATGCCTCTCGCGCGATTTCCCCTGCTTCCAACCATTCACCAGAATGCAGCTTCAGGCGGGCACGCAGACCCGAATTGTAGACGAAGAACCCGTCAAGCTCCTGCTCTCGCAGATAGGGGGCGGCCTTCGTCGCAATGTCCAGCGCTGCCGCATATTCGCACAAGTAATACTCCATATGTGCCCGGTTGCCATATGCTCGGGCGGCATGATCCGGATTCTCGATTTCCAGAGCGATCTCGAGGCTTCGGGACAGGTCGGCGCGTGCCAATGCAATATCGGAAAAGCTCCTCGACATCCCGAGATTGTTCAGCGCGTGGCACACAATGTCCGGACGCATGCATTGCTCTGCTAGCGTGATCGCGGCCTTGGCGGGCGGTTCGACCTTATCGTACTGCCAGGCAAGCATCTGGAGTTGCGACACAGTGGAAAGGGCCAGAGCGAGCTCTGGGCCAGGATGTTTTGTGAGCATCCGCACCGCTGCCGTGGCGGCTTCGAATGCGCCGGAAATATCATTGGCGCCCCAACGGAAACGGGCAAGCCGGCGCATCCCGTCGCCTTCGCGCACCAGATCCGCCCCGGCTTTGTGCAGCTTCTGGGCTTTGGTTTGGAGAGACACGGCCCGGCGGTTATCACCGACGAGGTAAGTCGCCCAGGCAGCCTCCTCAAGCAGGTCCGACCCAGTAGTGCCATCGGCGCTGTCGATGGCTAGGGTGTAATACTGAGCGGCCTCAAGACGGGCACCAAGCGCCGCAGCTTCGGCCGCAGCTTCCGGCGCCAGCCGGCGCACTGCCGCCACGTCTTCGGTCGCGCGCGCATGGTGCAGAAGGCGTGCCGGGCCGGCACCTGCACGTTGCTCAAGAAAGCCCAAAAGCCGACCGTTCAACACGCGCCGTATATCCGGTCGAAGTGCGGTCGCCACAGCCTGGCGAGCGACTTCGTGCCGGAACGAAAGATTCTCGCCGTCGAATTCCAGGATCCCTGCATCGAGACAGCTCTCGATTGCCGCACTGGTGTCATCGTCGACGAGTTCGAGAACCAGTGCTTTTTCTGCACGCCTCGGAAAGATCGAGACCACGTCCAGAAGACGCCGCTCGTCCGGAGCCAGCCGATCAGCGCGAGCGAGAACCGCATCCTGCACGCTCAGCGGCGGTTTTGTACCGGGATTGCGCAGCAGTTCGGTGACGTAAAACGCATTGCCTCCGGTGGCTTGGAACAGTCCCTCACCGTGCTGACCCGCGGCCCGCGCCAGGGCCGCGACAGCGGTCTTGGAAAGGGGCGAGAGCGGAAGGCGGATCACGATATCGCTCGGGGCGTCGGCAAGTAGCCGCCGCAGCTGCGACCGGCCACGTGTTTCATCGGTACGGGCGGTAACGATCAGCAGGATAGGTTGATCCACGATCCTGCGCGAAAGATAACGAAGGAAGTCCAGCGTCGCCTCGTCGGCCCACTGGATATCCTCGACCACCAGGACCGTTCCGTCTTTGACAGACGCAAATTCCGCGAGTGCATCTGAGAAGAGGGACAATCTTCCGGACGCCAGACGGGCCTCGGGCAACGTCCAGCCGGCCTCTCGCGCGAGATCGCGAAGCGCGCCGAGCGGTTCGGCAATCCCCAGATCCTCGCATCCCCCCCGCAATATCCGGGACCGGATTTCAGGCCCGGATAAAAAGGCTCGGACGAGCGTGGTCTTCCCGAGGCCAGCCTCTCCAGTGATGGCAACAACACGACCTTGCCGTGCCTGGGCGCTGGCGAGTGCGGCCCGAAGCCGGTCCAGTGGTTCGTCCCGTTCCAGTAGCTCCATAACGCCCTCCCAGAGAAAGGTTACCGCATCCGAACCCAATAGGGATCTGAAAATAGGGAACCGAAGTTATCAAAATGGGGAATGCTCCCGACGCGCGGTCAGAAGAAAAACGGCAATCTTGTGCCATGAACTCAATCTTCAGATCAGGAAAAAAACCGATGTTTTCGAAGCAGAATGACCGCCGCTACCGCCGTCGCCCGACTCTCATGGACCATATCGACGCGACCGACATTCGAAAGAGGAACGAGACCGCCTCGGCGGAGCTCGAGCGCTACAGATCCCTTCTTCCGCCTCTGGTCTTGTGAATTTTCTGGCGAGGGAGGTCTCGGAGCGGTGCCTTTGGGAGCCACCATGAAATGCAGGCCGCATGAAAGAGGCAGGGCTGTCTCGGAAATTGGCCCGACAGGACGACAATCGGGTTATCGTATGGCCACCTCTTCGACATCGCCGAGGAGGACCTGCCCATGTTCGCGAAGCTTGAGAGCGACCTGCTGTCGGCGTAACGGCTCCGGGGAGGCTCATTCTCGGAAATGCCGAATCCGGTAGGTCTTCCTTTCGCTCCAGCAGGTCAACTCCAAGCATTGGACATCCTCCTGACGCCGCGCGCCCGGATGGCCTCCATGAAGCTCCGCCCCCACCCAAGACTTCGCGATCTCGCGGGGGCGCAGCCTTTCCCGATTTCGATGTGATACTGGCGACATGCTCCATCCACCCCACGAGATATTGGAATATGACGAAGAGAAACTGCTTGTCAGCCCTTTGCCAATGGAGTCCGCCCTAGGGATCAGCCTGCCGAAGGATCCGAAGAACCGAGATGTCGCGATCGGTGAGCTTGGGATCGAACACCAGGTTCAACGTGCCCCAGATCTCGGGATCGTACTCGAGCACGGCGATACGGGCAAAGTCGATCGGGTCTGCATCGCAGGCTTCGGCGAGCGCGGGAATGCGTTCGATCGGCAGCTTGGTCTCCCCGGTCTTCATCATCGACAGCACGTTCGGCTTGGGAGATCCCGCGCTCTGCGCGATCTCGCGCTGCGTCCGGCCCGAGTTCTCGATGGCGGTGGTCAGGAAAGCGGCGGTGGGCTCTTGGTCATGGAGTGCTCAGCAGCGTTGTTTTATTCACTGCTGATATAGAAGGACAGGCATGATCCGGGCGGGGGCAAGGACGGAGGACTGAGCGAAGAAAAGGAAAGGCCAAGTCGTGATCGAGCATTGCCGAGCCCTGTAGTTGAAGTGGCTGTCAGTGTTGGCCTGACTGAGATCGGTCGCCGCGGGACGATAGGCGAGCGCGGCGAGAGTTCAACAGACGTAAACTGCCTTTATCGGCCGTTGCCCGCATCGGTCGGCGGCACAGTGCAGCTCTTGCATTGCCGCCGTTCCTGCGCTGCGCAGCATTTTTGTCAAGGCAATGGCTGGTTCGCGGACGGAACTGGCGTTCGTCGCGAATGCACGTTTTCTACGGCCAAACCCCTAAAAAAGGGGGAACTACCGTCCGACCCCACCTAAAAACCGAACAACTCAGTCAGAAAGCTCCTGCTCTTCTTGCTCGAGGTGGGATGATATCCATCTTCGTCGTACTCCCCTTCAGGCGACGCAGACGCAGGAGCGGCTGAGTTCTCAACGATCTTTTTCAGTTCGCCTCGGTCTAGCCACACTCCGCGGCACTGCGGGCAATAGTTGATCTCCACCCCAACGCGAGCGCTTGTCTCCAGCACAGTTCCATCAATCGGACATTTCATTCTTCGACCTCCTGTCGCAGGTTCACGATCCAGCATACATTAAGTTGAGTCGATGCAGTCTCCAAAAACAAGCAAAGTTCGCGGCTTCCGAACGGTGAACGCGCGTGATTGCGTTGGATTTCGGGAACATCATTGGGAATTAATCGAGACCTCTCGGGCCAATCGGAACCGTCGGCGGGTCAGCTGCGCAACCCCGCGACAATTGATTTTCGAAAGGCCGCCAGTGCGGGAAGCAATGAGAGCAGTGTCATCAGGCTGATGAACCCCGCGAGATAATGAATTTCGCTCCAGCCAATGGGCGCCGACACCAGGATGTCGGTTCGCGCACTGATCACTCGCGACAATACGGTGGCAGCTATCATACCTAACACGGTGCCGAAAGCAGCGCCGACAACCAGCAAAACCGCGCCGTAGGACCACAAAATCGCGAATACAAACCTCGCAGGAGCCCCAAGGGCGCGTAGCAGCGCCAACTGGCGTTGGAAAAGGTTCGACAGGATAAACAGCCCCAGCAGAACGCTTGCGGCCACCAGCGACTGGGTGACTAGCGTCATCAGGGATATGGCTTGACGTATGTCGCCCAGAACACGGTAGAGGTTACCGAGAACGGTGCCGGGAAAAAACGCCATGGTCCGGTCCGTGATGAATTCGGAGCGCAATGCATAATTGGCCCATAACTCATTAGCGCGGACGATGATGACCGGGGTGCCCGGGAAATAGGCCGGATCGAAAGGCGGACCGATCTGTTCGCCGTGTTCGGGCGCATGGCCGTTGGCAAGGCCGTGCACGTCCCACACCGTTTCGATGGGCAGCAGGATGGCACGGTCCCAGGGGGTACCTGTGGCGCCCATGCGGCCGACGACATGCAACTCCTCGCCGCCATGCGCGTCATGTTCCGCGCCATCGCCGACGCCGTGTGCAGGTATGAACCCGTCACCGATCTGAAGTGGAGTCAGCGCACCGACCACCGCCTCACCGTAGTCCTGCCACATCCGGCCTTCTATGCGGCCATCGCTGAGGTGGATTGCAAACTCGGCGGTGGTACCGACGATGGGTGAGGCGCCGAAGCTGTCGCCAAATCCGAGCGGCGCGGCGAGGGCGACGTTTTCGTGCCCGGCAATCGCGGCATAAGTTGCGCCGTCCAGCAGCGGTACATCCGAAGGTTGTAGAAAGACAGCGGCCAGCATCATGGTGATCTCGCTGCCCGGTGCAGTGACGACCAGATCGAACTTGTCCGCCGCCGCGGCAGTGCCCTGCCTCAGCCCGCGTTCTTGGGCCAGCAGGCCGATCCCCATGCCGACGGAGACGGCTATCAGGAGCACGAACAGCCCGTTCGCCCAGCGGAACCGCCACAGGAGCGCGCCGATCAGAGGCCAAGGGGCATAGCCGCGAAGCACAATCCTGCCGACGATCAGCGCGGGCAGAATCAGCAGCACTACCAAGGCGATGTCCTGGGTCTCCGCGGGCAGGCCATCCCAAAGCGCGATCATGCTGGACGCGCGCCGCTGGGCGTCTCGATCTGGCCGTCGGTCAGGCTGATGATTTGATCCATGCTGTCCAGCAAATGCGCGTCATGGCTGACCGCAATCAGGGTCTTGCCGTTGTTTCGAACCTTTGCCACCAGATCGGCGATCAGCGCATCGGCGGCGTCGCGGTTCAGGCTGGCAGTCGGTTCGTCGGCCAACAGAATGCCTGCGTCGTTTGAAAGAGCGCGGGCGACCGCGACACGTTGGCGTTCACCGCCAGAAAAACTGTCGACGGTTCTTTTGAGGGCGGTGATCCCCAGATGGGCCAGTTGTGCGCCGGCACGGGTCTTCAACGCGGAACGATCAGATCGGGGCGCGAACATTGCGGGCAGGCTGGCGTTGGCCAGAGCGCCAAGTTCGTCAAACAACAGGAAATCCTGAAAGATCATGCCGATCCACGCTGCACGGAACTGCGTGCGCCGCGCGGTGGACAGCGCCAGCAATTCGGTATCACCCCAGCGTATCGACCCTTCGGCCCGGTCTGAAAGGCCCGCCAGCGCATAGAGCAGCGTCGACTTTCCTGCGCCCGACGGGCCACGAATACCCAGCGAGACACCGGGGCCAAGCTCCAGCGAGGGCACAGACAGCAGCACCCGGCCCCGGTCGCTGCGCACCACGCAGTCTGTGACGCTCAACGGCATGGTCATGCTTACGTCCTGTCATTTGTATTTTGCATCGACGATCCGCACCCTGCTTACGAATCCGGTATCTGGGTCTGTCATGTCGCCCAATTCCAGAACGCCGTGCACAAGGATCTTCACGTTAAACGGTGTCACTTTGACGGTTCGCTTGGTGTAGATTGCAAGAATATCATCGGGCCAATCCGCCGAGCTTTCGCAGAACGGGCAAACGGCCATTGGCTTTTTCGTCAGGACGAAAAAATCCGATTCCGCTTTCAATGGCGGCGCCATGAACCCATCGACAAAAATTCGTTTGCCTTCCAGCGATATCGCCAACTCGGAAAAGCTGAGGTCCTTGTTGTACAAGTCTCGAAGCTTGATTGTCCCTTCCTGAGCGTACAGGCGTGCAGCAAGTGGAAAGGTCAGGGCTATAAGGGCGAAGGCGCGGCGCGTCAGCATCGGGTCCTCCTGGGGTTATCGTTGCTGGGTGGCGGCAGAATACTGGCCCCGGAGCGCCGCTGCCTTGACCCAAGTTCAATCTTACACCCGCGACGGAGTGGTCCAAAGGGAAAAGGCCCGCTGCGGCGGGCCTTTTCGGATCTGAAAGCGAGTGTCTAGTTCGCGCTGACGGCGTGGTGCATCACGTGGAAGATCACGTTCTGCTCGATGGTGCCGTCAAAGAGATGCGCCCAAGGACCCTTGGCATATATCGCGACATCGACGGGCGAATGGGTTTCGGACGACCGCGGGATTAAAGCCTGTTGCACATAGTCGATATCCATGGCCTCTTCCTGCGTCAGGTTGGGGCGCACGCCGGCCCAGTTCATGTCTTCGCGCAGAACCGAGCCCGCACCGTTGAGATACCCGGCAACGGTATAGGGCCGGCCATCACTTGCCAGCACAGGCTCGCCATTGTGGCCGATGCCTTCATTGTCGACTCCCATGCAAAGGCCGGTGATGGGTGTGCCGCGGCCGCAATAGCCGTTGAAGCTGATCGCGTGGTCATGGTCGGCCGTGACGATGATCAGGGTATCGGCGTCATCGGTCATCTCATCGGCCATCGCGACAGCTTCGGCAAAGGCGACGCCGTCGCGCACAGTGCGCGCTAGATTGCCATCGTGGTTGGCGTGGTCAACCCGGCCGGCCTCGATTTCCAGGAAATAGCCGCCCTCGTTTTTGGATAGATACTCGATCGCCATCTTTGTCATATCGACCAGCGAAGGTTCGTCCGCATCGTCACGGTCGGCCTCGTATTTCATGTGGCTGTCTTCCAGCAGCGCCAGCACTGGAGTGCTACCGTCAAGGTTCAGCGCCATCGCGGTCTCGGTGTTCCAAGCATATTGCGCGCCCGCCGCCTGCGCCTCGGCGATCAGGTCGCGGCCGTCCTTGCGGCGCCCCTTGCCGCCCTCGTCCAGCGCCGCACCATCGGGGGCAAAGTGGCGACGCCCGCCGCCCATGGCAAAGTCGATCACACCTGCCTGCATGGAATCAAACAGTTGCGTCGCGATGTCGCGGCTGGTGGTGCACTCCTCGGGCACAGCGTCTTCCCAGTTGCGATAAGCGGTCTTCGCATAAACGGCTGCCGGAGTTGCATGGGTCAGGCGGGCCGTCGACACGATTCCCACCGATTTTCCAGCCTCGGACACGATCTCGGCAAAGGTCGTCAATTCATTGCCAGCCTCGGTGCTGCAATCCTCGGTGATCGCGTTTTCGCCAAGGTTAAGCAGGTTGAAGCGTTGCTTGACACCAGTGTTCATTGAGGCTGCCGTTGGTGCGCTGTCTGGAGTAGAAGCGTTGATATTATAGGTCTTGACCAGCGCCAGATAAGGAAAAGCCTCATAGGAAAGAACATTCTCGTCGCCAAAACCGCCTTTCTGCTGGCCATCGAACATCCGGGTAGCATAGTTCGTGCCGACGCCATTACCGTCCGCGATCATCAGGATCACGTTCTTGGCCGTGTTTGTATTCGGTTGGCGCGCGAGCATTGCATCGACGGTCGCCTGACCGGCTATATACCAGTCGCTCTTGGCCTGCGGCAGCATATCCTGAGCGAGACTTCCGCTGGCAGTAAGAGCAAGGATGGATACGGCTAAAGCTTTCTTCATGGTTTTGTCCTCCCCAAAGTTGGCGTTCTTGTTCGCACATATGAGTTTATCACAAAGCTGTGACTGTAGGTCAGAAAATCGAATCCGATCCAAGCCGCGTTGGGACGCCTGTCTTGCCTTGGCTGAAATTGCAGGTGACTTTGGATCGATTGCGTTGAAGAGCCCGGAGAAGGTCCTCGCACCGATCCTGCGTAGATGCGCCTTCAGTTTGGAAAACGCCTGTTCGATGGGATTCAGGTCGGGGCTGTACGGCGGCAGGTAGAGAAACCAGCAACCGTGCGCCCTGAGCGCAGCTTCTGCATCTTTGTTGCGATGGGTGGCCAGGGTGTCGAGGACTACAACTGTGCCCGGGTCCAACTCCGGGGCGAGCACCTTTTCTACGTAGGCAGCGAGGGCTGGGCCGTCCATTGCCCCCTTAATCACCCATGGCGCGATCATGGCATCG
>NZ_FNEK01000127.1 GCF_900099935.1 Aliiruegeria lutimaris | reverse complement strand
AGTGCTCGCCGAGAAACCCTTCAGGCTCGCTACTGTAGCCATGGCCAACAAGTCCGCCCGGATCATCTGGGCAATACTGACAAAACGAGAAGAATACCGGCAGCCAATCGCCTGATGCTGCCAAGAGATGCAAGACGCTTGATGTGATGATGCGAAATGAAGTCAACCAAAAGTAAGGACACTCCGTCGAACGGCATGGCCCTCGAGGTCGTTAAGCCGATTGGAACCTTACTTGCGGAACTCATCAAGGCCAGTGGCAACCGCCACACTAACAGGCCGGACACACGACTGTACTGACAGACCATCGCGACCACAGAAATCTCTTGCAATGCAGGAGCCATCCACACAAGCCGCTCGCGCATGTGGGCGCTTCGCCGATGCAGCATCATCCCATGAACCGGAAGCTGACGTTCGTGCCCGCTGCGGCGAACGGCAGTGGCGAGCCCGTTCTTGGCGATTTTCAGTCTCATAGCGAATGCCCGGTTTCGAGCAACTGACCAAATAGCGTCCGAAATTTCAGCCCTACAGCGCTTTCGAAACAGCAGGGCAATTGGCGATCGCCTCGCTGCATCGATTGCAATGACCTTTCGATCGCAGAAATGGCCGCGGCGTCATTTCAGCGGCGCAAGCCAATGTCTCTGAGGAAATGCTCATTGGCGTAGCGAAGGTCGACACGGGAGTTGGGGCGTGGCCAGAAGAGAGACTTCACGAGTGTCAACGGAAGGCGCAGGGCGCGTGCGAGTGGCGAGGTCGGCGCTTGGGTCTGTAGCGGTGCCGAAAGATCGGTCATGTCTGGTATCCTTCTGAAGAACCCGCCGGAATGGCCGGTTTATGAAGCCAGGTTGGCAGCCAGAAGGTTGGATGTCCTGAAACAGCCCTAACCCTTCCGAAAACTTCGGAAACGTTCCGAAAGGCCGGCAGATTGCCTGATGACGCCCAGGAGTTGATGGCAACCAGATAAGGCGATGGCCCGAACCCACAAGGCTAGTTCGCGTGGCTACGCCCTTGCGGCAGCCGCACGCGCATCAAGATCGCGAACGAGGCGCTGAAAGCGAGGGAGATCGCGCAGGGTGTCGAGGTCGTTGTCCCGTCCAACCCAGACAGAAAAAGTGACTGGGTCGACCCGCGGCAGGCAGGCTTCGAGCGTATCCAGTGCGGCCTCTGTTTCACCGAGCAATGCCATTGCGCAAGCGATGTTGTAGTCGATGCTTGGATCACCGGGATCAACGGCCTTGACCCGCACAGCCCATTGCTTGGTGCGTTCGGTTTCGCCCAGTTTCGCAAGGGCATTGACACCGCTGATCAATGCATAGGAATCCGACGCGTTCTCTGAAAGCACGCGTTCCGCCCGAATAAGCGTGCGGCGGGCTGTGTCCAGCACCTTCTCATGCCGGCCTGTTGCCCTGTAGCACATGGCGACGTGGGAGGTGGCCGCCAAATCCGCTTCTGAGAGTTCGGTTGCGCGTTCCCAGTGCAAAATGGCTTCCTCGTGCCGACCGGTCTGGAAACACGTTCGCCCGTATAGAAAGCGAACATCGTAAGAATTCGGGTCGAGTTGAAGCGAGCGTTCGTGAAGCTCGAAAGCCTCGTCGAAGCGACCAAGGCCGGCCAGGACGAAGGCCTTTGCCGCAAGCGCCTCTGCAAGGTCGGGATTAAGAGCGAGTGCGCGCTCGGCTGCCTGCAGGCCATGTTCGGTCGAGCCCGAAAGACCATAAAGCCCCGTCCGACTGATGGCCAGAAGCGCCCATGCCAGGCCAAAATCGGGGTCGATATCGAGCGCCTGTTGAGCGAGGCGGGCGGCAATCTCGAAGTTGCGCCTGTCCAGACGTGTGTGGTGGTAGCGCGCCTGGAGATAGAGTTCATAGGCTTCGGGGTTGTCGGTTGGACGCGACTGGATTGCCACGCGCTCGGCCGGGACAAGCCTGACTTTGAGCGCGGCAACGATGGCCTCGGTAATCTGATCCTGAAGATCGAAGATGTCAGTCAGGTCGCGGTCGAAGCGCTCCGCCCAGATCGGATGCCCGGTCGCGCCGTCGACAAGCTGGGCGTTGATGCGAATTCGACTGCCGGATTTTCGAACACTGCCCTCCACAACATGGGTCAAGCTCATGTCCCGCGCTGTTTGCGCAACATCGACGGCGCGATCCTTGAACGTGAAGGCCGTGCTTCGGGCAACGACAGACAGGGCCGCTACCTTGGAGAGATCGGTAATGACATCCTCGGTGATCCCGTCGGAGAAATAGTCTTGATCGGGATCGTTCGAGGTGTTGGTGAAAGGGAGTACAAGAACTTTGGGTGAAGCGGTTTGGCGCCTGTCTCCTTCTGGGGCAGGGACAAGCGCGTGCTCCTCTACAGGGAGCACGAACTGGTAGCCCCGGCCAGGTATCGTCGCAAGCGCCTTGGAGCCGAGCACCTTTCGCAGGGCCGAGACATGGACCGTCAGGTTACTTTCCTCAACCGAGACGTCCGGCCAGATGGCGTCGAGTATCTCCGCCTTGGTCAGGACGCGGTGACGGTTTGCGACCATGAAGCTCAGCATGTCGAAAGCCCTGGCGCCGAGAGGCAATTCGATACCGTGGCGCGTGAGCTTGCGCTCTCCCGTCGCCAAGAGGAAATCGCCGAAGCGGAAGGATGACAATAATTTCGCTCCCGGATCTGCCTTCGATTGACCGCTGTATCAGTCTGGCATCATAGATACGAACGTGCCGATGCTTCCTAGCATATTTCGGTGCCTGATGCTCTCTCAAACGAACCTTCATCTGTGCCAAACGCAATAGCCCTCCGTAAAAAAGGGCCTTGGAGCACAGAGCAGCAGACTTTCTGTATTCAACCTTGGCGCATTTCACCGCAGCTGCTGTACATCGAAAGCTGCCACTGATCGTTGGGGTTGCACCGTCCGCTTCGTCCGCGCTGCGGACCATTACGCGGCTCACGACGAAGGTCCAGTTTTACTCCGCGCGGTAGGATTCCAGACGAGATCAGCAAGGGACACTGCCACCGCAGCGAAGGTCCGGAAGGTCGGCAAACTCCCCTTTCGTATTGACCGCAGCATCCGGGAGAAAGGGCTCGTTCCGGCCGTTCGCCGCGGCTTGCATGAATGGCGGCAGTGGGCCGAAAGCGACGTCCGAGAGAATGCTGCAACGGCAGAATGTCTGAACGACATGAACGGCTGGAAAGCGCAGTTCACTGCCGTTCGCGCTGGCGCGGGAGGTCCGGTCGCCGCCGACCAGGATCGAACGGCGAGTTTGCCGACGTTGCCGCCGTTCTCTGCACGGGCGGCATCAACTGTCGTTCCCACGCGTTGCCCAGAAGCTATGTAGAGAACCGGACGTTCGTAGCTGCGAATTGGAATGACGGCCACGCGGGACCTTGCGGCCTCCGTTGGTGAGGACCGCTGCAACCGCAAATAACGCAGAGCGGACGCCGATCGGATTATATTGGCGAGTAATTGGCGTAGATAATCTGAGCGCAACACATGCCGAATAATCCAGCCGGCATACAAGAAACGGTAGTATTCACCTACATGCGTTGGCTTAGCGTTAACGCGCAACCATTCCTCGGAGTTATCTTTTGCGTCGTAACCACATTCTTGCCTTGTCGATCCTGACTTTCGCCCTTGTGTTACCATTCCTTCTGGCGTCGAGGGCTTCTGAGGACCTGCTAGCTGTGTGGATCGCGGCGCAGTCATTTTACGGCGAGAGACTTGATCTCGTTTATCCTGTCACCGATCCAGTTTTCACGATGCAGCCGCCATCGAAGGAATGGATCGTTATGGCGACCGAACTTGAACATGACGGGCAAATATTCCCCTATCTCTACCCACCAATATGGGCGGCACTCATCGCTCCGCTCACCGCTTTCCTAGACTTTGACACCGTCGAGCGGATCTTCAATCTGCTAAACCCGCTGCTTTTGGTTGCTTGCAGTTGGCTTGCATGGCGTGCGCTACGAAGCCCGATGCCGGCGTTGCAATTCATCTTCATTGGACAGATTCTGTACTACGGCACCACAATCGGTGGAATCGCGGTGCTACAAAATCAACCGCAGATCATCGTCGCTTTCCTGACGCTACTGACCATCGAGCGCAGCCGCGCCGACGCCCAGATTGCCGCAGGTGCCGCGCTCGCATTGGCCGCTGCGATCAAGCTTTACCCGGTGCTTTACGCGCCGATCCTGCTGGCGCGGGGACAAACACGGGCTTTTCTCGCCTTCTTGTCAATCGGCTGCGCTTTGGGGCTGACCTCGATAGTCCTCGCCGGCTGGCCACTCCATGTGGTTTTCTTGGACGCAGTCGCCGGTGTCGCCAATACCGTCATGCGAGTGCCGGCAGCTTATGGCCTCGATACAGTTCTTGCGTGGTTGCTTCCAAAAGACGGCATGAATTATGTTACGGCAACTAGCTTGGACCCCGACGCCCATGCTGGCTGGTATGTAATGTCTCGCCCGCTGGTTTGGTCGCTTGCAATCCGCACGACCCTTCTGGCTTGCCTCGCGCTGAGCTTCCTACGCGCTCTAGCGATCTCCGAAGGGGCACTCTATGAGTCACTCTGGCCAGCGACGATCATCGCGTTGGCGCTACTGAGCCCTCTTGCATGGTGTTACTATTTCATCGCGCCGCTGGCCTTTGCACCGTCTCTCCTAAGCACCTACGGCCGACACACCGGGACGGCGCTGTTGCTCGTCATTGCCTTACTCGTCTCGATTCCTTTGCTGCAGTTCAACCAGAAACTATTATTTCTCGACGGCGACATGATCTCGTTCTTTGGGTTCGTGTCCATGTTGTTGTTGCTTGCAGCCTTCGGACTTAGTCACCGTTGGACTCATCCCAAATCCGGAACAAGAAACAAAAATACAGGGGCTCACCGCAGGCTTCGAAGCATTCCGTCCGATGACCGCTAAGTCGGCAAACTAACCTTTCGATCCTGGTCGGCGGCGACCGGACCTCCCGCGCCAGCGCGAACGGCAGTGAACTGCGCAATCCTGCCGTTGATGTTGGGTGACTGCTTCGCAGGTGCGGCATCGTCCCGTGAACCGGAAGCCGCCGTTTGAAGTCAGCGTAGCGATTGGCGGTGAAGTGCCCACTGCCGACCCATCGAGAATTCGCTGCGCGCGCTCGCAGAGAGATCATAGCAGCAATCCAGCGAAAACCGACAATACAACGCGACGAGAAAAGCCGCATTCGGGCAAGCCGCAGCAATGTTTCAGGGGCGAATGAGCAAGTTGCGGATGTTCCGGACTCGTACAGCCGCAGCGAGCGCGATTGCTGAAATCCGCGCCAGTTCTTCGCGACTGCGGCGACGCGAGTTCCCCGGCGCAGCGAATTTCCCCAGAATGACTAATGCTGCAAGGTGAACGAATGACCGCTTCCCTTGAGTGGTCAAAAACGTGAAAAAATCAAGCGAAGTTTCGCCAAGGGTTTGTTGGAAAATATTTTCTAGCGATTTCAGCGCTTGAGCACGAAAAGACCAAAGCAACCGTTTTTGAACGGATGGTTTGGTCAGGGGGTATTTGTCACACAACCGACCTCGCCAGACCCAATTGAGCGCTACGGTAGATCCGAGGACTAACCGCCAACCAAAATGTCGAGTGCGTCTTCGACAGTCGGCAATGCGGCAAAGTCACTGGCAGCCTGGCCTGCTCGTCTGCGCATTTCGGGGTTTTCCAATGCATCGGTGATCGCAGCCCGAAGTGACGGCACGTCGTCGTCTGAAACAGCGATGCACAACCCAGCCGATGCAAGGCATCGAGCATTATCGGGTTGGTCGGCGAAGAGAGGCACCACGATCATCGGCACACCGGAAGCCAGCCCCCCCAGGACAGTGCCTGAACCGCCATGACAGACCATGAGTTTTGCATGCTCGAATATTTCTGCCTGCGGAACAAATTGTCGGACGGTAACATTATCTGGTACGCTCTGGACAAGATCGTGCGGCGCGTTTTTTCCCGTGGTCAGAAGGACCGACACCGGCAAACCGGCAATCGCTTCGATGCTGGCAGCATAGACATGCCTTGAGTGTTCCTCATCGGCGGCCAATGTGCCAAAGGTCATGTAGACCAAGGGCTTGTCGCCGGGCGGCAGCCATTCGGGGGGCGCTGTGGTTGGGGCCGTGGCCGGTACGAAAGTCCTGAAACGGAAGGGCTCCTGGCTATTGATGCGGGGGGTATCGTCCAGAACCTTTGGATGAGCGCTAAAGGCTCGTTCATTCCTTAGATAACCGCCGCCGATAGGCTCCAAAGAAACGAAGGATCGCAGCGCGTCCATTTCCTTGGTATAGTTAGTGGCGATGGATTCCTCGGACTCACCATTCACAATCTCGAACCTTGCATGTCGGATGCCGAGTTTTTCTGCTGCGATCAACCCAGAGAATTCGGTGGATTCGCGCAGGATGAGATCTGGGCGCCAGATGTTCAATTCATCCAGCAATCCTGGCAAGAAGTTTCGTGCCAAAACCCCCATGAAGAACTCGGACATGAAGAACTTTCCGACTTTTTCGCGCGGCACGCTCATTGCGCGTTTGTTGACTTCCTCCCGTTCCTTATCGCTAGGCCCCTTCAGGACCAGATGGCCGAAGCCGTGCTTGGCGATATCGTCGCCTAGATCGGGAAGAGCCGCGACCCTTACTTCGTGACCTCTTGCCTGCAATCCCTTCGCGAATGGCACCATGGGCATGAAATGGCTCAAAAGCTTGTTGGTCGAGACAAGAATGCGCAAGGTAAATCCCTAACCTAATGCTGAGCCTTGATGTTTCGGCGATCGCTCAAGCCTAGACGAATTCTGCTTCGCTGTCTCGGAAGAGTCTCGTCGCTCAGTCGGTCAGGGTGCGATGGCCCCGGATGCTCGGTTGTCCAACCGCGTCGGCACAGTAGGAGCCGCGTTTTGGGATCTCTCTGAGGTTGATCTCCGACCTCAGTCCAATGCTGCACTAGCGGCCAAGACCCATACATCTCTGTCTCCGGCAATAACGACTGTTTTTGACTAGCCCCTGAAACCTGCCATTGGCACTGCGATAGCGAAAGCACACTTTGTCCACTTACCTGTCCTTGGCGTTGGGCGCCGCGAACGTCCGGTCCTTATTTTCAAGGGCCACTGTCAAATGAAAACGGCAGAAAAACTTGCACCGCAGAGAATGACCGCAAGGTCGGCAAACAAACCTTTCGATACTGGTCGGAGGCGACCGGACCTCCCGCGCCGGCTCGAACGTTAGTGAACTGCGCAAAGGAGACATCGAGGCCTAAGGAGCAAGGTCCGTTGTGGCTACTAATCCGGACCTTCGCCTCGGATTTCACAACTGTCGCAACCGGCCCTTGCACTAAATCGCTTCGCGATAATGGCTCTGAGTGGCTGTCGTTGCGCTGAACTGGGATTTGTTTCGCGGATTTTGATGCTGGGTGTGTGCTGTTGGTCGAGGTGATCTTGCCTCGATCGACAGAGGGTTTTCGCATGACCATTCAGCATCCTACACCGACCACGCCGCTTCGCGCCCGGATGATGGCGGATATGTCCGCGCGCAATCTCGGCCCTGCCTCGCAGACCAGCCACTTGCGGGCCTGCAAGCGATTTGCAACCTGGCTCGGGCGATCTCCGGAGGCGGCATCGCCGGATGACGTGAAGCACTTTCAGCAGCATTTGATCGAGA
>NZ_FNEK01000179.1 GCF_900099935.1 Aliiruegeria lutimaris | reverse complement strand
GATGAGGAGAAGGTGTCGATCTGTGCGCAAACATGCGCGCCGGGGGTATCGGTTGCGCAGGTGGCGCGGCGTTATGCCATGAACACCAACTTGATCCACAAATGGCTGCGTGATCCCAAATTTGCACCGGATCCTGAGAACCTTGAAGATGAGGTTGCTGAGACGGCATGTTTTCTGCCTGTGGAGATTGTGGACCGGGCCCAGCACAAAGACACAGCCCCGACGCCGGACGCCAAACCCGCACACAGCGCCATTGAGATAGACATCGCGGGCGGTCACCGCCTGAGGATCATCGGTGGCTACGACCCCGAAGCACTGGCCCGGCTGATCCGTTGGCTATCTGCATGATCCCTGTCCCAGCGAACACGCGTGTCTGGCTGGCCGCTGGTGTGACCGACATGCGGCGCGGGTTCACGACGCTGGCGGCGCAGGCCGAGCAGACGCTGAAGCAGGATCCGTTCACGGGGCATCTTTTTGTCTTTCGTGGTCGCCGCGGCGATCTGATCAAGATCATCTGGTGGGATGGCCAGGGCGCGTGCCTGTTCAGCAAGCGTTTGGAGAAAGGCCGGTTCGTTTGGCCCTCGGCCAAGGAGGGCAAGATCGCCCTTACGGCTGCCCAATTGGCGATGCTGCTGGAGGGGATCGACTGGCGTCTGCCGCAACGCAGCTGGACGCCGCTCAAAGCGGGGTAAATCACCGCGTACAGCGCATCCGGGATTCACGTGTCAGCCCTGTTTTGCTATGATTGGACATGCTCGACGTGGCCAAATCCCTACCGGAAGATCCTAATGAACTGAGGCAGTTCACTACGCTTTTGCTGGCCGAGGTGAAGTCGCAGGCCGTCCTGATCGAGAAGCTGCGCCATCAACTGGCCGGTCACCGCAATCACCGGTTCGGGTCGTCATCAGAGAGCATCGAACAGCTTCAACTGGCCTTGGAAACGAGCGAGATCGCGGTCGCCAAAATGACGGCAAAACTGCGCCTTCCTGACGAAGAGCCCAAGGACAAACCGAAGCGTCGCCCCATTCCCGATCATATCCCGCGCATGGAAGTTGAGCTGACCACAGGTGACGATGGCTGTGCTCAATGTGGCGGCGCTTTGCGCCGCCTGGGCGAGGACGTAACCGAGGAACTGGAGTATGTGCCAGGCCGGTTCATCGTGAACCGCATCGTGCGGCCGCGCTTTGCCTGTTCGGGCTGCGAGGCCTTTACGCAGGCTGCGCTGCCATCGCGCCCCATTGAACGTGGGCGTCCCGGCCCAGGTCTGCTGGCGCATGTGTTGGTCAACAAATATGCGGATCACCTGCCGCTCTACCGCCAAAGCGACATCTTCGAGCGTGACGGGATCGACATTGATCGCTCCACGTTGGCGGATTGGGTCGGCAAATCCACAGCACTGTTGGAACCGCTGGCAGATGCCATCGGGCGGCACGTGTTGGCCAGTCAGGCTATCTTTGTGGACGATACGCCGGTGAAGATGCTCGCTCCCGGCACCGGTAAGACCGCAACGGCGCGATTGTGGGCCTATGGCCGGGATGAACGACCATGGGGCAG
>NZ_FNEK01000104.1 GCF_900099935.1 Aliiruegeria lutimaris | reverse complement strand
AGGTTTGACATAGGCCGCCGGCATGAGCCGAACATCATGGCCAAGCTTGCGCAGTTCGCGACCCCAGTGATGGGCTGAACCGCAAGCCTCCATTCCAACCACACAGCGTGGCAATGTCTCGAAGAAGGCGAGCAGCTTCGCGCGTTTGATTTTCTTGTTGATGATCTTACGCCCGGTAGCCGAAACGCAGTGCACCTGAAAAACGTCCTTGGCCAAATCCAGGCCCACCGTCTTTACTGTCATTGGATGGCTCCTTTCCTCGCAGTCGATGACAACTGCACTTTGGCACGTTCGATGCCGGTGGAGCAGGAGCCATCCACCTCATCCGCTTTGTGCCGTTCACGCTCGTTCGGGCCATTCGGTTGAAGGTCTGGAAAGTCCGGTGAGTCGCCCTTGATGTGTGGCGCGGCGAACGTCCGCTCCTTGATTGCCATGCTGGATACCAGACGACCGCGATGGGGCTTTCTGCACTGCCGAGAATGACCGCTCGGTCGGCATTCCCGACCTTGCGGCCAGCGCACCATACTTGCCGATACCCACGGAGCACCGGTCCTAGGCTGCGAGGGGCGGTAACTGCGCATTGCCGCCGGTCACGGCGCATGATCCCTTCGCCAGTGCAGCATCTCCGCCATCCCCGAAAGCTGCCATTCGTGGTGAGCGCGGCGATTGGCCTCGAAGTGCCCATCCCGTGAGTTCGGTTTCCTCGCTGCGAGCACACGCTGTACGAGAAACACTGCACAAGCCCAAGATCAATCGCTGCTGACCGGCGAGAATACCGGCCATTCGTCTCGCCTGCAGCAACGTTGGCAGGGGTAAATCACAGGTTGCGGACAAAGTGAGCCTTCGCTGCCCCGTTCATAAAGGACTGCTTCCCTCACGGTTCACTTGATGCCTGAAAGATCGACGTTCTATGGATTATTCGCTTCGCTCGTGAGGTCCGCGAGAAGGGAATCCACGCTTACCTTAATTTTTTGCAGACGGAACTTTGGTGGGTGATAGAGTAGATACATCCCCATTTCGACATCGCCACTGGTTGAAAGCCGCGCGTCTTCGAGGTCGATTTTTTGCAACTGCCCGTTTGCGATTTCGGCCGCGATCCCCCAGCAGGGGAGAAGGGCAAGGCCCTGTCCTTTTACAACGCTTTCCAAAATCGATGGCCCATGATTGCTGACGTATTTCGGTGCCAAGTCTATGGCCTCCCAATTCCCATTCTTTTTCATCTGCCAATTCAGAACGCCGCGTGGGGTGCGGTACATGAAAACCGGGCTGTCTCTTAGATCATCGGACGTGCGCGGTGCCCCGTTTCGATTGATGTAGTCGGGTGACGCGACCAATTTGAAAGTGTGGTCGCCCAAGCGGCGTGCGATGACATGATCCGGTAAATCCGAAGCCGCGCGGATTGCGATGTCGGCCTCATTGCTGGAAAGGCTAAGGACCTGGTCGGTGATGTTCAGATCGAACTCTATGTCCGGGTAGTGGCTTCTCAATTTCTGCACGGCGGGTAGAACGTAAAGCTCGGCATACCCAGGCATTGCAGTTATCCGCACGGTTCCAGTTGGCGCAGCGGACTGAGCTTGCACCATCTCATCGGCTATTTCGATTGACTGCAGCGCAGGTGCAATTTCGCCCAAATACAACTTCCCCAAGTCGGTCAAGCTTACAGACCGCGTGGTGCGCACAAAAAGGGCCGCACCAAGGTCGGCTTCGAGGTCTTTGATGCGACGTGACACAGAGGAAGATGGCACCCGGAAGTGATCTGCCGCTTCACTGAAACTCAAAGTTTGCGCCAATTTCGCGAAGTAGCGCAGTGCGCGAAGACGATCCATGTGAGCTCCTATTATTGTCGTAATGACATTAGTCATGGCCAACATTGAACTATTATCACTGTAGATAGGTATCATTATGTGTATCTCAGCAATTATAGATACCCAAAGGACACGCCATGAAAGCCGCAGTCTATCACGATTATGCCGGACCAGTTGAAATCGCTGACGTCGCAAAGCCCTTGCTGCAAGACAGTAGTGTCTTGATCCAAGTACATGCCGCCAGCCTGAATCCAATCGACAACATTCTGCGTGCGGGTTACCTGCGGCAGATGCTTGAGCTGAGCTTTCCGCATGTGAAGGGTTATGACGTTTCGGGCACAGTTGTCGAAGTTGGCAAGGACGTGAAAGGCGTCAAAATTGGCGACGAGGTCTTTGCTCGACCAAATCAGGAAGATGCTGGCGCAATAGCTGAACTCGCACGCCTTCAGGAAAGCGAACTGGCGATCAAACCGGCAAACATAAGCCATGAACAGGCGGCCTCTGTCCCACTCGCTGGTCTGACTGCTTGGCAGGCGTTGGTTTCCAAAGGGAACATCCAGACGGGTGACAAAGTCCTGATCCATGCAGGCTCTGGCGGAGTTGGCACGCTTGCGATCCAGATCGCTAAACATTTCGGGGCCTTCGTCGCCACCACGACAAGCGGTAAGAATGCGGATCTGGTCAAAGACCTCGGCGCGGATCTTGTCATCGATTACACCACACAATCGTTTGAAGATGAGCTGTCAGACTATGATCTGGTTTTCGACACTATGGGCGGTGAAATCCTCAAGCGTTCTTTCAAAGTGCTAAAGAAAGGCGGAACGATCGTTTCGGTCAAAGACCAGGACACCGATGGCTTGGCCGCCAAGTATGGCGTCAACTTTGAATGGTTCTTCATGTGGCCTGACGGGGAGATGCTAGCCGAGCTTGGCAAACTGCTCAGCGACGGAACGGTCAGGACCGTCATTGACAGTACATATCCGATGGAGCAGTCCGCCGAAGCTTTCGATCGGCTGGCGACTGGACGCGCCAAAGGAAAGATCGTTGTTTCGATCAAGTAGACGCGGCTGACACCTCCTTCTCTAAATGAATGAGAACCGAAATGATCAAGAGACTCCTGGGCATCGCACCCAAACCGACAGCCGACGGCGCGTTCAGCCCGTCCCCTTTGGCAATCAAATTGGGAACATCCTCAACGACCGACTACGACGGCGGTGCCTATGCCAAACCCTACACGGGGGCGAAGAATCGCGTGCTGATGATCTGCACCGAAGAACGCAATATGACGATGGCCAATGGCAAGAAATTCTCGACCGGCAATCACCCCGTCGAGATGGGCTTACCAATGCTGCATCTGATGAACGCGGGCTTTGAGATTGATGTCGTCACCCCGACAGGCGCGCCGGTCGCAATCGAGGCATGGGCAATGCCAGCGGACGACGCAGATATACAAAACCTATATCGCGATTTTGATGCGGCCTTTGCAAACCCCGGTAGCCTTGCAGATTTCGTCGCAAACGACATGGAAGAGGCAACCCAGTACGCCGCAGTTTTCATCCCCGGCGGCCATGGTGCAATGCTCGGGCTGCCAGAGAATGCCGACGTCGGAAAAGTGCTCCACTGGGCGCACGATACAAACCTTCATACCCTAGCGCTTTGTCACGGTCCTGCAGCACTCCTCGCAGCCAAACGTGACGCCGGATTTCTGTACGACGGCTATAAAATCACTGTGTTCCCAGATGCCGTTGACAAGCAAACGCCGATGATCGGTTACTTGCCTGGGCCGATGCCGTGGTGGGTAGGTGAGAAACTGAACGCGCTTGGCGTGGAAACCATCAACAAAAAGGCCGACAACTCGGTTCATGTTGACCGCCGCCTAGTGACAGGCGCAAGCCCAAAGGCCGCCAACGATTTCGGCAGGCTAGCAGCGCAAACTTTGCTGAAAACGGTCCGCTAAATTTAACAGCGATCGAATGGCTCTTGCCTGCCGTTTGATCGTTTCGCAGCATCTGTGTGCTTGTCCGCATCTCAGACCAAAATCTTGGACGCGGCGAAAGATCGGTTTGAGATCGCTCACTAGCATGGGGTTTCAGCGTCCGCTTTCACAAAATGGGCTGCGTCGCAGCGAAAAGACTGCTGCGCACGCGAAGCAATGCTGCGTCAGCAACAACCGCAAGAGCAAAAGGCGGGTCTGTCCGCTGTCTCGCTTTTTATGTGAGGCGCGGCGAAAGTCCGGTCCATGATCGCCATGCTGGATTCCGGGCGACCGCGACGGGGTTTGCGGCACTGCCGAGAATGACTGCAAGGTCGGCAAACTTGCCCTTCAGGCATCAGCAGTAGTGCCGGTGCGCCTTCGACGAGGCCGACGGCAGCGAACTGCGCAATCCTGCCGTTGGCAGGTCACGGCACCTCGCACACGCAGCATGGTTTCCGACCGTCGTGAACGGCCCACTGCAGACGCTTGGGCGGCCCCAGTTGTACGTCCGGTTCGGCGACGCAAAGCGCATTGGAGGAACGGAGGCATCAGCAATGAGATCCCATGTGCATGTCTATTCCAGCAGTTCGGCCATCCAGACGCGCTCGAACTTCGCGCCGGCCTCCCGCTGTACATTCCGAACCGACTCGGAATCCCGCGCTTCGTACTCGCATATCATGCGCTTTCGGTCCTCGCTCCAGTAGCTCCGGATCCACTGGACATCGTATAGGTCGAGACAGGGCGCCATCCGCTCCTCGGTTGCAGAAAGGTCCTCCTGGCTGAGTGGTGGCTCGAAATTGCGCTCTACGATGAACTTGGGCATGGCGTGATCCTTTCCATTTTGTTGTTATTCGTCTTGACGTGCAGCCCGGGACAAAACTCGCCGAACCCTTGCCGTGAACGCCGGAGAAGACGGATCTCTGGACCATTCCCAAAGGGCCTCCGGGTCGCCCACCGTCTCGCCGAACAAATATGCCTGCGCCTGGGCAAGAGCCCGCTCGTTGCCATTGTCGATTGCATCGGCATAGGAATAGGCCCGTTTCGCCAGCTCGGCGGCGATGCACCTGCTGCCATTCCTGGCCGCCTTCTCCGCTGCGAGGTTCAGGGTATATGCCAGGTGGGATTTGTCATCCGCGCGCTCCAAAGATGCCAGGGCCGTTTCCAGGGCATCGGAATCGTCCCGCGCCAATGCCCGGATCGTCTCCGCCAGCGGCGCCATCGCCCCTTCGCCGACCTTGCCCGCGAGACTCCAGAGATCGCCGGCAAACTCAATCGCCGCTGCCGGACGATCCCGTTCCAGAGCGATCATCGCGGCCCATGTCAGGCATTTGCACTCCCGCCAGCGATCTTCGCTTTGGCGGGCGAGGGTAAGGGCATTGTCGAGCTTCTCGGCGGCACTGGCGAGATCGCCCTGCCAATAGGCGAGCAGTCCCTGGCTCCAGAAAACCTCAACATCGGAAATCCCTTCCGCATCGGCAAATGCCCGGGCATCCCGGCAGAGTTCCTCGGCTCTCGGAATGTCCCGGCCGAGTTCGAGCAGGCAGCGGGCCGAATTGGCCAGTTGCCGGACCCGTTTTCGGGCCTTCATACGGCTGGCGGCGGTGGCCGCGCGCGCTGTTGCCTGGCTTGCCGCCTCGAGATCGCCCAACTCCTGATAGAGGACGGACAGAAGGTATTCGCCCTCTGCCACCTCCGGCGCCATGGCATGCTGGCTGGCCAGCGATACCTGCGTGCCGAGATCGGCCACCAGCTTCGGGAACTTTCCGGTCGAAAACCCGGAAAGCGCCAGCACCAGGCACCGGTAGAGCCGGATGAAGAGCGATATCCGTGCCGGGCCGGGGCCGAGCTTTTCTGCATGAAAGAGCCCCTTGCGAGCGATCTCGGCGGCTTCCGCATTGGCCAGCGCGCGCAATGCGTGCGCGCCGGCCAGAACGGCCGCACGCGCAGCGAGTTCGTGACGGTCGGACATGGCGGCGTGATGCAAAACCTGCACAGCCTGATCGGGGGCCGTCTCCATGTCGCGGGCAAGCAGATCGGCGATCCGGCCATGCATGAGCCTGCGCCTCGTAATGGAGAGGCGCTCATAGGTTGCGTCGCGAATGAGATCGTGGGTGAACTCGCACGTGCCCCCGTCGAGCGACCTCGTCATCTCATGACGCTCCAGTTCTTCGACCAGATCGAGCGCTTCCGAGACCTCGCTACCCGACGCCTCGACCGCCTTGTCCATGGGGATGCTGCGCCCGAAAACCGATGCCCATGAGGCCAGGTTGATTGCCGGTTGCGACAGGCGTTCGATACGGTTGGACAAGGCATCATCCAGTGACGCCGACGTCTCGGGGGCAGCGTCTCGCCGCGACAGGACCTTCAGGTAGAGCGGGTTTCCCTGCGCCATGCGCACGCTCTCCGAAACTTCGCCCTCCGGCTGCAGGGTACGTGCAAGCGTCAGGGCGTCGTCCGTGGCAAGCCCGGTCAGGGACAGCCGCCGAAGCCGCTCTCCGAGGCTCGACAGGAGTGACTGAACCGCCTCGTTATCGTCAATCTCCCCCGCTCTGGCGGCGAGGCAGAAGCGGACCGGCTCGGTTTGCAGGTTTCGGACGAGATAGCTCAACAAGGCGCAGGAGGACGGTTCCATCCATTGCAGGTCATCCAGAGCCACCAGAACCGGACCGGTCGTGGCGAGAGCGGACAGGAACGCCCGGAAGGGCTCGAAATGCTGCTCTTTGCTCCGGGACGCGGTTTTTCCAACGTGGTCGTCGAGCAGATCCTTCAACGCGTCTCTCAGGCCCGCATCGACACCATCAACCGACAGAGAGCGTAGCGCGTCGCGCCAGATCCCGAGCGGGCGCAGACGTTCGGCCTCGACTGCGCGGGCGGAAAGGCGCAAGTCTCCGAAATGCCGCCCGACTTCTGACAGGAGGGCCGACTTGCCGATCCCCGGCGCGCCCACGATCAGAATGACCTCTGCGGGCATCCGGTCCAGAGCCTCCCGGATCAGCGACAGTTCCTCCTGCCGCCCAACAAAACCGGACGATACGGTTCGGGGTGATGGAAAACTGTTGATTTCCCGAAGCCCGGGCGCGTCGGGCATCGGGTCGGCCGGCTCCCGGCAGGCCTGTTCGAGCGCTGGCGACGGTTCGAGTCCCAACTCCGCCCGAAAGATCTTGCGGCATTGCGTAGCCTGCGCCTTGGCTTCCGCGGCGCGTCCGAGCGAAAACTGCAGCTCGATCACCCGGATATGGGCCGCCTCGTCGAAAGGGTTCAGCCCGACCAGTTTATGCGCGAACTCCAGCGCCTGTTTCGGATCGCTCCGGGTTCTGGAGAGGAGCGTTGTCAGGAGTTGCTCGTGGAGTCTCACCAGACGGGATCGCTCGGCCTGGCACCATTCATGGAAACTGTAGCATTCCGACAGGTCCAGCCCGTTCAGGAACTCGCCCCGAAACAGCGCCTGTGTCCGCATCAACGCTTCCGTGGGAGCACCGTCGATCTGGCTCGACACCACCTCGACAGACGCGAGATCGGTCTCCAACGCCTCCCGGCGAAGGTCCACAATGTTCCGATCCGCGACAAGCCGCTCCGGACCGAGCGCCGTCCGCAGCTTGCTGAGGCTCCAGCGCAACGCCGCGCGCGGGTCTTCCGCATCCTCCCAGAGCAGATCGCATAACTCGGAGCGCGTCCGGGCACGGTCGCTTGAAAGCAGGTAGCCGAGCAAACCACGGGTCTTCTTCGAGGCCGGCAGCGCGATAACCTGACCGTCTACCGAAACGCGCAAGTGACCGAACAGCTCTGCCTTGAGCACAACCGTTTGATTCCTTCTTTCCGCGATCGGCAAATTCCCCGTCCTTTCAAACGCTGGTTCAAACGATCCGCTGCGAGTGTTGGTGCGTCAACAACGAAATCGCCGAACGTTCGGCCCCGCTCCGAGGAGAAACCCAATGAACGCGATGCAATTTGACCCCGTCGCTTACAAGCTCGCAACGACCCGTCAGTGGCAGAACGCCGCCAAGGCCTGGAGCGAATGGGGGAGAACCCTTCGCGTGTGGCTTGGCCCGGCGACCGAGATCATGATCGACAGCGCCGAGATCCGCGACGGCGACAGCGTGCTGGACGTGGCGGCGGGTGCGGGCGATCAGTCCATGCAGGTGGCCGATCGAGTTGGCGCGGACGGATACGTGCTGGCCACCGACATCTCGTCGAACATCCTCGACCATGCCGCGGCCAATGCCCGTTCGAACGGCTACGGCCAGATCGATTTTCGGGTGATGGACGGGGAAGAGCTGACGACAGCTCCGGAATGTTTCGACGCCGTCGTCTCGCGCGTCGGAATGATCTACTTCCCCGACCAGGTGAAGGCACTTTCTGGCATCCATCGCACCCTGAAGCCCGGAGGCTGGTTTTCCGCCATCGTCTATTCGACGCCGGAACGGAACGGGTTCTTCTCGATCCCCGTGGGCATCATCCGCAAGGCCGCGCAATTGCCGCCGCCGGCCAAGGGCCAGCCCGGCCCGTTCAGCCTCGGCCAGCCTGGTGTTCTGGCCGGATTGCTGGCGAAGGCAGGCTTCGCCAACATCCGGGAACGGACGATCGCAGCGCCGCTGGATCTGCCCCGTGCCGCCGATTGCGTCCGCTTCGAGCGGGAGAGCTTCGGTGCGTTGCACGAGATGCTGAAGGGCCTTGGGGCAGAAGAGCAATCCAACGTCTGGGACGAGATCGAATCCGCGCTTCAGACCTTCGAAAACGGGTCCGGCTTCTCTGGCCCCTGCGAACTGATCGTCGTCGCCGGCCAGAAGTGATCCCACAGAACAACAGCAACAGGAGAAAACCATGTCGAACAAGATTGCCGTCATCCAGACCCCGCCCGTCCTGCTGAACCTTGAAAAATCCATGGCCCGCGCCGTGGCCAGCATCGAAGAGGTCGCCGCGAACGGTGCCGAGCTTGCCGTCTTCCCCGAGGCCTTCCTGCCCGGCTATCCCACTTGGATCTGGCGCCTGCGCCCGGGCGGTGACATGGCATTGACCGGTACCATCCACCGGCGCCTGCGCGAAAACGCCGTCGACATCGGCAAGGGAGACCTGGCGCCGCTGTGTGACGCCGCCGCGAAGCACAACATCACCGTCGTGATGGGCATGAGCGAGGTGGATGGCGCGTTCAGCGGAAGCACGCTCTACAACACCGTCGTCGTCATCGGACCGGATGGAACCCTGCTGAACCGTCACCGCAAGCTTCTGGCGACCAACCCTGAACGCATGGTCTGGGGGCATGGCGATGCCAGCGGGCTCAGGGTGATCGACACGCCCGTCGGGCGCATCGGCACGCTGCTCTGCTGGGAAAACTACATGCCGCTCTCTCGTTTTGCGCTCTACGCGCAGAACCTCGATATCCTCATCGCACCCACCTGGGATTGCGGCGAGGCCTGGCTGGCCTCGATGCGCCATATCGCCCGCGAAGGCGGTTGCTGGGTGGTCTCGCTGGCCACCGCGCTCAACGAAAGCGACATCCCCGATGACTTCCCCAGCCGGGACGAGTTGTTCGGCGAGGACGGGTGGGTCTGCGATGGCGACGCGGTTGTGATGGAACCTTTCGGCGGCCCGGTGGCGGGGCCGCTCCACCGCAAACAGGAAGTTCTGTATGCCGAGATCGACGCCTCCCGGGCAGCCTCGGCACGCCGGTCGCTCGATGTGGCCGGCCATTATGGGCGGCCGGATATTTTCAATCTTTCGGTCAACCGCGCGCCCATGCAGCCGGTGTCCTTCACCGGATAACCAAGCAGACAGAAAAGGAGACACGTTATGAACCGTTCAACCTACAAGGGGCAGTGCTTCTGCGGCAGCGTGAAATTCGAGGTCAGTGGAGGGCCGGAGGGTATGGGCTATTGCCATTGCGAAAGCTGCCGCAGCTGGTCGGCCGCCCCGGTCAACGGCTTTACGTTGTGGAACCCGGACAGCCTGACGATCACCGAGGGTGCGGAACATGTAGGCGAGTACCACAAGACCGAGAACAGCCACCGGAAGTTCTGCACCAGATGCGGCGGTCACCTGATGACCGACCATCCCGGCATGGGGCTGGTGGACATCTTTTCGGCCATGCTGCCCGACCTCGATTTCGAGCCGGGACTGCACGTACACTATGGGGAGAAAGTGCTGTCCATCCCGGACGGATTGCCGAAATTCGCCGACCTTCCCGGTGATTTCGGAGGATCCGACCAGCAACTCCCGGAATAGGAAGGCGATCACGTGTAAATGCAGGTGGTCCCGACATTTCAAAGGGCGGTCGCGGTCGATCCGTAGGCCGCCTGATACCATCTGGTGTTACTCGTAACATCGCACATTCGTTCAGAGCGCGGCGAACTTCCGCCTTCCGCCCACGCCCGTCATTCGCGCCAGTCGTGGCGAGTGGCAGGAACGAGGCTGCGGCTCCGGATTTAATGACTGGTCGCCGGCATTCAGACGTCTTTCATCCTGCCCGACCCAAGAGGCCGTTTCGTTGCCCTGTGGGCGTTCGCGCATCGGTTGCTCAAAGCGGATAGACCTGCTTCCCGTCCATCCAGGTCGCGACGACATTGATGTCCTTGATTGTGTCCGGATCGACGCGGCGTGGGTCCTTGTCGAGAATGACCATGTCGGCGAACTTGCCGGTTTCGAGACTGCCGACCTCATGATCGGAGAAAAGTTGCCAAGCCGCTTCTGACGTCATGGCGCGAATGGCGGCTTCGACGGAAATGCGTTCGTCGGGCGCCAACACGAAGTCCGGTTCCTTCCATGTCCGGCGCGTCACGGCCATTTCGATCATGTGCAGCGGATTCGGATCGGTCACCATGAAATCTGAATGCAGGGTGAAGCCAACCCCGGCCTCCTCCACGCTGCGGCAACGGTCCAGAAGCTGGGCTTTTTCCACCCCGAACACTTCATCCCTCATCGCGATGCCCCAGTAATGGACATGCCCGATCAGGAAGCTCGCCGACACGCCAAATTCGCGCATTCGCTCGATCTGGTCGTCATGCAGGATCGAGCAATGCTCGATCCGCGGGCGTAACATGGACATGTCGATACCCGCATCGGCCAATGCCTGGCAGGTGTCGAGGATATTTTCGATGGCAGCATCACCATTGCCGTGGATCGCGAGGTGCCAACCTTTCTCGGCCCGGTCGAGCGCCACTGCGGTCAACTCGTCCGGTTCCATGTAGGCAAGGCCACGGCTGTCGCTGTTCAGGTAGGGCTCGCGCTGCAACCCGGTAAAACCCTGGTTAGAGCCATCGGCGACCAGCTTGTAACCCGCGATGCGGGCAAGCGGGTTCCCATCGTTCTGGGCAACGCCAGCTTCGTCCCAGACCTCTGTTCCGAGCGTGTAGAAGGGATAGGCGCGGATACGGGCCTTGAGACGCCCGGATTGCGCCGCCGCCGCCATGACCTGTGCATCTGCCGGGGACTGCGCGAGCGCGCCAAGGCTCAGTTCCGAGACCGTTGTCAATCCAAATGGAGCCCACTTGTCGAGCAACCCGATCAAGCCCTCCACGGGGTCGGCCGCCATCATCGCCGGATAGTTGGAGACGACCTGCAGGAAGGCCACGTTGTTCTTCATGTAGCCGGTCAGGTTGCCGCCCGCGTCGCGAACGAACTCGCCACCCGGCGGGTCCTCGACATCGTTGGTGATCCCCGACACTTCGAAAGCCCTGGAATTCGCGTAGGCCAGGTGGCCCGAGGCGTTCAGCACGAAGATCGGATGATCGGTAGAGATCGGGTCGAGTTCGGCGAATGTCAGGGCGTCGGGGCCTTCCTGCACGGCGGGGTCGAAGTTGCGGAAGACAAGCCATTCGCCCGCGGGTGTCTCTGCCGCGCGCGATGCGATATGGTCCAGCACTTCGGCAGCCGTCGAGAACCGGGCCATGCCGACGTAGTCCATGATGGCATCGACAACGGAACCCGAAATGACATGGGTATGTGCATCTATGAAACCCGGAAGGACGGTCTTGCCTTCGAGATCGACGATCATCGCCTCGTCGCCGGCCGCGGCGCGGACCTCTGCATCGGCTCCCACGGCCAGAATGCGGTTGCCGCGGACGGCAATTGCCTCGGCTTCCGAAAAGGCCGCGTCCACGGTCAGCACAGTCCCGTTGGTGAAGACGGTTGTGATCTGCGCCTGCAAGGCGGTCTGCGCCTGACCCACTTGCGGCATCAACGCTGCGAGGCTTGCCGCTGCGGCGCCGGTTTTCAGCAAGTCCCGCCGACTGAGGGACATCCAGTCTATTCCCCAGTTGCAGGACCACCCTTTTCCACTCTCGGCCTGTTGTTTCAGGTGGCGCACCGACTTGTTGACGGCAAAAAGCCCGCTGAATGTACCGCTGCAGCATGGGCAGCCATAGACTTCACTCTCTGACATGGTTCCTCCAAAGAACGACGAGTTTCAACGCGCACATCCAGTATCCTTGGCTGCGGAAGTCCCGTCAAACCTGCATTGCCTGTGACAGCATCTGAGCATTTTGCTGTTGGTCGCTCCAAGACCCTGAGTTCCGCTGATCGGACATTGGTGCGCAGTGCAGCGAAATCCTGGTGTCCGCCCGTCATTCCAGTCGTTGGTGCCTGACGTCAGCACCCGACGGAGAGATTTAGGGGTTTGAGCAACGGAGGGTTCTGGTTCATCGAAGCTGATAAGGAGCGAAGATGAACAAGAAACCCGGAACATCGAAGGATTCCGCTGACAGGCTGGTCAGGGGGATCAAGCGGAAGACTCGCAAGCATTACTCATCGGAAGAGAAGATCCGCATCGTGCTGGCTGGTCTTCGTGGCGAGGAAAGTATCGCCGCGCTTTGCCGCCGTGAGGGGATCGCCGAGAGCCTGTACTACGCCTGGTCGAAGGAATTTCTTGAAGCCGGGAAGCGGCGGCTGGCTGGCGATACGGCTCGCCAGGCGACGGCTCCGGAGGTC
>NZ_FNEK01000105.1 GCF_900099935.1 Aliiruegeria lutimaris | reverse complement strand
CCTGAGCGTCCGATACCGTGCGGGGCCTTCCAGGGCGATATTCGTCGGTCAGACCCTCGATCCGGTCCTTCACGAACCGCCTGCGCCACTTGCCCACCGTGTGCTCATGCACCCCAAGTCGCGCACCGACCTCCTTGCTTTGAAGCCCCTCCGCACAGAGCAGGATCATCCGACACCGGTCCGACAGCGAGCGCGGAGCCTTGTGCCGTCGGATCTGAGCCTCGAGAAAGCTGCGCTCATCGGCACTCAGAATCACCTCGTCTGCAACCCGGCCAACCATATCATCCCCCCGAAATCACTCGGATCAATGATACGAACTACAGTTCCAGGTGACTAGGGGGAGCGCTCGCTAGAGCGCGGGGGGGCGTAGCCCCCTTCGCCCGGCACATGGCGCTCGGAACACTGGTAGGTTCTCCGACCGGAGTCCCATGCCGCCGCGATTGCGCGACACCGCCGCAACGGAACAAACATGAGCAATTGAACTCCCGAGGGAGTTGCGCAGATTATCCGGAAGCCGGGAGATGTGCCATGCCAGTCGAAACAAGGATCTATTGCGAACACGGCCTCGTGTTTCACAGATTTTCCGGGATCGTTCGAATTTCGGACATCCAGACGGAGATGAAGCGCACGCTCGGCAACCCCGAATACCATGCCGGCATGAACGAGATCGTGGACCTTCGCGATGCCACGGAAACGGAAATCGACTTCCCGCGATTGCTCGGTCACACACGGCAACTCCAGACCCTTCAGGAAGATTCCGGCGTGAAAAAGACGCTCATCCTCGTCGCGGGCAACGAACTGGCCTTCGGGATGGCCCGCATGTTCCAGAATATCGCCGATGACGATGCCAGCCCGCTCAAGGTGCATGTCGTCACCGAGATAGAGGAAGCCAAGGGCAGTCTCGGGGTGGCGGATCTTCCGCTCTAGCTGGTCCCGTCACCCGGGTGAATGAGCGCTCGCCGGTAAAGATGCCAGGTCGCGTGGCCCAGCACCGGCAGCGCGATGAACAACCCCAGGAAAACCGGGACCATCGCTGCCAGCACGTAGACCGCGATGATGATCGCCCAGAGGAGCATCACGCCGATATTCTCCCGCACGGCTTCGAAGCTGAGCAGCATCGCGGTCATGAAGTCGATCTCCTTGTCGACCAGGAGCGGCAGCGAGAACGCCGTGAGCCCGAACAGGATGAAGGCCAGCACACCGCCTACGAGCAATTCGACCGTGATCATCGTGAGCCCGTTCGAGGTCAGGAATACGTCGAGCGAGGAGGTGACGTTGGTCATCACGCTCAGCCCCATGAAGAGCGCAAAGATCATGTGGGCGAGGAAGGAATAAAACAGGAAATACAAGACGATGATCGCGCCCACCCAGGGGATTTGCCGATCCTTTTCTTTCCAGATCACGCCGAAGATCTGGTAGAGATCGAGCGGTTTGCCCAACTCGATCCGCCGGCTCGTCTCGTAGAGACCCACGGCGGCAAATGGCGCCAGCAGCGGAAAGCCGAGCGCCAGGATCATCGTCTGCGTGACGAAACCGCCGGATACGAAGAACAAGACCAGGCCGCCAAGTACGTAGACGCCGCTGAAGACGATGCCGAACATCGGCGCCTTGCGGAAATCCTTCCATCCCATATCCAGGGCGTAGAGAATATCGGAACGGTCCAGTTCCGCGATATCCGGGCGCGGTGACGCCTGGATCTCGGTCGTGTCTGTCATGTGTCGGGCCTCCCCTCCCGGCTTCTGGCAAACAATGACGGCCAGAATGCCGCAGTTCTCGACAGATGCACGCTTTTTTTTGCCCTTAGGGCAGATTTCCTACCACCGCTGCGGTTTGCGCAAAAATCGACCGCACCCATGCCGCGGCGGCGGATGCAGGTTCTCCAACACAGCGCAGGGGCGAATATTCCGCCCGCCGGCCGCACTCGCCGGCTCGGAAACGACATGCTAGACACGCGCCAGACAAGTGAACAGGAGTCTCAGATGGCTGAACAAGGCACCCGCCAGACCCAAGGTCGCGGCCAGCGCTACGACAATGTACTGGACACGATCGGCGATACGCCGACGATCCGCATCAACCGCCTCGCGCCAGAGCATGTCACGCTCTATGTGAAGGCCGAGGCCTTCAACCCGGGCGGCTCGGTCAAGGACAGGCTGGCCGTGAACATCATCGAGGCCGCGGAGCGCGCCGGCACGCTCAAGCCGGGGCAAACCGTGGTCGAGGCCACCAGCGGCAATACCGGAATCGGGCTGGCCATGGTCTGTGCCCAGAAGGGCTATCCGCTGGTCATCACCATGCATGACGGTTTCTCGGTCGAGCGCCGCCGCCTGATGCGGATGTTCGGGGCCAAGGTTGTGCTGACGCCCAAGGCCGAAGGCGGCCTGGGCATGGTCCGCAAGGCCGAAGCACTGGCCGAAAAGAATGGCTGGTTCCTCGCGCATCAGTTCGAGACCGCGGCGAATGCCGACATCCACGAGGAAACCACCGCGCGCGAGATCCTGGCCGATTTCGATGGCGAGCGGCTGGACTACCTGGTGACCGGATATGGCACGGGCGGAACGCTCACTGGCGTCGGGCGTGTGCTGCGCAAGGAGCGCCCGGACACGAAGATCGTGCTGTCCGAACCGGCCAATGCGCAACTCCTTGGCTCGGGCGACGCGCAGGGACGCAAGGAAGACGGCGCACCGGCACCCCGCCTTCGAAGCGCATCCGATCCAGGGCTGGACGCCAGACTTCATCCCGCTGGTTCTGCAGGAATCCATTGATTCCGCCTTTTATGACGCGTTGCTCCCGGTGTCGGGGCCCGATGGCATCGCGTGGGCGCGCAAGCTGGCGGCGCAGGAAGGCATTTTCTGCGGGATCTCGGCGGGCGCGACATTCGCTGCCGCGATCAAGACCGCAGAGACGGCCGAACCCGGCTCGGTCATCCTGTGCATGCTGCCCGATACCGGCGAACGCTACCTGTCGACGCCGCTCTTCGAGGGGATCGCGGAGGAGATGACCGAGGAGGAAATGGAACTCGCCGTCTCCGTCTAGGCTGACAGGCGAAGCGACACGAACTGCGTCCGGGCCGACTGGCCCGGAATGTCCTAGCCGCGTGGCTCTTTTTGCCTTGCCCACGCCCTCGGCATCAGCCCCACCGCAACACCGCCGAGGATCAGCGCCGCAGCCAGCAAGGCCGTGGCGGTGACCGTTTCACCGAGAAGACCCGCCCCCATTGCCAGCGCCAGAACCGGCGCCGAAAGCTGCGCGAGCGCGCCTCGCGTCGCGCCGAGTTGCGGCAGAAGCATGTACCAAAGCGCGTAGCCCAGGGCCGAGGTAACACCGCCGGAGAGCACGGCAAGAAGGACGCCCTCGGCGCGGGGCATGTTTCCCGGAAAGAGCGCCAGCACCAGCAGGACGATGGGCAGGCAATAGACGAAGTTCCAGGTGGTTTCGCGCAGCGGGTCCCGCACCGCGCGGCCAAGCAGCGAATAGCATCCCCACCCAACCGCCGCGGCGACCATGAGCAGCGCCGCCTGCAACGGCGGTGCGGCACTCCCGGCAGGCCAGTTCAACACACCGATCCCTGCAAGCGCCATGGCCGTGCCAGCCCAACGCGCCGCGGGCGGACGTTCGCCCTCGCGCAGTGCTCCGAAAAACATCGTCACCTGCACGCCTCCGAACAGGATCAGCGCCCCGAGACCGGCATCCATGGAGACATAGGCGAAGGAAAAGCCGAGCATATAGGCCGCGAGCCCGACCACGGCGGGAACAGTGGGGCGCGGCAACCCTGGCGCTCCCCGGTCCCGAAATGCCAGCAGCACCAGCAGGACCGCAGCCCCCGCTCCGACGCGGATCGCGGCAAAACCGGCCGGTCCGATGGCGCCATCGGCCAGCGCGAGACGGTTCAGCACCGAGTTGGCGGCGAAGGCCACCATCGTCAAAGTCGTAAGAACAATCAGCCTCATCCGCGCGCGCCCTCGGAAACCGGTCCAACAGGCTCAGATGCTACTGCAGGGCCCGGTACGAAGCCATGGCCCCGGGCATCACCTCCGCATCAGGCGCGCGGGGTCAGTCCTCGGCCCGGGCCTCGGAGCGACTCTTGCCGGCCACGTCCATGGCGAGCGTCGCGGCCATGAACCCGTCGAGATCGCCGTCGAGAACGCCGGCGGTGTCAGAGGTCTCGTAATTGGTCCGAAGGTCCTTCACCATCTGGTAGGGCTGCAGCACGTAGGAGCGGATCTGGTTGCCCCAGCCGGCTTCGCCCTTGGCGGCATGGGCCTCGTTGATGGCCGCGTTCCGCTTGTCCAGCTCCATCTGGTAGAGGCGCGATTTCAGCGCCTTCATGGCGATGTCGCGGTTCTGGTGCTGGGATTTCTCCGAGGAGGTCACGACGATCCCGGTCGGCAAGTGGGTGATCCGCACTGCCGAGTCCGTGGTGTTGACGTGCTGACCGCCGGCGCCCGAGGAGCGGTAGGTGTCGAGCCGGATATCGGCGGGATTCACCTCGATCTCGATATTGTCATCGACCACCGGGTAGACCCAGACCGAGCTGAAGGAGGTGTGCCGCCGCGCAGAGCTGTCATAGGGCGAGATCCGCACCAGCCGGTGCACGCCGCTCTCCGATTTCAGCCAGCCATAGGCGTTGGGTCCGGAGATCTTGTAGGCCGCGGATTTGATACCGGCCTCTTCGCCGGCACTCTCGGATTGCAGTTCGACCTTGTAGCCCTTCTTCTCCGCCCAGCGGACATACATCCGCGCCAGCATGGCGGCCCAGTCACAGCTCTCCGTGCCCCCGGCCCCGGAGTTGATCTCGAGGAAAGTGTCGTTGCCATCGGCCTCGCCGTCCAGAAGTGCCTCGATCTCCTTCTCGGCGGCTTTCCCGGCCAGCGTCTTGAGCGCTTGCTCGGCCTCGGACACGACCTCGGCATCGTCTTCCATCTCGCCCAGTTCGATCAGCTCGATATTGTCTTCGAGCTCCTGCGCGATGCCTTTGTATGTGGCAATCGAGTCGACGAGCAGCTGCCGCTCCCGCATCAGTTTCTGTGCGGCCTCGGGGTTATCCCAGAGCGTCGGATCCTCGACGCGCGCATTGAATTCCTCCAGCCGGTAATCGGCGGTCTCCAATCCCAAGCGCTGCCCCAGCAGCGCAAGGGACTTGCGGATCGCTTCAACGGTATTCTGGGTCTCGGCACGCATTGTCGTTCTCCTGAATGAGACCTGCGTCTTAGCGTGGCGCCGCATCCGGGGCAAGCAAGCGCCCCGGTTTCGCATGACAATTCTCCCCGGAATCGTTCGGGGGGATTGCCGTCGAGCAGAGCTCGAACGGCGGTGGCGCCGCTGCGCGGCGCAGGATCAGTAGAGACCGCCCGAACTGAGCGAGCCGAAGCTCGCCTTTGGCGCGATCTGCACCTTCTTGCCGGTCGAGGTGGTGACGGTCCTGGCCTCATCGTCGCCTTCACCGCGGGCGAACATCGGCACGTTGGAACCCATGACGAAGCCACCGTCGATGGCGCCGGCCAAGCCGAAGATCGGATCCTCGCCCTCGCGGAAATACTCCGCGACCACGTAATCGCCTTCGGCGTTGTCGGGCAGACGAGCACCGGAAAAGCGGTCGATCTTCACAAAGAAGCCGCCCGGCGGAACTTCGAACGGGCCGCCGCCATATTTGGCGATCGCCTCCTTCATGAAGCGCGAGAAGACCGGGCCGCACATACCGCCGCCCGACGCGCCACGGCCGAGCGAACGCGGCTGGTCGTAGCCGATATAGCAGCCAGCCGCGATATTGGAGGTGAAGCCGATGAACCAGACATCCTTGGCGTCGTTGGTGGTGCCGGTCTTGCCGGCCACGGGCACGCCGAGTCCCGCCGCGCCGACCGTGCTCGCCGCGGTACCCCGCTCGACCACGCCGCGCATCATCGAGGTGAGCTGGTAGGCGGTGACCGCGTCGATGGCCTGTTTTCGCTGCGAGATAATGCGGGGCGACATGCCCGGCTGGAGCTCCACAAAATCGCAATCGGGACAGATGCGCCGGTCCTGCCGGTACACGGTCGCGCCCCAGCGGTCCTGAACCCGGTCAACCAGCGTCGGCTCCAACCGTTCGCCGCCATTGGCGAACATCGAATAGGCCGAGACCATCTTGTAGAGCGTCGTTTCCTGGCTTCCGAGCGCGTTTGCCAGGTAGCGGCCCAGATGGTCGTAGACGCCGAAATCCTCCGCGTAGCGAGCAACGGTGTCCATCCCGATCTCCTGCGCGAGGCGGATCGTCATCAGGTTCCGCGAGCGTTCGATACCGGTCCGCAGCGGCGTGGGCCCGTAGAACTTGTTCGAGGCGTTCTTGGGCCGCCAGACGCCCTGCGGTGTGTTGATCTCGATCGGCGCGTCAACGACGATCGTTGCCGGGGTGTAGCCGGAATCGAGGGCCGCGGCATAGACGAAGGGCTTGAAGGAGGAACCCGGCTGGCGCGTAGCCTGCGTGGCGCGGTTCAGCTCCGATGTCTGGTAGGAGAAGCCGCCCTGCATGGCCAGAACGCGCCCCGTATGGACATCCATCGCCACGAAGGCGCCCTGCACTTCCGGTTCCTGACGAAGCGTCCACCGCAGGAATTCGCCGTCCTTGGTCATCTGGCGGACATGGACAACGTCTCCGGGCTCGAAATTGTCGAAGAAATTGCCCTGGATCCATTTGATATCGTCGCGCGGAACGCTGATCGTGCCTTCCACGGTCTCGGCACCAAGTGTCAGCGACTGTTCGGCCACCTTGAGAACGACGGCAGGGTACCACTGGCCCTCCAGCTCGATATCTCGGGCGATATTCACTTCCGCCAGCGCGGCGCGCCAGAGGGTCTCATCACCTAGGGTTTCGGTCGGAACCGTCTTGCCACTTCCCCGCCAACGGCCACGGCTGCGATCGTAGTCCTCCAACGCCTTGCGCAGAGACGCGGTCGCCTCGATCTGCAATTCCGGATCCACGGTCGCCCGGATCGCCAGACCGCCGCCCAGGAATTCGTCCGTGCCGAAATCGCCGGAAAGCTGCCGGCGGATCTCGTCGGTGAAGTAATCGCGCGGCGGCAGAGCGTTACGGAAGGAGTCGAAATCGCCATTCTGCACCGACCGCAGCGGCATCTCGCGTTCGGCCTCGTAGGTCTCCCGGTCGAGATAGCTGTTCTGGTACATCTCGCGGAGCACGTAGTTTCGACGGTTGGTGGCCTCCTGCATCTCGCGCACCGGGTGGTAGTTCGACGGCGCCTTGGGCAGGGCTGCCAGATAGGCGGCCTCATGCGGCTCCAGATCAGTCAGGTTCTTGTTGAAATAGGTCTGCGCGGCAGCGGCCACGCCATAGGAGTTCTGGCCGAGAAAGATCTCGTTGAGGTAAAGCTCGAGGATCCTTTCCTTGTCCAGCGCCTGCTCGACCCGCGCGGCAAGGATGATCTCCTTCATCTTCCGCTCAATGGAACGGTCGGAAGACAGCAGGAAGTTCTTCATCACCTGCTGGGTGATGGTCGAGGCGCCCCGCAGGCGCCCGCCCTGCGCGGCATCGACCACGGCCGAGGCGATGCCCATCAGGTCATAGCCCTTGTGCTCGTAGAAATTCTTGTCCTCGGCCGAGATGAAGGCCTGTTTCACGAGGTCCGGAATATCCTCCGCTGGCACGAAGAGACGCCGCTCCAGCGCGAATTCGTCGATGATGCTGCCTTCGACATTGTAAACCCGGCTGATCGTCTTGGGCGTATAGCGCGCAAGATCCTCGTGATCGGGCAGATCCCGGCTGTACATCCAGATCACGCCACCGGCGATCAATGCCACGAAAAGCATGCCGGTAACGATTAATGTGAAGATGCCTCCGAAGAAGCGAAGGATGGCACGGAGCATGCAATGTCCTGTCTTTGGCTGGCGCGGTTATACGCAAGGCATGCGGGGCGGTCAAAACCAACCGTCACGAGAATGCGCGACCTGCCGCCTGCGGGGGTGATCACAATTGCGTATTCTCGTCGGGTTTTCCCCCGCGTTGTCCTGTCAGACGTTCGCCGAGGGGCAATCCTTGGTCGTTTCCGCAAAAAACTTGCAATTTGCCGTCTGCGACGGCTCGATCCCACCATGCGTCGGAATCGCCCCTCTGCCGAAGAAATCCTTGCGACCTACGCGGCCGTCGGCCCGCAATGGGCCGCCGAACGCTCGCAGGCCCTGTTCGAGCGGGGCTGGTTGCAACGTTTCGTGGAGGTCGCGCCGGGACGGGAGGTTCTCGATATCGGCTGCGGGGCGGGACAGCCGATCGCGACATGGCTCGAGGGCGCCGGGATGCGCGTCACGGGCGTGGACGGGGCCGCCGCGCAATGCGCCCTCTTTGCCCGCAACCTGCCAGCGCGCCCGGTGCATCACTGCGACATGCGCGCCATGGCGCTTGGGCACAGGTTCGACGGCCTGATCGCGTGGGACAGCTTCTTTCACCTGACGCCCGACGCACAGCGCGGCATGTTCCCGGTCTTTGCCAATCATGCCCGGCCCGGTGCGGCGCTCCTGTTCACCTCCGGCCCCTCGGCCAGCATCGCCTATGGTTCGGTTGCGGGAGAGCCTGTCTATCACGCGAGCCTCGCCCCGGAGGAATACCGCGCATTGCTGAACGCAGCGGGCTTCGCGGTGCTGGACTTCGTGCCCGAGGATCCCGATTGCGACAAGCATACGGTCTGGCTTGCACGCTTTGCCGGCGAGGCTACTGGCGTTTGACGGCGGCGCGGGCGCGATCCTGCACATCCCACGCCTGGAGCGCGTCCACGATGGCCCCCTGTGCCGCGGCACGCCATTCCGGATCCTGCAGCTTTTCCAGCTCTTTCGGGCTCGACATGAAACCGATCTCGACCAGGACGGAGGGGATATCCGGCGCCTTCAGCACCGAGAAGGCCGCCTGTTCGCGTGGCCGCTTGTGCAGCCGGACATCCGCCTTCCGAAACCCTTCCAGCAGCGCCTCGGCCAACGCTTCGGTCCGCGGCGTCGTTTCGGTCCGGGCGATGGACATCAGCACCCGTGCAACCTCGTCATCCTGCCCCGAGAGATCAACGCCGGCGAGCAGATCGGCCCGATCGTGGCGTTCGGCCAGTTTGGCCGAGGCCGCGGAGGAGGCCTCGTCGGAGAGGGTGTATATCTGGGCACCGCGGGCGATTCCCTCGCTCACTGCGTCCGCATGCAGCGAAAGCAGCACTTCGCCGTTGGCGCGCCGGGCCACGTCGATTCGCGCCTCGAGCGAAACGAACTCGTCCTTGGTGCGGGTCAGAACGGCGTCGAAACCCTCGGCGCGCAAGAGCGCATCACGCAATTCGAGCGCGAATGTCAGCACGAGATCGGCCTCGTGCACGTCCCCCCGCACTGCGCCGGGATCTATGCCGCCATGGCCAGGATCGATCACCACCGTCAACACGCCGTCATCGACCCCGCGTTTGGCGGGCTCGATCGCCGGCGGCGCGGCCTCTACCGAGGGGCCGGCGCGCGCAGCGAAGCTCGTCGGGTCGGTTTCGCGCAAGACGATCTCGATCCGTGCGGAGCCATCCGAGCGCTCCGTCTCCATCCCGGCCGACTGGACGGCATAGGGCCCATCGAGATCGACCACCATGCGGGACCAGCCGGCCTGTATCAGGCCATGCCGCACCGCCGTGACCGCCTGGCTGACCCCGAGTTCTCCATCGCGCAGTGTGCCGAAATCGGCTTCGCGGAAATCGACGACGAGGCGCGGCGGATCGGCCAGGGTCGTCACCTTGTAGGGAATCGGCTGGCTCAATGTGAGCACGAGATCGAAGCCATCCGGGTGATTCACGATCTCCGAACGCTCCGCATCGAGCCGCGCAACCGCGAAAAGCCCCTGCGCATTGGAGGCGAGGGGAAAACACATCATCACCACGGCAAGAACTGCGAGGAGGCGTTTCATGATACTGCTCGGGATTGCCCCTGTTTGCCGAGACCATAGGCGCAGCGGCGCATGAAGGCAAACCGCCGGTTCGGCGGCGGTGGCGCCACAGCGTGGCGGCCAGTCAGCGGCGATTCATGAATACCCGCAGCCGCTCCAACCCCTCGGCGATATCGGCTGTGGCACGCGCATAGGAAAAACGCAGTGTGCCCTTCCCCCGCTTTGGGTCGAAATCGAGCCCCGGAGTCACGGCAACACCCGCCTCGGCCAGGATCTCGCGGCTGAAGGCAAGGCTGTCCCGGGTCAGATCAGACACGTCGGCATAGACGTAGAAAGCGCCATCGGGCGGCGCGATGCGGTCGAAACCGGCGCGCGGCAGGCCGTCGAGCATCAGGCGGCGGTTCTCTGTATAGACGTCCAGGTTGGCCTGAAGTTCCACATCGCAATCCATCGCGGCCAGCGCCGCGACCTGGCTGACATGGGGCGGGCAGATGAACATGTTCTGCGCCAGCCGCTCGTAACGGCGAATTTCGGCTTCCGGCACCACCATCCAGCCGACACGCCAGCCGGTCATGGAGAAATACTTGGAAAAGGAGTTGATGACACAGACGTCGTCGCTGATTTCCAGCGCTGAAACGGCCCGCCCCTCGTATTGAATGCCGTGATAGATCTCGTCGGAAACAAAAGCGGCGCCGATCTCGGCCGCACGCCCGATCAGCCCGGAGAGCGCCACTGTGGACAGCATTGTGCCCGACGGGTTGGCCGGAGAGGCGACGATCAACCCGGCTAGATCGGCAGGCACGTCTTCCGGCACCGGTTGCAGACGGTTTTCCAGCGAGGTGGGCAGGCCGACCGGTTGCAGACTCAGCGCCTTGAGAATCTGCCGATAAGACGGATAGCCCGGCTCTCCCAGCCCGACGCGGTCCCCGGCCTCGAAGAGCGCGGTGAAGGCCAACAGGAAAGCCCCCGAGGAACCCGGCGTGACGATGACACGGTCCGGGTTCAGGTCCAGCCCGTACCAGTCCTTGTAGAGTGTCGCGATGCGCTGTCGCAGCGCCGGAAGGCCGAGCGCCACGGTATAGCCCAGCGGATCGCTTTCCAGCGCCCCTACCACCGCCGCGCGCGCCCCGGCCGGCGCCGGGGTGCCGGGCTGGCCAACTTCCATGTGAATGATGCTCCGTCCGGAGGCCTCTGCCTGCCGCGCCGCCTCCATCACGTCCATCACGATGAAGGGATCGACCTCGCTGCGCCTTGAAGCACGCATCGCTTTCTCCTTACTCTGGCGTCAGATGCGCATATCTCAACCGGTGCGGGGGCAGTCAATGGCAGCACACAGGGCTTTTTCGGGCTTCGCCGCCATCGCGGTGGCAACTTCGACACTATTCGTTGTCGCCAATTCAGCCCACAGGCAATGTACGACCGGTTGCGGGATATGACCAATCATGCGAAACGCGCATGGGGATGCTGCCCCATGGCTTCACCGGCAGGCATTCCGCCGCGCCGCAAGAAAAAGGAAGACCCGCAAATGAAAGCTCTTCTCCCTGCCGCGGTGATGGCCGCGGGCCTTGCCTTGCCAGCCTCGGCGCTCGACCTGGGCTCCATGAGCGACGCTGAACGCGAGGCATTCCGTGCCGAGGTACGGGCCTACCTGCTGGACAACCCGGAAGTGATCATGGAGGCCGTTGCGGTTCTGGAAGACCGCCAGGAAGCGGCCCAGGCGGCGGGTGACGTGGAACTGGTCAGGGCGAACGCGGCCGATATCTTCGACAGCGAAACGAGCTGGGTCGGTGGCAATCCGGAGGGCGATATCACAATCGTCGAGTTCGTCGACTATCGCTGCTCCTATTGCCGAAAGGCCTATCCCGAGGTGAATCAACTGGTGGCCGATGACGGTAACATTCGCCTGATCCTGAAGGAATTCCCGATCCTTGGCGAGCAGTCGGTCGCCTCCTCCCGCATGGCGCTGGCGACGCGAATGGCCTTCGGAGACGAGGCTTACAAGGCGGCGCACGATGTCCTCATCAACTTCCGCGGCGAGGTGAACCCGGTCTCGGTCAAGGCGCTGGCCTCTGATCTCGGCCTTGATGGCGACGTGATCCTTCAAAAAATGGACAGCCCCGAGGTGGACGCGATCATCGCCGAGAACCACGCCTTGGCGCAGCGTTTGCAGATCTCGGGAACCCCCACCTTTGTCGTGGGCGATCAGCTGCTGCGCGGCTACGTGCCCTATGCGGGCATGCAGAACGTCGTGGAAGAGCAGCGAGACGGCGGCTAGAGCGTGTCGCGTTTAATCGGCCTCATAGCCTGCGGCTTTGAAGTAGTTGTAGCATTCTTCGTCCGAGAAGAGGTTGCAGACCTGTCCGACGGCGGCCCAGAGTTGGTCATAGGTTCGCGCGGCGGCCTTCCTGATCAGTGTCTTGAGTTTCGAGAAGGCCATCTCGATGGGATTCAGATCTGGGCTGTAGGGTGGCAGGAACAGGAACCATGCACCAATCGCGCGTAGGGACGCCGCTGCGGCCGGGGCTTTGTGGCTCGACAGGTTGTCGAGTATGACAACGTCGCCTTCGCGCAGCGTCGGCCCCAGTTGGGTTTCGATGTAGAGGGCGAACATTTCGGCATTCATC
>NZ_FNEK01000151.1 GCF_900099935.1 Aliiruegeria lutimaris | reverse complement strand
ATGAATGCCGAGATGTTCGCCCTCTACATCGAAACCCAACTGGGGCCGACGCTGCGCGAAGGCGACGTTGTCATTCTCGACAACCTGTCGAGCCACAAAGCTCCGGCCGCAGCGGCGTCCCTACGCGCGATTGGTGCATGGTTCCTGTTCCTGCCTCCCTACAGCCCAGACCTGAATCCCATCGAGATGGCCTTCTCGAAACTCAAGACACTGATCAGGAAGGCTGCCGCGCGGACCTATGACCAACTCTGGGCCGCCGTCGGACAGGTCTGCGACCTCTTCTCGGACGAAGAGTGCTACAACTACTTCAAGGCCGCAGGCTATGAGGCCGATTGAGCGCGACACGCTCTAAGCAGTTTGTTCCGGCTTGTCCCACGGTTTTGGTTGTGATTCCTGACTTTCAGATTGGAGGGTCAGGAATGGTGGGGAGATCGAAAGTCACCGCGTCACCGGAAGCTCGGCGCTCGTTGGAAGTGTTGTCGTGCAGTTGTGATCGGGGTGAAGCGGATCGTGCGCGGGCAGTGCTTCTGACGCTCGATGGCTGGACGGCGGGCCGGATCGCGCAGGCATTCGGGGTGCGCGAGGATACCGTCCGCCAGTGGCGCAGCGATTTCATGGCAGGCGGGGCCGAGGGGCTGAAGGCGCGCCGTGCCGCTGGCCCGGCACCGGCGAAGTCTGAGGCGGCGCTGCGGGTGGCCGCGCCCTTGCTCGCAGCCCCGGCGGCAGACCGGCCGAACTGGACCCTGTCGCGGCTGGCGGCGGAGATCGAGCGGTGCGAGGGTCTGTCGATCAGCCGCTCGCAGCTTTCCAAGGCTCTGAAAAAGGGGGCTTTGTCTACAAACGGCCGCGGCACACGTTGAAGGGACGGCAGGACGCACAAGCGGTGGATCGCGCCGGTCTCCGGCTGAAACCGATGAAACAACAGGCGAAGGCCGGTGATATCCGGCTGCTTTTCGCGGATGAAAGCGAGGCGCCGACCCACCCATATCTGGCCCGGGCCTGGGCGAAGCGCGGCGCCGACCTGCGCATCCCCGCGCCGGGACAGGCGATGAAGATAGCCATGATGGGCGCGCTCGATTTCGCCGCCAATCATCTGACGGTGACGACTTCCCGCACCAAACGCTCCACCGATTTCATCGATCTGTTAAGCGAAATCGACCGGATTTACGGACCGCAGCCGGGCAAGCTGCACCTGCCGGTGGTGCTGGTGCTCGACAACGGGCCGGTTCACACCAGCAAGCTGACCCGGGAAGCACTCGCCGAGCGCGCCCACTAGCTCACCGTCGAATGGCTGCCGAAATACGCCCCGGAACTCAACGAAATCGAACCGGCCTGGAAGGCGCTCAAGCAGACCGAACTGGCCCATCAGACCTTCGCAGACGACAACGCCCTTGAGAAAGCGATCCACAAAGCCGTGCAGAACCGAAACCACGAGAAAAGCCGTCTTCCGTGGGACAGATCAAGAATCTCTGCATGGACGAAGCCGCTCCGCGGCATTGGCGCGTGTGGCTGTCGGTGGGCAATGATCTGACAGCTGCGCATTTGGAAACGTGCGCGCCTGCCTGACGATTGGGGTCTTCTCAATCGACAGACAGGAGGCTCCCATGAAGGAGGAGAGAACCACGCCGCTGCGTGAGTGGATGATCGAGGACATGCGTATCCGCGGGATGGGGGACAAGGCGCAGAAAGCTCATATCCGGGCGATCAAGGAGTTCGCCGCGTTCCTCGGGCATTCGCCGGACACGGCCACGCCGGAGGAGTTGCGGGCGTATCAGTTGCACATGGCAGATACCGGCGTCACGCCGACGACTTTCAATGCCAGGATCGTCGCATTGAGGTTCTTCTTCGGCATGACCTGCGGGCGGGAGGACATGAAACGGTATATGCAGTTCCGGACCGAGCCGCGGAAGCTGCCGGTGGTGCTCAGTGTCTAAGAGGTCGCGGCCGTTCTGATGGCAGCACCGGGGCCCGGGCTGAAGTACCGGGCGGCGCTCAGCATCAGCTATGGCGCCGGGCTCAGGGCCACAGAGGTGTGCAACCTCAAGATCGGCGACATCGACAGCGACCGGATGCTGATCCATGTCGAGCAGGGCAAGGGCGGCAAGGACCGCAAGGTCATGCTGTCGCCGGGATTGCTGGACCTTCTGCGCGACTACTGGTGCGAGGCGCGGCCAGAAGGCTGGCTCTTCCCCGGAAAGCCGAAGATCAACCAGATCTCGCCCCGGCAGTTGAACCGTGCGTTCACGTCAGCCAAAAACATGGCCGGTGTGGAGAAGGTCGCCACTCTGCACACGCTCCGGCACAGCTTTGCCACGCATCTGCTGGAGGCGGGCACCGACGTGCGCGTGATCCAGGTGCTGCTCGGCCATGCCAAGCTGTCGACCACGGCGCGCTACATTCATGTTGCCACCAAGACGATCCGTGACACGATCAGCCCTTACGACATGCTGGCCAAGCTGCAGGACCAGACGGTGAAGCGAAGCCTGCAGTGACAGGCGGGGTCTTTGCCCCGGCCGACGCTGGAGGTCGCTGACATCTTCCGGGCTCATGGTCCAGCATGGCGGCGGGCCAATGCCGGGCATGTCAGCCTGACCCAGCTCAAGGTGATGTCGGCAATAGAAGCCTGCCGAACCGAGGCGCTCGGCGGGCACGTCGCCGCGTGTAGCAAGTGCGGCCACCAACATGTCGCGTACAACTCATGCAAGAACCGGCATTACCCGAAGTGCCAGGGGTGAGCCAATGGCGCGCCAATGGTCCGAGAGACATTGGCGAACGCGGCGCGCGACTGGATGGCGGCGCGAGCGGAGGACCTGCTGCCGGTGGAATATTTCCACGTGGTCTTCACCCTGCCGGCCGAGATCGCCCGCATCGCGTGCTGGAACAAGCGGGCGGTCTACGGCCTGCTGTTCCGCGCCTCGGCGGAGACCGTGACAACCATCGCCGCCGATCCCCGGCATCTCGGCGCCCGTGTCGGCATGACCAGCGTGCTCCACACCTGGGGCTCGGCGCTCACCCATCATCCCCATATCCACATGATCGTCCCCGGCGGCGGGCTGTCGCCGGACGGCGGCCGCTGGATTTCTTGCCGCCGCGGGTTCTTCCTGCCCGTCCGTGTCCTGTCCCGGCTGTTCCGCCGTCTCTTCCTCGAAGGACTGGCGGCGCTGCACAAGGCGGGCGAGCTTCAGTTCTTCGCCGATCTGAAGCAACTGGAGGGCGCCGGTGCCTTCTCCGCCTACCTCACCCCGCTCCGCAAGACCGAGTGGGTCGTTTACGCCAAACCGCCCTTCGGCGGCCCCGAGGCCGTGCTGGCCTACCTGAGCCGATACACCCACCGCGTGGCGATCTCGAACCATCGCCTGGTCAGCGCCGATGCCGACACCGTGGCGTTCCGTTGGAAGGATTACCGCATCAAGTCCGGCGACCGGATGAAGGTCATGCGGCTCACCACGGCCGAGTTCATCCGCCGGTTCCTGATCCATGTCCTGCCCGACGGTTTCCATCGCATTCGCCATTACGGCCTGCTGGCCGGCGCGACCCGCAAGGCCACCATCGCCCGCATCCGCGGCTTGCTCGGCGCCGCGCCGCCCGAACAAGTCCCGCAGGCGGTTCCGGAGATCAGCCCACTCACTCTGCGCGAACCGTGCCCCTGCTGCGGCGGCCCGATGCGCATCGTCGAAATCTTCCGTCGCGGGCAGAAGCCCTCATCCCGCGCACCACCCCGGGAGCAGGCCGCATGACGAAAC
>NZ_FNEK01000171.1 GCF_900099935.1 Aliiruegeria lutimaris | reverse complement strand
TCGGTGAAATCTGCAATCTCTATGACCCGACGGAGTGTTGGAACTACTTCAGGGCTGCAGGGTATGCCTCAAACTAATCTCGAAACGCTTTAGGATTGAACAGCTCAAAGCTGTCTCCCGAAAGGCAGTATTCCGAACAGGCGGCTTTGGAACACGCGCCAGCCAGATGAACTCGGCTCCGTGCGGTAAAGAACATTCACGTCATCTTCCTCGCGCCAGGTCAGCCAGTCGATTCCGCCACCATCATCGAGTTGCAACTTGTAGGTATTCCTCCTTAGGTGCTCCTTGAAAAGCACGAGCCATTCCCGCGACAACTCGGGCGACTCGATTAGGACGCCCATTTCATTGTTCAGCCAGACCGAACGTGGGTCCCAATTGAATGAGCCGACAAACAGATAATGCTCATCGAGGATGAAAGCTTTTGTGTGTAGCGACGACTGGGACAAGCCAAGCCCCAGCCGTTCGCGATCCGCGCGTTCGGCATCCGGCCTCAGTTCGTAAAGGTTGACGCCAGCAGTGAGCAGCTCAGTGCGCGCGGTGGCGTACTTCCCATACACCGGCAGTACGTCGGTCGAATCCATCGAGTTCGTGAGGATGTTCACAGCCACACCACGACCGCTCATAGCCGACAGGTATTCAACACCCCTCCTGCGGGGCACGAAGTACGCTGAGGAGACGTAGAGGCTCAATGTAGCAGCATCGAGGTACGGCAGCATCTGTCCCGCAACGAGATTTGAAGTATCGGCTTCGCCAGCCGCTTTTTCAGGTGGATCAGCGATCAGTTTCGCAGGCACCCACTTGAGGTCGATTCCAGACGTAGCAAATCGTTTTCTCGCGTCATGGGTGAGGGACGTGCCAAAAGATGATTGCGCCGCCACTTCGGACAGTGCCAAAAGACGTGTCTTGGCCTCGTCGAGAGTGAGTTCCTGACGCTTGTCCTGAACCACCGCACTCGCGGGGACGGCATAGGGACTGTTCCAGTATTCGTCAAATGTACGGGAAACTTCGAGAGCTACGGGACCGACGGCCAGCACGTCGAGGTCGTTGTAGTTGCTGTCCTCGCGCGCCGCAAAATACTCGTTGCCTATGTTCCGGCCACCGATCAGAGATACCACACCGTCGCCGGTCATGGACTTATTGTGCATGCGTCGGGTCACACGGCTGAACTCGAAAAGCGCTGTAATATTTCGACCCGCGCCGCGCTTGAATGGATTAAACAAGCGGATTTCAATATTCGGATGCTTGTCCAGTGCAGCCGACATGGCATCGTATTGCGCAACATCCATGTCATCTAGGAGCAAGCGCACCCGAACGCCGCGGTCCGCTGCCTGTACAAGGCTGTTCGCATAGAGGTGGCCTGTTTCGTCGTTATGCAGAAGGTAGTATTGGGCATCGATCGTACGCTCGGCATTTTCGGCAATCGCCAGCCGAAGCGCCAGTGACTCCGGACCATCGGAAACCAGTTTTATACCGGTGCGCCCGTCTTGAGGGTCGCCGGCACGCGGGCCAACGCCTGCCAGAAATGTGCCTCCCGTATTTTCAAGCGATCGCGTTACCGTTTTCGTGTACTCGCCCGGCCCAGTTGCACAGGACGCCAGAAACATAGCAATGACTGCAAATATGGCAGTGCGGTAGCTTTTAAACCTTGGGAAACCTCTGAACACCTTCAAAAAATGCGACGTGATTAAGCTCATGTTTCTTATCCTTGAGGCATTCAAAATTTCAGCTACAGCAACGTTCTCACAATCGCGAAAAAATACAACCACGCTGCGAATGTATGTTCACAGACGATTGTGTTCCCCTCCTGCTAGAAGCCGACTGTTGGTTATGCAGCGGGTCGAATTTGAGCATCGCAGCAAAAACAGCCACTGCCAAGTGTCGGATGAAAAAGCCTTTTCAGGAGCTTGGCGCCGTAGCGGTCACTGTATATCCAGACTTCACTACGGCCAAGACGAACGGCTGCTCTTCTTGCTGCACCGCGGCTGATGCGCCGATCGATTTTAATGCCGCATCTGCGAGATCCAGAAACGGAGCACTTCCAGATTGGGCTCGTCGCCGTCGTTCGCCGCTACGACCGTGAATGACCGCTTCCAACTCGGGCGATAGTGCTGCGCTTGCAAGGCGTTCGGGTGTCGCGAACGTGTGTAGATGGCTCCTGCATTGCAAGAGATTTCTGTGGTCGCGATGGTCTGTCAGTACAGTCGTGTGTCCGGCCTGTTAGTGTGGCGGTTGCCACTGGCCT
>NZ_FNEK01000106.1 GCF_900099935.1 Aliiruegeria lutimaris | reverse complement strand
GCTGCCAATTCGCCGAGTGTGATCTCTCCCTTGTCGGCGATGCGCGCCTCAATCCAGCCGGTCACGCCGGCCAGTTTGCGGTGACCACCTCCGTTACCTTGCGGTCGTGGTGTCAGTGATCCGGTTTCCCGCCGCAGCTTGATCAGATCGTTCACAAATCTCGGCGAAACCCGGAAGTGCCGCGCCGCCTCGCGGTGCCCGTGACCTTCATCGACAAAAGCGACGACGCGCTCGCGTAGCTCTATTGGATGTGGTTTGCACATCTGAGACCCCTATATCTGCCTCAACAGAAGGGAATCACATCACAACCAATCTGGGAAGCCTGAATCAGATAGGCCGCGACACGCTCTAGCCGAGAGCTTCGGGATGAAACTCACCCGGCGGTCTCACAGGCCGACGCCAAGCTTCGAAAAAACCTTATGTCCGCTTTCATGTTTCGTGCCACGAAGAACACACATCCTCAGCGAATGGCGGCTGTCCGCCCTTCTTGACCGATGCCGCGAAGGCGTCGTCTCCTATTTCTCCATCGCAGCGAACGGCCGCTAGGTCGGCAAACTTGCCCTTAAGGCATCAGCGGTAGTGCCGGTGCGCCTTCGACGAGGCCGACGGCAGCGAACTGCCCAAAGGAGACGTTGACGGACCACCTCGCTTCGCAAGTGTGGCCATGGCATCGGGCCAGCGCGTCGCCCCACAGCAGACGTTGGGGCAAACCGAAGTGAACGACGACGAGGGGCCCCCGAAGCGGCCCGGTATTTCGGGATATCTCGTGACAGCGTTCGGAAGATTTTGGCGTTTTCGATCCCCCCTGGCTATCGGCGATCAGCACCGATCCGGCGGCCCACACTGGATGGGTTCACCGGGATCATCGATCAGTGGCTATCGGAGGATCGGGAGCGACCGCGCAAGCAGCAGCATACGGCCAAACGGGTTTTCAAACGGCTGCGTGACGAGCATGGCTTCGAGGGCGGTTACACCATCATCAAGGACTATGTGAGGGAGCACGGTCGGCGACATCGCGAGGTGTTTGTGCCGCTTTCGCATGCACCGGGCCATGCCCAGGCCGACTTCGGTGAGGCGGTCTTGGTGATTGGTGGCGTCGAACAGAAGGCCCATTTCTTTGCCCTGGATCTGCCGCACAGCGATGCCTGCTACATCCGGGCCTATCCGGCGGCGACAGCAGACGCCTGGATGGATGGTCACGTCCACGCCTTTGGGTTCTTCGGGGCTGTGCCGTTGTCGATCCTGTACGATAACGACCGGTGTCTGGTGGCAAAGATCGAGGCTGACGGGACCCGCAGGCGGGCGCGACTGTTCAGCGAGATGCTGTCCCACTACGTGATCCGGGACCGCTACGGTCGACCCGGAAAGGGCAATGACAAGGGTTCCGTCGAAGGCTTGGTCGGTTTTTCCCGACGCAACTTCATGGTGCCGATCCCGAGATTTCCGACCTGGGATGCCTTCAACGATTGGCTCGAAGAACAATGCCAGAAACGCCAGACGGACAAGCTGCGCGGGCACAGTGAGACGATTGGTGAACGGCTCCAACGGGATCTGGAGGCGATGGCGCCACTGCCTGCCACGCCTTTTGAGGCCTGTGACCAGGCATCCGGACGGGTCAGTTCACTGTCGCTGGTGCGCTACAAGACCAACGACTATTCCGTGCCGGTTGCCTACGGGCACCGAGATGTCTGGATCCGCGCCTATGTCGACCGGGTGGTGATCGGATGTGGCGGCGAGGTCGTTGCGCGACACGCCCGCAGCTACGAGCGCGAAGACATGATCTTCGATCCGATCCATTACCTGCCGTTGCTGGAGAAGAAGATAAACGCTTTTGAGCAGGCCGCCCCGTTGGTGGGTTGGGAACTTCCCAAGGCGTTCAGCACCCTTCAGAAGCTGATGGAGGCACGCCTGCTGAAAGCCGGGCGGCGCGAGTATGTTCAGGTTCTGCGGTTGCTGGAAAACTTCGAGATGGAGGAGGTCCATGCTGCGGTGAAGACAGCGCTCCAGATGGGCACCATCAGCTTTGATGCGGTGAAGCACCTGGTGCTGTGCCGGATCGAACGGCGGCCACCGAGGCTCGATCTGGATGTCTACCCGTACCTGCCACGGGCCACGGTGAAGACGACATCTCCGGCCAGCTACATGTGCCTGACAACCGGTGGCGCGACATGACGGAAGCCCCGCAGATCCTGTTGAACCATCAGCTCAAGAAGCTCAAGCTGCCGACCATCCTGCAGGAATACGACAAGCAGGCCCGGCTTTGCGCCGCCGAGGGCCGCGACCACGTCCAGTTTCTGGCCCGTCTGATCGAACTGGAACTCATCGACCGGGAACGGCGGATGATTGAACGCCGGATCAAGGCCGCAAAATTCCCGGCCACCAAGAGCCTGGACAGCTTCGACTTCACCGCGATCCCGTCGCTCAATAAGATGCAGGTCCTGGAGCTGGCGCGCTGTGAATGGATATCCTGATTACATCGAACCTGCCATTCGACGAGTGGACGGAAACCTTCGGATCAGAGCGCCTGACGGGCGCCTTGCTGGACCGCCTGACACACCATGTCAGCATTCTGGAGATGAACGGCGACAGCTATCGCCTCGCTCAGAGCAGGGCCCAGCAGAACTCCTGAACCGCGCTCGGATTGGTCCTTGCGGACCAAGGCGCCTTGGCAACCGTCAGCTATATGGGGAGCACGTTTGCCAAGGCGCCAGTCACGCCCAGACTGGCCGACTTTTGCTCCGCCCCGTGGCCGGATCTTGCTCCGCCGTTGACACACGTCCTTAGATCGCACCGCCAAGAGCATCCTTTGGTGCGACAAGCTCCTGACCACCAGCCATCATGTCCTGAAGTTACTCGGGATTTATCTGGCCGCGCTGAATGTTGTCCAATCTCTGGCCACGATTCAGCTCGCTGAAGCGGTCGCCAACAGCGAGAGCATGGCGCACGTTATGTTCGATGAAAACCACGGCGATTTTGTCAACGGCGGCGCAAAAGTCGTCCAGTCTGGGCGTTACCGGCGCCTTGGAAAAGCGCATTCAAATTTTCGAGCGATTGCGGCGCGCTGCAAGCCATTCCACGGGTCGTTTCGCATATTTCTTTCATGGCAAGCGTCCCAAGGAGGGTCGCTGTTGGCTGCCTCGCTGCGGCCTGATAGCGCCAGCCGAACCGAATGCGGCGTTATTACTCGTGATTGATTCTCACGGACATGTCGCCTTCCAGGCTGTCGCGAGTACATCCCAAAATCGAGGAAACAATGTCGGCCAACGGCGCTTCGCTGGATATTTCGTTCCAATCCTGCGGCCCGATATCATATTTCAATTGCTTATCGAGGACGGGAAGGCCGGCAGCGGAGATCCCTTTCGGTCGGTCTTCAACTCGCCGTTTCAGCGTATTGGGATTCGCCGAAAGCCAGATGCCAGTAAAGGATTGTTCGGCAACGGCGATCTCCAACGCCTTTCGGCGCTCGGCTCGGTCAAAGACCGCTTCGGCAATCGCGCTCGCTCCAGAGGTGGCAAGGCTGGCCGTGGTTGCGGCAACCTGGCGATAAACCTCATCGGAGACCTCCGTCCGATAGGCCTCTTCGGGAAGCGCATTTTCCGCCGGAAAGCCGAGCGTAGCCTTTCTGGTGCGGTCGCTACTGACGATCCGGGCGCCCGGTGGCGCGCCGAACTCCGGCGCCAATGCCGCGGCGACGGTTGTCTTGCCACTGCCGGACAATCCGCAAATCGCCAGCACCCCGGCGGGCCGGGCATTGAGGATCTCACAGCCCATTTCGAAATACTCGCGTGCAATTCTTTGCTGGCGCTCCTGGTCCTCCGTCGCGTGCTCCGCGAATGTGGCGGTTACATGGGCCCGAACAGCGGCCCGCACTGCCATGAAGAAGGGAAGCACTTCATACCCCCAATTGGAACCGGATGCATCGAAGTAGCGGTTGGCAACGAGGTTGGCGAAGTCGCGAAAGCCCCGGTGCCACAGATCCATCAGCAGGAAGGCGAGATCGTAAAGGACGTCCACGGTTGCGATCTGGTCGTTGAAATCGATGCAGTCGAACAGGGTCGGTTCACCTTTGAACATGCAGATGTTGCGCAGATGAAGGTCGCCGTGGCAGCGGCGGACCCACCTGGAGCGTTCCCGCGCGTCGAGGGTTTCCGCGTGCCGTTCCAGACGATGGCGGAACGCGGCGTCGAAGGCATCGACCTCGGCATCGGAAAAGACGTGGCTGGTCGCGAATCCCGCTCGGTTGATGTCGAGCACACCTGCAATATTGTCCGCCCCACCACTGGCACGGACCACTGGTGCCGCTTTGTGTATGTGGGCTATTGATCGGGCGAGATCGCTCAGGAGCGGTGCGGTCAGCTTTCCCGCGACGGCCATAGGGTCGAACAGGGCGTCTTGATCGAACCGCACCATTTCAACGACGGAGTCGACCAGAGATCCTTTGCCGCCGAATGAGAGCTCGCCCATGTCATTTATCGTGATCGTCCGCACACCGAGATACATGCCCGGAGCGTTCGGTGCGTTGAGCGCGACCTCCTTCTCGCAGGTCTCCAAGCGCAGTTGCGGTGTTCCGAAATGCGCGTAGGGAAGATCTACGGCGCGCTTGAGCTTGAAGGCGCGATCGCCAGCAAGGAACACCTTCGAGATATGGGTCTCTATCACCTCTACGGGTTCGGTGCTGCCATGGGTTTCCGGGTTGGCGAGGAAGGCGGTGACCGCGGCTTGGTTGTCGGCATTTACAGTCATGGGCGCCTCCTTCAGGCTTCCTCGACGCCGAAATGGCGTTCCATACGGTCGAAGGCCAGGTTGATGACGTCCTCGCCCACGCAATAGGCCATGCGAACATGGCCAGCCCCGGATGGACCGAAGGCGCTTCCAGGGGTGACGGTCACGCGAGCCTGCCGCAGCAGATCGTGAGCGAAGACAATGTCCGAGTGCGTCGGAACCAGTATCCGGGGAAACACATAGTAGGCGCCCTGGGGGCGGGCGAAGGAGAATACATGCGTCAGCCGGTCGAGCCGTTCGCAGATCAGATCCCGTCTAGCCTTCAGTCGCGTCCGGAATTCTGCCAGATGCGCCTTGTCGCCATCCAGCGCCGCGATCGCGGCAACTTGCGAGATGCGGGGCGTGCAGATCATGTTCATGTCGTGGATCTTGACCATCTCGTCCCGCAGGTTCTCCGGGACCACAGCGTAGCCGACGCGCCACCCGCTCATCGCGTGGACTTTGGAGAAGGTGAAGAAATAGGCCAGAAGATCGGCAACTTCACCGACCGAGGCGAGACTGAAGAAACTCTCCGGATCATCGTGAACGAAGGCGCTATACGGGTCGTCCAGAATGATCAGAACGGCCCTTTCTCGCGCAATCGCCACGACCTTGCGCAAGGTCTGTTCGGACAGCACGCGCCCAGTGGGGTTGGAAGGGTTCACCAGAAGGATCGCCTTGGTCCTTGGTCCTAACAGGCCGTCGAGGGACGCAGTGTCCAATTCCCATCCCCGGGCCTCGTTCATCGGCCAGAAAACCGGCACCCCGCCGTGGAAGCGGATCTGCTGGATGTGGGAGACAAAGCCGGGATCCGTCAGGACGACCTCGTCGCCCGGGTCGAGCAGAACCTGAAACAGGGTGTTGATCCCCTCCATGTTCCCGGCAGTTGCAGCGATGTGTCGTTCGGGGTCGGCCGGAACGCCCGTCCGCCTCAAGTGATCCCGCGCCACCGCCTCCCGAAACTCGGGGAGGCCTGCCGGCAATGTGTACATTCCGATCTTCGGGTCCTCGCTCAGAGCTTTGCCGACCGCTTCCCGCACTGGCGCGGGTGTCGGAAAGGACGGCAGCCCCCAGGCAAGCGATGCAGCCCCGGAGACCCGCGCACTCAGGATCGACATTTCCTTGATGGCCGAGATCTTGGTGGCGGCGCAGGACGCCGATACCAAGCCGGTTGGGAGATGTGATGTTCTTTCCATGCTGTGTCTCCGTTCGTTCACGCAAATCCGCCTACTTACCCGACGAATGGTTCCTTTCAGCGTGGCTGCTTTGTCATCCTGCCAGATCAGCTTTCATGCGGGCCGCGAATTTCGCGGATGGCGGCACGGATCGCCCGCCAATCCTCGGCGCCGCTTGCGTCTCCTGCCTTTTCACATTCCACCGCGCGATGTGCCGCTTCGGCCTCTGCCTTGTCGCCATGGGCGTCATAGAGGCTGCGTGCATATTCCCGGATCTTTGACTGTTCCATAACTTCCTCTCCTCGTCGTCATCACTCCGGTTCCGGGCCATCCTTTGGCCCGATCTTCACCTTTCGAACGGACCCTCGCTTTTTTTGAGGTGTTCGCGTCGGATCGAAACGCCGCTCCAAGGGACAAATCTTGCCCGAGCTTTCGAGGCAAAGCCGGATGTCATCTGCCTCCAGAACTTCGCGCGCCTCCAGCTCACCGATCAGGAAGGCGACCGCATCCTCGTTCGAAACAAGGATATCCAGAGCCCGCGCCTCCGCTTCTTTCAGAAGTTTCATCACGGCTAGGTCGACCCGTGCGGCGGTGTCGTCGGCATGTGAGCGCGGCTGCGCAATCGACTGGCCGAGAAACGGGTGATCCTCGCTCTCGCGAAGGTCAACCGGCCCGAGTTCCTCGGTCATACCCCAACGGGCCACCATCGAGCGCGCGAGTTCGGTCGCCCGCCGGATGTCGTCATCGGCGCCCGAACTCACCGTTCCGAGGAAATGCCGTTCCGCCGCCCGGCCTGCCAACAGGATCGCAAGCTGCGCCTGGAGGTAGTTCTCCGGAAGCGTGTGGTGCTCCTCGCGGCCCAGCATATGGGTGCCGCCAAGGCTACGTCCGCGGGGGATGATAGTGACCTTGTAGAGCGAGTCTGCCTCCGGGGTGAAAAACGCCACTGCGGTATGACCGGCTTCGTGAACCGCGAGGCGATGGCGCTCCTTCGGCTGGATGGCGAGCGTTCTGACAGTGCCGAGAATGATTTTGTCGCGCGCTTCCTCTAGGTCCGCCGAGGTCACGACATCGGCCCGCCGTCGCGCCGCCATGATGGCGGACTCGTTCAGGAGGTTCTTGAGATCCGCCCCGGAAAAACCCGGCGTGCCCGCAGCGACATCGTCAAGGCCGCTGGTGTCGGCCAGTGGTATATTCCGCGCGTGGATATCGAGAATGGCACGACGCGCGGCCCGGTCCGGCAGGTTCAGCGTCACGTGCCGGTCGAACCGACCCGGCCGCAGTAGCGCCGGATCAAGAACGTCCGGACGGTTAGTTGCGGCGAGCACGACAACAGCTTCCCGCCCACTGAAGCCGTCCAGTTCTGCGAGGATCTGGTTGAGCGTCTGCTCGCGCTCGTCATGGCCACCGCCGAGCCCGGTTCCCCGTGTCCGGCCAATGCTGTCAAGTTCGTCGATGAAAATAACAGCTGGCGCGGCCTTCCGCGCGGCCTCGAACATGGCCCGGACCCGCCCGGCACCGACACCGACAAAAACCTCGATGAACTCCGACGCTGAGGTCGAGAAGAAAGGTACGTTTGCTTCCCCGGCCAAAGCCCGCGCAAGAAGCGTCTTCCCCGTTCCGGGCGGTCCCACCAGCAAAACGCCACGCGGCACTTGTGCGCCCACGCGTTGGAAGCGTTCCGGCTCGCGCAGGAACTCCACCAGTTCCGCCACTTCTTTCTTCGCCTGTTTCTGGCCGGCGACGTCGTCGAAGGTGGTCTCCGACCGCGATAAGGTCGGCTTCGAGAACCGACCCGTGAACATGCCCCCCACGTCACGTCCATTCAGCGCTCCGATCTGGCTGAACATCCGCCGCTGCAACCAGAAATAGACCAGCAGGATCAGGATCCAGGGAAGGAACAGCACGAGCAGAGGATTCGTAACGGGCTGTCTCGCCGTGATTTCAACGCCGGCATCCTCCAGAAGGGGAAGCAACTGTGGATCTCCCTGGACCGGTGTCACGGCGCGGTACTTGGTGGCGGATCCGGTAGTATCACCTGCAACGGTAACGGTGATGCTATTCTCCTCCAGAACCGCCTCGGCGATCGTTCCGGACTCTATCAGCCGTTTCATCTCGCTATATGAAACATCCTGGTTTGCGGCGTCCGGATTCAGGAAGGAGAAAAGAAGCAAAAGGACGAGCGCGAACACAAACGGTACCAGTGTAGCCACCCCACCGGGTTTGTTGGGGCCACCTGAACTTTGTTGTGGGTCCTTGGCCATGACCTCGCCTTTCGAGCACGCTATGTTCGCACTTTGAGGAGGCGCCGGCGTTGACCCAAATCAACGCAATGCTTGGGATGTTTTTTGACGTGCTACGAAGTGGCCTTCGTTTCTTGCGGGGAACGACCGGTAGCAAAAGAGCATGTCAGGGCGGAGGCTTTTTGTGGGAAGCGTTAGAACCGCTAGCGCAGACATCGGCAGCAGGACAACGGTTGAAACACGATGCCGATGCAATTGCCCTGACAACAGTTCGGAAGTTTGACCACTGTCAAAGCCATTCTGGGGGATACATGTCAAACTCAGCAGGTCATGCTCGCCAGAAGAAATATCTTCGTTGTTGGGCTCGAGTCTTTCAATCTCGAAATGCTTCGCGCAGTTCGACATGCTGACAGGTATGATTTTCTTCCACTTTTGAGCTACGAGGAGATCTCTGCCGCGACACGCTTCGATCTTGAGGCGCTCCTGAACAAGGCCCGAGGCATCCTGCGGGACTTTCTAGGCACAATCGACGCAGTAGTCGGCTTCTGGGATTTTCCAACCGTTCTTATGATGCCGATCCTGAGGAAGGAATTTGGTCTGCGGGGGCCGAGCCTGGAAAGCGTGCTACGGTGCGAGCACAAGTTCTGGGCCCGTTTGCTGCAGGCGGAGGTTGTTCCCGACGAGGTGCCTACCTTTGCATTGGTCGATCCGTTCGATCCCGGTTCGGCCGAGAGTGTCGGTCTCGACTTTCCGTTCTGGCTGAAGCCGATCAAGGCGCATTCCTCGATCCTTGGCTTCCGTATCTCCGACATGCAGGATCTGGAGAATGCCTTGGCCGAGACGCGCGATGGCATCCACCGCTTTTCTGAGCCTATGGATGTGATCATGGGATATGCTGATCTGCCTGATAAGATTCGTGCCATCGGAGGGGCTTGGTGCATTGCCGAGACCATCATCTCTAACGGACGGCAATGTACGCTGGAAGGTTACGTGTTCAACGGAGATGTCGACATCTACGGTATCGTGGACTCCATCCGGGGGCCGAACCGATCCAGCCTTGAGCGCTATGAATATCCATCATCGCTGCCACGGAAAGTCCAAGCGCGCATGATCGCTTCGGCAAAGGCGGTCATCGAGCATGCGGGTCTCGACGACACGCCATTCAACATGGAGTTTTTCTATGATCGCGCTCGTGATGCAATCTCGCTGCTTGAGGTGAACGTCCGTATCTCCAAGTCCCACAGCCCTATATTCGACAAGGTGGAGGGTGTGCCGCACAATGAGGTCATGCTGGACGTCGCACTCGGAAAGCGGCCCGATTATCCGGCCAGGCACGGTCGTTTCCGCTATGCCGCCAAGTTCATGCCGCGCCTTTACGGCTTCCACGACGAGTGGCGAGTGCGGAATGTTCCGGGTGACAGCAGGCGTAAGGAGATCGAGAGAGCCTTTCCCGGCAGCGAGATACAGTTGTACGTGAGCGAGGGCATGCGCCTAGGAGAGATGAACCATCGTGACCCGTACAGCTACGAACTGGCGGCCGTCTTCACGGGGGCAAAATCCCGACGCGGCCTCAAACGCGAATTCGCGGCGCTCTGGAAAGCGGTTGGACTGACCTTCGAGAAAGGGGCGCCATGACCGAGCTCAAAATACGTTCGGAGTTCCCGCACGAGGTTCGTGCTATCGAGAATGTCTGGATCCCGATGCGCGACGGTGCCCGACTTGCAGGCCGTCTCTGGCTACCGGAAGATGCAAAGACGGAGCCGGTGCCGGCCATTCTGGAATACATCCCCTACCGGAAGCGTGACTTCACACGCCATCGCGACTCGATGATGCATCCCTACGTGGCCGGTCATGGATACGCCTGCCTGCGGGTCGATCTGCGCGGCAGTGGCGACTCTGACGGGGTACTTACCGACGAATACCTTCAACAAGAACTCGATGACGGTTACGACGTCATCGCCTGGCTCGCCCAACAGCCGTGGTGCACCGGCAAGGTCGGCATGATCGGGATCTCTTGGGGCGGTTTCAACGGGCTGCAGATTGCCGCCATGCGGCCGCCCGCGCTGGCCGGGGTCATCAGCCTGTGCTCGACCGACGACCGTTATGCGGACGACATCCACCACATGGGCGGCTGCCTGCTCGGCGATAATCTTTCCTGGGCATCGGTCATGTTCGCCTATAATTCTCTGCCTCCCGATCCCGAGATCGTCGGCGACCGTTGGCGCGAAATGTGGCATGAGCGCCTCGATGGAAGCGGGCTCTGGCTCGAAACTTGGCTGCGCCATCAGCGCCGGGATGAATACTGGCGCCATGGGTCGATTGCAGAGGATTACGCCGCGGTTCAGTGCCCTGTCATGGCCGTAAGTGGCTGGGCGGACGGGTACTCCAATGCCGTGTTCCGACTGCTCGCGAACCTGTCTTGCCCACGGAAGGGCCTCGTCGGTCCGTGGAGTCACAAATATCCGCACATTGCCACCCCTGGTCCGGCCATCGGGTTCTTGCAAGAATGCCTTCGGTGGTGGGATTGCTGGCTGAAGGGACAGGACACAGGTCTGGACGACGAGCCAATGCTGAGAGTCTGGATGCAGGACAGCGTTCCACCGACCACACACTACTCCCACCGTCCGGGACGCTGGGTCGCCGAGCCTACATGGCCTTCTCCCAATGTTGGCGTGCGCCGTTTGCCGCTTGCGCCCCGACGGCTCTTGGCCGAGGGCTCCACGGTACCAGAGGCGACGCTTTCGATCCAGTCTCCCCTGACGCTCGGTCTCTTTGCGGGGAAGTGGTGTTCCTACGGCGCCGGCGCCGACCTTGCCCATGATCAACGGCAAGAGGATGGCGGCGCCCTCGTCTTCGAAAGCGATCCGCTCACCGAAACCTTCGAGATTCTTGGTGCGCCCGTCGTCGAGTTGGAACTGTCGAGCGATCGTCCTGTCGCCATGGTCGCGCTGCGCCTGTCGGACGTGGCGCCGGACGACAAGGCGACACGAATTACTTACGGCATGCTGAACCTGACCCATCGGGATTCACGCCAACATCCCACGCCCGTGCCGGTGGACACGCATCAGACGGTTCGCGTGCAACTCAACGATGTCGCTCAGTGCTTCCCGATTGGCCACCGAATCCGGCTTGCTATCTCCACCTCCTATTGGCCGCTGGTTTGGCCATCTCCAGAACCCGTGCGCCTGACGGTCTACACAGGAAAAAGCGCGCTGTTCTTGCCAGACCGTTCTCCGCGCTCAGGGGATGCCAGTTTGCGCACATTTCCCGATCCGGAGGGAAGCACGCCTGCGCCGCAAGAACTGATAGCGTCGGGCCATCACAACTGGCTGGTTCATCGTGACCTCGCGGCGGACGCTTCGATGCTCGAAGTGATCAACGACCATGGGATAGTGCACCTTGAAGACATCGACCTGCGGGTCGAGCGGCGCGCAATCGAACGGTACCGCTCGGCGGGTGACGACTTTACTTCCGTACGGGGAGAAACGCACCACAGCCGACGCCTGACACGTGGTAGCTGGGACGTGCGAACGGAGACGCGGACGGTACTGCGCTCCAACCTTGCGGAATTTCACATTACCGCCGAACTCGACGCCTTCGAAAACGATGTACGGGTTCGGAGCCGGAACTGGAATGTCCGAATTCCGCGAGATTTGATTTAAGACTGTGGCGAGTTAGCGGCATCGAACATTAAACAGTGCCTGCAAGGTCGATGGCACCGCTGTTCGGTTCTTTAAAGAATGCTGATAAGCACAGCAGCGCGGGATATTTGAAAGCTGCGGCAGGTTGAAGTGCTGCAAGGTCAGGGCAGCTCGGTTGCCGATGCCGTTCGCCAGATTGGCGTGACGCAGCAGACCTACTACCGATGGCGCAAGGAGTATGGCGGCATGAGCCGGGATCAACTGAAGCGCCTGAAGCAGTTGGAAACGGAGAACCAGCGGCTCAGGCGCGCGGTATCTGATCTGACGCTGGACAAGATGGTTCTGGCCGAGGCTGCACGGGGAAACTTCTGAGCCCTTCTCGCCGCCGTCGATGCATTGATCATGTGCGGCAAAGCCTTGGCGTATCTGAGCGCCGGGCTTGCCGTATCCTTGGGCAGCATCGCTCCACGCAGCGCAAGATCCCTTG
>NZ_FNEK01000107.1 GCF_900099935.1 Aliiruegeria lutimaris | reverse complement strand
GTTCCACCTCCTGAGCAAACTCTACGAGCGCACCAGCGTGATCATCACCACAAACCTCAGCTTCTCAGAATGGGCGCAGGTCTTCGGCGATGCAAAAATGACCACGGCACTCCTCGACCGGCTCACACACCGATGCCACATCCTGGAAACCGGCAACGACAGCTACCGCTTCAAGGCCAGTTCCGAGGCCGCCAAGAAGACAAGAAGGGAGACCGCTACATTGACCAGGTCATGAACAAAGACGCATACTGAGGGTGGGTCAAATCTCGGTGAAAATACCGGGTCACTTCTCAGCGGAAATCAACAGCTGCACTATCGCCCGAGTTGGAAGCGGTCATTCACGGTCGTAGCGGCGAACGACGGCGACGAGCCCGAAGCCGAGATTCAATCTCAGTTATGTTCCGCTGTGATTCTTTTAAAAAAATATGAGCTTTAGGCATGTTGAAAGTAATATCGTCACGTGGGTAGCCTTCTCTGACAATGCCCTCCCTTGATATTCAATGATCAGGGTTTGGATATAGCATGAAGCTTACCTTTGCGGTTAACCTCATACATGACATCGCCCAGCATGAAGACTTTCTGACAAATCCACTTTCCATCTGCGGTCTTCTCGGTGCAGCTCGTATCACCATTTATGATCCACTCGTTGTCAAATTTCCCTTTGTTGCCGCCAGCGACATAGGTGCCAGATACCCGCATCTTGGTTGAGTTCCAGTTTGTCGTAGCTGTGATCGGCACAGATGCATCGTATATCACCACGTTCCTGAACGTCTTGCCGTTGAGCCATTGAACGATTTCTGCGCCATCGAGTTGAATAGCGCCTTTGGGAAGTTTCGGGGTTTCTGCAGATGTAGCTGCAGTTGAGCTCAGGAGTGCGAGCCAAAAAATAAAAACTGTCCTCATATTTTATCTCCAAATACGATGCAAACAAACGGAAGTGGGACGAAAGGTCTTTTACTTCAGTGAAGCCACCGTAACTCCACCTTTTCCTTGATCGCGTGTAATGCGCATCTTGTTGCCGTCGATTTCGAAAGTCTGGAAATTTGTGCCAGTTTCTTTCTTTTCGATTACAAGATTGCGACTTTAAAAACCCTTACTGAATAACCAATCGAACACGCTTTGTGTTTCCTGTCAACACTTACGGTTTCAACTGACCCAAGGGGATACTGGCAGCGCGAACGTGCAAACCTGGACACACTATAACGTCCAATCGACACTCTCTCGAATGCCGGCTTCGTCCGCTGACTTGACCTTGATGTGAGCCGCCGCGAACGTCCGGTATTCTATGACGTAGCCGATCTTTCGGAGAGAGTCGCTGGGAATGCTGCGCTGCAGAGAATGACCGCAAGGTCGGCAAAGCCGAAGAAAAACCAACCCAATGGGGACATGGCGCAACGCGGCTCACTTTCCCAGGTTGGGGAAATTCCTCCCGCTCCGCCGGACAGTCGTTCCGCGACGAAGCACGTAGAGGTTCGCCGGGCGGTCGTCGAGGCTGTCACCATTGATGTGCCCGATCCGCCATGGCGACCAGAAGCCTCGAACCAGCAAGAAGACGATGCGCGCGCGTGGTAGCCTGTCCACGTTGTGGATATCGACGCGGTGATACCGTCGGCCTTTCCCGAGCGCCTTGATGTTGCCCACCTCGTCCCCGGGCAGGTTATTGTAGTGCTCACACCTCCAGAAAATCCGCACCGTCTCCGGGTCGAGCCGGAACAAGGCAGGACCATCCTGGGGCGTAAGCCACGGGCGACGAGGCCCGCTCCGGAGCCCGAAGTGAGCCTGCTGGAGGTGGCGTGTGCAGGATGTCTGCGCGCTTGGGATTTGCTGCGGAACCGGCCATTTGGGAGATAGCCCACAAAATCGACCATATTATAGCATAACATAGACGATGCTGTTGATTGGGGCACCTGATGGCAGGGAGGTTCAGCGAGGCGTGCGGGCGCCGCCCTCGCGCGCGCGGTTTTCTTTCCTTCCGCGTTATTGGAGCGTTTGGGGCGGGGGCATCGCCGCTCCCTTTGGCCGGGCCAGTTTCAGGTGCCTGCGGACGGCCTCCGCCACGCCGCGCGGTCCATGCTCGATGGCGCACGAAAGGCAGGCAGCCCCGACCAGTGTTTCGTCGGGCTGCCGCCCGTAGCGAACGCGGATCAACAACTCCGGTAGACGAGCATCGTTCCAGAACCCTTCGCAACACTAGCATGTCAGAAGCGGATCGGGATTTTTATGGCTCCTACTAACCAGACAGCCTCTCGATCCGGTTCATGCAGCGGGTGCTGATCCACGAACTTCAGCACCGGGTTCTGGGCGGGTATTCCGCGCCAGTGCGGCGGAATCTCCGGCGGCACGCTTGAGCGGCCAGCTCTGCAGCGGCTGATAGCAGATGTCGATGCTGGCATGCTCGACCAGATCGTTGCCTACAAGATCGACCGGCTGGCCCGCTCGCTGCCGGACTTCGCGAATCTGATCGATCGTCTGGATGCGGCCCAAGCCTCTTCCGTCTCGGTGACCCAGGCATTCACCACCGCCACCAGCATGGGGCGGCTGACGCTGAACGTGCTCCTGCAGCACTGCTACAAGCTTGGATTCGCAACATGAATCCCTTAAGCCGATTTGTGCGCCAAAGTCCAACACCGTCGTGCCGCACCGCGTGCCACCATTGCGGACCTTGGCTGGGTTGCACAAGGTTGCGAAACCGACCAGCAGGGCAGGAAGGCTGCAATCAGCAGGCGACCAAAGCTCGCTGATGTAGTCGCCGATCCACCAAGGGTGGCTACGCGTTCAGTGCGGCGTTTTCAAAATCGACAACCGCTGCAACCGAATTGGCGTCTGTCAGCAAGTCGCGAGCTATCTTTGGAGCAATCGTGAAGCAATCCAGCCCGATGCGGGCAAGCGATACCATCTGATCGGTGTTTCGCAGGGAGGCCACAAGAATCCTGGTATTGCCGCTCGCGAGTTGGCCAATTGCAAGCATCTGCTCCATCGCCTCATAGGCCGGGAGCCCTCCTTCGAGCATTCTTCCGAAATAGGGCGCGATATATTCCGCCTCCAGAGCCGTCGCCACGAACATCTGCTTTGAATCGTAGCAGGCCGTCATAAGGATAGGCCCGCCGAGGACGGATTTCATCTTTGGCACGACGCGAATGGCCGGTTCGACCAAGGGGACCTTGATCACAACCTGCACACCCGCCTTTTTCCCGTCCTCGTATCGCGCACCGGCAAAGTCGATGTAGCTCTCGACCGGACCGTAGACCTGGCAGTGAAGTTCCTTGGCACCGAGATCCGCGGCAAGTCCCGTCATGCCAGCCCAGTCGATTTGCGGATAGGAGAGTCCGGCCCGGTGCGCCAGAAGCGGGTTCGTCGTGATCCCCTTGAAGAGCCGCGTGGGCATGAGTTCCGACCAGGCGGCTGTTTCCGCGGTGTCGATATAGAGGTCCATCTTGTCTTTGGCCTTTCAGGTTGAAGCTGCGTCTATCTCTGCGCGGCTGGGCGGGTTGCATCCCGCGCGTCCGCAATTGAGCGCCGCGGCCAGGCTGGCGCGACGGAGCAGCAAAATGAGGTCGTCTCGCGTGAGGGACGCGAGGGCGGCGGTGGAAAGCGCGTTTCGATCTGCCAGTGCGGCCAACATTGTCGCCGTGAATGTGTCTCCGGCCCCGACCGTGTCGACAAGCGCAGGCACATCGGTGGCGGGAAGCTCGACCGTCTCGCTGCCCATCTGAGCGACGACTCCCTCGCTGCCGCGAGTCAGGATGAGCAAATGGGCCGAGGAAAGCGCACGCAGCGCCTCCAGCGCCCGGGGCTGCGTCTGGCCCGGGAAAAGCCCTTCGAGATCCTCGTCGCTCAGCTTGAGCAGGTGAACCCGTTTGCACATGCGCAGGATTCGGTCCCGGTATCCGGAAACATCCGCAATGACCGACAGGCGAACATTTGGATCGAGCGAAATCAGCCGCCCTTCCTCGAAGCAATCGGCGCAGAACGCCTCCCAGGAAGCTGCATCTGCGCCATCGGTGAGTGTCAGCGAGCCGGTATGGACCGACGCCGCGCCATCCGGCAGGGCGGCGCGGAGGCTTTCGTGAGTGATCATCCGCTCTGCTGTCCGCTCCCGCTCGAAACGGTAGCTGGGCACACCGTCGGAAACCGTCACCCGCGCCATGGTCGTGGGGGCCGGGTTGCGCCCGCTCGTCAGGACGACACCCGATGCGAGCAGCGTTTCGGTGAGCAAGTCTCCCCAGCGATCCGTGGATATCGGGGAGATGTAGTGCACATCCATCTCCTGCCGGCCCAATGCCATGGCGACGTTGAACGGCGAACCGCCGGGGCAGGCCGAGACCTCGCCATCGCGGGTCACATGATCGATCAGGTTTTCACCGCCAACGGCGAGGATCGGTCTGCCGGCCATCAGCTCATCCAGTTCCCGCCATCGACATTGAGTGTCTGCGCCGTGATATACCGCGCCTCGTCGGAGGCGAGGAAGACACAAGGCGCGGCAACTTCCTCGGGGCTGCCCATGTAGCCCAGCGGCACGGCCTCTCCGACTTCCCGTTTCTTCTGCCCTACAGGCTTGTTTTCATATCGCGCAAACAGGCCGTCCACGACATCCCACATCGGCGTTTCGATAACCCCCGGTGCGATGGCGTTCACACGAATGCCGTTCGGGGCCAGTTCCAGCGCCAGCGATTGGGTGATCGAGATGACCGCCGCCTTCGTGGAGCAATAGAGCGTGACGTTCGGCTCTCCGCGGCGGCCGGCTTGCGAGGAAAAATTGATGATCGCGCCAGAGCCGCGCCGCTTCATCCCTGGCACCACGGCCTTGATCGTGAACAGCGTGCCGGCGACGTTGATGTCATATTGGCGGCGATATTCCTCGAGCGTGATCTCTTCTATCGACGCCATGGTGAAGATACCGGCATTGTTTACCAATATGTCGATCGCGCCCCATTTCGCCTCGACCTCGGCCACACCCGCAGCAATCGCGCCAAGATCGGTCACGTCCATCGCCAGCGCCATCGCGTTTTCGCCGAGGGCGGCGGCGGTTTCCCCGGCCTCCTCCGCCAACCGGTCCGCCACGGCGACCTTTGCCCCGGCGGCCACGTAAGCCTCACAGATAGCCCGTCCAATGCCACGTGCTCCGCCCGTTACCAGGGCGACCTTACCTTCGAGTCTTTTCATTGCTTCCAGATCCCTCCCAAGCGCTGGCCCAACAGGACGTCCGCATGGTCGGACGTCCCCTTGCGCCAATTTGTCATTCCAGGTTCGTGTGGTTGCGACGCATCTTCTCGGGGTCGATCCCGAGCCTGTCGCGGAGCTTCAACACCATGATTTCGAAGAGCACGAATTGCGCCCCTTCGAAGAGCGATCCCATGGGAAGGATCGAAAGGCCCGGGCCGGAATCGTCGGCCATGATCTGGGCCGGAATGGTCAGGACATGATCGGCGGAATGCGGGCAGCGGCCATCGGGCTGGGCGGTGACGCATAGCGTGCGCGCACCCGCTGCCGATGCGGTCTCCAGGAGGCTCTGGACCCTCGAGAGATAGCCCGGTCCGGCCGAAACGATCAACAGGTCGCCCTCTCCGAGCGGTGGCGTCGTCATGTCCCCGACCACAGAAACCTGCAGGCCAAGATGGAACAGCCGCATCGCCAAGCCCTTGATCTGCAGCCCCTTCCCGGCCGACTCCGTAGAGCGTAATCCGCCGGGCCGAGGCGATCACGAGGATCGCATCCTCCACCGCGCCGTCGTCGAGCCGGTCGAATGTTGCGCCAAGTTCGGCCAAAGTGCTGCTATAGATGGATGTCATGGTCGCCCCTCTTCGCCGCGACTCGCGGGCGGGAACTCCGCTACAGCGCCAATCCATGCCGAATGGCAGCAGCTGTCAAAGCGACCTTTGCGCACCGTTGGCTATTCCTCGAATCCGCAGGCTGTAAAATACCGCTTCACGGCCCGCTCGATGTGCTCGGCGATGAGCGTCTGCGCGCTTGCCGGCGGGGCTCCGAAGTCGCGGCCGAAGAAGAACTGCGACAGGATGGTCTTGGTAAGAGGTTGCTCCGAGAGATTGGCCATCATCTGCGTGAGCGCGGCCGCGACCTCTGCGTCGTTCCAGTAGTAGCGGATCCTGTCACTGTAGCTGAAGCGCTTGAGCAACTCGATCCGGGCGTCGTCGCCTGCATAGTAATCCTGCCAATCCCTGGGCTTGGCGGCCATGACGGCGGCGACCGTTTCGGCCAGCCGGCTGGGTTTTGCAGGCGACAGGAGCGCCTCGACCTCGGCCAGCGCATAGACCGCCTCGCGGAAACGGAAGGTCAGTTCGGGCCCGACCTTCAGGAAGAAGAAGTGGTTCTCGACCAGTTCCCGGAGCGCCTCGGTCGGTTGGTAATCCGTCGAATGCGCCTCGAAGGTGAGGCCCGGCGCGTCCTCGATGGCCCTGCAGAGCGGGGCCGCCGCTTCCGGAACGAAGCGGAAGATCGAGGTATGCGAGAAATCGACGCCGGGCTGGGTCACCACCGAAACGATCCGGGACCAGGCCCGCGCCAGCCCGCGCGCCTCAAAGGCCGCGCGGTGCGTATCGATCGTATCCTGGAAACGCGGCACCGAGGTTACATCCAGCGCGTCGGGCTCCTCGGTCTCGCCGCCGGGGATCGGCACCTCCGTCCCGATGATATAGATCAGCGCCTCCGGATCCGGCGCGTATTTCTCAGCGACCGCGCAGAGATCTGCTGCACGCTCGGCGATCTGGGTAAAGCTCGGATTGGGCTCGCCCCCGCATGCCATGCTGGCGTCGAGATGGATCTTCGTGAATCCGGCCTCGACATAGAGCTTCACCAGCTCCCGTGCCTTCTCCATGGCGGTCTCGACCGGCTCCCTGCGCCAGGCATTTGGCCCGAGATGGTCGCCGCCGAGCACCAGCTGCTCCATCGGAACACCGGCCTCTCCGGCCATCCGCTCAATCCAGCGCATGAAATCGGCGGGCTGCATGCCCGTGTATCCGCCATCCTGGTTCACCTGGTTGCAGGTGGCCTCGATCACGGTCGGGAACCCGCTGCGCGCGGCAAAGCCGAGGATCGACCCGATGACCTGCTCGTTCGCGGTGCAGAAACAGGGCAGCCCGACGGGTTTTCCGCTGCGGTTCGCCTCGATCATGGAGTGAATATCAAGCATCTTGGCTCCTCTCAGGCGCGGGTATTTTCAGCAGCAAGGAACGCGTCGATTTCCTCCGGGCTCGAATTGCCCTCCATCGGGCCGCGCCGCGTCACAGCGATGGCCCCGGCAGCATTGGCGCGCCGCCCGGCCTCTTCCAGCGAAACGCCCTGCGCCAGAAGTCCGACAAAGGTGCCGCAGAACCCATCGCCGGCGCCGGTCGGGTCGAGTTCCTCGACCTTGTGCGGAGCGATGTCGAAACGCTGCCCCTGCGAGATCAGGGTCGCCCCCTCGGCGCCGCGTTTCAGGGCAATGATCTCCGCCTTGGCCGAAAGCATCCTCTCGATCGCGGCGGCCTCGCCCAGCCCGGGAAACAGGTAGCCCAGATCGCTCGTGCTCGGCATCAGGCACCAGCTTTGCTCGACGATTTCCTGCAGCGCCTGCCGTGCAGCGTCATCTCGCATCAGTTCCGGCCGCGCATTCGGATCGCAGGAGATCCGGCCGCCGCGTGCAAGAACGGCCTCGACCGCCTGGACGATGACGTTCCGCAGCTTTGGCGCGCCAAGAGAGGCTGCGGAGACGTGAAGGATCAATTCCCCATCCGGCAAGTCTTCCGCCGAGAAGGAGATCGCCTCCGCCGCCGTGTCCTTCAAATGGAAGATGAACGTCCTGGATCCGTCCTCGTAGTAGGAGACAAAGGCGGTGCCGGTCGTCCGGTCGGGATCGGTGGATATGCCGGAGGTATCGACGCCGTCCTCCCTCAGGCGCGCAACCAGAGACCGGCCGAACCCGTCATCACCAACCGTTCCATAGAACCCGGTAGCGGCGCCCATGCGCGCGGCCTGGTCGATGAAGATCGCCGGAGCACCGCTCGGGTAAGGGCCGGAATACTCCGATACGACCTCAAGTCCGCAACCCTTCCGGTGCGAAACGAATTCGACGAGAAGCTCGCCGGCCGAAATGATCGTGGGGCCAGACGGCATAATACCCTCGCTTGGTTGTTCGAGCTGTAATTTCGACATACGGAAATACTTTACGCGTGTCAATTTTTCTGTTTCCATAATACTGAGAACTTGAGCGCTGCGGGTGCCGGGGGTATCCCGGCCCTTCAGGGAAAGGCGCGGGTGTGATGAAGCGGAAGATCAAAACAATGGAGGAGTTTGCCGAGGTCAGCGGCATTTCCCGTCCGACAATTTCCAAGTATTTCAACGATCCTGAAAGCGTTCGGAGGTCGACTCGCGACCGCATCGAGATTGCGCTGGAGGCATATAGCTACCGGCCAAACATCTTTGCGATCAACCAGAACCGGAAGCTCACGAAGACGATAGGGATCGTGGTGCCCTACCTGGCCGACCCGTTCTTCGCGGAGATCGTGCGCCTGATGGAGCGCAGATGCATGGACGCCGGATTCTCGCCGATGATTTTTAGCGCGCATGGCGAGCAGCGGCTTGAGAATGACGCGCTCGCCGCTCTGCAATCCCAACGTCCCGCCGGGGCACTGATCGCACCGTTGGGGCGGCACTCGGATTTCGATAGCGTGCGCCACTTCACCGAAGAGGTGCCGACGGTTGTTTTTGACAGCAATGTAAAGGTCGGGGAGGCCTTCGTGGGCTCGGACAGCTTCCAGAGCATCCCCCTGATTGTCGATTACCTGTGCCGCTCTGGCGAGCCCCCCTGCTTCCTCGAAATGCCGCCGGTGAACCCGAACGCAAACAAGCGCCGTGATGCCTACACTCTGGCGATGGAGCGTCTTGGGCATGATCCGAAGGTCATTCGCGTCGATGGAAAAGGCTGGGATTTCGAGCGCATCGGCATGGACGAAGGGATGCGCCTTATCTCGAATAAAGAGCTGCCTTCCGAGACCGTTTTGTGCAGCAATGATCGGCTCGCGATCGGATTCATCGCGGCCGCCTACCAGCAGGGCCTCCGGGTGGGACATGGCGCGGGCTGCGCCCTGCGGGTTGCCGGGCACGACGACCATCCTTGGGCACGCTTCACCTGCCCGCCGCTGACGACGGTCGCGCAGGACTACTCGGCCATCGTGGACAGGAGCGTCGAGAAGCTCTTTGACCTGATCGAGAACGGCCGGACGCAGGAAGAGCGGCCGGAGGTCCTGATCGAATGCAAGCTCGTTCTTCGCTCTTCCGCCTAAGGGGGCGCGACGCCGAGGTGGGATTAAATTTTACGGGAGTAAAAATTTCATTTGACAGGTGAGGCGAGTCGTCTTTAGCCTCCCGCGGTGTGTTCAACGCGAAAGGGAGGACTTTCGATGAAACTGAGAACCGCAATGCTTGCCGGCTCGGCGCTGGTATCGGCGGTGGCAACTTCGGCGATTGCCGAAGAGATTACCATTGCGACCGTGAACAACGCTGACATGATCGTCATGCAGAAGCTCGCTCCGAAGTGGGAAGAAGCCACGGGCAACACGATCAACTGGGTCGTTCTGGAGGAGAACGTCCTGCGCCAGCGCACGACGACGGATATCGCCACCGGTGGCGGCTCGTTCGATATCATGTTCATTGGCGCCTATGAGACGCCGATCTGGGGCGCCAAGGGCTGGCTTACGCCGCTGGACGATTTCGCAGATGACGCCGATTACGACCTGGAAGACATCTTCCAGCTGGTGCGCAACGGCCTGTCGGCCGACGGTCACCTCTATGCCGTTCCGCTCTACTCCGAGACGTCCTTCACCTTCTATCGCACCGACGTGTTCGAGAAGGCCGGTGTCGAGGCCCCGACCGAGCAGATCACCTATGACGCGTTTGCCGAGCTTGTCGCCAAGGTCCACGACCCCGACAATGGCGTCTACGGCACCTGCCAGCGCGGCAAGGCCGGCTGGGGTGAGAACATGGCGTTCATCGGCCCGCTCGCCAACGCCTTCGGCGCCAAATGGTTCGACATGGACTGGCAGCCGCAGCTCGACAGCGAAGAGTGGAACAACGCGATCACCTACTATGTCGACCTGATGAACAATTACGGTCCTCCGGGTGCGTCCGCCAATGGCCACAACGAGAACCGCGCCCTGTTCAAGGACGGCAAATGCGCAACCTGGGTCGACGCCACTTCGGCCGCCAATGACGTTCGCAACCCGAAAACCTCCACCGTTGCCGACGTGACGGACTTCTTCCAGGCACCGAAGCAGGTGACGTCGAACGGTACCGGCTGGTTCTGGTCCTGGGCTCTTGCCATCCCGGCAAGCTCTCAGAAAGCCGACGTTGCGAAGGACTTCCTGAAATGGGGCACTTCGAAAGAGTACTACGAAATGGTCGGCGAAACCGAAGGTTGGGTCGCCGTGCCGAGCGGAACCCGCGCATCGGTCCACGAAGATCCGCGTCTTCTGGAAGCTGCGCCCTTTGCCGAGACCATCAAGAATGCGATCTTCTCGGTTGACCCGGCGAACCCGACCAGGGATCCGGTTCCCTATACCGGCGTCCAGTTCGTGGCGATCCCCGAGTTCCAGGGCATCGGCAACTATGTGGGTCAGCAGATCTCCGCGGCCCTGACCGGTCAGGCGACGGTTGAAGAGGCGCTGGCAAACAGCCAGAAGTTCGCCGTCCGCGAAATGACCAAAGCGGGTTACATCAAGTAACCTCCTCCCGAAGCGGGCCGAAACCAAGCGTTTCGGCCCGTTTTTACCTCCGCCTGGCAGAAAGCATTCCGGCGAGGACCTGACAGCGGTCTTTCCCCGAGTGCTTACGTAAATTCGCAGGGAGGGCGAACCGTATGGCGACCAAGGCTTCCAGATCCTCTGCTCGATTGATGATCTCCCCGGCAGTGATCCTGCTGCTGGGCTGGATGATCATTCCCTTGAGCATGACGATCTACTTCTCGTTCCTGCGCTACAACCTGTTGCAACCGGGAAGTACCCCTTTTGCAGGGTGGGAAAACTATTACTGGTTCTTCACCGATCCCAGCTTCAGCGCGGCGATGGTGAACACGCTGGTGCTGGTGACAGGTGTGCTGACGATCACGACCATCGGTGGCATCTGCTTCGCGCTCCTGCTGGATCGACCGATGTTCGGACAGGGCATTATCCGCATCATGGTCATCGCGCCTTTCTTCGTCATGCCGACGGTGTCCGGCCTTGTCTGGAAGAACATGTTCATGAACCCGGTGAACGGCATCTTCGGCCGGATCGCGGGTGCGCTCGGGATGCAGCCGGTCGATTTTTTCGGACAGATCCCGATGGCCTCGATCATCCTCATCGTTTCCTGGATGTGGCTGCCATTCGCCACGCTGATCCTTCTGACGGCGCTCCAGTCGCTCGACCAGGAGCAGTTGGAAGCGGCGGAAATGGATGGGGCGAGCTGGCCGAACCGCTTCTGGTTCATCATGCTGCCGCATATGGCGCGCGCCATCACGGTCGTGATCCTGATCCAGACGATCTTCCTGCTCTCGATCTTCGCCGAAATCCTCGTCACCACGAATGGTGGCCCCGGCGTCGCAACAACCAACCTCACCTATCTGATCTATGTCTCGTCGCTGTTGCAATATGATGTGGGCATCGGCAGCGCAGGTGGTGTCGTCGCAATCATCCTCGCCAATATCGTCGCATTCTTCCTGATGCGGATGATTGGCAAGAACCTCGACGCTTAAGGGGAGGGAACAAAATGGCACGCGCAGTTTCGACAAAATCCAAGATGTTCAACACAGCAACGGCCGGAACACTGGGTTTCCTGATGTTCTTCCCGATCCTGTGGATCCTGATCCTGTCCTTCAAAACCGAGGAGGACGCGATCCGGGCGCCTCTCGAAGTTCTCTTCTCCTCGGACTGGACCACCGAGAGCTATGGCGCGGTTCAGGCGCGCTCCGACTACTTCAAGCACTTCATGAACTCGGTGACCATCTCGGTCGGCTCGACCCTCCTCGGGTTGCTGATCGCGATCCCGGCCGCCTGGGCAATGGCTTTTGTGCCCGCCAAGCGGACCAAGGACGTGCTGATGTGGATGCTCTCGACCAAGATGCTGCCGCCCGTCGGCGTGCTGATCCCGATCTACCTGATCTTCCGCGATTTCGGCCTG
>NZ_FNEK01000108.1 GCF_900099935.1 Aliiruegeria lutimaris | reverse complement strand
AGATCGGCCCCTCACTCTTGTCACCGATTGACGGCACCTGCGACGCTGCGGCTGCAAACACACTCGGCGCGGGCTCGTCGTGAACGGCACGAAGCCGCCGTTTGTGGTTAACGCAGAGAACGGCAGTAACGAGCCCTTCTTCCCGACTGCTGCGGCCCGCGCGAACTGGTAGATTGCCGACCTTGCAGACCTTCGCTGCGTTCGTAGCATTCGCTGCCGTGCTCACTCGATAATCGTTCACGCGGAAGAGGACCGGACGTTCACGACGGATTGCACCAAGGTCGAGTCAGCGGACAAACCTACCGTTCAACCCGAACTGGCAAACGACCGCTTCCAAAGAAAGCCACGGAAATCCGCGACGTCGGCTAGCTTTCAGAGGCGAGCTTCTACAATCGATTTTCCGGCTTTCCAATGAACGACACTTTATGGATTTGCAGCCTATTTGATCCGTTCTATGAATGGGCCATGACTTTTGATCAAATCAAAACCTTTCTTTGGGTCGCCCGTTTAGACGGGTTTCGTCGCGCGGCGGAGCGGTTGAACCTGTCGCAACCCGCTGTCTCCACCCGCATCGCCAATCTTGAAAAAGAGCTGCGCGTGCCCCTGTTTGAACGCGGCCCCGGTGAGTTGATCCTGACCAAACACGGCACGCTGCTGCTTTCATATGCCGAGCAAATGCTGTTTGTGGAAGAAGAGATAAAACAGCGCGTCGCCAACCCATCCGAGACCGAAGGCTTGTTTCGCGTCGGCGCGTCTGAGACGATTGCGCAAGCATGGTTGCCTGATTTCCTCAAAGAACTCAGCGAAGAATACCCCCGCGTGAACGTAGATCTGACAGTGGATATCTCCCTGAACCTGCGTTCGGCATTGCTGGAACGAAAACTTGATCTGGCTCTGCTGATGGGTCCGGTGTCGGAGTTTTCGGTGCAGAACGTCGAATTACCGTCCTTTGATCTGCATTGGTATCGCGCCACCGCAAACCCGGAGACCGACCTAAGCCAAATCCCCGTCATTTCCTATTCCAGCAAGACACGCCCCTACCGCGAACTGATGTCGGAACTGTCACGTAGGGTGGGGCCAAGATTGCGGGTCTATGCCTCGGCCTCGTTGTCAGCGAGCCTGAAGATGATCGCAGCAGGAATCGCTGTCGGGCCTTACCCGCGCGCGCTCGCCAATGATTTGCTCGCCTCTGGGAAGATTGTGGAATTTGATCCGGGGTTCCGGCCGCAGCCATTGTCGTTCACGGCGTCCTATCTATCGGAACCCCGCAGCTTTCTTATTGAAAACAGTGCGGAAATGGCGCGCGCGGTGGCCGTAGACTGGGACAAGATCCACCCCAAGTAAATTCAGTAAATCTATCACAACATATATAAAATGATAATTTGATTGGGGGTGTGGGCGCGTGTGATGATCAGGCTGATAACACGGGGGGCCAAAGTGACCAGAACCACAGTCTCACATGCCGACCTGATGGGCGCGCCTGCCAGCGCCGTACGCGGCGCAATTCGGACAGGGTCCTACACCGGCCATACCGCAGGGCTAGCGGCAGGAAAGCTGCAATGCAACTTGGCCATTCTGCCCGAAAGATACGCACTGGATTTCCTGCGGTTTTGTCAACGCAATCCCAAGCCCTGCCCAATCGTGGGCGTGGGTGACACTGGCGACCCAAGCCTGCCGACACTGGGCCGCGACATCGACATTCGCACGGACGTCTCAAAATATCGCGTGTTCCGGGATGGCGCTTTGAGCGAGGAAGTGACGGACATTTCTGACGTCTGGGCGGACGACCTTGTACCTGTTGCCTTGGGTTGTTCGTTCACCTTTGAAAACGCGCTGGTGCGCAATGGTATTCCTGTGCGGCATTTGGAAACCGGACGCAATGTGCCGATGTTCAGATCCAATATCGATCTGGTTCCCGCGGGGCGGTTTGGCGGGAAAATGGTTGTGACCATGCGCCCGATTCCGACCGAACAGGTTGAAAGCGCGCGCGAGATCAGCCGCCGCTACCCTCAAGCCCACGGAGCACCCATCGCAGTGGGCGACCCGTCCCAAATCGGAATTGCCGATCTGTCCGCCCCAGATTGGGGCGATGCGGTCGATATCAAGGACGGCGAAATTCCCGTCTATTGGGCCTGCGGAGTGACTCCACAAAACGTCCTGCTGGCCGCAGGTCTACCAATTTGTATCACCCATTCGCCCGGCCACATGCTGGTCGCCGATGTGGCCGAAGACGCCGAGACAACAATTCTCCCCTGAACAACAAGATCCAACAAGGAGACCACGACAATGAAAAAAATAATCTCAGTTCTGGCCGCGACAACCGCGCTGACTGCACCGGCATTTGCCGAAAGCCTGTCCGTGGTGGGCAGCTGGTCCAGCCTGCCCCTGCACAATCAATATGAAGCGCCGTTCTGGTCTACGACCTTGCCCGAAGCCTCGGGAGGTGAAATCACAGTCGAGCTGACGACTCACAACCAGATGAGCCTTGGCCTGGGCGATATATATCCGCTGTTGGGCCAGGGCGTGTACGACGTGGCAATGACCGTCGCCGATTATGCGGTTGCCGATGCACCTGAACTTGAAGGCCTAGATGTGCCGCTTCTGGCGCTGACGGCGGACGATGCGCGCGCCATGGTTGACGCCGCCCGCCCAATGGTCGCCGACATCTACCGCGATCGGTTCAACAGCCACGTGTTGGCGATTGCGCCTTACCCGCCACAGGTTGTGTTTTGCAACCACGAGATCACGAACCTTGCTGACCTGGAGGGCCTCAAGGTTCGCGCATCAGGCAGGATGACGGCCAAATTGCTTGAGGCTCTTGGTGCTGAGGGCGTAAATGTGTCCTTCTCCGAAGTCCCCGGCGCGCTACAAAATGGTGTTGTCGATTGTGCAGTGACCGGTGCCGGATCGGGGTACAGCGCGGGCTGGTGGGAAGTGTCCACACACCTGCTGCCGATCCCATTGGGCGGCTGGGATTCCGTGGTCACCGCGATCAATCTGGACAAATGGAACAGCCTTGACGCCGGCACGCAGGCGCTGATTACCAGCGAAATCGCCAGTGGTTTCGAAGACCCCGCATGGGCCAGCGCGCAGGACGCACTTGTCAATGATATCGCATGCCTGACCGGCAACGGAGAGTGCCCATCAGGCGAGGCACGGTCCATGACGCTTGTTGAAGTCAGCGACGCCGACTTTGCGCGGGCGCGCGACATCCTGACTGGCGAAGTCTTGCCTGAATGGGCAGAGCGCGCAGGCGGTGAATGGGCACAGCGCTGGAATGACAGCGTCGGCCAAGTTGTCGGCGTGACGATCGAATAGGGCCTCGCCTCTTCAACTGTCCAACGAGGGACGTGCCGATTATGGAACGCAAGATGATACAAAGCCTTCGGGTGATCAACAGAGGGGTGGCGCTGGCCGTGGGTTTTGGCCTTCTCGCCTGCGCGGCCTTCGTAATGTTGGATATTGTCATGCGCCAGATTGGGACGTCCCTTGGAGGCACCGAAGAAATAGCAGGATACGCGATGGCGCTGGCTACGTCCTGGGGCATGTCCTACACCCTGCTGGAACTGGGGCACGTGCGCATTGATCTGCTGCGGTCGCGGTTCCAGAGCTTTTGGCGCGCACTGTTCGATGTGTTTTCCATGGCCGTCATGTCCGGCGTGATGATCACCATTGCGATCAAGGCTTGGCCAGTTCTGGAACGGTCGCTTGCCAACGGGTCGCGGGCCAACACACCGCTTGAAACGCCATTGGCGTGGGTCCAGCTGCCGTGGTTTGCTGGCTGGGTCTGGTTTGCGGTTATGTCATGCCTGACAACATTCGCCGCGCTGAGCCTGCTGATCAAACGCCGCTACGAAGACACCGAGGCCATCGTCGGCGCCTTTGCCGAACAGGAGACTCTGCAATGATCGGGTTTGTCTCTGTCGGACTTCTGGGGCTGCTGGCCCTGTCCATTCCTGTTGGCATCGTACTGTTTTTGCTGGGTTTTGGCATTGATGCATTTTTTTCGAGTTTTCCACTGACGCGGGGGTTGGGCAATATGGTCTGGTCGTCGTCCAATTCCGCGACACTGATCGCCATCCCGTTCTTTGTGTTGCTGGGCGAAATCCTGGTGCGCAGCGGAGTTGCCACACGGACCTATGCTGCGCTTGACCGCTGGGTGTCCTGGCTGCCGGGCGGGTTGGTCCATGCCAACGTTGCCACGGCAACAATGTTTTCCGCGACCTCTGGATCTTCCGTGGCCACTGCCGCAACTGTAGCGACTGTCGCAATGCCGCAGGCCGAGAAGCTAGGCTATGACCCGAAGCTGTTTTCCGGCGCGATCGCGGCGGGCGGCACGCTCGGGATCATGATCCCCCCGTCGATTAACCTGATCGTCTATGGCTTTCTGACACAATCCTCGATCCCACAGCTGTTTCTGGCGGGGTTGATCCCGGGCCTGGCACTTGCGCTGGCGTTCATGGCTGTCACCGCGATCATCTGCGTCATTCGTCCCGATCTGGGCGGTGTGCGCCGCACATTCCCGTTTCCGCAAATGTTGCGCGCGCTAGGCGATCTGATCCCGATCCTGATCCTGTTTGCTCTGATCGTGGGGTCAATCTATCGCGGCTGGGCCACTCCTACAGAGGCCGCGGCGGTGGGCGTTGCAGGCGCGTTCCTTATTGCCTTCTTTTTTGGCGGTGTGTCTTGGGACATGCTGACGCAAAGCCTCGCTGGGACGGTCAAGATCACGTCGATGATCATGCTGATCGTGATCGGCGCGTCGTTCCTTAATTTCACGCTGGCTTCGGCTGGATTGGGCCGTGAATTGACGGCCTTCATGGAGGGGCTTGGCTTGTCGCCATTGGGGTTCATCTTCGTGGTCGTCGTGCTTTACATCGTCTTGGGCTTCTTCATCGAAACCCTATCATTGATGGTGGTCACGATCCCGATCATCGTTCCCATGGTTCTGGCGCAAGGTTATGATGTGATCTGGTTCGGCATCCTGATGATTGTGCTCATTGAAATGGCGCTGATCACCCCGCCAGTCGGCCTGAACCTTTACGTTGTGCAAGGCGCGCGGAAATCGGGCAGTTTGAATGAAGTCATGTTGGGTGCGCTGCCCTATTGCCTGACGATGCTGGCCATGGCGTTCCTGCTGATCGCCTTTCCCAACATGGCCCTGTTCCTGCCCAACGCCTTGCAGTAGGGCTGCGGCGATGCGCATCGACCTCAATTCTGATCTTGGTGAAAGGTTCGGCGCTTGAGACATGGGAGATGATGCGCAGCTTCTGTCCATCCTGACCTCTGCCAATATCGCCTGTGGGGGCCATGCGGGCGATCCGGACACCATGTTTCGAACGCTTGCGCTGGCCCGCGACAGCGGCGTGACCTTGGGCGCGCATCCCGGACGCGCGGACCGGATCGGGGTCGGGCGGCGGGTGATCCCGTTGTTGGCAAATGACATCGGGCGCATTTGTGCCGCCCAGATCGGGGCATTGCGGGGGGTGGCTGCGTTGATGCGCGTGCCAGTGGCCTATGTCAAACTCCACGGCGCACCGGCCAACCCCGCCGCACGAAATCCCAGCGTGGCCGATGCCTTCGTCGCGGCGGTCCAGAAGATCGACCCAGAACTGGCGGTGTTGGCGATATCCAGCACCCAGGCCGAGCATGCCTCCCGTGCTGCGGGCGCGGCCGCGTCACGTCTGCTTTCGTTCCTTGAAACCGGGCGTATGCCTGTGGTGGACGGTGATCAAATTGCGCTGGCGGCCCAGTCCATCTGTGCCCACGATGACAGCGTCGGGGCTGCTGCTATGGCGCGCGAGGTCCGTTATCTGTTGACGGCGCGGGGCGTTCAGATCGCTTCTTTCATGGGCACCTGAGAACGCCATGACCCCACGGTTCAAAGCCATCGCCGATCACACGCTGCTTGTGACCTTTGCCGACGAAATCTCGGATGAGGCGTGTGGCGCTGTGCCGGCGCTGGACGCAGATTTGGCCGCGCAGGCAGCGGGCGGGATGATTGAGCCCGTACCTGCCATGATCAACCTGCCGGTGTCATTTGACCCTCTCGTGACCGATCATGATGCCATGGAAACACATGTCCGTGGCTGTCTTGGGGCGCCGATAACCATCCAGTCCGCGGGCGTCACTCGCAGGGTGCAGGTCTGTTACGAAGACCCATTTTCGTCCGATCTGGGGCTGTTTCATCCGCCAAAGGCCTGACGCCAGAGGCCGTGACCCTTGCCATTGCGAGTGGGGATCTTATCGTCCAGCACAACAGCCAGAAGACCCGGTCCTGGACGGTCCTGATGGTTCAAAAGAGCGAGCGGTTATCAATCACCGCAGGCGAAGCGGGAAGCTGGACCTTTCTTGCCTGCGCCGGCCGGATTGCGACAGCGGATTGGTTGGGCAATCAGGCGACCCATTCTACGTCCGGATTCGGCGGTGGAGCGGTGCGAACTGGGCAAACGATCGCCCTGTCCGACGCGACTGTTCGCGAGGATCGCCTGGGCGAAATCCTGCAACCGGCTTTTCCCACAGCTGGGCCAATCCGCGTCGTCACTGGCTTTCAGGATCATCGTTTCGCCAAAGCCGGGGTGGACCGGTTTCTGACGGAAAAATTCACAGTGTCAGACGCCTATGATCGCATGGGGATGCGCCTTAAAGGGCTGGACTTGCCTTTGACCGACCATCAGACCACGGGTGGAAACCCCAAAATTGCCACTGTTACTTCTCCCGGCATAGACCGATTGGTACAGTAGCGCGCTGGTCTGTCGGTACGGTTTGTGGGCACCACCAGCGCGCAAGCGGTGACTGAGGCGCGCAGCCATGCCGCGCGCAAGGCCGCGCATCTGGCGCGGATTTCGATACCGCGCGGTTGTTTGGCGCAGCGGTTGATGCGCGAAAACCTGATACATGGCTGCGCGTTCGACTAGTGCATTTAGGCGATGATTGGCAGAGCCACCACGGAATAGGACAGTGCAATGGTCTTCCCGCTGTGGGGGTCCGACACCTCCATCCGGTAGGATTGCGCAGGTCGTACGCCGGCGATGGCCGCGAAGGTGCCGCAAAGCATGGCCGTGCCATCAGAAATACCGGCCCCGGTGCAGAGGTCAGCCAGAGGGCGAATGCCTGCCAGAGTTCCGTCCTGATACAATACCTCTTTCCCCTTCTCATCGATCCAACAGCGCAAGCGGATGTCATCGAGATGATCCGCGATGTCGTCAAAGTCCCACAAACTGGTGGCAATGGGTTTTGCGCAAGCCTGTTTGGAGGCCGCAACGGAATAGGCCTCCAGGTCGCGGTCCGTGTGGTCCGACGCTAGGCCGAAATAGGTTTTGCCTCCCGCGCGTATCAACAAGGGCTCCACCTCGCCCGAGGATCCTTCGCCCAGAACCTCGATGCTTTCGGATTGGGTCAGCATCGCGGTTGAGACCCGGTAATAGAGCGGTATCTGACTGGGCGGGGCGATGCCCAGCTCGGCCAACTCGTCAATATGCTGCTGCACCGCCGCCAAGTTCCGCCCTGTCCACCCAGCGACGACAACCGAGTTTATCGTCAAAGTGATACTCTCGTCTTTACAGTTGAAAGCAATATCCACGCTTTGAGGTCCTTTCGTGACAAGCAATGCAATCAGCAGTTTTAACTTTGACGGCATGACGTTTTATTGGAGCGCACATTTGCCTGCTGAGCAAGCATCCAATGGCAGTGGCGGGTGCTGGCAGACCAATTCGAACCAGTCTCACCAAGGGCAGAATGGCTGTCCCTTGTGCCGCGCAAAGACCGCGCCACTCGACGAGAGCAGCGGTGCGGTTCTTCTTGAGGTTGCCTCTGGAGGAGAGGCTGCGCTCCGAATTGAAATGGTTGAAGTGAAGTAGTCCTGCTTTTTCGGACAGGTATGCGGCTCAGCTAAGATGCATCCGGGTTAAGTTTCACGCCCGAAGCGGACTCGTCTCACCTTGGGGTTTCGCAATCGCGGCATATCGGTCAACTCGACAGGCCAAAAATCGGAACTGTGCGGCCACGTGGAAACCGGTCGTTCATGGAGGCCGCAGCATAGCCGATGGGGGCTATGACCGAGTTGCGGGACAAGGCGGGCGCTCGATAAGTAAACACCGACGGCTGTTTCAGGTCAGTGAAATGAGTCACTGCATCGTCATCCGTAGGCCATAGAAAATCAGGCCGTCGCAAGTTCTGGGACCAACAAACTGTTGATACCCTGCCGAGACAGTTGCTGAACGAGCAGGTCTGTCGATATGTCTTGCACTGTGACGTTGGATTTAATTGCGAGCGCAGCGGCTGTTCCAGTCGCTTGTCCCATGGCCGTGCATTGTGGCATTCCGCGGACCGACGCAAACGCCATTGGGTCCGCCGACAAAATGCGCCCCGCAAACATCAAATTCGTGATCGTCTCAGGCAAAAGCGACCGAAACGGGATCGTATAGTACTGCCCGGCTTCGATCGCGGCATCGTGGCTCATATCTCCTTCCGCCCTCATCACATCGTCCACCGGATTGTCACAGGCCATGACGCCATCGGGGAACTTCGTCGCGTGTGTCAGATCCGCGCCAGTCAAGCGGTACACGCCTTGCAGTTTGCGCGTTTCACGAACGCCAACGGTAGGGAAAAGCATGGACATGTGCGCCGTTTCAAATCCCGGTACGTCGCTTCGCAAGAACAAGGCGAGTTGGTGGCACCGTCTGCGCCCTTTCTGGGTCGCCAAGGCGACTACAACAGGATCTGTTCCGTTCACACCACGCACATGTACCGAGTTGCAGAATACCGTGCCCTGATGAAAACCACGCATAAGGTACAGCTTCGCAAGATCACCGTGCAGCCGACCGTCCGCGATACCTTTCTCGGCGTATTTCCGAAAGTAAGGATCTGGATCAGCAAAGGCGCTGGCCCAGTCCACCCCCATCATGAGAAATGAAACTGTCACCGCCATCATTTTTCCCGAGGCATCGCCCAGAGCGTACGGCACACCGGCCTTTGCGGAGATGTCACCATCCCCGGAGCAATCGATAACGACTTTTGGCTGGATCGCAAATGGTCCGTTTCGGTCACAGCACCGAACGTAGGATATCGCATTTCCTTCCATTTCGGGTTCGATTGCGATCGTGCCCAACCTGACACTAACGTCCGCCTCTTCGAGCATCTCGAACATGGTCAAGGTCGCAATGTCGTGGTCATAGACTATCTCAGGTCCGAAGTTTTCTAATGTGCAGGCTCGTTTTTCTGCAGCCGGTGGGTCCATGGAGGTCAGTCGATCTATGAGTTCCTCAATAAGGCCGCCGACGATTTGATCCATCGGATAAGCCCCACCCCAAGGCATTCCAGGACAAAACGCCATCACGCCGCCGACTTTGCTCGTCGCCTCCAGGAGCGTAACCCGGAGCCCTTGCAGACCCGCTGCGATTGCAGCACCGAAACCGGCCGTGCCCCCACCGATTACAAGAACATCGGTTTGCTCGATGCATTTCGTCATCCACCTGTCTCCATCTTCGAAAGAACGGCGTCTTACTCGAGGCAGCGTGATCACGAGGCATTTCCCGGTCAAGGGCGAAAGCGGTAATTGATGAAGCACGCAGCATTGGTCAGATTGGGCTCTTCGCTGACATCTGATCAATATGGTCGGATGACCACACCGTCGGAAAAGCCGACTCGAAAAACGGCTCGAGATGATGGGCCGATCGGGTTGATCGGCCCAACTCGTCAGAGATCGACAGACTCGGCGATCGAGAGTGCGTCCTCCAAATCGACACCGAGATAACGGACAGTGCTGTCCATCTTCGTATGTCCCAGTAGGAGTTGTACTGCTCTCAGGTTGCCGGTCTTGCGGTAGATCTGCACAACCTTGGTACGACGCATTGAATGCGTTCCGTAGGAAGTGGGGTCCAAGCCGATCGACCGGACCCATTCTCGAACTAGGCGCGCATACTGGCGGGTAGAGATATGCAGCCGCTCATGAAAGCGACCTGGCCACAGGAATTTCGATCCGATCATCAAAGGGTCTGCGATCCATTGCGCGATCGATTTCCGAGTTCCTTCCGAAATCTCAAACCGAACTGGTTTGTCCGTTTTGCTTTGGATTATCGAAGTGCGCTCCTTGACCAGCCCGGCAGCGTAGACATCCGCGACCTCGAGCTTTACGAGGTCGCACCCTCGCAGTTTGCTGTCGATGGCAAGATTGAAGAGTGCCAGATCACGTTTCCGCTCAGCGAGTTCCAGCCTTACCCGGATTGCCCAAACGTGATTGGGCAGCAGCGGTCGTTTCTGGCCGACAACTCGCCCCTTGTTCCACGGCTGTCGACAATCTCGGATGGCAGGAAGGTTCACGTTTTCCATTACGTTTCCTCACATCCGCCACTCCCATCCGCAGCGCCGACCCAGCGTCCGCTACCCAATATATGTTTCCACGTCGGCTTTGGAGAACATCGTAATCGAATTCGGAAACCGAGGTGCTCGGCAGGTGTTTACACGCATCTGCCGTTCGGGATTATTGTCCACCTGCGCCGTTCGCAACCGCAGCATCAGTCAGAACGGGCGGAAAGTGTGAATTCGCCGCAGTTGAAAACCACACCGGCTGCAAAGTTGGATGCGGACGTTCACTTTACAGGATAATCCGGCGCAATTCTGCGCAGCCGCAAGACCACTTCCAGCCCTTGAAGGCCAGTCGCACTCCATTCTCATTGTCAGGAAACGATTGTGGTACCATTTTCCGGGGAAAGATGGGGCTTGCGTTGAAAACCGTACCGATGACGACAATCCGGGGATGGGGTCAATTGCCCGAACTTGTCCGTGACAAGGCTGGCGATCGCGCTCTCGTCCGCATCCTACAGCAACACGATCTTCCCCTTAGCGTTCTCAATGCGCCAGAGCATCGGGTACCGCTGGCCAAGATGATCCGCGTAATGGAGGCGGCTGCGCGCGCGGTCGGTGACGAGGAATTCGGTGTACGCCTCGGAAGCAAAACCACAGCGCTCGATTACGGGTTTTGGGCCGGATATGCCTATTGTGCACCGACCCTTGGCTTGGCCTTGCAACGGATGTGCAGGACACTGTGGGCGCACGAAAGCGGCACAGAAATGTACTTAGCCGAAAGAGAACATCACATCGTGTGGTGCTACAAGTCAGGTCTGGCAGGCTATGAAAACGTACGTCATTTCTCGGACCACCTCTTCGAAACGATGTTCGTTTTCTTTCGCGGCTTCCTGGGCAAGGGGTGACGGCCCGATTGGGTGGAAGTCGACTACGAAAAGCCAGCGAGAACGGAAAACCTGAGCGCCCTTGTTCAATCCACAATCCGTTTTGGCTGTCCGAATTACAGTGTTGCGGTCAGGAAAGCGGACCTTGGAGCAAGGCTCTCCGGTCCTATTCCCTTCCCTCGACCGATTACTTCTCTTGATTTGGTCGCGCCACCCGACGGGGAGCTAACCGCGTTCATTGATGATACCCTGAAACTCATTGACCTTCGATTGTTGGATCGCGCTGTAGATCTCGATGGATTTGCAAACGCCTTGGACTTGGGCCCGAGAACCCTCCAACGGAAGTTGAGCAAGCTAGGGTACACCTACAACCATCTCCTTGAAGTCGCGCGTAAAAGGCGTGCCATCGCTTTCAGAGGTGGCTCGGGAAATCTGAACGGTTGAGTTAGGTGGATTTTCTGCTCCCGATCCGGCAGCGATGCCGGGAAGAAGGAGCGAAAGATGGCAAGACGTCCGAGAAGAAACCACAGCGCCGTGTTCAAGGCGAAGGTCGCACTGGCGGCACTGAAGGGCGACAAGACGATGAGCGAGCTGGCCACCCAGTTCGACCTGCACCCGAACCAGATCAAGCAGTGGAAAGACCAGTTGCTCGATGGCGTGACGGATGTGTTCGAGGACTGGCCGAAGAGCAAGGAACCGGAGATCGACATCACCTCCCTGCACGCCAAGATCGGTCAACTCACCTTGGAGA
>NZ_FNEK01000110.1 GCF_900099935.1 Aliiruegeria lutimaris | reverse complement strand
GCCTCAATCCAGCCGGTCACGCCGGCCAGTTTGCGGTGACCACCTCCGTTACCTTGCGGTCGTGGTGTCAGTGATCCGGTTTCCCGCCGCAGCTTGATCAGATCGTTCACAAATCTCGGCGAAACCCGGAAGTGCCGCGCCGCCTCGCGGTGCCCGTGACCTTCATCGACAAAAGCGACGACGCGCTCGCGTAGCTCTATTGGATGTGGTTTGCCCATCTGAGACCCCTATATCTGCCTCAACAGAAGGGAATCACATCACAACCAATCTGGGAAGCCTGAATCAGATAGGCCGCGACACGCTCTAGATTCCATTTTGACGGTTATAGGGACGCCAGTTGGTGATCTTGTTCGTCATCTTCGCCGGCCTGCTCTTGCCGCCAACTAACACGCTGGATTCTTGACGTTAATCCCTCGGCCCATTTGCGCAACAATGCCACCGCGTGGGAAGAAGTCCGCACTGCTCCGTTAAAATCCGTCAAAACAAAATGCATACTTGATCAGAGCACGCCGCATGGCTTTGGATGGTCTCAGTTTCCTCGAAAATGACGGTCAAGTCTAACGCCATAGGGATCTATAATGATGCGATACCGCGCGTTGATATCCAAAGCAACTTTGAGCTTCGGTAGCGCAGTTTCAATTTGCCTTCTGAATTCAGGACTGGCACATTCTCAAGCCGCATCCAATCTTGCTCCTTCAACATTTCAGCCGGAGAGCCAGACCGGAGTGGGGCCGGTATCTGTTGCGCGCGATCCGGGCGCGCCTGTTCCACAGGGCGCGGACAAGCTCTTTGTTGCGATTGGAGACGTCCGGATCGAGGGTGGTCTGCCAGAGATGGCCACCGCGAACACGGCATTTTCCGAGAAGCTCAGTGGCAAACGTATCGCCGTTTCGGAGATCTTTGCCGCAACCAGCGCGCTCGAAAACGCCTATGCAAATGCAGGATATGTTTTGAGCAGGGTGGTGCTGCCACAGCAGACAATTCGTGACGGGGGAACGTTGCGTATCGTCGTGATCGACGGCTTTATCGAGAGCGTCGACGCATCCCGCGTTCCGGCGCCCGCGCGGGGTCGGGCTGTCGCCATCACCCAACCGCTGATCAATGAACGCGGTGTTCAGTTGAATGAAATCGAAAGGGCGCTCCTGCTGGCCGGGGACACGTTCGGTGTGCGGCTGGCGTCGACATTGTCAGCGGGCGGCTCCACCGGAAGTACGGTATTAACCCTTGACGGGGAATTCCAAGAGGTCACGGGCTATTTCGGGCTCGACAATACCTTGTCGGACGAGCTTGGAACTCTGAACCTAAGCTTCGGTGTGGAAGTCAACGGAGCGCTTGAGCTTGGCGAGACTTTCTACTTCCGCGCTGGCGGCACCCCATCAGACTATTTCTCGGAAGACCCGACCTATCAGGTCCTGTCTGCAGGGGCCGTCTTTCCCATCGGTTATGACGGGCCGACTTTCAATTTCGAGGCGACGTCGAGCAAGGCAAAGCCGGAGGACGATCTCTTCCCGAACAAAAGCAAGTTCGAGCGGCTGTCGTTCAGGCTTTATTATCCGTGGATACGTTCGCGCCATTTCAACCTGTCTTCGCAACTCATCCTCGACAGGGTAAGCGATTCACAGGATCTGGTTGCCGGTTCGACCGAATTTCCGATCTACGACGACGATCTGAGCGTTCTTCGGGCAACCATCGACGGCAAATGGGCATTCGACAATCGCAGCTACCTGGAAGCGAGTGCGGTCTTCTCCCAGGGGCTGGACGCATTTGGCGCGGACACGGATATCGATGCTGACGACACACCGCTTTCGCGCCAAGGTGCAAACGCCGAGTTCAGCAAGCTGGTGGTCGGTGCCAGATATGAGCGCCCGTTTGCGTCGAACTGGTCCTTCTTGTTGAGCGGAAGGGCGCAGAGCAATTTCGGCGATGCCCTCGTGAATTCGGAACAGTTCAGCATTGCCCAGACAAATGAACTCTCCGCGTTCGATGCCGGTGATCTGCGCGGCGACTATGGATGGGTCGTGCGGTCGGAAGTCGGGCGTTCGAAAAAATTCGACATCTTCGGTTTCCCTGTGGTTGGCAAGCCTTACGCGTTCGGGGCCTACGGTGTTCTTGGGCTCGAGGAACCAACCGTCTTGGAGCAAAGAAGGACAACGGCCTATTCTTATGGAATCGGTGCTGATTTGTTCACATTGGAAAGTTCTGCATTTCGGTCTGGGTCGCTTAGGCTCGAATATGGAAAGGGTGAGCGAGATGATTTCGGTTCGGACAGAAACCGTTTCACGATTGTCGCCAATCGTCGTTTCTAGGCGCGCATCCCTACAGCTACGGGCATTCAGCTCCCTGACGGCGATGCTGCTGGCCGGTACCGCACTCGCGCAGAACTTGCCGACCGGCGGGTCTGTGGTGGCAGGGAATGCGACCATTGCGCAACCGAGCCGGAACCATATGACCGTAAACCAGGGATCGGATGCGGCGATCGTGAACTGGAACACGTTCGATGTCGGCGCAGGATCGACGCTCGATTTCTATCAACCCTCGTCCGACAGCGCGATACTCAACCGCGTGACCGGTTCTGCCACCAGCGATATCTACGGCCAAATAAACGCCAACGGCCAAGTGCATCTGATCAACCCCAATGGCATCTATATCGGTCCGTCGGGCGCGATCAGCACCGGTGGGTTTGTTGCATCGACACTTGATATTTCGAACGACGACTTCCTGAGCGGTGTCTTTCGTTATCAGGGCGATGGCAACTCCAACAGTGTAGAGAACGCAGGAAAAATCATCAGCAGGCCGGGAAGCTACGCTGCATTGATTGGCGGGCAGGTTTCCAATTCGGGACTGATCCAGGTACCGCTCGGAAAGGTTGGGCTGGGGGCCGGTGAACTGGTAACGCTGGATGTCTCGGGCGACGGGTTCATGCAGGTTGCCGTACCTTCCGACAGCGACGACAAAACCATGGAGGCGCTTGTCGCCAATTCCGGCCGCATCTCGGCAGACGGTGGTATGGTGCAATTGCTGGGAGCGAGCGCCCGCGATGCGGCGCGTCAGGTGGTGAACATGTCGGGCATCATCGAGGCGCGAACGGTTGGCGGCGTATCCGGTGCGGTTGTTCTTGGTGGATACGGAGGAAGCGTCGTCGTGAGCGGCCGGATCGACACATCCGCACGCGCAGAGCCGGTCATGGCTTCGCCTCGGCCCGAGGCGCGCCCGAGTAATGGCGGTACAATCACCATCACCGGTGACGACATCACGCTCGCGGGCGCGACACTTGATGCCAGCGGTGTCGGTGAGGGCAGTGGCGGCGAAATCCGGGTCGGCGGAGATTACCAGGGCAGCGGCGACCTGCAGACGGCCAGCACGACCATTGTGGACGCGGACACGGTGATCACGGCCGATGGCGGAGCCCAGGGCGACGGTGGGCTGATCGTTATCTGGTCTGACGATTACACGGAATTCGCTGGAAAGAACTCGGCAAGAGGTGGTGCCGATACCGGGAATGGCGGTCTGGTCGAGGTGTCGGGGAAACAAACACTACACTATACCGGCACGACAGACACGCGCGCGCCGAATGGCTCTTGGGGTACACTCCTTCTCGATCCGATCAACCTTTATATTGTCGACACATTGACCGGACGGCCCGGGGATATCGAAGTCGCCACGCTCATGTCCAATCTGGAGATGAGCAATGTCACGCTGACGACCTCTGACCCGGATTTCTTCGACGCTGGAAACATTGTCGTAGACGCGGATATCTCGTGGAATGCGGCAACCACGCTGGAACTGATCGCGGACAACGTCATCACCATCAACGGCGTGATCAATGCTCCCAATGGAGGGTTGATCCTGAACGCTGTCGGCCTGTCCAACGGTCTTGTTGGGCTCATAACGGCGAATGCGAGCGTGAATGTCGCGTATTTCTCGCTTGTTTCTGGCTTCTGGCAACAGATTTCGGCGGTTCTTCCCAACTTCTTCGCAGCCGATTTCGAGGTTGATTCCGATGCGGACTTCCTGCGCGCACTGGGCGGCGACGGGACAGATGCGAACCCATATCAACTCACCGACGTGTATGGACTGCAAGGGATTGGCGGGCCAAGCCTCAGCGATCTGAGCTATGTATTGGCAAACGACATCGATGCCTCCGTCACCACGGGCTGGGGGAACGGCGGTTCTTTCGTTGAAGGGTTTGAACCTATCGATTTCTCCGGAACGTTGTATGGAAACCGTCATGCCATCGACGGACTCTTCATCGACATCTACGGTTTCGGCGGGTTGTTCGGTCTTCTGACCGGAACGGTGATCGATCTCAGTATAACAAATGCAGACGTGACGACCGCGTTCGGCGGAATTCTCGCCGGTGCCAATGACGGCACGGTTATCGGCGTCATGACCTCGGGCACCCTTACCACAGTGGAAGGTGTCGGGGGCGGGTTGGTCGGCTCGAATGGCGGCACGATCACGGACAGTTTTTCCACCGCTGACGTGTATGCAACGACAGTCGAGAGTAACATGGTAGAGGCCGGCGGGCTGGCCGGTCGAAATTCCGGAACAATCGAACGTTCCAACAGCAGTGGCACGGTAACGGTCGAGGACGACGCAGACGGTTACTATGTTGGCGGTTTGGTAGGAAACAACCAAGGTACAATTCTGGATTCTTATTCAACGTCTGACGTTTCCGTCACCCTTACGAACGATAACTTCAACACCGCGTATCTGGGTGGATTGGTGGGCTTCAACGATAGCGGGGCGACGATCTCCAGGACCTTCTCCACTGGATCAATGGAATATTCCGGCTTCGGTACAGTGACATATGGCGGCCTGGTTGCTGTAAACGCCGGTACCGTTTCGGCCTCGTTCTGGGACACGCAGAGTTCTGGTCAGGGCGCTAGTGATGGCGGCGCCCCCCTCACAACGGCCCAGTTGCAGGACACGCAAGGTTTCTACGACCTGGCCTCGGCGCAAGGCTGGAATTTCGCAACTGTCTGGGCACCGGGCAGCATCGGCGCCAATCCTGCCAATTACACGACCAGCCCGGTTGTCTTCGCAATTCCAAACGATGTAACCGTTCAGGAAAGCGATGTTCCAACGGCGACAACGACGGGAGATGTCTTCGGCGGTCCTTCACTTTATCGTTTTGGTCCGGCGTCCGATGCGCTCGATACATCGCCGATTTTTCAGACACTCGATTTCGGGAATACGTCTGTTGGCACGACGACTTTCACGGTGGACACGGGCGACCTGACCAGTGCGGGAGGGCAGGTCTACAACGTGGTCGCCCTGCCAGGGTCTGCCGAAGTCACCGCAGATCCAGCGGTGCCCCCAGTGAACCCTCCAGTAAATCCACCAGTGAACCCTCCAGTAAATCCACCTGTTGAAATTCCGGCAGGTTCGGATGTCATCCAGGCGCCTCCCCTGCCAAGTATCGAAATCACGCCGACCGTAGACACTACGTTTGAAGGCGGAGGAACCTCGGTCCTTTCACGGTCAACGGCCCTGAGGTCATTGGACACAATCGATACGAGATCCGACGACTTCGAGGAACAGCTCTCAAGCTGTGCGTCGCGTGGAGAGGATGTGAGCCAGTACCTGGCCTGTCTTGCTGATGCGATGGATGACTACGCGGCCGATCTGGACAAGATCATCGAGGGTCTTCCGCCCGGATTGGAATCGGTTGGAGACATAATACGGGGCGCGAGTGCAGGTATCCGGCACGTCGGCGAAGATGCGCAGCGGCAGCTTTCGCTAGCGACGACCGTCGAGCAGCGCGCCGCGATCCGTCGTTCGGCCGCAGACCAGGCGCGCGGAATTTTGCAGGATACGCAACGTGAGATCCGCAAGGAGATCACATTGATTAGAGCGTCGGATCCGGAACTTGCCAGCATACAGAAGCAACAGGTAGAACGGATAGCATCGGCCGTCGGAGAAGCTGAAATCAGCTTGTCTCGCGCGATCGGCCTGTAACCGAAACTACATCTCGGAGTCTGATCTTGCTTTTTTTCCGACTTGCCGCGGCGTCGATTCTGATGCTGGCAAGTACTTGCTTGGTTTTGGCCGAAACACGCGTGGCGCTGGTGATCGGCAATTCCGACTACGAGTCGGTCAAAGCATTGGACAACCCAATCAACGATGCCTCCGACCTCGCCATAGCGCTCGAAGGGCTTGGCTTTGATGTCTTTCTCGGCACCGATCTTTCACTGGACAGCACGTTATCGCTTGCCAGTGAGTTCGGCGCCGCCGCCGAGAGGGCGGATGTTTCGTTGCTTTTCTACGCCGGGCACGGCTTCCAGGTGGATGGCCAGAATTTTCTGGTGCCGGTCGATGCAGAAATTGCTTCGGCAGAGGATATCACTCGGCAGACCATTGCCTTGAACGAAATCGTGGGTGAGATGCAGCGCTCGGAGGGTATTCGCATCGTGATCCTGGATGCCTGTCGCGACAATCCGTTTGGCGCCGACGTAATCGAACTCGGAGACGACGGCCTTGCCCGGGTGGGAAGCGACGCGGATTTCCTCTTTGCCTATGCAACCCAGCCGGACAATGTGGCCTATGACGGATCAGGACGAAACAGCTTTTTTACCGAGGCTTTGCTCAATCATATCTATACCCCGGGGCAGGATATATCCGACCTGATGATTGCGGTCCGCAAGGATGTCCTTTCCGCTACGGGAGGGCGGCAGATTCCGTGGGACAACTCATCTCTGACCCGTCAGTTTCGCTTTGACACGAGCCCCGCGACAGCTTCAGAGGATACGTTGCTTTGGCAGGTCGCTGCCAGGTCTAAAGAGCCCGAACTGATGGAACTTTACATGGACCGGTACCCGGAGGGGGCGCATGTGCGCGAGGTGGTTGCATTTCTTGATGATGAAGCTGGAAATCAAAACGCCACCCGCACCTTGTCTGAGAGGGATTACGATGCGCAGGCGGAACGTATCTGGTCTTTGGCTCAAAGAAGCCGTCTGCGTCCCCTTCTCGAGTACTATCTTGAAAAGTACCCCGAAGGTGCGCATCGGGCTCAGGCGCAGCGCTTGATACAGTCGATCCCCGACCCGAACAACAGCACGCCTGCCAGCATCTGTGCACGATTGGCAACCCATCCGCGCGACGGCACGGCAAGCAATCCAGGGATTCCATTCAGCCGACTTCAGCAAAATGCGATTGCGGCCATACAGGCCTGCAGTGCCGCAACAGTGCAGTCGCCGGACCTGACGCATTACACAGCGCTGCTGGCGCGGGCAACGATTGCTGCTGGCGATGTGGACCGAGCGGTCGCTCTCTATCGGCAGGCGGCCAATCGCGGAGACCTGCGGGCGATTGTCTCCCTGGCGCAGCTCTACGAAAACGGGCTGGGCGTTGAAAAGGACATGTACGAGGCATTTAAGCTGTACGAACGCGCAGCAGAAGGCGGAAGCCATGATGCAATGATCAACCTGGCCGTCACCCTGTTCGAAGGTGAGATCGTTCCCAAGGACGAATCGCGCGGGATCGAGCTGCTGACGCGGGCGGCTGAGAGCGGATCCGCCAAGGCGACTTTCAACCTCGGTGTGCTGGCACAAGATGGCGTGGTTGGACGCCCCGAACAGGCGCTCGAGCTTTTCAAGAGAGCCGCGCGCGGCGGCGAACACCAGGGATACCTTGCCGCTGCAATCCTGCTGGATGAGGGCAGGGGAGTGCCCCGGAACGAGAAAGCGGCTGCTCGTATGCTGCTGTTAGGCGCCGCAGAGGATGACGGCGATATTGTTTCGCGCCTGGCAAACGGCTCTGATCAATGGTCGCGTGGTACCATCAAGGAGGTCCAATTACTGTTGCAGGCGACGGATCTCTATATGTCGGCGATAGACGGTCAACCGGGGCCGAATTTTACCTCCGCGCTGCAACGATGGCGTAGCGGTGGATTCGATGCATCAATTGTATCTACGAACTGAGAGATTGGGTGATGTCAAAGCAAGGAAAAAGTGACAGCGTCGGTCGTTGGTGAGCATTGGCAGACCAGACAGGACGGCGGAGTTCGCAGCAGTCCCATCCCGCCGCTACGGGGCCGGTTTTCTCGCCGCCATTTTCACTTTTCGATAGGATCCAGCGACCTGTTCCAGTCGAAAACAACGGGCCTCACGCACGGCTCGGGTTGGCGAAATCGGGTGACCAGGCTGTGCACGCCTGGCCACCCAGCTCCTTTGTCAGGAGCGTCGTTCGGGTTCTTCGCGGCACTCCAACCGCTTCTTAAGCCAGTCCAGTACCTCGTCCTCAACCCATCCCACTCTGTTGGGGCCAAGCTGTACCCGCCTTGGGAATTGGCCGGCCTTTTCCAGCCGCGCGACATGTTGCGGCGAGTAGAGGACCAACTCTTTGAGCTGGCGCTTTGAAAGTATCCTCATCACGATGTCTCCTTGATTGAAGAGCATCGCGATGCCCCAGGTTACGACGATACCCAGGCGATGCCGACGCTATCACGCAATGGTCAGCTCCGCCAAGAAGTCGTCATGCCGCTGCATGGCGGCACGCATCTCGTCGAGGTAGGAGTACCGATTATACACGGCCGAGATGCCGCTGACTGTTCCTGAAATATGGTTGAGCAGTTTTTCCGTGATATGGATTGGCGTACCCAAACGCGCCAAGTTTGAACTGAAAGTGCGCCTGAGATCATGCAGGGTATAGGGTGAAACCTGGATGTCGCGGTCAAAGTTGCGCTTGGCCCGCGAAAACCCGTCAAAGGGTTTCGCATCCGAGAGCCGCGACGGAAACAACAGATCTGCCGTTTCTGGGAGTTTATCGACAATGTGACGCACGGATTCAGTGAGCGGCAGAGCGTGCTCCCGGCTGTTCTTCACGAACGCTGCCGGAAAGATGATTGTGTCCTTTCCTATCCAGCTGCGCCGAAGGTTGACGATCTCGCCTCGTCTTTGCCCAGTGAGAATGAGGAGTTGGACGATCGAGCCGAAAGGATACCCAATGGCACCGGCGTGGCGCCATATTGAAACCAGCTCATCGTCTGACAGGACACGATCCCGCGGCCGTTGTTTGAACGTCAGCGGTGGCACGGGTGACGCCTCGATATAACCGCGCTTCCAGCACCAGTTCATCAGGGTGCGGATGGCGACGAAGGCGTGCTGTTGTTCGGCCGGTGTCCCCTTCAGCTTGTCGAGGCGGCGCAGGATGGCGTGGCGATCGATTTCGTCCAAAGGACCGTTGAATCCGAAGTGGCGATGGAGGAGCCGACGGTACTCTCCGACCGTGCGCGGTTTGTTGCGCGTCTCGCTGTCCTCGAGAAACATGCGTCGGGCATCCTGATAGCTGATCTCAGGTCTGACGTGTTCGAGTGGGCTTTCCAGCGCGAACTCGGACTGAATGCCTTTGGCGCGCGCCCTAGCTTCGGCGAGCGACATCTCCGGGTAGCGGCCGATCGACCGACGTTGCCGATTCAGGCCGTAGACCACCACGAAGGTCTTCGTGCCGCCTTGGGAAACCCTAACACCAAAACCAGGGAGCGCCTTGTCGTAATAGGTCTTCTGACCCCGTTCGGGCGACCGCAGATTTTTGATCTGTTGATCCGTTAGGCTCTTCTTAGGCTCTCGTTTCACGGGGTCTCTGGGGGTTTTGAATGGGTTTGCATGTTCGCCTCATACACCGTAATATCATGAAAAAGAAACAATAAAATTTCGCTATGTTCAGCAATGAGATCTTTAAACTTCACACTTTTAATCAGTGGGTCACAGGTTCGAATCCTGTACGGCTCACCATTCGAATCAAGGGCTTAGGCGGAAACGCCTGAGCCCTTTGGTTTTTTGTTCCGTGGATTGGGGACACTTGGGGGACAAGTGCCCTCATTTCGACTCCGATTTGCAGGTCGGAGGCGTCTACTCAGCCGCGTAGGTCTTGCTGACGGCCTCGTTCAAGTCGGACGAAGAACGGATGCTTGAGGGCTGGCGGCAGCGATAGCGTCCGCCTCGCCGGTCAATCTTGTTTCCCATAGAACACCTCCTGGTTCCGCAGTTGGTGCTCTCCACTTTTTCGGGGCAAGTCCAATTTCCCGACCCGGATGGTCGAAATCATGAACGAAGTTTTTCTCCCCTCGCTACGCGGCGATCTTCAAATGACGGGACGGTCAGACTGCCCGCCAGGTGGGTTGTCCGACGCTTTCGGAACACTTTTCTGGTCGTGGAATTGGGGACCGGACAATCTTGCCGGATGACGCTTTCCGGCCCCCTCACCCTTTGCGCGCCAGGTTTCCCTGGCGCGTTCAACTTACCAACTGTAGCTGGCGCCGAGGACGAATTCGTTCTGGGACATCTGCAGTTCGATGTCCTGCTCGTTGAACGGGATGGTCTCGTTGCGGCCGGAGACGGAGTTGCTGAAGGCGTGGGTGTATGCGCCGTGGATCTTCCAGTTGTCGTTGACCGCGTAGGTGGCGCCCACGGAGGCGTGCCACTGGATCGTCGCCGGTGCGAGGGTGTTGAACAGGACTTCCTCGTCGTCGATGAACTGGGAGGCGTAGCTCACGCCACCGCGGAAGGTCCATTTCTCGTCGTGGCGATAGATGGCGCCGACGCGGAAGATATCCATGTCCTTCCAGCCGAATCCGGGGCCGTCATCCTCGCCGAGGCGCGCGTCGGTCGGGTCGATCACCGAGCCGCCATTGGCGATGGCCTTGATCTGGCTGTAGTAGATCCGCTGATATTCCGCGGTGAAAGTGAAGCGCGGGTCTGCGGCGGGTGTGTAGGCGGCGCCGATCAGGAGCGTCGCGGGGATGTCGAAATCGCCCTGTTCCGCGAAGAGCCCCGAATACCTGTCGAACTCACTCATCCAGATGCGTGAGCGATAGGAGATGCCGATATCCCATTCCTCGTTGGGCTCGTAGAGCAGGCCGACATTGAAGCCCCAACCGCGGGACCAGGAATCGTCGTTATTCGTCACGTTGGCGGGATCGCTGGACATGCTCTGGAAGAGTTCCAGCCCGGTGGCGGAGAAGCGCTGCACGGCATAGATCGGCGCGAAACCGAGCGAGAGTTGTTCATTCACCTGGTAGCTCACGTTCAGGCCGATGAAGACCTGTTCGAGGTTCACGCCAAGCGGCGAGGATGAGAACCCGGCGGGTGAACCATTGAATTGCAGCAGGCTGCTGTCGAAGATGTTGGTGTCGTACTCGGTGTTCATGCCGCCGTTTCCGTAAACGACGAACCCGAGCGACATGCGCTCGTTCAGGCGCCAGTTGGCGCCACCGCAGGGAATGAAGAAGTAGTCGTTTTCGCTGGTATGCTTGCCGGGGACCAACGCCTGCATGCCGCCGTAGCTGTCGGTCGAATCGATGTCGATGCTCCGGCTGGGGGCGAAGGTGGTGATGCAGAAGCCGGCAGAGTTGCCGATCTTGTTCCCGGCGGCCGGGTTCTGGGCGAGGCTGAGAACGCCGGACGGTACTGCAACCCCTGCACCTGCCATCCCCTTGGAGGCTGCGCCATAGCCGTTGGCGAAATAGCCGTTGGTTGCCTGCGCGGGGCCTGCGGCGGCTCCGAGAAGAACCAGCCCTGCCATGCCTGCGATGGCACGCTGATTCCGAACGGATTTTGTCATGGTGCGTTTCCTCCAGATCCGTGACACGGTGGAGATCGATCGCGAACTTGTTGGAAGCTGTCCGCACCGTTCTGCGCACCGTTTTCGTACATTTGAATGCCTGCATGTTTTATCTGATTCCGTCACAAAAACGTGACCCGAACGGAAATTTCTTCGCCGGGTGGG
>NZ_FNEK01000129.1 GCF_900099935.1 Aliiruegeria lutimaris | reverse complement strand
CAGGCTCGCTACTGTAGCCATGGCCAACAAGTCCGCCCGGATCATCTGGGCAATACTGACAAAACGAGAAGAATACCGGCAGCCAATCGCCTGATGCTGCCAAGAGATGCAAGACGCTTGATGTGATGATGCGAAATGAAGTCAACCAAAAGTAAGGACACTCCGTCGAACGGCATGGCCCTCGAGGTCGTTAAGCCGATTGGAACCTTACTTGCGGAACTCATCAAGGCCAGTGGCAACCGCCACACTAACAGGCCGGACACACGACTGTACTGACAGACCATCGCGACCACAGAAATCTCTTGCAATGCAGGAGCCATCCACACAGGCCATTCGAGGGCGCGCGCTTCGCGCGCGTGGACGATCCTTTGGGTCGTGCCTCCGGCGGAGGTATTTTCTGGAAAGATGAACGAGGACCGCGCCCGTATCATCTTTCCAGAAATATCCTGGGGGGAGCGCTCGAATGAGCGCGGGGGGCAAAGCCCCCTTTCAACATCAATCGACGACTCGATGACGACCTCTCACGGACAAGTGCCGTCCTCTTGGGGACGGGCTCCGTGTGATTGAGCTGCCGAAAGGCGTTGCCTGTGCTCGCCCAGAGAGTTCAGGCGGACAGCGTCGAGCGGACCCATCGCGGGCGGCGCGTCATTTCGGCGAGCGATACAGTCGGGGCGTGGCGGCCACCGAGCTTCAGCGTTGCCGCCTTGAGTTCTTCGATCGCCTCGTTGGAGTTCGCAGACAGGGACTTGGCCGGGATCGGTCGCCCGAAAGTAAGCCGGAAGGGCTGGCTGTCCTTGTTCAGCGTTTCGTGGAAGAGCGTGATGTCGCGCAGGCTCGGGTGGATCATGTCGAAGAGGTAGAATAGTGCCGAGTTGCGGGCCCGCATGTTCACAGGGATCACGTCGAGGTCCCATTTGCGAGCGATCATCGCCGCCGAGGCCATCCATTCGCGCTCATGCAACTTCAGCCAGCGGCGCTTGGCCAGCCGGCCGGAAGGAAAGATCACGCCGATTCGTCCCTGCTCGATTGCCTTGCGGGTATAGGCCATGGTTTCGCGCGTCTTGGCATGGCTGCGCTTTTCCAACCGCCATTCGACCGGGCAGATCATCGTGCTCATCTGCGGCATGAAACGCAGGATGTCGGAATTGGCGTAGATGAAGGGATCCTGACGGCGCCGGGTGATCGCGTCCCACAGGATGATTCCATCGCCGATGCCAGTCGGGTGGTTGGCAACGATCAGCGCCGGCCCTTCGACCGGCACGTTCTCGAGGCCGCTGACCTGCACGTCCTTCGCGATCAGATCGGCCATGCGGCGCATGATGACATCATTCGGCTCGTCCCGGAGTTCGGAACTGAGTTCGATCGTCCGGTCGTACCCGAGCACCTTGTTCAGCAGGCGGTGGGCGTTGCGGCTGACGATATTGTCCTTGAACAGCCAAGCGGCCCGTTCCTCGATCATGGGATCAATTCTATCTCGCATGCCTTACCCCAGCAAATATGTGGGCTAACGGAAAATCCATTCAATCAACGGCATATTCCGTCCCCAGCCATTGCGCATTCCCAAAGCGCTACAATGACAATTTAACAGCTTGATGACGACCCGTCACCCAGAACGGATGCCTTGCGTCGGAAGAATGCCTTTTTTTCGATCATTTCTCAGACGCAGGGAGGTGGGGGCGCTGCCCCCGCGCTTTTGCAAGCGTTCCCCCTGGGAATTCTTCAGAGAGACGATGCGCGATTCTCCGCTCTTTGCGCGGTAAACAACCGTTTTTGCTCGAAATGACCGCGCTACCGGGGCGTTAGTCTCCCAAGATGCGACCGACCATTTCCGAGCTGTCGCGACTCAGCCCGGGGGTAGCCGCGAGTCGCTCCAGGTTCTCCCGGATGAGCCCCTGACGGTCGGCATCGTAATGTTTCCAGGTCTCGAAGGCGGTGAGCATGCGCGCCGTTGTCTGCGGGTTGACCGGGTCCAGGAGGATGAGCCAGTCGGTCAGCAGCGCGTAGCTTGCGCCTGATGGGTCGTGGAAGCCGGCCGCGTTCATGGCCAGCCCGCCCATGACGGCGCGGAAACGGTTTGGATTCTTCCAGTCGAAACCCGGATCCTCGGTCAGGCGGTGGACCGCGGCGGCAGCCTTGGCCGGAGCGGCAAGGCCGGATTGGAGGCCGAACCATTTATCCATGACCAGCCGGTCCTCCTGCCATTGGTGGCGGAAGGCGGCGAGGGCGGTCTCGGCCTTGCCGATGTCGAGCAGGCAGGCCAATGCGCCAAGTTGCTCGGTCATGTTGTCAGCTGTTTCATACTGCGACTGGGCGCGGACGCCACCGTCCAGAAGACTCAGGAAGCCAAGCGCTGCCTGGCGCAGAGCGCGTTGGCCGGCGTCGCCGGCATCGGGGCGATAGGGGCCGTGCACGGCCATGTCGTCATAGAGATCGGACAAGGTAGTGCCGAGCTGTTCGGCGATGGCTTTGCGCAGTTGCTGTACCGCGTCGTAGATCGCGAGCGGGTCCGGGGTCCGCCCCGATTGATAGAGGGTCTGGGCGAGGTCGTCCTGCCCGGGAAGGCCGAGGGCGAGGGCGCGGAAGGCCGGGTCCAGCGTTTCGTCGCGGGCGACATTCTCCAGCGCCGTGAGCAGCGCCGGGTCGGGGGCGGCGCCTTCGGTGATCATGCGGATCAGGACATCCTTGGCCAGCGCCCGCCCGGCTTCCCACTTGTTGAACGGGTCGGTGTCATGGGCGAGCAGGAAGGCGCGTTCGCTGGCGCTCTGGTCGCGCTCGAGCACGACCGGGGCGGAGAAACTGCGCAGGATCGAGGCGACGGGTTTCGCGGACAGCCCGTCAAAAGTGAAGCTCTGCTCGGCTTCTGTCAGTTCCAGAACCCGCGTCGGTACGACTTCGTCGCCATTGGGCGAGAGCAGCCCCACGGCCACCGGGATGACCAGCGGTTCCTTGTCGGGCTGGCCCGGCGTGGGGGGCGTGCTCTGCGACAGCGTGAGCGTGTAGGTGCCGTTGTCGAAACTCTCCTGCACTGCGATGCGCGGCGTGCCGGCCTGGCTGTACCAGCGCTTGAATTGCGACAGGTCGCGGCCAGTGGCGTCCTCGAAGACCTTCAGCCAATCCTCGATCGTCGCGGCATCGCCGTCGTGACGGCTGAAATAGAGATCCAGTGCCTTGGAATAGCCCTCGTCGCCGACAAGGCGCTTGAGCATGCCGATCACTTCGGCGCCCTTTTCATAGACGGTGGCTGTATAGAAATTGTTGATCTCGACGAAGCTCTCGGGGCGCACCGGGTGGGCGAGCGGGCCGTTATCCTCGCGGAACTGGCGGGCGCGCAGCGCCAGCACGTCGTTGATACGCTGAACGGCGTGGGAACGCTCGTCGCCTGAGAACTGCTGGTCGCGAAAGACGGTCAGCCCTTCCTTCAGGCAGAGCTGGAACCAGTCGCGGCAGGTGATACGGTTGCCGGTCCAGTTGTGGAAATACTCATGCGCGATGATGCTCTCGATGCGCTCGAAATTTGCATCCGTGGCGGTTTCGGGGGAGGCGAGCACGGCGGAGGAGTTGAAGATGTTCAAACCCTTGTTCTCCATCGCGCCCATGTTGAAATCGTCCACGGCGACGATGTTGAAGATGTCGAGGTCGTACTCGCGGCCATAGACCTCCTCGTCCCATTTCATCGAGCGTTTGAGCGCATCCATGCCGAAGGCGCATTTTCCCAGATCGGGTTCGCGGACCCAGATATTGAGCTCCACATCGCGGCCGGAACGGGTGGTGAAACGGTCGGGGTGGTTGACCAGATCGCCCGCCACCAGCGCGAAGAGATAAGCTGGTTTCGGCCACGGATCGGACCACTCCGCCCAGCCGTCGCCCCTGGCCGCCGGGTTGCCATTTGACAGCAGCACCGGCAGCTCGCCCTCGATGCGCACATCGAACGGGGCCATCACGTCGGGGCGGTCGGGATAAAAGGTGATCTTGCGGAATCCTTCGGCCTCGCACTGGGTGCAATACATGCCGTTCGACATGTAGAGACCTTCCAGCGCGGTGTTGGTCTGCGGGCTGATCTCCACTTCGGCCTCCCAGGTGAAGGGGCCTTCGGGAACATCGCAGGTAATGCCGCCTTCGGCCGCGTTCGGGATTACGCTCTCGCCGTCAATCCGGGCGTGAATCAGCTTGAGGTCTTCGCCATGCAGGAAAAACGCGCCGCCCTTGCTGTCCGGGTTCGGCGCGAAGGCGATCTTCGAAATCACCCGGGTTGCCCCTGGCGCCAGCCGGAAGGTCAGGTGGACCTGCTCCACGACATGGGTGAAAGGCGTGTAGTCGGCGAGATGGATGGTTCTGGGATCGTCGAGAGACATCGGGAAATCTCCTAAATGTTTGCGCGCACCCTATGAGGGATGGCGGGCGCCCGCAACGCCCCTTACCGGCGACATTTTGAGGGCGTCGGGCAACAGGCGCTCGACATCAGGGAGGAGCCGTTCGAGCGCGTGGAGCCGCGCCGAAATCCACCTGTGCAGCTTCTTTTTGTCCCCAATGTTTGGTTTCGAGGTTTCCTGGCTTTGCGCTATAATGAGATCCGAGTGGATGGTCAGGAAAGGCTCCTGCTCCGCCGAGAGGGAAGGGATTGATATGAGACGTTTATCGAGCGCTGTCGCCGTGAGTGGCTTTCTTGCAATGTCGAGCCTTGCCGCGGCCCAGGATCTGGCCACGGTGGAGGCGCCCGGCTATGGCGGTGCAGCCGATAGCGGCTGGACCTACCAGCTGCAGCTTTACATCTGGGGCACGGAAGTGGGCGGTGTCGCCAATGGCAAAGATTTCGATATCGGGTTCGACACGCTTGTGGAGAACCTGAACTTTGCCCTGATGGGCGGGTTGAAGGCCTATAACGGTGACTGGATGAGCTATGGCGAGTTGGGATATGCCGCTCTCGGCTACAAGGACGGCGCGACCATCAACACCTCCATCGGTGTCGATATCGACGTCGATCTCGACACCGAGGTAAAGTCGACGGTGGTGTCCTTTGGCGGTGGCTACCGGGTGATCAACGAGCCAAACTACACGATGTATGTGACGGGCGGCGCCCGTTACCTCAGGCTGGACTCCACAATCCAGCTGAAGGTTGCGAACCGAAAACTGTCGCTCGAAAGCGACGATGACTACTGGGATGCCGTGGTCGGCCTGCAGGGCGAGGCGCGCTTCAACGAGAACTGGTTCATGCCCTGGGTGCTGGATGTCGGTGCCGGCCAGTCGGACCTTACATGGCAGGCCGGGCTCGGGGTCGGCTACCGCTTCGGGCGCAACGATATCGTTTTCGGCTATCGCCACATGGAGTGGGAACTGCCGGAGGACGACGTGGTCACCAATTATTACCAGAGCGGCCCGATGCTGCTGTGGAATTTCCGCTTCTGAACCATCGGAACCGAAATGCAGGATGGGCCGTCGGTCTCCGGCGGCCCTTTTCCTGTCGTAGAGGGCGCGGCTTCCGTCTAAGACGGTCCAATGGATAACGAGACATTTGAAATCTACCTCGTGGCGACGCCGGGGCTGGAAACCGTGCTCTGCGAGGAGGCGCGGGAACGCGGCTTTGCCGGGGCGGCGGTCACCGAGGGTGGCGTGGCCTTTACCGGCGGCTGGCCGGATGTCTGGCGGGCGAACCTGGTCTTGCGGGGCGCGGCGCGGGTGCTGGCCCGGATCGGATCGTTCCGCGCCTTTCACCTCGCGCAGCTCGACAAGCGGTCGCGGAAATTCGACTGGGCGCAGGTGGTCCGGCGCGGACAGGCGGTGAAGGTCGAGGTGACGACGAAGAAATCCAAGATCTATCACGCGGGCGCGGCCGCGCAGCGGATCGAGCGGGCGCTGGTCGAGGAGGCGGGCGCCGTGATTTCGCCCGAGGCGCCGCTGCGCCTGCTGGTGCGGATCGACGACAACCTTGTCACGGTCTCGGTCGATAGCACGGGCCCATCGCTGCACAAGCGCGGGCACAAGGAGTTCGTCGGCAAGGCGCCGATGCGCGAGACGATGGCGGCGATGTTCCTGCGCCAATGCGGGTATTACGGCTCCGAGCCGGTGCTGGACCCGATGTGCGGCTCCGGCACCTTCGTGATCGAGGCCGCCGAGATCGCCGCCGGGCTGGCCCCGGGCCGCACGCGACGTTTTTCTTTCGAGGAACTGCCGGGCTTCGAGCCCGCCGCGTGGGAGGCGCTGCGCGCGGGCGTGCAGACGGTGGTGCCCGAGGCGCGCTTCTACGGCTCGGACCGGGATGACGGCGCCATTCGCGGCGCTCAGGCCAATGCCGAGCGGGCAGGGGTGGCCGATTGGTGCAGCTTCACGCGCGGTGCGGTGGCGGACTTGCAACGCCCCGACGGACCGCCGGGGCTGGTGATGATCAACCCGCCCTATGGCGCGCGGATCGGCAACAAGAAGCCGCTCTTTGCGCTGCATAACGCGCTCGGGCAGGTGCTGAAGGAGCGCTTCAAGGGCTGGCGCGTCGGGATTATCACCTCGGATGGCGGGTTGGCCAAGGCGACCGGACTGCCCTTCCTGCCCACAGGCGCGCCGGTGGCGCATGGCGGGTTGAAGGTGAAGCTCTACAGGACGGAAGCGCTCTGACGGCAGCCATTCCGGGCACCACGCCGCTCAAATGTTGGTCCGGGGTGACTAACCCCGGACCGCGCCCGACTTTCGGCGATTGCTTGCAATCGCCTGTCGTCCACAGGGGATTGCAAGGCAATCCCCGAGGGACCCTCCCCCCGGGAGGGCGCATTGGCGATGTCTTGCGCTATTGAGACCCTGTTCGGGGCTTTGGGATAAATCGCATTGAACTGGCGTTGCGAAGCGCCCACCCAAGGTCGGGTACGGCCCGCTTCATAGTGTCTGATGATTACTTGTCCCGTAATCTCGTGACTAAAGTGGCTGCTGCTCAATACCTTCTGCGCAAGCTCGCTGTGACCCGGCCCAACCATGTCTGGGCCATGGACATCACCTATATCCCCATGGCGCGCGGGTTCGTCTACCTGACAGCGGTCGTGGACTGGTTCAGCCGAAAGGTGTTGGCCTGGCGGCTCTCGGTCACACTGGAGACGGAGCCGTGCCTCGAAGCTCTGAAAGAAGCGATGGCCAGATACGGCAAGCCGGAGATCATGAACACGGACCAGGGCAGCCAGTTCACATCCATCGACTTCATCAAGGCGCTGAAAGATGCCGAGATCCAGATCAGTATGGATGGAAAAGGTGCCTGGCGCGACAATGTCTTCGTCGAACGGCTAT
>NZ_FNEK01000144.1 GCF_900099935.1 Aliiruegeria lutimaris | reverse complement strand
GGCTGATTATCTCAGCGGCATCTGCGTCGAGGCTGGCTCAGAGGATCAAGCGAGGAAGCGGTCTTGAGCCTGCGGTGAACCCGCGCAAGACGGGCAAGGGCAAGCTTGCGCCCTATTCGGATTTCTTCGTCGAACTGGTGGAACAGGATCCCGACATCACGCTGGCGGACTTGAAAGCGGCCCTGCAACACGCGCACGGCGTATGCGCCTCGATTTCGGGTATCGACCAAGCGCTCCGGCGGCTCGGATACACGTATAAAAAAAGAGCCTCATTGCGGACGAACGCCGGCGCGCCCGTGTGAGGAAGGCCCGGACCGACTGGTTCCAGCATCGCATGCCGGCGATGCGGGCAATGCCGGAGCGGATTGTGTTCATTGACCAAACTTCCGTCAAAACCAATCTCACCCGGCTCAGAGGGCGTAGCCAGCGCGGTGATCGACTGACCGCATCGGCACCGTTCGGCAGTTGGGGAACGCAAACGCTCATCGCCGGCCTGACCCACGATGCCATGATCGCGCCATGGGTGATTAAGGGGGCAATGGACGGCCCAGCCCTCGCTGCCTACGTAGAAAAGGTGCTCGCCCCGGAGTTGGACCCGGGCACAGTTGTAGTCCTCGACACCCTGGCCACCCATCGCAACAAAGATGCAGAAGCTGCGCTCAGGGCGCACGGTTGCTGGTTTCTCTACCTGCCGCCGTACAGCCCCGACCTGAATCCCATCGAACAGGCGTTTTCCAAACTGAAGGCGCATCTACGCAGGATCGGTGCGAGGACCTTCTCCGGGTTCTTCAACGCAATCGGCGAGGTCTGCGATCTCTTCAGCCCACAAGAGTGCTGGAACTATTTCCAAGCCGCCGGTTACGCTTCAACGTGAACTGGAACCGCTTTAATGGGGAGTTCGTGGGCTATCCGCACAAGGGTACAACGTTTGAAGAAGAGATATCGAGAGGTGGCTCGGTTTGTCTGAACAGTTTGGAGCCGTTTTCTAAGTGTATGTTCCGCTCAGTTATGCCGCGACCGGGATTGGCCGGGGCAGGTTGAGATATGCCTGATCGGGCGTTTGCAGCCCTATTTTCCGAAGAGCCATGGCAAGCCTCGCGTGGATGACAGAGGCGTTCTGAGTGGGATTATCTTCATCAATCGCAACGGGTTGCGCTGGTCTGATGCTCCACGGGAGTATGGCCCACCCAAGACGCTCTACAACCGCTGGAAGCGTTGGAGCGACAAGGGCGTGTTCGCTCGGATCATGGAGGGGCTAGCTGCCGAGCATTCCGATCACAAGGCGATCATGATTGACGCGACCTATCTGAAAGCCCACCGCACGGCGTCGAGCCTGCGGTTGAAAAAGGGGGGCGTGGACGTCTGATTGGGCGAACCAAGGGGGGCATGAACACGAAGCTGCACGCTGTCACCGATGCCTCCGGTCGCCCCATCCGTTTCTTCATGACCGCCGGTCAGGTAAGTGACTACACAGGCGCTAGGGCACTCCTGAGCAGCTTGCCGGCCGCTGATTGGATGATCGCTGACCGAGGGTACGATGCCGACTGGTTCCGCGATGCCTTGAAAGACAAAGGGATACGCCCTTGCATCCCCAGTCGGAAATCACGCGACAGGCCCGTCCGCTATGACAAGCGTAGATACAAGCGCCGCAACCGCATCGAGATCATGTTCGGTCGATTGAAGGATTGGCGACGTGTTGCAACCCGTTACGACAGATGTCCGAAGGTATTCCTATCAGCCATCGCACTCGCTGCCGCCGTCATCTTCTGGCTCTGAAATTCAATGAGTCTGGAGCCTAAGAGAGGAGAAGAAGGCCATCTTCATCGTCGTCGCGTTCCACTGCCACACGCTGCTGCCGCTCAATGAAGCCCTTATTCCACAAGGAGTGTCGAGGCGGTCATTTCTTACGCCCGCGACAAACGTGCGGGTTCTTACGACTATATATCCCCTGCCAGATTGGCCAAATATGCCTCGATCACTGGCAATCCAGTCTGTATGTCAATCGCCCAGGGATCGTTGGGCCTATCGGGGTCGAGACCGGGCCTGCCGGTCTCCCAATCATCCGACATTCCGTCCTCGTCGCGATCTCTCTGGAACAGTTCAGCAAGCTCCGGCCAGCCACCAACCTCTTCTACCGAATTGATTATCCGACCTTTGCATTTGGCAAGGCTGTTGAGCACGAGCGTGTCGAGCGGATCGGACACTCGGCGACCGCCAATTTGGTCGCCAACCCGCAGCGGAATTCGCGCGAGCACTTCGCTCGACGGCAACGCAGCCACGGATTCCGGTGCCTCGGGGTCTTCAGCCTGTTTCATCCGCGCGAGCGGATTTAGGACGGAAAATTGTCCGTTTCTGGCACAATCGGCGCGCCTGAGGACTTGGTTATCCCGTGCGATGATAGTTATGTCATGCGCGTCGACATATTCGAACGCCTCAAGAGCCCAGGCCGCGCGCAGCGTTGTGCTCGGCCCCTTGGCTGCAACGTTGCCTACATAAACGAAGCGCAAATTACCGGTATGATCATAAAGTTCCCCGAACTGGCTAATCGGGTTGTAGAAGATGTTGTTTACCACTTCGACCGGCCCGATATCCGTGCCGTTCACATCTGGGTTCCTGTCACGGTTATGGGCAAATAAATTTCCCCAAAGCGTGACTCGCCCACATTGGTTGTCGGTGCCCTCCTTGGAGCAGATCAGTGCTCCCTTGGAATGCTTTCCTTTAGGGTGGCTGGACCGATCGAGACCGTAGGCAACAATACTCCGCTCCAGTGTGATATCGGACGAGACCTGCCCTGAGACATGCAGGCTGAAGTTCTCGTCCGTGGCAAACATTAATGAAAGGTTGCCAAAATAAAGACGTTCTCCGTTCTCAATCGACAGGGCATCCACAACGGGAGACGGCTCCAAGCTCGGCCCAGGACGTAGCTTAAGAAACCGTAGCACGATGTCATGCGCTTCTTCGATCTCGATCGGCGACCGCGCGGAAGTGCCATTGCGCAACTGCACTCCTAGTCCGGGCGCGGTTTGGCCGGCAATATAGAGATTGGATCCAGGCCGGATCGGCCTTTCAAGCTTGATCGTTCCGGACAGGGAAAAAACGCAGATTCGAGGTCGGTCACCATTTTCTGCGCAATCCCTGAGCGTTCCGGGGCCGGCGTCGGCCAAAGAAGTTATCGCAACCACTTCGCCGCCGCGCCAGCCGGTCGCGTTTCTCCCGAATCCAATGGCACCGGGAAACGCAGGACGCATAGACTCCGCCGTTCCGGTGGTGGACAGCCCGGCGGCAATTAGCGCCCCGCAGGCTAATCCAATCCATTTTGTCCGCAAAGCGGCCCAGATGGAAATCCAACAGTCCAAGGCTCAGACTCTCTGCATATGGGCATCGTCCGCGCTGCTGTCCTGCACCACGTTTTCAGATGCCTCGATTGTTGCGACAATCTCGGAAATCTCAGATCCAGCGCCGAACGTTTGCCGGGCAACCAGGTTCCCGTTTTCAGTTAGTTCGAACAATGTGCCATCGTTCTGGCCAGTTTTCTTGTTCGTCCGCACAACTAATAAGAGCGCTCCCGGCTCGGCGAGATAGTACCGCAAATTACGCACCGCCAGCCGCAGCCGATCCTCGCTGAAGTAATTTAGGTTCAGGATGTTGGCGGCACGGATAAACTTGAACGTTCTGTGAAAATCTGACCGTAGAGCCATCACGTCATCCTCGAAGAGCGCAATTTCTGGTGCTTCGATTGCAATTCGCGAGGCCAATGTCACGGGGCGACTTTCGCCTTGCGCAATCCGTTCGTTGCATCGTCGAGCCAAGATCCGCGCAAGTATAATGCGAATGGGAGCAGTCAGAGTAAAGTAGTCGAGACGCCGGATCCAAGGACGGATCGTCCGGCCACTATATTCATACTGTAGCGGCCATCCGTGACGGTCGGTCAGCACAGTCATCCTCTCCGACAACTCCACGAGATGGCCGAGCAGGTATAGATCCGTCGCGATGATAGTCGGCGAGAGTCCAGCAAATTTCAGTGAATCGAGCATCTCCAATGTGCTAACCCCGGCCGAAACGCCAACATCGAGTATCGGCAAAGGCCCCGAAAATTTTTCCGCCAGTAAAGGTACAATCTCGTCATCCAACTCCCGGAACCGCCCAAGGTTGGTGGTTTTGAATGAAGCGTTTTTCATTTTGAGGGAGCCATAAAAATCTGCCTCAAGTTTCGACGTTATAGAATGTGCTTCAAGATCAAAAAACTCTCTTGCGCTGATCATTACAGTCCTTCGAAATGGGGTTCTTAAGTGGGGCAGGCAGTGCGATGCCAAATCTGATAGATTTAGTCCAAGGTAACTCCGACAAGGTCGACCGTCAAATAGGGTTCGTCATTTCAGTCAGAGGATTCGTATTTGGTCAAGAGCGGGGGGAGGGGGGCTTGCCGAAAGCTCGCAAACTCTCGTTATGAACGAGGGAGCCTCGGGGGCAGGTCAAGGCGGAATAAGCCCGATCTAGACGGCGAAGTCCCGCCCCCGGTCAAAGGCTTCGACCACGCCGACCGCTGCAACCATCGCGGTGAAAACCAGCGGGCCGCTTCCGGGAATGGTCATGGCGTTGGGCGTTGTTGCGTAAAGCCTGGCCAGGATTCACAACACGAATCCCGTAGGTTAGATCGGCGGCATGCCGAAGCCCACACCTCCCCGCTATCGAACGACGAACTGGTCGAGCTATAATGCATCGCTTCGGAAGCGGGGTTCGCTTCTGGTGTGGTTCGACTGGGCGCTGTTGCGTAACTCGGCCCAAGTACGAGTTTTCCCTTTCCCCACGGGCTTCATCCGTCAGATGCGATCTCAGCCGTTCCGAGGGCTGAGAAGCGGTTCATGAGAGCTACGCGGACGTGGATCTCTGCGGTCTTTCGGTCTGGATTCCTCGCCATGACGCGTCCACCAAATGCCTTGAGGCATCGCATCCTGGCCTCGAAACGACTTCGGATGTGATATCTGCTCCAACGCTTCCAAAGAGATCTGCCGAAGCGTTGTGACGCCCGCTGTATCTCGTTGCGGGTTTTCGCAGCTGGGCTGTCCTCTTTCCACAATCGTCCATTTCGGCGAACGGGCCGGCGAACGGGGATGATCGCTTCCGCATCTCGGGCAACGATTGCGGCATGGCATCTGCGGGTGTGATACGCACCGTCAGCGATCACGGTGCCGACCTGCTCGTCCTAAAGCACCCCGCCATTAACCTGAGACATATCCGGCAGCCTTGAAGTAGCTCCAGCATTCTTGCGGAGAATAGAGATCGCAGACCTGGGCGATGGCGCCGAACAATTCGGTGAAGGTGCGAGCGCCGATCCTGCGGAGGTGAGCCTTGAGCTTCGAGAACGCCATTTCGATGGGGTTGAGGTCGGGGCTATAGGGCGGCAGGAACAGGAACCAGCATCCGGCGTCTCGCATGGCCTTGGCCGCGGCGGCGCTCTTGTGTGTAGCGAGGTTGTCCAGAATGACCACCGTTCCCGGCGCAAGTTCCGGAACCAATACTCTTTCCACG
>NZ_FNEK01000163.1 GCF_900099935.1 Aliiruegeria lutimaris | reverse complement strand
GGCTCCTTTCCTCGCAGTCGATGACAACTGCACTTTGGCACGTTCGATGCCGGTGGAGCAGGAGCCATCCACCTCATCCGCAATGCGCAGGAAGCGGACCACATCGCCCAGGCGACGGCACTGCTAAAACATTGCCCGACGAAGCAACTGCATGGGAAGGTCCAGTTTGCCGACGGTGGCGACACCTCATGGTTTCTGTCAGATGTCTGGAATGCCCCGGATACTGGACACAGCCTCTTCACCAAGATCCAAGAAGTAGCCCTGAAGTTCTGAAATCCTGTCGATGAAGCGATCTTTGGGTACTCCGACGATCTTCTCGACAATTGGCTCAAAGTCCGGATCGCGTAATAGCGGCAGCCACGGTCCCAATGCCCCAAGACCAAGCATCAAGGACGTTGACGCGACAAAACCCAATCGAGCATCGGCCTCACTACCTTTCCAAGCCGCATCCCTCAGGCCCATGAGGTAGCCGGAGAAGACGCTCTGCTCTAATCGGCGCGTGTCCTCCGGCTCAACTTCCATGAACTGAAGGCTGACTCCAACCGTCGCCGCAAGCTCTTCGCCGACGACACCCGGACCGACAAATGCCCAGTCTATCGCCACAACAGCTTCTTCTTGGCGATCATCGGGCTGCATCATCAGGTTGCGCCTGAATGCATCGTGGTGGCACAGGCAACTCGGCAACTCGCGCATGGCTTCCAGAAGGACGTCCGCATCGGACCACAATGCAAAGGTACGCTCGAGCAATGCTCCGCGAAGCCAGCGCGACACAACAGGGTCTCCCTTAAGATCCATCAGCGTGTCCAAGGTAGAGCGGGCTTCATTAACCCAGCATATGGCGCGGCTTGGCGCCATCCAGTTGCGGTGCGCGCTTGGATTGTTCAGGTTGTGTCCGTTGAACCTTCCCAATGCACGACCGGCTCTTTCGTAGGTTTCAAAATCCCAACTGGTCTGATCATTTTCGACAGCCTCCATATAGATCACGGCGGTTGCCCGGTCCGGAAATGTGACGCCAAAGCACCGAGGAGCCGCCAATCCAAAAAGGGCATCGAGGAGGCCGCTATCGTATGCCAGAGGTTCGCGCTTCCAATAAAGCCATGATCTTTGGCTGGCGCCCTGTGAAAACTCAGCGCAGGTCTTTGCGACTAATTTGAACTCCACCTCGCCCGAACTCGTTCGCGCAATTCCCGAATGGCGATTGACTCCTTCACCGCCGGTCACGGCATCAGCAAAACCGTCTTCATAACCCTTGCTGTCGAGTGACAGGATCTGAGCCGTCTGATCGTCCAATTGCCTGCGAACTGCATCAAGCAGGCCGTTGGTATCGCTGATCATCATCCATTCCCTTCGTTGCAAGCGCCAAGCGAAGAACCACGTCGATCAGAGTAACATGCCGGATGTGTATTCACCGAACTAAGAGAGGGTTGCTCGATGTCGGCCTTTTCCTTGAAACCCGACCTGGCAGAATTGCATCGTATGGCGGCTGGGCGCAGTCTCCGGACTTCTGATCGCTGCCTCGTCGAACTCTCAACCGGAGGCCGCCCGAATGGGTAGTTTGCCGACCTTGCCGCCGTTCGCGGCAACGCAGCAACTCCTTGCATTCTAACCCGACTGCCGATCATGCGAAAGAAACGCCCCTATTGTCGCGAGTGCGAAAAATACGCCATCACATGATGGCTCCGCTCGTAGAGAGCTGTTTGAAACCTCTGATTCAAAGCTATGTTAGGGTCATGATTTTGACACCAACATCGTTGATACCAATCTACAGCCAGAGTAACGCCGCGGCAGAAAGTTAACCGCCGCCCAACAGGATCGATCTCAAATGTCGGATGAAACGACGTTCGCATTGCAGTTTTTGAAAGACATCCGAGCAAGACGTGTCGAAGTTAGGCGTAACACGGAACTCTGGAAGTCGATTGACAGGGACCTGGCGTCAAACCCACCTCAAGTTCGAGAAGGACCTCGCAGCATCGAGGGGCTTGCGGAGTTTTCTTGGCCGCTGGCTCACTGGAACCACGGGCAGAGGTTACAGGATTTCTGGGTTGCGTATGAACTTGGAGCGAAGCGGAACGGTTACTTTGTGGAGTTTGGCGCTGCAAATGGAACCAACATGTCAAATACTGTCATGCTGGAGCGGCGCTTCGGCTGGACGGGTATCCTCTCGGAGCCCAATCTAGGGTTTCACAATGAGATTCGGCGCTCACGGAAATGCCGTTTTACGCCAAAGGCCGTACATGACGCTACCGGCACGAAACTGGAGTTCGTTTGCGCGTCGCGGCCGATGCTGTCTCGGCTCGCGGTTTCAGAAGATGCGCGCAACGAAGATTTCATCGCAGAAGAAATAGTTCAGGTCGAAACTATCACCCTCAATGACTTGCTAGACGAGTTCGCGGCTCCTTCCATTATCGACTATATCTCGATCGACACAGAAGGCACCGAATACCAGATTCTTTCCGCTTTCGATTTTGGGGCGCGTCATGTTCGCGCCTTGTCGATCGAGCATAACTACGGCGATAGACGGGAACAGATCCACGCATTGATGACAGCCAATGGCTATGTACGCCGGTTCGAGTACCTATCAGGATTCGACGATTGGTATCTGCATCGCGACGATGTTGCCGACTGAAGCCTGTCCGGTTTAGGTCTGCATTGGAAGACGCATCGCGCTGGCGTCAGTACCCAGGCCGGAGTTTCTTTCCCGCCATTGCTGCGCCAGCGAAATCGTTGAGAGGTGGCTCGGTTTGTCTGAACAGGTGGAAGCCGTTTTCTAAGTGGATCTTCCGCTCAGTTATGCCGCGACCGGGACTGGCCGTGGCGGGTTGAGATATGCCTGATCGGGCGTTTGCCCGTC
>NZ_FNEK01000111.1 GCF_900099935.1 Aliiruegeria lutimaris | reverse complement strand
AAAGTGCTCGCCGAGAAACCCTTCAGGCTCGCTACTGTAGCCATGGCCAACAAGTCCGCCCGGATCATCTGGGCAATACTGACAAAACGAGAAGAATACCGGCAGCCAATCGCCTGATGCTGCCAAGAGATGCAAGACGCTTGATGTGATGATGCGAAATGAAGTCAACCAAAAGTAAGGACACTCCGTCGAACGGCATGGCCCTCGAGGTCGTTAAGCCGATTGGAACCTTACTTGCGGAACTCATCAAGGCCAGTGGCAACCGCCACACTAACAGGCCGGACACACGACTGTACTGACAGACCATCGCGACCACAGAAATCTCTTGCAATGCAGGAGCCATCCACACAGGCCATTTTCGGTTCAAAAGCGCTGCTGCACTGCAGTTCGTCATTCCGGACTTTCGTTGCCTGGATTGCAACCTATGAGGTTCGGGCGTTGTAGAGCGCTCTTGAGTGATGTGGACTCGTTGTCCGAAGGCTTCTCTCTGGTCATGTCTGCGGCAGTTTCAAACACGATTCGCTTCGTTGATGTCAATTTCCCAGTTGCATTTGTTCTGCCTCGGTTCGTGTCGCTTGAATTTCGCGGATCCGATCTGGCCATTTGGATTCTATGTAGGAGATGATGTTCCATATTTCCTGGTCGCTCAGGTTGTCGCCAAATCCTGGCATGCCGCTCTCGGACTCCACACCTTGTTGCGCCAGCGCCTCGGCGCCCCCGAGCTTGGTATAGGTGAATAGCAGCGCGTCCCCATGATGCCAGGTATAACCAGTATGGTCGTGCGGTGGGGCGGCGCCGGACCATCCTCGCCAGAGGACTGCCAATCAGTCTGGCCTTCGAGCTCGGCACCATGACAGGAAGCGCAATTTTCTCGATGGAGCGTTCCGCCGGCGGCGATATCGACTTCCTGAGGTTGGCGGAGAGGTTCCGATGCGTCAGCAACGAGTAGACTTGGAACGGTGCCAACCGAGATTGAACTTGCTACGGAAAACGTCAATACGAACGACAGGCCGTTACCTTCAAAACGTTTCGTTATGTTCATCAATGCTCCCCGCAACGGCGGCTCCTGCGTCGGAAACGAACCCGCCTGGTGTTTCAAACTTCATTGGCGACAACCGCGCCCATTTCGCGGGAAATTTCATGGCTTTGATATCCCGTTGAATCCGGACTTCCTTGGCCGCCAAATGGCAGTGCAAGACCTTCCTGCGTTGGAGGGTCAACCGAGTGGGCGTAACGAAAAGGTGAATTCGCGATGCTTGAGCTTCCATCTGCTGGAAGGTCCAGATTAAACATCAAGCGGTTAGACGCGTTCCTTTCGCAAGAATGCAGGAGAGTGCTGCGCACCAAGCATGTCGGCGCTCCAGTTCGGTAAGCCACAGGCCCGGCAAGTCGCATGTTGCAGCACGAGGAGCGCGTCCGGGCGGCCAAGCGCACACACAGGAGGTTGCCAGATGGAAGCGCTCAAGGAACAGGCGAACGGATATGTTTGCCCGATGCATCCCGAGATTCGGCAAGCGACGCCAGGAAAATGTCCTAAATGCGGAATGGTGCTGGCACCTGATGGGACGGAAGCTGATGAGCACGGCCACGGTGCCGACGTTTCACACGACAGTTTCGACATAGTACCGAAAGATAATGCCGGCCCCGTCTATACATGCCCGATGCATCCTCAGGTCCGGCAGACCTCACCGGGCTCCTGTCCGATCTGCGGCATGGGACTGGAACTTGAAACAGCCACGGTGGAAGAAACCGGCCCGAACCCGGAGCTTGTCGATTTCACCCAACGTTTCTGGGTTGGCGCCGTATTGTCCGTGCCGCTTCTGGTACTGGCGATGGGACCGATGGTCGGGCTTGGCGGTATCCGGGCAGCGCTTGGCGAGCGCGCTGCGCTGTGGGCCGAGTTTGCGCTCGGGACCCCCGTCGTGTTCTGGAGCGGCTGGCCGTTCCTTGTGCGTGGCTGGAATTCCTTCCGCTCGATGAACCTGAACATGTTCTCGCTGATCGCCATGGGCGTCTCGGCGGCCTGGATCTTCAGCACCGTGGCCGTGCTGGCGCCTGGCATCTTTCCCGAAGGGTTTCGGGATGCCGAGGGGCATGTCGCTGTCTATTTCGAGGCCGCTGCGGTGATCGTCGTGCTAGTTCTGCTGGGTCAGTTGATGGAGTTGCGCGCGCGTGAAGGGACAGGCAAGGCGATCCGGGCGCTGCTCGACATGGCGGCCAAGACGGCGCGCATCATCCGGGACGACGGCAGCGAAGAGGAAATTCCGCTGGAAGAGATCCAGGTCGGGGACCGGATTCGTGTTCGCCCCGGCGACAAGGTGCCGGTGGACGGAAAGGTTGTCGATGGACGCTCGTCGGTTGACGAGAGCATGATCAGCGGCGAGCCGGTCCCGGTGGAGAAGATCGAGGGAGACCCGGTGACGGGAGCAACGATCAACGGAACCGGAAGCCTGATCATCGAGGCGGAGCATGTGGGCGCCGACACGGTCCTGAGCCAGATCGTCGATATGGTGGCGCAGGCCCAACGCAGCCGCGCGCCGATCCAGAAATATGCCGACAAGGTATCGGGCTGGTTTGTTCCCGCAGTGATCGGTGTGGCCATTCTGGCCTTCATCGGCTGGGCCATCTGGGGTCCGGCGCCGGCGCTCTCATATGCGCTGATCGCCGCCGTCTCCGTTCTCATCATCGCCTGCCCATGCGCGCTCGGGCTGGCCACGCCGATGTCGATCATGACCGCCACCGGACGCGGGGCGCAGGCTGGCGTGCTGATCAAAAACGCCGAAGCGCTCGAGCGGTTCGAAAAGGTCGACACGCTGATCGTGGACAAGACCGGAACCCTGACCGAGGGCAAGCCCCGGCTGGTCGGGATCTATCCCGAGGAGAGACATGACGAGACCGAACTCCTTCGCCTCGCGGCTTCCCTCGAACGCGGTTCCGAACATCCGCTGGCCGAGGCTATCGTGCGTGGTGCTGAGGATCGCGACGTGGATCTGGCCGATGCCGCCGATTTCGAGGCGGTCACGGGCATGGGCGTGAAGGGCACGGTCGACGGGCGGCCGGTCGCGCTTGGGAACGCCCGGATGATCGAGGAACTTGGACTGGACGCCGGAGGAGCCTCGGAAATGGCGGATGTCCGACGCGACGAGGGCGAGACGGTGATGTTCGTCGTGATCGACGGCGCGGTCGCCGGGCTGGTCAGTGTCGCCGACCCGGTGAAAGAAACGACGCCCGACGCGCTCCGGACGCTCCATGAGCTAGGCTTCCGCATCATCATGGCCACTGGCGACAACGAGCGGACGGCGAAGGCGGTCGCAGGCCGGCTGGGGATCGACGAAATCCGCGCCGAGGTCCTGCCGAAGGACAAGGCGGCGATCATCCGCGAGCTTCAGAACTCCGGGCGCAAGGTTACGATGGCCGGCGATGGGGTGAACGACGCGCCCGCGCTGGCGCAGGCCGATGTAGGCATTGCGATGGGCACCGGAGCCGACGTGGCGATCGAGAGCGCGGGGTTTACCCTGGCGAAGGGCAATCTCGACGGCATCGTGCGGGCGCGGCGTCTCGCGCACGCAACGATGCGCAACATCCGCCAGAACCTTTTCTTCGCGCTGATCTACAACGCGGTGGGAGTGCCCATCGCAGCAGGCATCCTGTTCCCGTTCCTCGGAATCCTGATCAGCCCGATGTTTGCCGCCTTCGCGATGAGCGCCTCATCGATATCGGTCGTTCTGAACTCGCTCCGGCTCAGGAAGGTGGAGATCTGATCTCGGTCTTTCGGGAGGTTTTGCCCGACTCAAACGGAGCTTTCCGCAGAGTGTTTTCGGAGCCAAGCAAGGGTTGCACCGAGAACGGTCCAACCGGCCAGCCCGGCGCCGAGGGCCCGGCTGGCGAACAGCGCCGCAAGTTCCTGCGGCACCGGTCCTTCGAAATGTTCGGGCTGCGGCGCGCCGATTACGTGCGGGGCGAGCAGAAGAACGATAGCGGCCAATGCGTGCCAATTGCTTCGGCCGAAGGCCAGAAGCCAAAGGGCTACGGCGGTGACGGCTACAGTCGCGTACCACCAGATCTGCCGTTGCGAGAGGTCGATATGCGCAGCCCCCGGCACTTCAGGCGGCAGGGAGAACGCGGGCGCAAGTTGCGCCGCCACGAAGCCGCAAACGCCCCAGATCGCCCCGGCCCGAGGTGAGATGGACGTCTCGCCCTCCGTTGCCAGCGACATCGCGGCCGTCAGCAGCAGCCCGTATCCGGCAAAGATCAGCATGGAGAAGAGCAGGCTCAACCCGTCTCGCGCCGGGTCTATCCCGCTCCATTCCCATCGAGCCGAAACGGCCTCCGCCCCACGATGTACGAGCGCACCAGTCTCGTAGAGCTCGGCGTGGAGCAGCACAGGCTGCACTAATGCAAGCTGCAGCAGGCCCGTGAACAGGCCTGCTGCAGCCCCAGCGACGATGCCGCTGGTCAGACTTTTCAGGATCATAGGTTAGTGGCAGGCAAAGCCGTTGGCGTGGCGCACATCGTGGGCGGCGGCATGCAATGCCGAGGCCTGGACATTCCCCGCGACGGTGATGAGCCCGAGGCCGAGAATACCGCAAACCAGTATGGCCATGTGGCGTTTTGAGGTGCCGAGAATTGCCTTCTGTTGAAGTGCAGCGATCATGATGTAGCTCCTTTCACTGTCACACCCGACAGTTTCGAGTTTCAATGATCCGGCAGGTCTCCTGGCTCGCGGGTCTCTGTGTGGGCCGGCCTTCCCTGCGCAACGCAAGTGGCATCGTTGGCCCGCACTCTCCGCTCACAGTCGCGGGGGCGGCTTCGGTCAGGACGGCCCGGTATGGGTACCGTCCCTCCGAATTCCCTTTTAGTCTCCCGGCACTTTGTGCCTGACGGGAGAACCGGATCTGAACAGGCTACTTTGAGAAAAGCGTCCGGGCAAGCGTTGAGTAATCCGTTTGCGCAGGCAATGGCATCACTTCATCAGGTACTTTACAAGCGCGAGGATCGCCAGAAGCGTCACGATGATCAGCAAGATCATCCAGATACCGCCAAATCCCATGCCCCAACTGTGACTATATCCATTCATCATCGTCTCGTCCTTTCCTGCCGGTGACGCTTTTCACAGCGAAGCGTTCCATCACTGGATCAGTTTCGCCAGTTCCAGCCGGAACCGCCTCCTAGCCAACGTGGCCAGTTCGTTCCCCGACGCGGCACAATCCGGTATTGCTGCATCATCTGCGGTCCATGGCCTGCGGCCGGGCCCGGCATGCCGGTCCCGTAGGGGCCATATCCTCTTGCGCCGGGCGTCGCCCCGCAGGGCAGAACTGCTATGCCAGTCGTTGCACAAGGCGGGTTTTGCCAACCGTTCCATCCGGGACCCTGTTGATTGCCAGGACCCGGACCGTGGGCCTGTGCAAGCGACGGCGTCGCCAGCGCGGCAACGATCAGCAAGCTGCGTGTCAGGTCGTGAGTCATCCGCTGTCTCCTTTCCTGCGGTGAAGCGCGGTCGGCCCAGGTATAGGCCGACCGTCAATGCAATCAGTTGTTGCCCTCGGACGTGTCGTCGTCACCTTGCAGCCACGGACAATTCTGCCAGAACGCGGCATGTGTGGCCTGCATCTGGGCCATCCAGTCGGCTGGCGCAGCGATCTCCTCCTTGGTCACCTGGCCGTCACCGTCCGCGTCGAGGGCCTGGAAACGGTCCACCATCATCGGGCGGATCGTGCTGCTGTGGAGCGCTTCGAATTCGTCCAGCGAAAGGGTGCCGTCGCCGTTGCTGTCATATTGCGCCAGCGCTGCCTGCATGCCTGCGCGTGCCTCGTCGGGTGTGACCGTTCCGTCACCATCGGCATCGAGATCACCGAAGACGGTGCCCATCATGCCGGGGCCACCGGGACCACCCATCATACCCGGGCCAAACGATCCGCCCATCATGCCCATGCCGGGGGCTCCGCCCATCATACCGGGGCCGCCAAAGCCGCCCATCTGGCTGTGCATTTCCTGCATGTGTTCCATGAAGTCCGGATCACCCATCATGGCCGGCCCCATTCCGCCATAGCCGCCCGGGCCACGCATCATGCCCGGTCCGCCTTGCCAGCCTTGCATCCAACCACCGCCCTGCGGCCCGTGGGCCAGTGCCGGAATGGCGATGGCAGCGCCGACAACGGCGACCGAGGCCAGCGCGACGGCGATCTTTCTTGAGCGTTTCATGACCACGTCTCCTGTGTGTCCTCGTTCGGATGACACCAATCTGGGAGACGCGTGTCGCAGCATGATGCCAATCGGGAAGAGATTTGTATCGGTTTGTCGCAAAATCGGCAGGTTGATACCTTCCGCGACCATATTCCTGCGCAACTCCAGTTTTGATGCGCTAAACGAGGAGCATGACGGACATACCGCATATCCTGATTGTGGATGACCACCGCGAGATCCGCGATGCCGTGAGCCGGTATCTGGAGCGCAACGGCATGCGTGCCAGTACCGCACGGGATGCCGTGGAGATGGACGCGAAGCTGAAGACCGGTCGCTTCGACCTCATCGTGCTCGATGTGATGATGCCCGGCGAGGACGGGATCTCGGTCTGCCGCCGTCTGAGCGCGGATGGCACCGTCCCGATCCTCATGCTGACGGCACTTGGCGAAGAGACCGACCGGATCATCGGGCTGGAGGTAGGCGCGGATGACTATCTGCCCAAACCCTTCAACCCGCGCGAACTGCTGGCCCGGATCAAGGCGATCCTGAGGCGCAGCGGGCGTGCCGAGGCGCATGCCGGCAGCCTAACCAGTCATCGGGTGCATTTCGCGGGCTGGACGCTCGACACTGACCGGCAGGAATTGCGCCATGCCGACGGGCGCGAGGTTCACCTGACCACGGCGGAGTTCCGGCTGCTGACGGTTTTTCTCGAACGGCCACGTTTCGTGCTGAGCCGGGATCAATTGCTCGAACTAACCTCCGGCCGCGCCGCCCATGTCTTCGACCGCACCATTGACAACCAGGTGAGCCGTCTTCGCAGGAAGATCGAGGAAGACCCGGCCCGACCTGGCCTGATCACCACCGTCCGGGGCGGCGGATACAGCTTCGCAACCGACGTGAAGGTTGAGACATGAGGCGGCTTTTCCCTGGATCCCTGCGAGGGCAGTTGCTTCTGCTGATCCTGCTGACCCTTGCGGTGGCACAGGCATTGGTCGCGTGGTTCTTCGCCGACGAGCGCGAGATGGCGCTGCGCACAGCGCTCGGGCAGGAGGCGACCAGCCGTGCGGCGAACGTCGCCCGGCTGATCGACGAGGCCCCCGAGGACCTTCATGCCTCGATCCTGCGGGCGGCCGACTCCCCGCTTGTGCGTTTTTCGCTGGCCCTGACCCCGGCCGTCGATCACGCGGGCCATGGCACCGAGCTGTTGGCGGGCCAGATCGCTGCGCAGATCGGGGCGACACCTTTGCCGGAGGTCCGCCTGGAGTTGCATCAGGCAGACGACCAGCCTCCGCCGATGCCCGGCATGCCCGGCCAAATGGCCCAGATGCACCGGGCCATGCAGCCTGTTCCGATTTCTTCGGTGGAGATGAAGATTTCCATCGCGATGGCGAATGGTTCATGGCTCAACGTCCTGACCCGTTTCCATCGCCCGCCTTATCAACTTGCCTGGACGGCAGTCGCGACCTTCGGGGTTTCGGCGATCCTGATCGGCGCCACCGTCTGGATTGCCTTGGGGCAGCTGACGGGTCCCCTTCGGGGATTGGCCCGGTCGGCGGAGGAATTCGGACGAGGCGCCGAGGCTCGGGCCATCACGCCCTCGGGGCCAGACGAGATGCGCAGCCTGACCGTCGCCTTCAACCAGATGCAGGAACGAATCCGGCGCTTCGTCGACGACCGAACACGGCTGCTCGCGGCGCTGAGCCACGATCTGCGCTCGCCGTTGACGGCCCTGCGCGTCCGCGCCGAGATGGTTGAGGAGGACGAGACCCGAGAACGGATCATCGCGACGACCGAAGAAATGCAGGAAATGGTCGAGAGCACGCTCGCCTTCGCGCGCGGCGTCTCGAATTCCGAACCCGTCGAGACGGTCGATCTTGCGGAACTTGTCGCCGCGTTGGTTGCCGACATGGACGCACCCGCGGATGTGGTGAAACTCCATGCCTCATCCGGTTCGATCCCGGTGCGGCTCCGCCAGACATCGATGCGCCGCACCCTGAGAAACCTGATCGAGAACGCCGTCCGCTATGGGGGACAGGCTGATATTCGCGTCTGGCGCGACGGGGAGTCCGCACGTGTCGCCGTTGAAGATCGCGGACCGGGGATTCCCGAGGATCAACTGGAGCATGTCTTCGATCCCTTCGTCCGGCTCGAAACGTCACGATCCCGGGACACCGGCGGAACGGGTCTGGGGCTGTCAATCGCCCGAACGATCGTGCAGTCGCATGGCGGCGACATCTCGCTTGAAAACCGGGAGGGCGGCGGGCTGAAAGCTACAGTAACATTGCCGGTCTAATGACAAGTCTCCAGTCACGGCGAATTGCATCCATGACGCATCGACAATTCCGCATCGGACAGAGAAACTCCCGGCCATGACGCGCCTGCTCAACCTGTTCTGCATCGGTTTGCTCACCGCTTTCCTTTTGGGGTCGGTGGCACAGGCAGCGTCCTTCGGCGCGATGGCTGCAGTGATGGACACCGTACATTCCGAAGCGATGACTGCCTGCGACGGCTGCGACGACATGGAGAACGGCACTGGTTATGTCGGCGATTGCGTGTCGCTCGTTTTAGCAGTCCTTCCGAGCATCGGCATAGCAACCGATGCTAAGAAAGTGACTGAACAGGAGAACCGCCGCGCAGTCATGCCGGGGCGGTCAGACCCACCAGCGACTTCACCACCTCGATCCCAATTTCCGAACTGACTCTCCGCGCCGGGCTCCGGCGCAGCTGACGGGAACGATACCGCGGGCCTTCCGGCCAATGCGGCCCCAATTTCGGAAAAGCGAAAATGACCATATCAATGACAGACGGGATCTCCCGGCGCACCTTCCTCGGTGCAGCCACGGGAGCCTGGATCGTGGGGTCGGCGCGTCCGCTCTTCGCGACGACTACCCTTCGAACCGGCGCACTCGCCTTCGCAGGCGGCACCGTCCATGCCGCCGGATACAGCCTTCTGCGGAGCGAGGACGGCGGTGCCACATGGCGCGAAAGCATCGGGCCGGACCGGCGGCTTACGGCTTTGACCGTCCACCCGGAGCGCCCAGACCGCGTGATCGCTGCGCTTGAAGGCGGCGGGTTGGCCGTGTCCGAATACGGTGGCGAAAGCTGGCGCAAGGCCGGGACGGGTCTTCCCGGTGCAACCATCGACGCGCTCGCAACAGCCGCGCAGCAGGCCGATACACTCTACGCTGCCATCGCGGGCGACGGGTTGTGGCGGAGTGAGGATGCCGGCGAGAGCTGGGAGTTCGTCATGGATCGCCCCTTCCTCGCCGAGGCAGAGCGGGATGTGCTGTCGCTCGCCGCGGTCGACCTCGCAAGCGGCATGGGTGGTATCTGGCTCTATGCGGGAACCACCGCCGGTCTGCAGCGCTTGCCCGACTGTTTCTGCCGATGGCAGGACGTGCAGCCCGGAAACGCGCTCGACGCACTGATCGAAGGTGGCGAAGCCCCTGAAATGGCACCGCTGCCTGCTGGAGAACCGGTTGAAGAACCGGTTCGCGCGCTGGTATCTCCAGCAGTCGCGCCCGGCGCGCTCTACGCGGCCCTGTCCTCCGGCATCTGGACAACGACCGACGCCGGCGTGGTTTGGCGAAAGGTAAACACGCTCGACGCGATCGCCCTCGCGGTCGACCCATCCGATCCCCTTGCACTCGTCGCAGCAACGGAAAATGGCCTTACCTATAGCCGCGATGGCGGCGAAACCTAGTCCGAAAGCACGATCCTCTGATGGAGATCCCCATGAAGAAACTCGCACTCACACTCGCACTCCTCGCCGCGACCCCGGCTTTTGCCGGTGAAGCCATCACCGTCTTTCGCGACCCAAGCTGCGGCTGCTGCTCGGCCTGGGCGGAGTATATGCAAGAGAAGGGCTACGACGTAACGATTGTCGAGGAAACCGATGTGGCCGCGCGGGCAATCGCCGCCGGTGTGCCGGAGCGCGGCCTGTCATGCCACCACGCCGAGGTCGGCGGCTATGGCGTCCATGGGCATATCCCGGCCGAGATCATCGACCGGCTGCTCGCCGAAAGACCGGCGATAACGGGCCTCGTGCTGCCGGGCATGCCGCAGAACTCACCGGGCATGTCGCCGGACAAGGTTGGTACCCTGAAGGTGTATTCCTATGCGCCCGAGGGCGTCGCAGTCTACTCGAATGAGTAGGCCGTGCAAACTGGGCGGAACATTCCGGAGGAACTTGCTTCGAGGTGTAGTCTTGACGCTTCACCTCTCCATCGCCGCGGCGGCGCTTTCGAGCGCAGCCATTGCCGAAACCACCGAATTGCGCTCTCTCGGCGAACCCGTGTCTCCCGACCAGATCCAGACCGGGGAGGCGCTCTATGCCGAGAATTGCACGAGTTGTCACGGCGAGAATCGGGAGGGGCAGCCAAACTGGCGGCGGCGGCTGGAAACCGGTCGAATGCCCGCACCTCCACAAGACGGAACGGGGCACACGTACACCCATTCCGATGCAGACCTCTTCGCCATGACAAAGTTCGGCATCGGCGCAGTGGTACCCGGCTACGAAAGCGACATGCCTGCCTTCGAAGGCGTTCTCGCAGACCCGGAGATTCCCGCAATCCTGGCTTTCCTGAAGGCAAATTGGCCGGAGGGGAAACGGCGGTACCAGGCAGCCCTGCCGTCGATGACGCCTTTGCCCGATGGTTGATATCGAGCATTCAAAACCACAACTGCTGCCTGCAGCAGAAATTTCTGCGGGCGGCTACATGATCCGGCTGCGCATTGAACCCTGAAATTCAATCAATCGGCGATGCTAAGGCGGGGCTTTCGCCATCTTGATCGGATGCAGTTCCAGACACGAAGTCTTCGGATTTTCGCCTGAGGGCATTGCGCCCGCCATCGAACGGATTTCTGACGAAGCAGCTTCAACAGCTGGAGCGTCAAGTTGAACAAATTGCAAGACGCAGGGGACTCGGACTACGACAAAGAGCTAAGAATAGCTGCAGTAGTCCGTCTAACGAGGACCAACGTCCGCTTTCTTGGTAAGGTGCCTATGGTTACGCAGTCGCCGCTAAATTCCGCTTTCCGCCCTTCTTGACCGATGCCGCGAAGGCGTCGTCTCCTATTTCTCCATCGCAGCGAACGGCCGCTAGGTCGGCAAGGTCGCCAGCTTGGGCTTCGCCAGTTCAACTCGTGGGCAAGTTCCACCATAGAGGTCCGGAACCTGCGCAAAGCGGATGAGGTGGATGGCTCCTGCTCCACCGGCATCGAACGTGCCAAAGTGCAGTTGTCATCGACTGCGAGGAAAGGAGCCATCCAATGACAGTAAAGACGGTGGGCCTGGATTTGGCCAAGGACGTTTTTCAGGTGCACTGCGTTTCGGCTACCGGGCGTAAGATCATCAACAAGAAAATCAAACGCGCGAAGCTGCTCGCCTTCTTCGAGACATTGCCACGCTGTGTGGTTGGAATGGAGGCTTGCGGTTCAGCCCATCACTGGGGTCGCGAACTGCGCAAGCTTGGCCATGATGTTCGGCTCATGCCGGCGGCCTATGTCAAACCTTATGTGAAGCGCGGCAAGACGGAC
>NZ_FNEK01000112.1 GCF_900099935.1 Aliiruegeria lutimaris | reverse complement strand
TGACGCCTTCGGCATCGGCCAGAGCGTCGCGCAGCTCAAACAGAGTGATATCCGGGTCCTGGATCATCAGTTCCTGAAAGAACCCGACATGAGCGGCCAGTTTGCCGGTTCCTGCCGGACGCCCCATCGGAGAGGCAACAGCTTCACCCGCACTCCGGATCCGGCGCGCCCACCGTCCCCCAGTCGCGGCAGAAACCTGAAGGCGCCGGGATGCTTCCCTCCCTGTCAGCCCTTCTTCGATCAGTCGCGCAAAGCGATCTCGGAGTTCCTTGGGTAACGGTGCCGGCATGACGTGATCCTCCCAAACAGGGTGAATCACAAATCAAACTGGACGTGTCGCGGAATTGTGCCGCTCCTTTGAACACGTATCGTGTCGCAAAGGAGAACAGACATGGCATCACGACCGAGCCCGGAGTTCCGCGCAGAAGCGGTTCGGGTCGCATTGACGAGCGGGCTTTCTCGCAAGCAGGTGGCTGCGGATTTCGGTGTTGGCTTTTCAACGCTGAGCCGGTGGATCCAGCAGGAACGCAAGAACCCCGAGAAGCCGACAGCGCAATCCGACCTTGAGCGCGAGGTCGCAGAACTGCGCAGAGAGAACCGGCAGCTCCGGGAGGAGAGGGACGTTCTAAAAAAGGCAACGGTGTTCTTCGCGGAGAGAAGCAAATGAGGTTTGCCTTCGTTGAAGAACACCGAAACGATTTCCCGGTGGCCCGGCTGTGTAAGATCATGGATGTCAGCCCTCGGGGATATCGAGCCTGGCGTCGCCGTCCACTCAGCAACCGCCAGCGCAATGACATGGTGGTCCTGGCTCACATCCGCGAGCAGTTCGCCCTGTCCCTGGGCAGCTATGGCCGCCCGCGCATGACCGAGGAACTGAAGGAACTTGGCCTCCATGTCGGTCACCGCCGCGTTGGCAGGCTAATGCGTATGAACAGCATATCCGTGAAGAGGAGCAAGAAGTTCAAGGCGACAACCGACAGCAATCACAGCTTCAACATCGCGCCAAACCTGCTGGATCGCGACTTCTTGGCAGATCGCCCGAACCGGAAATGGGCGGGTGACATCAGCTATGTCTGGACGCAGGAAGGGTGGCTCTATCTCGCTGTGATCCTCGATCTGCATTCCCAACGCGTCGTCGGCTGGGCTGTCAGCAACCGGATGAAGCGTGATCTGGCAATCAGAGCATTGAAGATGGCCATTGCTTTGCGGCAACCGCCCAGGGGCTGTATCCATCACACGGATCGCGGCAGCCAGTATTGCTCTCACGACTACCAGAAGATCCTGCACCAGCATGGCTTTGAGGTCTCGATGAGCGGGAAAGGCAACTGCTACGACAACGCGGCGGTCGAGACCTTCTTCAAGACGATCAAGGCCGAGCTGATCTGGCGCCGTTCATGGCCGACACGGCGGGCTGCCGAACTGGCGATCTTCGAATACATCAACGGCTTCTACAATCCGCACCGCAAGCATTCAGCTCTCGGCTGGAAAAGTCCCTTGGCCTTCGAGGCTCAGGCTGCATAAGTGAGAAATCGGAGCGGCATCAAAGCGTGACAGGTCCAATCCGATGATACCGTCCAGCAATCAAGGCAATTCTCGCTGCGCCAGCATCAGGCGGCTCCGTCCGCTGACCGGCCTTCGGTATAAGCCGCCGCGAAAGTCCGGTTCTCGTTCAGCCTGTCGGAAACCACGGAGCGAGTTTTGGGTTGCTGCGCGCGCGGCGAATGGCGGCAAGGTCGGCAAAGCGGCCTCTGCCTTCTTGTTTTCCATGGCGTGGCGTTTTCGTCCAGCTTGACCGCACTGAACTGATGTCATTGCTTGACCTGCGGAGCCGTCGCTGCAGAAGTCGGTTGGAATGCAATTCTCTGTAGGATTTCACTATGCCAAATATACGAGCTATAGCCATCGCAACGTCGCTCGCTTTGGCCTCCACCGCCGCAGACTCACAATCATTCCGGGACAAGCTCTTGCAGGGTGCAGAGAAGATCCAGGAGGGTGCCGGTCTGGTGAAGGAGGGTGCTTCGATTGCAGGTGACGCAGTCATGGAGGGGGCAGCCAAGGTTACAAAGGAAGTCGACGAAAGCATCACCTCGACCTTCGATCTCCTGTCCAACGAGGACACCCCGGAGAATACCCGAGCGGAACTCGACGCAATGGCGCGAGCGACCTTTGAGCGTCTTCTGGCGGAACAGCCTGAGATAGTCGACCTGATCGAGAAAAGTGCCGGTGTTGCAGTGTTCGACACCCGAAAACTGGTGATCGCAAACCTCGCCGCGGGAGCCGGTCGTGGGGTTGCAATTTCACGAGAGCAACAAAAGCCAATCTACATGAACATGGGAACGGCGGGCGTTGGGCTCTCCCTCGGAGTCGGGGGGTTTGAAACCCAAGTTGTCATTCTCTTCGAGTATCTCGACGATTTCGAGGAGTTTGTTACGCATGGTTACGACGCAACGGCGGAAGCTGGCACAATGTTCGGAGACGATAGGACCAACGTCAATGTCGGGTTTATCGATGGTAGGGCGATCTTCTACGTCACAGATCAGGGTTGGAAAGCCTCAGCCACCGCCGCAGGCACGAAGTACTGGATAGATCCGACGTTGAACTGAGTTGCTCCGTTTTTCGCGTGCCGAGGTTGGCGCTCAACTGGATGGATTGAATCCAACTCTAACGACGTTCGGGTTTACCGCTTCCTGCGCACAATGGACCTTCACCGTGGCGCCTCCCTTCGCGGGTGCAGCATTGTTTCGCCATGCGTAACCGGCCCAAAGCCGACCTTTGCCACGCACTCCAGCGCCGCTGCGCAGTATCGCCGAACCAGCCATTCGCTGCGCCTGCGAGATTTGGGCTCTGCCGGAGGGCGGCAGTGCGGGCAAATGGACATTTCACTGAGTCTGTGCCGATGACCGGTTCAGTGCGCTTTGCCAACCTTCTGCTTGGATTGCACACAATTCGCGCATCTTCGCGGGATACTGCTATGACTTAGAGAGTCATTCTGTGCATTCCGCCATGGGCAATGTGTTTTGCCTTGTTCTGCCACGAACCGAGACCTGAACTGAGAGTTCAACAAGGGCGTCGGAACCTCCCGAAAAACTCCCCGAGACAGGTACGACCTGGTGGATGTCGCGACCGACTGCGACCGGTATCAGGTTCTGCGACCCGACGCTCCGGTTCGTTGGATCGAAGGCGATCCATCCAGCACCGGTCAAGTACATCTCGACCCAGGCATGGGTAAACCCGGCACCTGCGGTCCCGATAAAGCTGTCTCCTGGATCGGACAGGTAGCCTGAGACGATACGAGACCCGATTCCAAGAGTGCGCGCGGCTTCGGCGAGCAGGACCGCGAAATCACGGCACGAGCCCCATCGCCGGTCGAGGGTCTGGGTCGGCGACTGGGTGCCTTCAGTGTCACGGCTCTGGTAGGAAATCTGGGTGAACACACCATCGCTGATGTCCTTCAACAGAGACAGCGTGTCGGTCGGGCGCGTCATGACGAATCCCTCGACCCATCGGGCAAGGCGGCCGTCTGGGTCGCAGTATTGCGGTACCGTCAACGCACCCAGATCCGTCCATTCGTCGGCGGCGTAGGAGAAGGGGTACCGGGCGGCCGAGGCAGCGATGGCAAAGACCGGCCAGGCTGGCGCGGTGAGTTCCACTGAAGCGCGGCTCTTGATCACCAGATGATCTGTCTTGTCGTCAAAGACGGCGGTGGCGATGGCGTTGCCGGCCACGTCATGCGCCCATGTTACGGTCGCCATCGGAGAAATGGACAGGGCGTGCGCGAGAAGACTCAGTTCCCTCGTTTCTCGGGGACGCAGCATCATCCTTTGCGGCCCGAGAGAGACCTCGTTACGGTATCGGTAGGTTGTGGTGTGAACGATGTCGAGACAGGCCAAAATGGTGTTCCAGTACGCTGCGAGGAAGACGGAGCGCGCGCCTGTGGGGATCAGCGGCGGCGAGATGCGCCCGGGTTGACGGACGCGGCGTTCTGCCAGGCGTTCAACCCCTTGCAGCGCCGGCAGATCCGTTCTCCGAAACCCTCGCTCCAGAACGACGCAGTGCATCGCAGGCATCGCCGTTCTTGGGCTACGTCGCCCAAGGCCCTCGCGGTCTCGATGTCCGGCGCTGCACTTCCCGCGATGGCCCTGTCCGCCATCAAATCTGTCCCACGACGTCGCGGCTGTGCGATCGCGACAGTTTTTCCGGTCTTGAGGGCATGCCTTCGTTTTCGGCTGCCAGGATCGACGCATCGTCCCGCGTCTTTTGGGTGGTCGTCTTCGACGCCGGCGCATTCAAGCTGTGATCAGGCGTGCCATGCCCTGAGTAGAGATGTCTCAGATGCGCCTCGGAGACTCCGTCAGCCTTCATCACGAGACGCACCATCGGATCTGCCAGCATTTCCTCGAGAAAGAAGTCGGACAACGCCTTGCCCGACAGCTTGTCCCTGGCGCGTGCGTGGTCCAGGTCGGCAAGCGAAACGGTCAGAATCCGCGCAAGTCCCGGATGCGAGATTCGCGGATGGAGCTTTACCATTACGTTAGCTTTCCAGGCCGCGGGATCCTTTTGATCCGGGGGCGAAACCAACTCCGTTTCGATCTCGTACTCTCCCGCCGGGAGCGTCTCGGCAAAGCTTGGAACGGTGAACGGTCGGGAAAAGACAGCAACGGTCTTGCTCGTCAGTTCTTCCATTGGCATCGTCCTTTCCCTTGTTGCTGCGGGTGGTCCTCGCGCCGTTAAGAATGGGGCGCGTGGCCTGTGCACATCTCACGATGTGTTGGATTTCGCTGGCGCTTCCGTGTCAGCGGCTTTGGGCTTGTTCTCCTTGGCAGGGTTCTTCGCGGTCTCCGCAGGCTTCGGCTTCATTGCGGCCGCTGCCTGGGCAGTCAGGTCCTTGAAGGACATGTCATCGTTCCTTTGATTGGCCAGCGCCAACTCCTCGTCCATGACGGACCGGGATGCATTGCGCCAGTAATACCTACATGGGGATTGGCCACCCCAATTACGATGGCGCATCGAAAAGGAAGCCAAGGTCAATCAGGCCAATTCATCGGTCCAGACCTTGAATCCCGTCAAAGTGTTCTCCCCGAATGTCTGGGTCAAAGGCACATCGGCAGCATCGCGCCCGCGCGCGATCAGAATTCTCGCAAACCTCGGCTTGTTGTTCCGCGGGTCGAAGATGTGCCATTCACCAGTGAGAAAGACCTCCATCCATGCGGCGAAGTCCCCTGGCGGATGACCGTTTCAACCGCGACCGCGAGGAGACCGGCACCTGCAGCGCACAAGTCCGGTACGCTTTCTCCAAAAGAACAGGCCAAGCTCTGGGACATGGAGGAACACTTCTGGACCAGTGGCGCCGACAACGTGCGGGCAACGACAGCGACCAACGCAGTCATGGTCTTCCCCTATCCGCCCTGCATCCTCCAGGGTGACCAGATCTGGACCCATCTTGGGCAAAGAACCGGCTGGCGTTCCGTCGTCATGGCCGAACGGCGCGCGATGCGGTGTCGTGGCATCGCCATTCTCACCTATCGCGTTTCGGCGGAGAAAGCCGACGTGCCGATCTACAAAGCCCTCTGCGCCTCGACGTACCTCAACGATGACGACAGCTGGCTGAGGATTTCCCACCAGCAAACTGCGGTGACTTGAGAACCGAAGAGGCAATCGCCATGCCGCAGGCGCCGAAACTAACCTGCGTCAGTGCGGCATGGTAACGACACCGGATAGGTGAGACGTGCCCGCCGAATATTTGGTGGCGCATCTTTTTCCGAGTACCCGAGAAGCGTGTGGGCATGCCGACCCCCAAAAGGTCGGCATGTCGGCGCGCTTCTTATTTCTCGGAACGTTCAGAAAGGACATTTCCAATGACTCCCGAACAAAACAAGACTGCCGAAAAGATGACCTCCGTGAAGGCCGCGTGGGACAAGGCGCCCGCCGGTCCGAAGAAGGATGCGGCGCTGAAGCATTACCAGGCAGCCGAGAAGGCGAACACGGCGAAGAACGAAGTCGAGACCAACAAGGAACTCGATGCGGCGACGCACGCCCTCGCGTGACCTCCCGCGTCTGACGTGATTACCGGGGCCGCCTGCCGAGCAATGGAGGGCGGCCCTCTCATTTCAGGAGCGGGCCGCTCAGGTCCAGATATGCCGGATCGAACTCGGCAAGTTCCACCAGTCCGCCATAGTCGTGAAACGTCACATGTCCGTCCCGAAAGGTCACCAGTCCACTCTCGCGAAGCTGCCGCAGGACGCGGTTCACATGGACCGCGCTCAGCCCCAGTGTATCGGCGAGGTGATACTGCGTCAGCGGGCAGTCGAACCCTTCCTTGCTGCCCATGCCGACCAGCGCAAGCCTCGAACCCAGTTCCAGCAGGAAATGCGCCATTCGGGCGTCCGCATCACGCCGACCGATCCCGACGAGATGTTCCACGACCATCGCCTCGTCCCTTGACGCCGCCCAGAGTATGGCGGTCGCCAGGCGAGGGGTCCGCGCGAACGCATCAAGAAGGTCGCTCGTCAGCACTTCGGCAGCCTCGATGTGGACGATGGGTTCGAAGCTGTGGTCCGAAGTGCGCAAGAGGACGCTCCGCAATCCCAGAAAATCCCCTGGCACCTGAAAATCCACGATTTGCCGAGTCCCGTCGGCTTGTAGCTTGTAAGAACAGACCCAACCCGCGGATAGAATATACGCGGCCTGAGCCGACTGGCCCTGATGCACCATATCTCGCCCCGCGACAAAGGAGCGGCGACGCTGGTGCAGTCGTTCAAGCACGGCCAGCTCGAGCTCCGTTAGAGTGACGAAGGCCGAAAGCTTTCGTGTCAGGGGGCTGTGTTCAGCTGATGTCATAAGGCCTCCCGGCGTGGCGTCACCCAAGAGCGGAAATCGGCCCGGACACTGCTCTGGATCAGTCCAGCATAGAGCACTTCCTGCGACAAGTACGGATGCATTTGAACCTCACCTTCTCCTGGGTTCACGATGCCAAGGAAGGAAACCCAGATGTCCGACGTGAGCGAACATGCAGGCCAGGCCGCCCTATCAATCTGCGAGGCGCTCCTGCTCGCCATGAACGATCGCGGGTTGCTGCCGGAGCACGAGATCGTGGGGGTTCTTCGCAACGCAGCGGGGACCCATGAAAACGCCACTGGTACGGAAGAGGAAGTGCAAGAGCACCAATCTGTCGCGAGCCTCATCAACGCGATCATTGCTGGCGGCAACTCAGTGCGTCGCGTCTAAGCCGGCGGCTTCGTGGACCGCAGTAGCGCGGCAGCAAAGTGCCTTACGTCTCGGTTTCGGCCTCGACATCGCCAAAGGATCAAGAAGGAAGAAAATGAACAGTTCAATCGAAGTAAGAAGATTCGAAAACCCCGACGACTCTCTCGACATGAAGGAGCGGGGCGGGATCGACATCGTAACGATGGCCGATGGTACCAACGGCATGCGCGCAACTTTCGAGCCGGGCTGGACTTGGGAAAAGGACGAAAAGCCCTTGCTTGGTTCGCCCGACTCCTGCCCAATGCGCCATACAGGCTATTGCATCGCAGGAACCCTGGTGGTGCGGATGATCGACACGGGAATTGAGACTTCGATTGGTCCCGGCGACTTCTTTGAAATCCCGCCCGGCCATGACGGATATGTTTCGGGACCGGAGCAGGTCCAGATGATCCTGTTCGCGGCTCCGGAGAACCAGACGCAAGACCACTCGCACTGAGCGGTACCGGGGCAGCGGCAAACGTTTGGAACCGAAACTCACCGACCCTCAAGGAATGGCCATCGCGTCAGCGTCCGGCGAGACGGAAAACCGCACGGCCCGCCGCCATCCGAGAGGGCGCCTGTCACTCCGGAATCCCAACCTCAGGAACCCACAACATGTCCGCCAAGGAAGTCCGATTCAGTACTGACGCCCGCGACCGTATGCTGAAAGGCATCAACACGTTGGCGAATGCCGTCAGGATCACTCTCGGCCCCAAGGGCCGAAACGTCATTCTCGACAAGTCCTACGGCGCTCCGCGCATCACCAAGGACGGCGTCACCGTCGCCAGGGAAATCGAGCTTTCGGATCATTTCGAAAACATGGGCGCGCAAATGGTGAATGAGGTGGCCTCACGCACCAACGACGAGACCGGCGACGGCACCACGACCGCGATCGTTCTGGCCCAGGCCATCGTCAAGGAAGGTATGAAGGCCGTCGCGGCCGGCATGAACCCGATGGATCTGAAGCGCGGCATCGACAGGGCAGTGGCCGCAGTCGTGGCCGAGATCAAGACCATGTCCAGACCTGTCGGTGACAGCGACGAGATCGCCAAGGTCGGGGCGATTTCTGCCAATGGAGAAGTCGAGATCGGTCGGCAGATTGCCGACGCGATGGTCAAGGTCGGGAAGGAAGGTGTGATCACCGTCGAGGAAAACAAGGGGTTGGAGACCGAAACCGAAGTGGTTGAAGGCATGCAGTTCGACCGCGGCTATCTGAGCCCCTATTTCATCACGAATGCTCAGAAGATGGTCGTCGAGCTGGATGACTGCGTCGTCCTGCTCCACGAGAAAAAGCTGACTTCTCTCATATCCATGGTGCCGTTGCTGGAGGCTGTGATTCAGGCCGAGAAGCAACTGCTGATCGTGGCCGAGGACATAGAGGGCGAGGCGCTGGCGACGCTGGTCGTCAACAAGCTGCGCGGCGGGCTGAAGGTCGCGGCCGTCAAGGCGCCTGGCTTCGGAGACCGCCGCAAGGCGATGATGGAAGACCTCGCCGTGCTGACGGGCGGTCAGGTGATTTCCGTAGAAATGGGCACCAAGCTGGAGAATGTCACCATGGACATGCTCGGTTCCGCCAAGAAGGTCGCGATCACCAAGGATGACACGACGATCATCGACGGTGCCGGCGACAGGAACGCGATCGCCGCGCGCGTCATGCAGATCCGGGCACAGATCGAGGAGACCACTTCGGACTACGACAAGGAGAAGCTGCAGGAACGCCTGGCCAAGCTTGCCGGCGGCATTGCCGTTATCCGGGTCGGCGGGGCAACCGAGATCGAGGTGAAGGAGCGCAAGGACCGCGTGGATGATGCGCTGAATGCCACCCGCGCTGCGGTTCAGGAAGGTGTCGTGCCCGGTGGCGGCGTGGCCCTCGTTCATGCTGGCAAGGTGTTGGCGACGCTGAAGGGTGACAACAGCGATCAGGATGCCGGCATCAAGATCGTCCGGCGCGCGATCCAGGCGCCGCTGCGACAGATTGCCGGAAACGCCGGCGTCGACGGATCGGTCGTCGTCGGTAAGGTGATCGAGAACGACAGCCCGACCTTCGGTTTCGACGCGCAGACCGAGGAATACGTCGACATGCTGAAGGCCGGCGTCATCGATCCGACGAAGGTCGTCCGTATCGCGCTCGAAAACGCCGCGTCCATTGCCGGGCTATTGATCACGACCGAAGCGATGGTCGCGCAGAGGCCCGAGAAGGCCAGTGCCGGAAGCGAATTGTCCGACATAGGTGGAATGGGCGGAATGATGTGAACGCCGGCGTCCCGCGGGCAGGTGCCCCAGGACACCAATCCACGGTGGTGATTGAAACAAATGCCGATCACTGCGTCAGAAAAATCCAGGACCAGGAGGAACCGAAATGTCCAAAGGTGACAAGCAACGCGGCAACCGTGAAGCGAAGAAGCCCAAGAAGGTGAAGGAAAAGGTCGTTGCGACAGCCGACTTCACGAAGGGTAAAGCCTTGACCAATCTTGGCGAACACAAGAAGAAATAGGCGGTAGTGGAATCCTATTCAGTGAACGAAATAGACATGATGCCGAGTTGCCCTTTGTCACCTTATTATTCACCGCAGCCGTTATCTCATCTCGGACCGAGCGAGGCAGAATGTCGCTCGGCAGCGGATGAACCAGCCTGTCGTAGTAAGCGCGACATAGCACGAAAAAACGCGATCTAAACACTTTCTGCACACGGGTCCAATTAAGCATCTGTAATTACATGTAAATCCATGCCATCCATCATCCGGACAGATACACTAAGCCATCCTCGAATAACCGCTTCGCTCCTGTTTTCAGACATCAGAGCATTTTGCAGCATTCGGTAGTTCGGGCTCTGTGCCGACTTGCGGCGACGCAGAGAAATGCTTCGTTTCGAGGGCTTTTCAATGTCGGCTCTCGCCTGAGGGCCAGGCCGTTCTTGCGCCTGCAGAGAACGGCCTGAATCCGCCCTTCTTCCCCAATGCTGCGGTAGCGTGCGGGTGGATTTCGCGTTCGCGGCGAAGGTCTGCAACGTCGGCAAACCCGTCGCTCGCGGCCGGTGCCGGCCTCCACCGCGCCACCATGTCCGTTGGCTGCGCATTGCGGTCCTTCGCCCCCCTGAAGTGCGGTGATGCGTACGGAAGATGCAGGGAAGAAATGGATGAACCTGCACTGCCAGAATATCGACGGCGCTCGAACTTATGATGATACAAGATTGGGACTGAGAACGCTGAACAGAATTGCAACGTAGATTGCAGACGAGATTAGAGGAGCAAGTATGCTCCTTGCCTTCCATTGCCTTCCTGTCTGCACAACGTTTCTTTTCATTCCCCACTCAGTGGGAAACAAATAGAGAACCCAGAGAACGAGATATCCGGGTGCGCAGAAAACGTTCCATAGAAGCTGTATCATTGCGTTCGACCTATCGGCGAATCGCCCTTGGATGGCGGAACGTCGCCTTTGCGCCACGCGTGGCACTCTTTGTTGGATTTCACAGATAGACTTGGCCTGGACTAGCCACTGAAACCAGCCCGCTGCCGGATCATTTGCACCACCGGCCCGAGTTCGTCGCAGATTGCGCGATCCGACGCGATGAGTTGATCACTGCCCCAGGCCTCACCGACAGTCGCGTAGTTTTGGCGCATCCGATCAGCATAAAGGGTTGAGATGGACTTCGCGTTGGTAGCGGCTTCCTCGAAATGGACGTTAATATCTTGTGCGGGAAGTCCACGTTCCGACTTTTTAACTTTTCTTAGGATTGCGGCAACCGAGACGTATTGCGTTCCACTGTTCGCGAGATCCATCACGATGGATTCGCCGAGCGCGGCACCACCATACTCGCCATAGCCGAAGTATAGGCCAGCGCAGCGCACAAACGGATAGCCAACCTCACGTTCGGTTTCCGATTTGAGCATGTATTGTTCGAGTGAGCTCGCCGACAAGGGAGAGATCACACTCGGCGAATTGGCAGCGGAATTGGCCGAGACACATGGCATCGAGGTCCATCGCGGCACCGTCTGGCGGGTGCTGCGGGAGCTCGGTCTGACGCATAAAAAAAGACCTTCAGGCACTTGAGCAGAAGCGCAGAGATGTCGCCGATCAGCGCCATATCTGGATCACAAAGCGTCAGCCCTTCATGGCCAACCATCTGGAACGAATGGCTTTCATTGACGAGACCTCGGTCAAGACCAACATGGCCAAAACCACCGGCTGGGCCCCGTGCGGGCAACGCCTTGTCGATCACGCGCCCTTCGGACACTGGCGCACCCAGACCTT
>NZ_FNEK01000128.1 GCF_900099935.1 Aliiruegeria lutimaris | reverse complement strand
CATATTGCGGTGCGATCAGCCTTACCTCGTGGTCAAACGCCTCCATTTCACGCGCCCAATAATGAGCGCTCCCACAGGCTTCAAAGATGACCAGGCTTGGCTCTTGCTGCGCCATGAACGCACAAAATTGCTTTCGGCTCAGTTTCTTACGGTACTGCACCTCTCCAGTTCGCGACGCTACGTGGACCTGGAAAACACTCTTTGCCAGATCGACTCCAACCATCATATCCTTCATCTCGCCGTCCTCCTCTACGCGTGGCGTTCAACACCACAATCTTGGCACATTGCGATGCCGTCTGGGGAGGGCGGCAACCATCCCATCTCGCCGAGTGGCGCGGTCTCTGCAAGGCATAAGGGGCAGCTTTCTTGCCCCTGCGTAGACTGGTTCGAATCCGTCTGACAGGCCCGTTGGAGGTTTTCGAAGTGGACGCGCCATGGTCTTACCCGGACCTCGCCACGGCGCAAAAGGGTCTTGGGTCGTCTGGCGTCGCCGCCAATGCCGCCGAGGTCAGCGGGCAGGAGGCGCTTGATGCCGCCCACGCCGCAGCACTCGCTCCGTTCCGCCAGCCCGATGGCGGCTACCGGATCGGAGCCACATTCCGTGTCCTTTTGGCCGAAGTGAGCGCATGAGTTTTTCTTTGCCGGCATCTGCATGATGACGTAGCGTTAGGCAGATGCGCCGTCCTTTCCCAAGGCACCACAGAGTTCGGAGATCACCATGCCCCAGATCCTGCAAGTTGCGGCCATCGCCTTGGCGACGCTCGGAACAGGCGCTGCGACAATGACCGTCATGAACGAAGATATCCCGGACCTCGAAGTGCCCGAAGGTGCATGGACAGCTACCGGCGCTCTTGATGGATTGTCTTTTGACATCATTGGAACAGACCTCGACAGCGGAGCCGTTCTTGAGGACCTCATTTTGTTTCGCAATGGGACGTTTCAGTCGATGGATTGCCAGAATTACTGCGACTTTGGCTGGTCCGATTATCAAACGGACGAGATCGACGGCGTGATCCATTTTACCGCCCGCACCATTTGTCCAGACGCGCCACATACCGTGGTCTGGTTCGGCAGGGTTGATGGCGGCGAAGTTGTGGTCGATGCCACCTGGACCACGCGGCGCTGGTACTGGACGAACCAGATTGTAATTACGGCAACGGGCAATTCCGTTCCCGCGACCGAAGACATAGCCGGATAAGGCGGGGCAAATGCCTCCCTCAAGTTTGAGCCCCGGCGCTCTGTTCCTGCGGTTTGTCCTCCTTGTTGTTGTGATCCTCCTCGCAACCTGGGGCGCGCGTGAGATCCGTGACGCTTTGGACCTGCAAATCCGTCCCGATAATGAACAGCAAGTGCACCGCGCGATTATGTTGGGGTCGGTGGCCTATATCGGCCTGTTGGCGCTGCCATTCGTTCCCGGTGCTGAGATCGGCTTCGCCATGCTGGCCGCCTTTGGCCCCAGTATTGCCCCGCTCATTTACATCAGCACTGTCGCATCGATGATGCTTGCCTTCACCATCGGGCGCTTTCTGCCGGTTGGCGCACTGGAGCGGTTATTGTCCCTTCTGCGCATGTGCCGGGCTGCGGCCCTCGTCGCGCGCGCAGCGCCCCTGTCCGGCGATGAGCGCTTGGCGATACTGCTCGACGGTCAACCTAAACGCGCCAAAAGCCTTGGACTGCGCTACCGCTACATCGCCCTCGCGCTGGCGGTGAACACGCCCGGAAACTCCATCATCGGCGGCGGGGGTGGAATCATGATGATCGCAGGCCTTAGCGGCCTGTTCTCGCCCGCCGCGACGTTTTTCACGGTGATCATTGCCGTCTCGCCAGTTCCCTTGGCTATGATGTTTTTCGGGTTGCGGCTTTGACAATTGAGCTAATGGGATGAACTGCCTTCCCACCAATCCACGGCTATCGTTGTGGGCAAGGGTGGCGAGAGTAGCATCCTATGACCAGCTCGCTTCGGGTTTCCTTGGTCCAATCGCTCGATTTACGTTGGTCATCATTACCATTTTGCCGTCGTGAGTTACGCTGAGGGTGAGAGGAGATCATGTCATCAAACCTCGTCTGCGTCGCTGAAATGGATGGCCACAGCGCGCCGGAAGTCCGTTGCACACAGCGGCGCGATCCGTTCCAACTGGAAAGCCGCGCCGTCTAGGTCGGTATCCTCTATTTCTTGGCACGCCATATCGTAGGCTTTGAGCAAACCAAGGAAGATTTCCTCTCCGGTGCGGAGGCCTGGCATGGGATCGAGGTCATAAAGTTCTTCGTCCTCGTCTCCATCGTCGCGTGGCACCTGAATACTGGTAAGTGTGAACGAGCCGTCCTTTTCGCGTGCCAGATCAAACCACCAACACCATCGCTGAAACATATTCATGCCGGTGGCCATCGCGATGTTCACTGGCTCGCTTACGGCACGGGCGGCAACCTGCGCCGAGGCGGGCAGTGTTAGTTCCGCCTTCGCAATGATGGGGGCCGCCACAGCCCCGGCGAAGAATGCACGGCGGCTCATGACGATCGATTTTTTTTGGGTCTCACTCACGGCTAATCTCCTTTGGTTGCCTGTTTCAGCCGCATCGCCCGTCGTGGGCTACCACCTTGCTGGAGCAGCAGGTTGGTGCCGGGATCACTCCCGGCTCTTGATGCAGGTCATGTCTAACAGATCGGGCGAGTGTGAGACAACTGATTTGCCCCGTATGTCAGCGGACAAACTGGGAATGGGCAGACAATTGACCACAACATCGAGGACGACCAACGCCTAAGTGCGTTCGCGGCGAACGGCAGCAAGGTCGGCAAACATGCCATTGGCGGCTGCGCTGGTCGAGCCGAGGCGCGTTCAAGCCCGGTTTGTCAGTTTACTGCGCAAAGTCGACTTTGGCCTTCTCTTTTTACATCGCACGTGCAGCATCCATTCTAACGTCACGTACGGCCCCAAGCGGACGTTCGTTGCCAGTCCGACCCACAGGTCCGTCTGCAGTGCCAAGGCCCATTCCTCAGTGGATTGTCTCGGCGACCTGAAGGATTTCCACGGGTGGAAAAAAACCAAGCTTTCGGGCGACATCCATGTTCACGACGTAAGCGTAATCCGTCACCTGAGCGATCGGCAAATCACTCGGCTTTTTCTGGTCACGGAGGATGCGCAGCACCTGTTCTGCCGCCACGCGCCCTACGTCATGCGCCTTTGCGGCAATGGAGACAAGCGCGTGGTTCTCGCGTACGAGTTCCTCGTAGGGGCTAAGAACCGGCAGGCCATTTTCGACGGCTGAACTGGTGAAAACCTCCGCGTGAATGCGTAGATAGGAACTCGAGCCAAGGTAGATGAAATCCACACCGGCCTCGGCCAACGCCTTCATCCGTTCCGGGATGAGTGCGGGGTCCGGAGCGTCTGGATTGCCGGGATCGATTTCGATGGCGGTAAAATCGTAGCCGAGTTCCTTGGACAGCGCGCGATGCTCTTCGACCTTGATCAGAGAGTTCCGCTCGTTGCCGTTGTAAAGTATCCCCAAATGCCTGAAGTCAGGCTTGATGCTCCGAATCGTGCGAATGTTCACGGCCTCCGGAACCCGGTTGTAGGTGCCTGCGACATGTGACCTTCCGCTGCCTTCGAAGCTCTCGGCGATCCCCGTTCCGAAGGGATCGGCCACATACCAGAAGACCGCGGGAATGCCCTCGATGTGAGTGCCCTTCCCATCATCCGCCTTTCGCCCGACGATACCCAGCGTCACACTTGTGCCGTAGGTCGCCACAAGATCGACCTTCAGGGACCTCGCCTCTTCGATGAACCCCGGAAATTTCGACTTGTCTTGCCCGGAAAGCCGCAGGAACACCTCCGCGTCGAAACCGCTGTTTTCGATCGTTTCGATGAATCCCTGACATGAGTGTTCGCATTCATGTTCCCAGGTGACCACGTAGATCTTTTTTGTGTCGGCGGCGGCGGCCGTAGCGATGCAAGCCGTGACCAGCGCCAGAACAGATAAAATGCGCGGCATCTCAAGGACCTCCCAACCTATGTAGCCGACCAGGAAAGGTCAGAATTGCTCTAGTTTGTCTCGAACGAGTAAAGACCAGCCGCCCTCGACGATCAACAGCAGCGCCGAACCGGCCAACATAAGGAAGCCAATCATCACGGCGAGCGCGGTGTAGCCAAAGGTCGAAGCCAGCAACGCGCCGGTGACGAGGCCGAGAATCGCCGCCAACCTCTCGATCAGTCGAACCGCCGCAAGGCCCGTGCCGCGGCTCTCGGGATGTCCGCTGGACTCGGCGATCCGTATGACCTGCGCATAGAGCGTCGCATCGCTCAGCGCGTAGCCGAAACCGAAAAGCGCGATCACCACGAACATCGCCCAGAAACCGCTCCAGAGCGCAAGCGATGCAAGCGCCAACCCTGAGAGCATCGTGCCTGCGATGAGTAACGGTGCATAGCCGAAGCGCCGGTCGGCAAATCGCGCGATCGCGGGCCCCGTGATCACGGGCACAAGGTAAAACACCATCATAACCCGTCCGATGTCTGCCAGCCGCGCGCCAGCTGCTTCCAGCATCAGCGGTGTCAGATACCAAACGAAAACGGACATGCCGATGTTCATTGTGGCCGCTGAACCGACGACAAGGGCAACAAACCGCGGGTTGAGAAGAATGGCTTTTCTGCGAACGGTTCCGCGCCCTGCTTGGTGGATTTCGCCACGCGTCGGAACACGCCGCGACATCGTCAGCGCGCCGAGAAGGCCCGACAATAGGACGAGCCCCGCGCCGACGAAGAAGGTCGGGCCTTCGCCTATCCGGTCGGCAAGAACTCCTCCCAGGGCCGTACCGGCGAACGCGCCACCGAGAATGACAAAGAGGTAGCTGCCGATGGCCTGGGCGTCTTCGCCCTTCGGCGCCGTGCGGATCGCGTATTCCTGACACGCGATGGTCGCCGCCGCATAAACAAGCGCCATGGCGCCAAACCAGAAAGCAATCCACAGCGCCGATTGCCCGGAGCCGACCCCGATCATCGCGAGCGCCGTAAGCGGTACGCAGGACAGGAAGAGCGTGCGCGGGCTCACCGCCTCTGCAAGCCAGCCGCTGAAGGGAGCAAGGAAGGCGATTGCCGCCAGATAGGCCAACAGCGGTGCGGTCGCGGCAAGGTCCGAGCTCATCCAATCCGGAGCGCCGGCATCTCGGGCATAGAGCGGCAGAAAGGCGCCACTGATCTCGGTCGCAACGGAAAAAATCAGCAACGGCAAGCGGACGTCGACGAAATAGGCCTGCGGCAGGCGGGTCAAGTCGGCCTGCCGGGACGCACGTTCGGCGAGATCGAGCGCGCGATCAGAGACACGCCGTGCAATTCGCCTTAAATCTCCCGAATCCGCCGCCGGAATGACATGGCGAAAGCTGCCGGCGGCTTGCATGTGCAGTAGTGTCAGAATTCGGTCGAGCGGTTTGCCCAGTGCGCCCGCCATGACCGAGATTATCAATTCGAAGGCCAAGAGGACCGATATTAGCCCAACGACAAAGACATCGAGCATGACGTCCTGCAGGTGGGTGCGCACCAAGGCGGGATCAACCTCGATCCGGATCTCGCCGACGAGAATGTTTCGGGCCAGGATTGGAAGAGCAAAGACCGATTGCTGCTGCGATCCCATGGGGGTGAAACGTTCCGAGACGGACCTCGAAGTCGGTTCGGGTCGTTCGGCAAGGGCGAGGACATTTCCATCGGAGGTTGTCAGCGAGATGCGTTGTACATCCTCGAACTCATCCATGATTTCGGTGATGTAGCGATCGACGCCAGAGACGGATTCCAGAGGAATGCCCGCCTCCATCGCGCGTTCAAACCCGTCGCGCATTGTTTCGGCTATAAGCTGCGACCGTCGGTCCAGTTCCGGCTGGATCGCGATGTCGAAAATTCGCAATGAGCCGAACATCAGCGCAAGGAGCGAGACACAAACGTAGAGCGCAACCCAGAGGATAACTCTACGCGCAGCAACACGCCCAGGTTGATCCATTTGGCTCATGGACTGTTACCCGCCTGTTCCTGTCCCCGCATGGTCGCACGTTTCTGGCGGTAGCGGTCCTCTGACGTTTCCAGGAGTTCGCGAAACTCGGTGGTTTCCAGACCAAGAGCCTTGACGTTGTTTTCAGGCGCAGTCCTTTTCCCCAAGCCACGCCAGAACCCCATTTCGAAGGCGTCGAAACTTTCCAGCAACCCTTCGAATACCCGGACATGTTCCGCGAGAACACGCCGCAATATGAGCCAGCCGATCACGACCGACACCGCCAATACGCCGCCGGCGAGCAGAACGAGAAGTGTGGCCATGGCAAGCACCTGCACTTTCGCCTCGCGTTTTGAATACTCAACGACTATCGACCCGGCATTGGCACCAAATGAACTTCGGATAACTGTGCCAATCACGAAGCTTCCACGGGTCTCGACTTGCCACGCAACGCTGCCGTCGTCCGGCCGCCCGGCGAGCAGGGTGTCGAGCGGCAGCGTGCGGTCTGCGGCCACCTGTACGACGTTGTTTTGGGGGTCGATCAAATAGATGCCGAGAATCGAGTCGTCGCTCAGCCGAGCGCGCTCTAGAATCGCGTTTGCATTGCGAACCGTCGATAGAGGCACGCCAATATCCGCGACAGCCTCGAAAGGATCACGGATCTTTTCAATCAGAACGACGAGCCGATCGCGGATGAGGCCCGAGAGGATGGCGTTGTATTGCAATGTGGCGAGACCGACAAATACGGTCAGCGTGACGAGATTGACTGCAATGATGGCGACGAGAACGCGCCAGATTAAGGCCATCGTTCCTCCCCGACGCATCGAATTCGGATCATGGTCACTTCATAGCAACCGTGTCGTATCAGCAGCTTTGCGTCAAATGTTCAGTTCTACCAGGGTTGCTTCCCTCGAACGCGCTTCGATGCAGATGCGGGCGAGCAATCAACCGATTTGCCGCAGAACATCGCAAGGTAATTCGGGGGGGGCTTTCAGTCGGACATCAGCGCGAGATACTCTCGTGCCATCCTCTTGCGGTTTGGGGACGCTGGTTCCAAATGCTGGAAATCGCCCAATCCCACAAGCCACGTAGCAGAATTCGCAACCGAGGTTAGGCTCCAGACTTCGGTAACGGGGCGGGCTCTGTCAATGGGGATTGCCCACACACGATCGTCCGACGCTCTCCTTTGAGCGCCGATCATCTGTATTTTTTGTCCGTTGTGGCGTTTCTCGCCAGCCCTTCTTTAACAGATCTCCCTCGGGTTCATGCTTCGGTCCGTGGTCGGCGCGATGGCCGCCAACATGATGCTGGTTCAGTGCGGTATCCGAATTGCCCATCTCATTGGCGTGCTCGACTGGAACGTCGGCGACGGTCCTGAACTCGGCATCTTCGGAACCGCGTCCCGATGGGGACCTCGAAGGGCTGGTTTCAATCAGCCATCAACGGCTCGTCGGTTGCCTTGCTCTCAT
>NZ_FNEK01000114.1 GCF_900099935.1 Aliiruegeria lutimaris | reverse complement strand
AGTGCTCGCCGAGAAACCCTTCAGGCTCGCTACTGTAGCCATGGCCAACAAGTCCGCCCGGATCATCTGGGCAATACTGACAAAACGAGAAGAATACCGGCAGCCAATCGCCTGATGCTGCCAAGAGATGCAAGACGCTTGATGTGATGATGCGAAATGAAGTCAACCAAAAGTAAGGACACTCCGTCGAACGGCATGGCCCTCGAGGTCGTTAAGCCGATTGGAACCTTACTTGCGGAACTCATCAAGGCCAGTGGCAACCGCCACACTAACAGGCCGGACACACGACTGTACTGACAGACCATCGCGACCACAGAAATCTCTTGCAATGCAGGAGCCATCCACACAAGCCGTCCGTTGGTGCGCATGTTTGCCGCGGCGCAGCCCGTCAGATCCGCCATTCGCGCGACTGGTACGATCCATTAGATTACGCGGGCATCCCCGCTCGCGTCGGTTAAAACCCAACGCGGTCGCCACCTTTCAGGTCAAGCATTTCTCGCGCCTCGTCGGGTGTGGCAACCTCGCAGCCGAGGTCCTCGACGATGCGGCGGATCTTAGCAACCTGCTGGGCGTTGCTTTCCGCTAGCTTCCCGCGCGAGATGAACAGGCTGTCCTCAAGGCCGACGCGGACATTGCCGCCCATCTGGCTCGCGGTCGTGGCCAGGCCCATCTGCGCCCCGCCCGCCCCGAGCACGGACCAGCGATAATCTTCGCCAAAGAGCCGGTCGGCGGTGCGTTTCATGAAGATCAGGTTGTCGATTTCCGGTCCGATCCCGCCGAGGATTCCGAAGATGAACTGGATGAAGATAGGCGCCTTGAATAGCCCGATATCCATGCAGAATTTCAGGTTGTAAAGATGGCCGACATCGTAGCACTCGTGCTCGAACTTGATGCCGTGCGGGGCCAGTTGCGTGGCCGCGTTCTCGATATCCGCGAAGGTGTTGCGGAAGATATAGGTGTCTGAATTTTCGATATATTCCTTCTCCCAGTCGAACTTGAACGCGTCGAACCGCCTGGCCAGCGGATGGAAGGAGAAATTCATCGATCCCATATTCATCGAACACATCTCCGGCGAGAAGCGCAGCGCGGGGGCAATGCGCTTCTCGATCGTGTTCTTCAGACTGCCGCCGGTCGAGATGTTCACCACCGCGTCCGTCGCCTGCTTGATGCGGGGCAGGAAGGCGGCGAAATCCACCGGGTTGATGGATACCGCTCCGTTCTCCGGATTGCGCGCATGTAAGTGGAGAACCGAGGCACCGGCCTCTGCCGCGTCCAGCGCCTGTGTGGCGATATCGTCGGCCGTGTACGGCAGCGCGTCGGACATGGTGGGCGTGTGGATCGCGCCCGTGATGGCACATGTGATGATCGTCTTTTGCTGGCGGGCCATGTCAGGGCTCCTTGTTGTCGGTCCGGCTCACGCGGTAGCCGAGCGGGAAGAGGTTGAGGTCGTAGCGGTCGCGGATGAAACCCCAGACGCCGCGAGGGGCCTTGAGCATTACCAAGATGGCCACGGCGCCAAGTACCATGAGGTAGATCGTGCCCAGATCGGCGAGCGTCTCGCGCAGGGCGAAGAAGATCAGCGTACCGATGATCGGGCCTTCGATTGTGCCAATACCGCCGATGACGACGATGAAGATGACGAAGGCGGTCCAGTCATTGACCGAGAAGGCCGCGTCCGGCGAGATCCGCAGCTTTTGCAGGAAGATCAGCGCGCCGATGATGGAGGTCAGCGCGGCTGTCAGAACGTAGACGGCGAATTTCGTGCGCCAGATGTCGATCCCGAGGGAACCGGCGGCGAGCTCATTGTCGCGAATGGCGGTGAGAGCCAGTCCCCGCCGGGAGCGCAGGAAGAGGTGGACGACGAGGATCACCAGCACGGCCGCGCCGAGCGCCAGCCAGTAGGAGAGCCATTCGCGGCCCTGCCGGGAAGCGGCGAGCGATTTCACGATGCCGACCGGGAGCGAGGAGCCGGAGCCGCCGCCAAGCGCCGAGACCTGTGCGAAGCTGAGGCGGAAGACCTCGGCGATGACCCAGGTGCCGATGGCGAAATAGGCCCCCCGCAGCCGGAAGATCAGTGCCGCGACGGGCACCGAAATCAGCGCGCCAAGCAGACCTGCGGCGGCGATTGCAACGACGGGCTGGAAGCCCGCGAACATGGTCAGTGCGAAGAGCATGTAACCGCCGAAGCCGACATAGGCCTGCTGTCCGACCGAGACGAGCCCGGCATAGCCGGCCATCAGGTTCCAGAGGCTCGCGAGCGAGAGGTAGAGGAACAACTCGCCCAGCTGGCGCAGATCGGCGCGCCCCGCCCACCACGGCGCAGCAACAAGCAGCGCGAGTGTGATGGCGCCGAGCATAGCCGCAACGCGGGCGGCCGGCGTGGCACGGGTGACGGTATAGCCGTTGACGATCATGCGGAGATCCTCGGGAAGAGGCCGTTCGGGCGAACGGCGAGGATGAGCAGGAAGACGATATGGCCCGCGAGGATCTGCCAGCCCGGGTCGATCTTGGCGCCGATGGTCTGCGCCACGCCGAGGATGACGCCGCCCGCGAGCGTGCCCCAGAGATTGCCAAGCCCGCCGATGATCACCGCCTCGAAGCCGAAAATCAGCCGGCCACCGCCGATGGAGGGGTCAAAGCTAGTGCGGATGCCAAGCAGGATGCCGGCAATGGCCGTTACCCCGAGCGCCAGCGCCATGGCCAGGCCGAAGACATGCCGGCGGTTGATGCCCATGAGCTGCGCGATGTCTTGGTTGTCGGAGACCGCGCGGAAAGAGCGGCCAAGCGGGGTATGGTAAAAGGTCCATTGCAGGCCCCAGATCACGAGAACAGCGATGGCAAAGGTCAGGAGCGGCAGGACGCCGAGGGAGAGGCCCGCGACCGGCACGCTTGCTGTCTCCAGCCCGCCGGCGTTCAGCTTTTGCGGGTCGGCGGAATAGATCTCCAGCAAGCCGTTCTGGAGGATGACCGAGAGGCCGAAGGTCACAAGCAGCGGCGGCAGGATGTCGTCGCCCAGCGTCTGGTTGAGCAACCCGCGTTGCAGGGCGTAACCAAGCGCTGCCATGAGCGGCACGACGACAATGAGCGCCAGCAGCGGGTGCATCCCCGTTGCCGTAGTGACCGTTAGCCCGAGAAACGCCGCTAGCACGATCAGGTCGCCATGGGCGATATTCACCAGCCGCATGACGCCGAAGATGAGCGAAAGTCCCGCCGCGAAGAGCGCGTAGAGACCGCCCAGCAGGATTCCCTGCACGAGTGCATTGATCCAGTCCATATCAGTCGATCCCGAAATAGGCGCGGGAGATCTCCTCGCGCGAAACAGTGTCGGAGGCGCCTTCGAGCGAGACCCGGCCCTCTTGCAGGCAATAGACGCGAGAGGAAACCGAGAGCGCCTTGGAGATATCCTGCTCGACGATCACCGCGCTCATCCCCTGGCTGATGATTCCGGGGAGTGCGGCGTAGATGTCCTTGATGATGACCGGGGCCAGCCCGAGCGAGATCTCGTCAAAGAGGATCAGGTCGGGGTTCGACATCAGCGCCCGCCCGATCGCGACCATCTGCTGCTGGCCACCTGAAAGCGATGTGGAGGGCACGTTGCGGCGCTCCTCGAGGATCGGGAAGAGGTCGTAAAGGGTCTTCAGGTCCCAATGGCCTTGCCGGCCGACCTGCCCGCCGATCAGCAGGTTCTCCTCGACGGAAAGTGAGGGGAAGAGCTGCCGCCCTTCGGGCACTAGCGCGATGCCCTTCAACGCCACCTCGTCTGCACGCAGGCTGCCGATGGCGCCGCCGCGATAGCGGATCTGGTCGCGCCGGTTCGAGAGCAGCCCCGAGATGGAGCGCATCATGGTCGTCTTGCCGGCCCCGTTGGAGCCGATGATCGCCAGAACCTCGCCCTCGGTGACGTGCAGGTCGATGCCATAGAGCGCCTGGAAGTCGCCGTAATGGGCGTCGAGCCCGTGGAGTTCGAGAATGGTGTCAGGCATCGGCTTCGATCCCGAGATAGATTTCTTGCACTTCCGGGCTCTCCATGATCGCGTGCGGCGCGCCCTCGGCGATCTTGCGGCCGAAATCGATGACGATCAGCCGGTCGACGACCTCCAGCAACGCGTGAACGACATGCTCGATCCAGATGATCGTGACGCCGGAGCGATGGATCTCGCGGATGGTCTCCACGAGCGAGACGCATTCCGCCTCGGTCAGCCCGCCGGCAATCTCGTCGAGCAGCAGGAGTTTCGGCTTGGCGCAGAGCGCGCGCGTCATCTCGAGCCGCTTGCGTTCCAGCAGCGTCAGCGCACCGGCAGCGCTGTTTGCCTTCTCCATAAGCTCGGTCTGTTCCAAGATCTCAAGGCAAAGCTTTTCCGCTGCGCGTTCCCGCAGACCCGCAGCCTGCGTCGCGGCCACCATCGCGTTCTCGAACACGGTCATATGGGTGAAGGGTTGCGGCACCTGGAAGCTGCGCGCCACGCCCGCGCGGCAGCGCTTGGCGGCGCTGGTGCGGGTCACGTCCTGCCCGTCGAAAACGATGCTGCCTGAGTTCGCGCTCAAGGTGCCGGTGATCAGGTGGAACATCGAGGTCTTGCCCGCGCCATTCGGCCCGATCACCCCGAGCGCCTCGCCGCGCGGTACCTCGTAGCTCAGTTCGTCGGCCACCTTGACGGCGCCGAAGGCCTTGGAAATCCTGTCTAGTTTCAGGATGTTGTCCATCTCTTCTCCTTGTCGGCGGGTGGCGCGGACTGCGCCACCCAGCCTCGTGAGTGGTTTCAGAGAAGCTTCAACGCGCCTGTCAGCGGGATGTTCGGGGCGGCGGAGTTGGCGACGATCTTGAGATCCATCGCGTCGCCGTCCTTCTGCCACTGGCCCGCGACAAGCGGTGTCTTGGTGACGTTGTTGATCGGCCCGTTGGCCCAGTTCACTGGCCCCACGATTGTGTCGATATTGGAGGCGGCAATGGCCGAGACGATGGCCGCCGGGTCTTCCAGATCCTCGGCCCGCTTGATGACATCGGCCACGACCTCGAACAGCGCGTGCTTGAAGCCGATGGGCTGGGTCCAGGGGCGGCCGGAGGCGGCGGAATAGCCCTCTGCAAGTTCCTTCGCGGAGGCGCCGGTGAGCGACGAGGAGAACGGATGGTTCGGCGACCACCAGACCTCGGAGCTGAGGCCATCGCCCCGCTCCCCCAAGCTTTCGATTACCGAGGGGAACAGCAGAGCCTTGCCGATGGTCACGACCTTGGGCGCAAACCCCTGCTGTGCCGACTGCGCCCAGAAGGTCGCGAAATCGGGCGGGATCATGTTGCCGGTGACGATCTCGCAGCCCGCTTCCTTGAAGGCGGCAATCTGGTTGGAGAAATCATCCGAGAGCGGCTGGTAGCGTCCCGGATCGACAAGATCGTAGCCGGCAGCGGCGAGGGGCTTGGGCAAGCCGTTCTCGGCATCGCCCCAGGCATTGCCATCGGCATCATTGGGGAAGAGGCCGCCAACGTTCTTGGCAACGCCCGCACCGTCCCACATGTCGAGGAAGGCGGCAATCACGTCTTCCAGCCCCCAGAAGAAGTGGTAGGTGTTCTGGAAACCCTCGCCCGGCACGCCGTTGCGGCCGAAGAAATAGGGCTGCCAGGGACAGTCAGTGGTGATGCAGGGCAACTCGTTCACCTCGGCCTGATCGGAGACCGGGTTCACGGTGTCCGGAGTCGAAGCGGCAACGATGATATCGACCTCGTCGCCAAGGATCAGGTCCGCAGCCACCTCGGCGGCGCGGTTCGGGTTCGACTGGCTGTCCTTGGAGATGATCTCGACCGAATAGGCCTTGCCGTTATTCTCCAGCCCGCTCGAGAAAGTCTCGGCGATAGCCTGCAAAACGTAGTCATCGGCCTCGGCAAAGCCCGCCAGTGGGCCGGTGCGCGGGCTGACATGGCCCACCTTGATCACCGGGTTGGCCGCATAGGCGCGGGTGCTGCGCAGGATGGCCGGCGCCGCGATGGCCGCCGCACCGGTTGCCAGAAATCCGCGACGGGTCGGTTTTCGGAAAGTCGTCTTCATAATTCGTGTCCTCCCTTGTCCGGGTCTGCCCCGGTTTTCCTCGCGTTCATTCGGTCAGAATTGCTTCCAACCGGGTCAGATGCCGCGCCACGCGCGTTCGCACGGCATCCGCGTCTTCTTCGGTCCACTGGTAAAACCCTTGCCCCGATTTCATCCCGAGCCGCCCGTCCTCCACGAGTTGTTCGAGATAGGGCGACGGTCCGGGCCGACGTTCGAGGTCGGCCAGGACGTTTTCATGGATGTCGAGCGTCAGGTCCGTGCCGACGAGATCGGCGTTTTCCAGCGGGCCGAGCACCGCGAGGCGCCGCCCGAAGCTCGACTTGATGACGGTATCGACGGCCTCCGCGTCGCAGATGCCGTTCTCGACAAGGCTTACCGCCTCGCGCCAGAGCGCGTGTTGCAGGCGGTTGCCAATGAAGCCGGGCACGTCCTTGTTGACCATGACCGGTGTCTTTCCAGCCCCCTTCAACAGCGCGAAGATTTCCTCCGCGACCTCCGGTTTAGTGTCCTCGGTGCGGATCACTTCTACCAGAGGGATCATGTGCGGCGGGTTCCACCAATGGGTTCCGAGCGCCCGCGCCTTCAGCCGAAGGCCGAACATGATCTCGGTGATCGGCATGACGGAGGTGTTGGAGGCGAGAATACAGTTCTCGGGCGCGTGGCGTTCGACTTCGGCAAAGATCTCCTGTTTCAGCGCCATCTTCTCCGGCGCCGCCTCGAAGACCACATCCGCGGAGCGAACTGCATCCGCCAACTCGGCGATGACCGTGACCCGGTCGAGCGTCGCGTCAATCTCGGAAGCACCAATCCCGATGGCGGCCATGCTTTGTCGAATGCGGTCCGCAACCGTTTCCCGCGCCGCGGGGATCGGGTCGGTAATGGCCACAGAATGGCCGGAGCGGGCCAGCGTCAGGGCAATCCCGTGGCCCATCAGGCCCGCGCCGATCACGGCGATCTGATATGGGTTCGACGTCACCGCTCAGCCCGCCGTATAGCCGCCATCGGCATAGAGGATGTGGCCGGTGTAGAAATCCGACGCCTTGCTGGCCAGGAACAGGAGTGGCCCGGCGAGGTCTTCGGGCTCACCAAGCCGGCCGACCGGAACGCGGGCAAGAAACCCGGTTCGTACCTTCCTAGCCTCCTCGGAATCTTCGAACATCCACGCCGTGAGCGGTGAACGGAAAACCGTCGGCGCAATCGCGTTGACGGTAATTCCCGCGCTGGCCAGTTCGCAGCCCAAAGCCTTGGCTATTCCGTCGACCGCCGATTTGGACGCGCAATAGGCCGAGTAGCCGGCGGGGTGCCCGAGCAGTCCGCGCGCGGACGAGACCAGGACGATCTTTCCGGAGCACTGTTTCTTCATCTGCCCCGCAGCAGCGCGGGCAAGAAGCCACGACTGGGTGACATTCGCATTCATGACCGACTCGAAGGTCTCGGGCGTCATGTCGTTGACCAGCGCGACCTTGTTCATGCCGGAGGCAACGACCAAGATATCGAGCGCGCCGTGCGCGGAAACCGCCTGTTCCACCAAGCCGTTGCAGGTGGCCTCATCTGTCGGGCGGGTGTTGATGGCCGTCACTTCGGCCCCCATCTCGCGGCATTCATTGGCGATGGAGTCCAGCGCCTCCTGCTTGCCGGCGACCAGTACAAGCTTGCAGCCGGCACCGGCGAGAATGCGGGCCGCGACCATGCCGAATGCGCCCGAGGCGCCGGTAATCAGCGCCACCTTGTCCTTCACGTCGAACATCGAAAGCGGATTGTTCATCACGTTCATAGCTCAGGTCTCCGGCGGGTAGGGTATGACCACCAGCATCTGCGCGGTCAGGTTAGTCTTGTTTGTGAGCAGGCGCACTTCGCCGGGGGCAATGGTGCAGCTGTCGAACTTGCCGAGCATGGTTTCCTGCCCGTCAATCTCGACGGTCATCTCGCCTTCGAGCACGACATAGACCTTCTCGAAGGGCGTGGAGTCCGGCCCCGCGCCGCCACCGGGCAGAAACTGGCTGAAACCGATCCACTGGTTCTCCGGCCCGCCTTCCTCGAAGCCCTGAAGCCGCAAGCCGAAGCACTCCCGGTGGTTCGGGGCCTCGTAAGGCTGCGCATCCTTGAAACGCTTCACATGCATTGATGTCCTCCCCTGTTCTTGAAGTGGCTGGCCGCCACCTTGTCGGGCGGCCTTGCCGGGTCAGAACGTTTCGCCGGCCTCGATGCGGTAGTTCTGGCCCTTGTCGATCATCGCGACGAGGCGAATGATGCAGCCATCGCCGCGGTCCCAGTTCCACGGGAAGAAGGCGAATGTGCAGCGCTTGCCAGTGACGGCGTCCAGATCACCGCCGACATTCTCGATGCCGAGGATGCCGTTCTTGAACAGCTTCTGGTGCACCGGCTCCCATTCCGGGAAATCGACCTCCCACGGTGTGCCGCCCGACCACTCGAGATATTCCTTCTCCAGATGCGGCAGGATGGGGCCGTTGCGCTGCGGGCCGATGGCGGTGGCGAGCGGGTGGTCATTGGCCTGTGTGTCGTGACCCACGACCTTGATGCCCTTCTCGACAATCCAGTCAGCCGCGGACGGAACGAGGCCCGGGCAATAGGCGAAGTAATCGCCGTCCTCGTATTGCTTGTGCCAGCCGGTATTGATGATCAGCACGTCATTCTTGCGGATCGCGTGACCGCAGGCCTTCTCCAGGTCATCTGCGGTGATCTGCTCCCACTTCTTCTTAGGGATCGGGACCACCAGCCCGGTGCCGAAGAAATGCGGCAGCGGTACCTCGTCGATGAAGGGCGTGCCCTGCACCACATGCGCGGGCGCGTCGATATGGGTGGTGACATGCATCGTGGTGGTGATCGTCTGGCTCAGCACGCCGGACTTGGCCATGTAGTGCTTCCGGTCGATCTGGACGTCCTTGAAATAGGGCCAGTTGGGGCACTGGAAGCCATAGCGGTGGCTGAGATTGTAGAACTCCAGCCCCATGTCGTTGTCCGTGTTTCCCTGGAACTCGATGCCGCGAATTTCGACCATCGGGCAAACCTCCTCTGTTCGCCGACTCCGCCGGCGTTTTCATTTCCAATCTGTCAGGATGGCTCCTCCCACCTGTCTCGTATTATGGTGCAGGTGCACCGCATTGCAGTCAATAAAAAATTGCAATGCGGTCTGCTTGTATCGTAATGTGGGACGGTCACATCTCCGAAGGAAATCTGGCAAGGATGTGGACGGAGCAGAGGAAGCGTGGCGCAAATGGCTGAAAATGAGAACAATTCATCGCGAGCTGGGATTCAGGTCATCGCCCGCGCAGCGACCATCCTGCGAGTGCTCGGAGAGAATCAGGGCGGCATGAGCCTCGGCCAGATCGCCGAACGTGTTGGCTTGCCGCGCTCTACGGTACAGCGAATCGCAGGTGCTCTTCAAAATGAACGGTTCGTCATGAGCGATGGCAGCGGCGGCGGGCTGCGGCTCGGCCCGGCCATCGGATCGCTGGCCGAAGCGGCCCGATACAATATCGTCGAGCAATGCCGCCTGGTCCTGACCGAGTTGACCCAGCGAACCGGCGAAACGGCCGACCTTTCCGTCTTACGTGGAGCCGGAATGATATTTCTCGATCAAGTTCCCGGAACGCACAGGTTACGCACGGTGTCCTCGGTTGGTGAGGTTTTCCCGCTGACAACAACAGCAAACGGCAAAGCATGCCTGTCCAGATTGCCCGAGGCGACCGCACAGAACCTGATCTCGAACGAATGGCAAAGAAACGGGATAGAAGGCGACATGAACGCCTTTCTGGCCGAGTTGTCCGTTATCCGCGAAACGGGCCTCGCCTATGATCACGACGATCACACCACCGGGATCTCCGCGATCGGCTTCGCCTTCCATGACTGGGCCGGGGACTTGCATTCTATTTCCGTTCCGATCCCGACGACGCGCTTCGACGAAAATCGAAAGACGGTAGAAGAGGAACTCCGCCGAACAGCGGCAAACGTCCTGCAATTGATGGGCGGATGAAGCGAAAGGTGAATCGGGCACTCGAAAGTCCGCTCATTCACTTCATGCCTCTGTCGGTGTGAATGCGGCGGAGTTCCGCTGTCCGCCCTTTCTATCGGAATGCGGCACTCGGCATCAGCAGCGGCTTTGACGCTTGAATAGGCCGATCAAATCGGCCCTCACGAATGACGGCTTCGGCCAAGCTCGCCAAAGTATGCAGGTTGCGCCTCCCACTCCACCGGAAACGGCTCCAGCACCCGTGCCAGCGTCACCTTGTCCCCCTGCGTCCCATCCAGGATCGCCTCGACGATGTCGGGCGCAAGCAGCGTCAGCCGCAGGACACGTGGAGTGCCCCCAATGAAGTGGTCCACCAACTGGGATAGCTTTATCCCGTTTTCAGGAGGACCAAACGATGGCTGGAAAGCGAGACAAACCCGAGGAGATCGTGCTGAAGCTGCGGCAGGTTGAAGTGCTGCAAGGTCAGGGCAGCTCGGTTGCCGATGCCGTTCGCCAGATTGGCGTGACGCAGCAGACCTACTACCGATGGCGCAAGGAGTATGGCGGCATGAGCCGGGATCAACTGAAGCGCCTGAAGCAGTTGGAAACGGAGAACCAGCGGCTCAGGCGCGCGGTATCTGATCTGACGCTGGACAAGATGGTTCTGG
>NZ_FNEK01000115.1 GCF_900099935.1 Aliiruegeria lutimaris | reverse complement strand
TCGAGCCGTACCCGAATTGCCCAGACATGCTTCGGCAGCAGCGGTCTCTTCTGGCCGACAACTCGTCCCTTGTTCCAAGGTGGCCGGCAAGCGCGAATGGCGGGAAGGTTCACGTTTTCCATGACGTTTCCTCACATCCGCCACTCCCTTCCACAGCGCCAACCCAGCGTTGGAAAATAAGCATACTCCCCTCGGGAGCCGCCCAGCAGTGAGGACGACGAAATTTTGGGTAGAGGTGTGAGGCAGCTTTATCAAGTTCTTGCCATTCGCTGCGGACGCATCTCTCCAGCTTCGCACAGCCTGAGGTCCGGAATGAAGGGCGGAAAGGGTGAATTCGCTGCGGTTCAAATCAACGTCTACTATTCCGACGTCCTCGCTGTTGCTCTTCAAATTGCGTATAATTGGATCGCGAATTGGTCGACGACGTGTTCAATGCAATGTCACCGGCAGTCGTGCAATAGCCGGGTAATAAGGTCGACCGCTGCCTCGTCTGAGAGACCCGCGTCGCACGCCAGCAGGCGCCAGGTCTCGAAGTTCAGTGCCAGGGCGATCGTGGCCTTCAGAAGCGGGTCCTGCCGCTCCGGCTCGGGAAATGCGGCGAGAAGGATCTCCCCCGCGGCCTGCCAGTAGCCGTCGTAGGGCGCCATGATCGGACTGCCGCGCAGGTCGTCGATTACCGAGGAGATCATCGGCTCGGTCTCGCGGTGGAAGGCGTAGGCCGCGGCAAGTCCGTGGCGGAAGCGCTCTTCGCCGCCCTCCACGGTCGCCCATTCTGCGAGATCGGGAAGGGGATGGCGCTCGAAGTAGGTGCCGCTGCATGCGCCGAGCAGTTCCATATCGTCGGCGAAGTGGCGGTAGACGGTGACCGTGCCGACGCCCGCCTCCTGCGCCACGTCGCGCATCGAGGTGGCGGCGGGGCCCTTCGACTGGTGCAGCTTGATCGCAGCCTCGACGATTCGCTGCCGGGTCTCCTCCTGCGCTACGGCGCGTTTTGTCTGTTGGTACTTCCTGGTCATAATTTGATGATACACGACATTTCACGAAGCTTGACAAGCCTTCGTATTTCGCGGTACATGTATTTTCGTGAAATAGGACGTTTCACGAAAATTAGGAGACTATCAGCGAGGAGACCCCGCGATGTCCACACTCACCATGCAGAACCCCGTTTTCGTCATCTACATGATCGCAGCAGCCCTGATGGTGCTGAAGGTGATGGGCCAGGGATGGGTGACCGTCTACCGGATGCTGAAGGTGGGCTCGGGATGGGCGTCGGCTGAGGACCTGCGCCCCGGGCTCATCAACCGCAACCCAAACCCGTCGCAGCTCGAGATCAACGACTACGTCGACCGGTCGCGCCGCATCCACCGCAACGATCTGGAAAACATCCCGGCGTTCCTCGCCATGGGCCTACTCTTCGTGATCGCCGGGCCCTCGACCCTGCTGGCGGGCGTGCTGATGTACGGCTTCGTCGCCGCCCGTCTTCTGCATACGCTGGCGTACACCACCCAGCAAAGCCATGAGGTTCGTGCGACGCTCTATACGGTCGGGTCGCTCGCGGTCATCGCCATGGCAGTCTACGTTCTCTGGGTTGCCCTAGGGCATTGAACTCTGAAAACCCGATTGTTCCGGTGGGGATCAGCGTCCCACAGACGTTATCCGTCACGTTCGCTTAAACATGATAAATTGAGGATCAAGACGGTCCCGGAAAGATCGTCCAACCAGGGGAGGAAAAACCATGAGACTTGTTAACGGCGCTATTGCGGTGGCGGTTGCATCGGCGTTTACAGCGCCCGTTGTCGCCGACGACTACGACCTCGACGCGATGCGAACAGCCAACGAGAAATATAAAAACGTTGAGGTCGCGCTCTCCGAGGGCTTTATTCCGGATCCTTCAGGTCACTGCGTTGACGCAGCAGCGGAAGGCTTGCCTCCGGAATGGGGCGGAATGGGCATTCACTACCTTCGGCCCGATCTCCTGAAGCTCTCGCCTCCAGGCGACAGAGTTGACGGGGCAAGCACCCACACCGACTTCATGGCGCCCGCGATCTTGCTCTATGAGCCGCAGGCTGATGGATCGCTTGAATTGGTCGGCGTCGAGAACCTGGTCTTTGAGGCCGCATGGTTGGCCGATGGTCACGATGGCCCCCCGGTGCTGAATAACCGCGAATGGGACCACATGAGCGACGATCCCAACACACCCGGTGACGAAGCGCATGGGTTCATGCCGCATTTCGACCAGCACGTCTGGCTGTTTCGCGAGAATCCCTCTGGCGATTTGATGCCATTCAACCCGATGGTTACCTGCGAGCACCATCACGGGTGATACCTTGCGAGTGCGCGGCTTACACCGCGCACTCACCGCAAGCGCGTAACGCGTCAGCGAGCCTGTGGCAGTTGTGGCGAGAACTTACCAAAAGCAATGGTCAACCCCGACGAGCGGTCGCGAACAGGAATGTTCGTCAAAGGTTTGCAGGTGCTGTCCAACTCCGTCCACGAGGACCCAGTGCGAGGCCCAGCTATCACAGGGCATCGACGGCCCCCTCTCCAACGCAGGTGCTCGGAGCGAATCTTTTCAATATGGTCGGCGACCTCGGTGCATAGGGATTTGGAAACGCAGCTTGCAGCGCCAACCGTTTGCCACCTATAGTCGTAAGGGAAAGGAACGGGAGCCTCATTCAAGAGACGGCCTCCGATCTTGCGGCGCCTCCGGTGAGTCTAGAGCCGAAAGGGGAGCGATGAAGTCTCGAGTTCTTGTGCTGGGTGCCGGCTTCGGCGGAATGGAATTGGCCACACTTTTGTCCGAAACACTGGGAGATGTGGCCGACGTCACCGTCATCGATAAGGGTGACGCCTTTGTCTTTGGCTACTCCAAGTTTGATGTGATGTTTGGCAAGACGACGCTGGATGCGGTGCGGCTGCCCTATCGCAGTTTCGCCAAGACGGGTGTGCGTCTCTTGCAGGAGACAATCGTCGCCATCTATCCAGAGGCGCGGCGCGTGACGACCAACCGAGACACCTACGCGGCCGACTTCCTGGTGATCGCCCTCGGCGCAGACTTCGATCTGGCCGCGACGCCCGGCTTGGCAGAGCACGGCCATGAGTTCTACTCCGTGCCCGGAGCAAACCGGCTGCGCGAGGTCCTGCGAAAGTTCTCGAATGGACCGGCGATTGTGGGGATCTGCGGCTTTCCCTACAAATGCCCGCCTGCGCCGAGTGAATGCGCCCTGACTCTGCACCACTATCTGACCGAGAGGGGCGTGCGCGACGATTGCCAAATCACGCTAGTCTCGCCGCTGTCGAGCCCGATGCCGGCTTCCGCCGACCTCTCTCAGGCGCTGATGGAAGCCTTTGATGACGCAGGAATTCGCGTGCTGCTCAACCGGATGGTGACAGCGCTGGAACCGGATCGCGGGACTGCAGTGCTGGACGACGGGACCGAGTTGCCCTGCGCCTTTTTTCTCGGCGTTCCCAAGCATCAGGCCCCCCAAGTGGTCATCGACAGCGGGCTGACTGAGGGAGGCTGGATTCCGATCGACCTGAACAACATGGAGACGTCAGTACCCGGCGTGTACGCTATTGGCGACGTGGCAAAGACCGGGCTGCCGAAAGCCGGGTCGTTCGCTGAGAGCCAAGCCCGCGCCGTGGCAAGTTCCATCCTCGCCAAGACGACCGGTGGCGAGGCAATCCCAAACACAGGGACGGGCAGTTGCCTTGTCGAGTTCGGAGATGGCCGGATCGGCTGGGCAGACCTGGATTTCCTTACGGGGCCAAAGCTCAAGGCCGTTTACCACGCGCCCTCGTTCGACGGACGGGCCCACAAGGAGGAGTTCGGTACCAGTCGCACGGCGCGATGGTTTGGGCTCTGACATTTAGTGTCAGAAAGCTTCCATCTGAGGAGAGTGAGGAATGCAGAAGGGTCAGGATTCATAACCAGTAGATTTCGACTGCCGCGAGGGCGATGACCGAAAGGAAGACCTTTGGGCATCGGTCATAGCGGGTCGCCACACGCCTCCAGTCCTTGAGCCTGCCGAACATGATTTCGATGCGATTGCGCCGCTTGTATCGGCGCTTGTCATATTTGACCGGCGTCTTGCGTTTCTTTCGGCCTGGGATACAGGCGCGTATCCCTTTGTCCTGCAACGCTTCTCTGAACCAATCAGCGTCATAGCCACGATCCCCGAGCAGCCATTTTACGTTTGGCAGGCCGCCGAGCAGTGCCCGCGCGCCGATATAATCGCTCACCTGCCCGGCGGTGACGAACAGGTCGATCGGTCTTCCCTGGCTGTCACAGATTGCGTGCAGCTTGGTGTTCATACCACCTTTGGTGCGACCGATCAGGCGTCCACGCCCCCCTTTTTGACGGCCATGCTGGTCGCTGTTCGATGTGCCTTCAGGTATGTCGCGTCGATCATCACGGTCTTCTGTTCGCCGTGGGCCGCAGCCAGCCCGGCCATCATCCGCGCGAAGATGCCTTTCTCGCTCTAACGCTTCGAGCGGCTGTAAAGCGTCTTGTGCGGACCATAGGCGGCAGGAGCGTCGCGCCAACGCAAGCCATTGCGATTGATGAAGATAATCCCACTTAATACTCGTCTGCCATCGACCCGGGGCTTGCCATGAGACTTCGGAAAGAAAGGTTTCAGTCGCGCCATCTGCGCGTCGGTCAGCCAGAAGAGATCGCTCATGTCACCGCTCCATTTTCGAAGCCTTGAATCACGCGTTGTGGCCGAAATCAATGCATCCTGACCCTTGATTGTCGGCGGCGTCAACGCTGGCGAGCCCTACAGCGCCACAAACGGATTTGCCGCATCGGGCTACGACGTGGTTGCCTATTTCTCTTTGCCACGCGTTGATCCTTATTCTCCGCCACCGGCGTCCGTCCCGGGTAGGGAATCCATTACCCTGGAATAGCTTCGACACAATAGGTTGGGGACGGTCGCAGATCCGCTTCGGAATTCGTGCTATGGTGATGAAATGCGGAGTCTGGCTCCTCAGCCCCGCAATCCAATCGGGAGAAAGCCCATGATGATCGCGCGGTGGACCTGCGAAGCGAAATTCGGAATGAAGTCCGAGGCGCTGAAACTTCTCAAGGAATGGCAAGAGCAGATTGGTGCACAGGTAGGGATCGAAACGGCTCATATCCGAACGATCACCGGATCGGTTGGCGCCAATGAAGCAGCGATCCAGGATGAATTCGAGATAAACAACTTAGCCGAGCTTGATGATGTCTTCACCAAGCTCGCGGGTGTCAAGATGCATGCAGAGTGGGGAAAAAAGATGAACGAGGTGATCGTTTCCGGCTCGACCTATTGGGAAGTTTTTCGGGTGGTGGAATGAACCACCGGCTTCGGCATGGCTGATCCGAAATCAATTTCCGACCACTGGGGAAAGGGAGACGTGTTTTCCCGGATCGTCGGCGCCATGCGATCGGCCGGAATCGACCGCGAAACGGTAACGATTGAGCAACTGGCGCCTGTGGACCATTTCCATGCGCGTGGGTTTCCGGCGACGAGAGAACTCGCGGATGCTCTACCAATAGAGGCAGGGTATCGGATCGTCGATATCGGATGTGGTTTGGGCGGACCTGCAAGGTACCTGGCAGATCGCTTTCAATGCCACGTAGACGGTATCGACATCACCGAACCCTTTGTGGTTGCGGCAAACAAACTCACCGAGCTTGTCGGGATGCAGCATGCCGTGAGATTCAGGCATGGCGATGGTCAGAATCTTCCCTATGCCGATGAAACTTTCCACGGGGCGTATACCCAGCATGTCACCATGAACGTACCTGACCGCGGAGCGTTCTTCCGCGAAGCGTGTCGTGTCCTGAAACCCGGCGCTTTTTTCGCACTCACCGAACATGGTCTCGGCGAGATCGGCCAACCGCATCATCCGCTTCCCTGGTCCGAAGACGGTAGCGGCGCCTACCTTATGCGACCGTCAGAAACTGTGGAGGTTCTGGAACAGGAAGGTTTCTCCGACATCACGGTCACCAACACCGGCGATAAATACCTGCAAGGATATAATCAGGCGATAAAACTGGCCGAGAGTGGCGAGTTGCCAGCGTTCGGTTCTCATATCTTGCTAGGAAAACTGGCGCCTCAGATTGTGAGAAACGCAGCGCGAAACATCAAAGAGGGAAGAACACATCCCGTGCAGATCATTTGTCGCAAACCGGCATAGTCCTCTGCGCGGCGCCTCTGGTGCGGCGCCACCATGCCTTGGGCCAGACTCGCGGGTTGATAACAAATCGGGCTTCGAAAGCCCAAACATGCGGCCCGTCGGCACCAACGCCATTTTCCCAACAGGCAAGAGTTGTGATGGACCTGTTATTGGCCTGCCTGGCCGATTTGCTGGCGACCGGGTGTATCCGTCCGGCAAAGGAGAAGTCCGCCACGCAATCGATTTGAGCAACGAAGCCCTGCTGGACCCGTATCGGGACTCTTACGGCTCCATTTCCTCACAAAATCGCGTATTGGAGTTAGCATTCGCGCCGAGTGCGAGAAGTAGTGGATTTCGGTTCAGATTTGACCAAACCACCGCCGGGTCACGCAAATAAGTCGAATTGCTGCTCGCGCCAGAGCTCCGGGATGGGGTTTCCGGTTCCTTGCTCTTCGGCTTGTCCTCGAACACATCAGACACGCCATCGAGCAACTGGTCTTTCCACTGCTTGATCTGGTTCGGATGCAGGTCGAACTGGGTGGCCAGTTCGCTCATCGTCTTGTCGCCCTTCAGCGCCGCCAATGCGACCTTCGCCTTGAACGCGGCGCTGTGGTTTCTTCTCGGACGTCTTGCCATCTTTCGCTCCTTCTTCCCGGCATCGCTGCCGGATCGGGAGCAGAAAATCCACCTAACTCAACCGTTCAGATTTCCCGAGCCACCTCTGCCAATTGTCGTCTAACTCGAAATGCCAAATGATAGTTGCGCCTAGACGGTGACAGGAGACCCGCCACCCACTATTATGTCAGTAGAGCTGCCCCATTTCCGGAGCAGGCAATGGCGACATAGGCGAGCCAATGACCGAAAACACCATTAACAACAAGCGCGGCCCGGACGGGCATTTCCTGCCGGGGAACAAGCCCCCTCGATCGCCCGGGCGTCCGCCGGGGGCGAATGGCGTGAACGCCCGTGCGGCGCACCTCGCCAACGAACGGCTGGAAGATTTTCTCGGAAAGGCCGCCAATGTCATCGATCGGGCTCTTGACGAGGGCGACCCTCATGTCGCGACATGGGTCATCGATCGGCTAAGACCCCAGAAAAACGCCGACTTTGTGCGGATCGAAATCCCCTCAGATCTCAACACCCCGCAGGAGGCCGTAGAGGCCGCCAGAGAGGCCGTTCTGGCCGCCGGACGGGGAGACATCAGCATGAGCGAAGCACGCTCATACTTGGCGCTCCTAGAGCGACTGGTTGGCATGCAGGGGTATCTTGAACTGGAACAGTTGCGAGAGACGGTGGAGGAGATGAAGGCGAGTCGGGATCGGCCGGCTTTGCAGGTTCCGGAGATTTCGCGGTTGCTGTGGGGACAGGGAAAGGTTGATCGGGAAGCTGGGTAGATTGCCCAGTTCTAGGGAGGTGCTTGAATAATTCCGCTTCCTGCGCATTTCGATCCTGGTCGGTAGCGACGGGACCTCCCGCGCCGACTCGAACGGTAGTGAACTGCGCTTTGCCGATATTGGGCTATTTCGAGCAAGGTCCGCTCTGCATTTGATCTCTACGGTCGCTCCCTCTTACCCGGCGTCAACAATCAGTTTCCATCCGACCTATCAATGTCTGATCTCACTTGATGCTATCTACGCGCCGTGGAGGTCCTATTGGTGGGGGCAACGGCATAGATGGCTCTTCATTGGTGTCGCCGCCTCCACACGAGCACGAACCATGTTCATTTTCAGGAGACATCTTCAACTTTTGAGAAAGGGACCGACCTGAGGATGCAGGCCGGTGGCATCCCTATGAACGGGAATGCAACTTACACCTCTCTACGAACGCTCACAACCTCGAACCATCGGCAACTACTTATCAAACGCTTCCTGCGCGTTGCGGGCCTTTGCGAGATTTCGAGTTGCGTCTGGTTCGCGGACTGACCGGACTTGCAGCATGGCGGCACCATCCTCGCCGGGGAGGCGGATGCCTGCTTGCAAGCCATCTGGCAGGCGACTGTCCGCCGACCCCGCGCTTCTGCTTGGCTCACTCTGATTGCCCTGTTCAAGGTCCGGCTATAACGTCTGGCTCGGGAACAGAATGAAGCGAAAAAGCATTGTCGCTAACAAATGGGATTTCCAGCGGCCAGGCTTTGAACACTGTGGGGAGGACAAGACCTTGACCATATCGAAACTGCTTTTATCGACATCCGTACTTGCCGTCATGGCGCTCCCAGCGCTTGCTCAAGAACGCACATTTCGGTCGATCGACACCAATCAGAACGGTGTTCTGGAGCGAGGGGAGCTAGAGGAGGCATTCGGCAGCAGCGGTGCGAGCAAGGTGCTGTCGCGCAGCGATTCTGACGGCGACGGAAAAGTCACGCGGAGCGAACTACGGCAGTCGAGCGACGATGACGAGAGCGACGATGACGAGGACGACGACAGCGAGGACGACGACAGCGAAGACGACGACCGCAGCGACGAGAGTGACGACGACGAGGACGACGACAGCGGAAGCGACGAGAGCGACGACGACGAGGATGACGACGGCGGAAGCGACGAAAGCGACGACGACGAGGATGGCGACAGCGGAAGCGACGAGAGCGACGACGACGAGGATGACGACTAGGATCTCTGGCACTCGCGAGGCTTCAGCCTGCGCCTTGCAGATGCCAGAACTAGCTGCCATTGGAGGTCGGTTTAGAAAACATTCTTCAATACGCTTCGGCAAGAGGTCGCAATGATCGAAAAGACTAGGTACGAGAAGCTGTTCTCGACGCCGCTGATTAGATTTTGCATGTTGGATCACGTGACTCTTGACGCGGCGCTGCTTCAGGAAGGCGCGCGGCTACGTGCCGAGGGCGGTGGCGCGTCGAAATCGAACCGCGGCGGTTGGCATTCGGAGGGCAATCTCTTTGATGTCGCGGCACCTTGCATCTCACAGCTACGAGAGGCTGCACGGGAAGCAGTCTTCGCCGCGACCCGGCAGATTTCGGCGAAGGCCGATCCCGAGGCTCTGCGCCTCAGACTTTTCGGGTGGATGAACGTGAATCCCCCCGGCGGGTTCAATGCGCCGCACACTCATCCGGGGGCCCATTGGTCTGGAGTCTATTATGTCTCTCAACCGGAAGTCGAAACGGGGTCGTCTGGGATGATCGAGTTTCTCGATCCCCGTTCGGACCTGCCGCACTGGCGGATTTTCGACGCCGGCGCATTCCGTCCCAAGAAGAAGCTGCGGCCGGCGGCTGGGGAAATGATATTGTTCCCCTCCTACTTGGTGCATTGGGTCTATCCAAATGATAGCGGAGAAGAGCGCGTGACAGTCGCGTTCAACGCGACATTCCGGACGTAAGGCGGGGCTGGCGCGGTGCCCGTGTCCGCCTCGGGGTGCTTAGGGAAAAACCTGCGTTCGTACAGGCTACCTGGTGCATCTCCATTCCGTGCGTTTCAACATCGTTCGGCTACCAAGAATACTGGCTGGTAATGGCTGCTTGCGGTCGCTGAACGGTCATTCGTGCAACCTTGCCAATTGTCTGCAAGCGTCGGCATAGCTGCCTTGAAAGCGACAGACGGTGAAGTCGTCGACTGCCTGAGCGGTACAGGTCCGCTTCCTGCGCATGGACGAAGCCGCTCGCGCGGCAGGGGCGCCTCTTGTGGGCGTATCGCGTTGATCTGATCGTCGCGCTTCGCTGATGGGTCCACTGGACTGACGATTGGGGTCTTCTCAATCGTCAGACAGGGGGTTCCCATGACGGAGGAAAGAACCACGCCGCTGCGCGAGCGGATGATCGAGGACATGCGTATCCGGGGCCTGGGCGACAAGGCGCAGAAGGCCCACATCCGGGGGTCAGGGATTTCGCCAGGTTCCTGGGGCGATCGCCGGACACGGCCACGCCGGAGGACCTGCGCGCCTACCAATTGCACATGGGCGAAACGGGAGTCGGGTTCTGGATCGCTCGGACAGGAGCACCATGGCGGGACTTGCCCGAAGAGTTCGGAAAATGGTCAAGTGTCTATCGGCAGTTCCGCCGCTGGACGCTCGCCGGTCTCTGGGAACAGATCCTGGAGGCGCTGACCGAGAGCCGGATCGTCCCTGACGCCCTGCAAATGGTCGATAGCACCGTGGTTCGCGCCCATCATCAGGCAGCGGGCGCTAAAGGGGGACTCCGCGACAGGGTTTTGGCCGCTCAAAGGGTGGCTTCACGACCAAGATCCACCTCCGGGTGAATGCCGCCGGGCTG
>NZ_FNEK01000156.1 GCF_900099935.1 Aliiruegeria lutimaris | reverse complement strand
GGTGCTGACATGATCCATCCTCCCAAACAGGATGAATCACAGATCAGGCTTCAACGGAATCCCAACGATTCAGGTTTTTGGCGGTACGCTTTAACATAAATTGCGCTGTTTTGAGTAAAAATCAGAAACAATGGGCTGACAGTAGGACGAAAAACGCCGGGACAGCGGCAACTTCAACTGGGATTCAGGGAGGCGTGGAGCCGACGCTTCATCGGGCACATGAACACTGGCACTGGTGAAGAGCGATTGCCAGCTTTCGACCTGGTCATTCACCGAGTCGAGCTCAGAGCGGGCAGGTCAGCTGTTCCGCATTAGCTGTCGCCCGCAAGCAGCCAGGTCCGAGCCTTTTCGTCCGGCACAAGCTCAACAAGGCGGGTATTGAAAAGGTTGATCTCGGCTGGCGAGAGCCTGCCTTCCCACTTGCCAGAGCTGGCGGAGTCGAAAAACCCGGCGTCGGATTTCCAGTAGCCGGTACCGCCCACGGGAGCATAGTCGACTGCCCTGGACTTCATGGCCCCGAAAACTGTGGCTGCCGCAACTTGATCAATCAGCTCCGCGCTGGCCTCGATGCCAGCTGCCCTGGCCAGATGTTGCACGGTGCGATGACCGTCGCGCAACATGTCGGAATAGTGGAAGACATTGAGGTTTGGATGGCGTCCGGAAAGGACTGTATCGGTATAGTGGAGCGTCAAGGACGCCAATGTGTCTTTATCACAATCGTCCGGGTCCACATCTTCATTGATAAAACGACGGACGGATTCCGGGACTGGCAAACTCATCGGATGATCCGGCGTGGCCACACTTTTGTTTGCCTCGTGTTTGCGTAGAGAAAAGAAGATATCCAGCGGGTGTCGATAGACGGCAATTACTGTTACACCGTTCCAGATCGGAAACCCATCTGCCGGTGTATGCGTTTTAACCACCCGCCGCCCCTTTTGTCCGGCTAGTCCTGCGGCAACCTTATCGGCGGGAACCCCTAAGTCCGCGTCCACCCAAGGAGACAGTACCGGTACCTTTTCAGGCAGGTTCGAACTGCCATTGACAAGCATCGCCAGCATTGTCTGAGTCCAGGTTGTTCCACACTTGGGCGGAGTGCACACAAGGATGTCACCCTTTCTCGGACTCCACGTCGCCCAACGCAACGGATCGGTGGTCGATCCGCGATACTCTCGAATTGCGGGTGCAAGAACTGGAGCAGGGTCATCCATGGGCCGATGATTTCACGGCCTGGCATTCTAAGCAAGCTCAGCTGTTTCAGTTGAAACCGCCCGCTTGCTGCTGGAATATCATGGGCTGCTGCCGCGCATGCCGGGCCCTTCAAGGTCCACCTTGATGCCGTCGCCCGGAAACTCAATGAAAGACCAAGAAAGACATTGAACTACTTCACACCTGCAGAGAAGTTCGAGGCGTATGTTGCGACGATCAGTTGAATCGGCACCGCGAACTCGACCTTCGATCATGGTCTCGCCTGCTCCTTTAATGCGCCTGATCTGACAGGTCCAGACTGATAGTAAGTGCATTTGTAGGTGCATAAATGCTTTTTCATGTTGCCTGTGATAAACTAAGTACTGGAAGGAATTTCTATGTACATGGATGCCAAGGCGATCAGGGAATATCCCTATCTTGATGCTTTTCTACGCGGACTGGGAGATCGCGTTGCACGCAATCCAACAGTCCAGAAAGCTTTCCGCGATGCCAGCACCGTAGTAGACGCTGTCGCCGACCAAGCGCTTGTTTTCGGCAACGACCCGGGCGTATTGCCGGGGGATATTGGAGCGCGCTATGGCCGCTACGATCCAGCAAAGGCCAGGACAGTCATATTCATTGATCAGGGTTTCGAGCAGATGTTGGCGAATTGCCGTGACTTCAAAGGAGTGTCGTGGGTTCAGAACGGAGAGGTGAGACATCAATTCAACGCTCAACCTGCTGCGGAGATGCTAATCGAGGCCAAGGTGCTCCACGAGATCGTCCATTTTCTTGATTACACCGCCGATAATCAGCACCTCGATACAGAGGCCGGCAACCTGTTCGAACGGGCTGCCTATGGTAAGGTGCTGAAACACTGGCACCCTGATTTCGCCTTAGTAGAGAAGGTTTTTCCATCCTATTTCAGGGATAAACCCCGGAAATAGAGGGCTCGGACCAGACAGCAGGACCAATCAACGGCGGAACAAATGCAACCACAGGGCGGTGTAAAGTTGGGCCAGTCTGGGCGTGACCTTCGAGGATCGTCCTAGATCGTCGGCTGGGTCTGCTTCCTGCGGCGGATTCAGTGGCTCGTGCTGGCGCTGGGAAATTAATAATTCGGCTGCGAGTACTTTCTTTGCCATATTGATCCGATGAAAAGCTGTGCCGAAAGCTTTCAGGTTAAACGCGACCTAAGCACCGAGAGATCTGGACAGGAGACGAAAATGGTTCCTGGGAATGTTCCGCAAACGACCTTTCACATCCGGATCAGGGACCCGGATCTCGGCGGTCCGAACCCATACGTCTGGAAAGAGGCGACTTCGGGTGACATTTTTGGTGGGCGCAATATCGTGTTGTTTGCCGTGCCCGGGGCGTACACGCCAGCGTGCTCAGAGACACACCTGCCCGGTTTTGAGGCACATGCAGAGGATTTTCGGGCTCTCGGTGTCGACGAGGTGATTTGCCTTGCGGTGAATGATGCGTTTGTCATGCACAACTGGGCAAAAAGCCTGGGGATCGAACAGGTCGCTATGCTTCCGGACGGAAATGGCGATTTCAGCGCGCAAATGGGAATGCTCGTCGAACGAACCGAGCAAGGGATGGGACGTCGCAGCTGGCGCTATTCGATGTACGTTGTCGACGGAGCAATCCAGAAGGCGTTCGTCGAACCCGGGCTGAGGGACAACCCATCAGGAATCCCTGTTAAGGTGTCAGGCGCTGAAACCATGCTGGAATACCTTGGATTTTGATAGCCACATCTCGGACGAATCGGGTTGCGGGACTGCGTTCAAGCCACAACTTTCCGGTTCCAATGCTGCCAATCGCAACGGGATGCGCTGGTCTGATGCTCCACGGGAGTATGGCCCACCCAAGACGCTCTACAACCGCTGGAAGCGTTGGAGCGACAAGGGCGTGTTCGCTCGGATC
>NZ_FNEK01000117.1 GCF_900099935.1 Aliiruegeria lutimaris | reverse complement strand
CGGCACCGACACAAACATGTGGACGTGGTCGCTCGACAGAACCCCGCGCAAGATTTCGACCTCATTCTCCCGGCACACCTGGCGGCAAATGTCGCGGACCCGCAGCCGCAAGGTGCCGGTCAGCACCTTAAAGCGGTACTTCGTCGACCAGACGATGTGGTAGCGGTGATAGAAGACGCAATGCTTGCCCGTGTCGTATTGCATGCTCTTATCCTCCCGAAAATGAGCCTTTGCCCTGACCGGGCGGCTCATTTTCGGGAGGATAAGAGCATAAGCTGATTCTTCGCGCTGAAGCCGATCCGACTGGAAGTCGGAGGGTTCGCACCCAGACGTGGAGACTGAAAGCAGCTCGAAGCAGCGAAGCCGTTCAACCATTTCCGAAACCGGACCGAGCGACTATCGGACAAGAAATCCGTCCTCTTGCGCCCAACATCTATCCCACCTTGACCGCCGCCCCATTCAGCCGCATATGCCGTCCATGACCGACCTGACCCATATCCGTAATTTCTCCATCGTCGCCCATATCGACCACGGCAAGTCCACGCTTGCCGACCGGCTCATCCAGTTGACCGGAACCGTGGCCGAGCGCGACATGCAGGAACAGATTCTCGACTCGATGGATATCGAGCGCGAGCGTGGCATCACGATCAAGGCCAACTCGGTCCGTATCGAGTACCCGGCGAAGGACGGTCGGACCTATATCTTGAACCTGATCGACACACCCGGCCATGTGGACTTCGCCTATGAAGTCTCCCGCTCCATGCGCGCGGTCGAAGGCTCGCTGCTGGTAGTGGACGCCACCCAGGGCGTCGAGGCGCAGACGCTGGCGAATGTATATACCGCCATCGAGGCCAACCACGAGATCGTCCCGGTTCTGAACAAGATCGATCTGCCCGCCGCCGAGCCCGAGCGCATCGCCGAGCAGATCGAGGACGTGATTGGCATCGACGCAAGCGATGCCTGCCTGATCTCGGCCAAGACCGGCATCGGCATTCCGGACGTTCTGGAGGCCATCGTCAAACGCCTTCCCGCGCCCACCGGGGACCGCGACGCGCCGCTCAAGGCGATGCTGGTCGATAGCTGGTACGATGCCTATCTCGGCGTCGTCGTCATGATCCGTGTCATGGATGGCGTCATCAAGAAGGGCGACAACATCCTGATGATGCAGACCGGCGCGAAATACGGCGTCGACAAGCTCGCCGTGCTGCGCCCCAAGATGCAGGACATCGCGGAGCTTGGCCCGGGTGAGATCGGCATACTGACCGCCTCGATCAAGCAGGTCCGCGACACCCGCGTCGGCGACACCATCACGCATCAGAAGAAACCCTGCGAGAAGCCTCTGCCGGGCTTCAAACCCTCGCAGCCGGTGGTTTTCTGTGGCCTCTTCCCGGTCGACAATGCCGAGTTCGAAGACCTGCGCACCGCGATCGAGAAGCTCGCGCTGAACGACGCCTCCTTCACCTACGAAATGGAGACTTCCGCCGCGCTCGGCTTCGGCTTCCGCTGCGGTTTCCTCGGCCTGCTGCATCTGGAGGTCATCCGCGACCGGATCGAACGCGAATACGATATCGAGCTGATCACCACCGCGCCGAGCGTGATCTACCAGATCCACATGCGCGACGGCAGGCAGATCGAGCTGCACAACCCCGCCGACATGCCGGACCCCGCCGAAATCGACCATATCGACGAGCCGCGCATCAAGGCGACGATTATGGTGCCCGACGAGTATCTCGGCGACGTGCTCAAGCTCTGCCAGGAGCGCCGCGGCATCCAGCAGGACCTCACCTATGCCGGCTCCCGCGCGATGGTGGTCTATGACCTGCCGTTGAACGAGGTGGTGTTCGATTTTTATGATCGCCTGAAATCGATCTCCAAGGGTTATGCCAGTTTCGATTACCAGCTTGCGGGCTACCGGACCGACAATTTGGTCAAGATGTCCGTGCTGGTAAACGAAGAACCTGTAGATGCGCTTTCAATGATGGTGCACCGCGACCGGGCCGAGATGCGTGGCCGCGCGATGTGCGAAAAGTTGAAGGAGCTGATCCCGCGCCACATGTTCAAGATCCCAATCCAGGCGGCCATCGGCGGCCGGGTTATCGCACGCGAGACACTCTCGGCGATGCGCAAGGACGTGACGGCGAAATGCTATGGCGGCGATGCCACCCGTAAGAAGAAGCTTCTGGAAAAGCAGAAAGCCGGCAAGAAGAAGATGCGCCAGTTCGGCAAGGTGGATATCCCGCAGGAAGCGTTCATCAACGCTCTCAAGATGGATTCCTGAGGTCCGCGGGAGCCGGTGTGAACCGGCTCAAGCAGAACTGCCTTTCAATTTACTTGTCCAGCGGGGTCGCCCCGGTCTCAACCCGGGTGATTTTGCCATCCTTCAGCGTACAAGCCATCAGGACGGCTTCTCGCGTCCCGTCGGGATAGTCGTTGATCGAGTGGAACACGAGAATGTCGTCGTTCTCGTAGATCTTGCGGCGCGGTCCCATCACTGTCTTGTCGGAGGCCATCATCTTCTGGATCAACGCGGAGAAATCCGCCTTGTTCATGGTGGTGCCGCTTTGATGCCGAACGAAGACGGCGTCATCGGAATAGATATCCAGATAGCCCTGCGCATCCCGGTTCTGTACCGCTGCGTTCATCACTTCAAAAACTGCCATTTCGCGCTCCTGTCCTAAAGTTTCCCTAACGTAAGGAAAACGATGACTGGGTTTCCCGTGATGCCGCAACGATTCTTTGCGGTCTGGTTTCGGCTCGTTCGAACCGCGCCTTGACGGGCGGACAAGACAGGGAGGGGCCCGCACGGGCATCCGGACGAAACGCGAAGCGGGGTTCAAAGCCCTTTTCTGAAGCGACTGAGACGACCGAGAATCGGTCCTGCATTCACTTCTAATCCCACGTCATCCAACTATGCTATTCTCCCCAAAGGGACCGCGGACGACACAAGATCCGCATGGTGCAGATCGGACTCCGGGTCCCGGTTTTCAGGGAGGACACCCATGCCACGTTTCATCATCACAGGGAATTACACCCAAGCCGCCGCCAAGGGGATGCTGACCAACCCGAGCGACCGCGGTGCGGCCACCAGGGCGCTGGTCGAGGCGGCGGGCGGCACGATGGAGGCCTACTATGCCACCACCGGTCCGTCCGATTTCATCATCATCGCGTCCGTCGACGACGTGACCAACCTTATGAGCGCGCTTATCGTGGCCGGCGCTTCGGGGGCAGCCAGCAACCTGCAGACGCAGCGCGCTTTCACATCTGAAGAGCTTCTCGGGATGCAGCAGAAAGCCGCGACCATGGCGGCCGCCTATTCACCGCCCGGCTGACCGGCGCACCGAAATGACCCGGGGCGCGCGCGCACGCGCGTGGCCCGGGTGTCAGTGGCCGACATATTCCACCAACTGGTCGATATGGAATTCGCGGTCAGCAATGGCGCTCTTGAGCAGATCACCGATAGAGACCAGCCCCAGCAATTCTCCATCCTTTACAACCGGCAGATGGCGGAGGCGTTTTTCGCTCATCAGCGCCATGCAGTCTTCCGCGCTCTTCTCCGGGCGCACGCAGATGACATCCGTCTCCATGACCTCGCGCACCGGCGTGACCGGCGAGGCGCGTCCGAGGAGGAACACCCGCCGCGCATATTGCCTCTCGGTAAAGATCCCGGCGATACGCTCGCCATCCATCACCATGACCGAGCCGACATCCGCCTCCGCCATCAGCTTCAGCGCGTCCAGCACCATGGCGTCGACGTCAACGGAGAATACGCCGCGTCCTTTCACGTCGAGAATGTGTTCAACCGTCGTCATCGCATCTCCTCCAATATCGGGGTGTTACGGCGGCCCGGCCGCGCCCTTTAGCGCCCGGGCCGGCTTCCAGTTTCATCAGATCCCACAAGCCGACATGGGGTCAATGACATGGGTCAACCCAGGAAGTGGCACCGCTTGCGCGGCGAAAGGCACAAGGCCGGTGCGCGCCGGCCAGATATCCCGGCCGGCGGCTTCAGCTGGCTGGCGGTCAGGGCCGCACGTAAGCGTAGCCCTGCTGCTGCAACTCGATCAGGCGCACGACGCCGGAGGGAACCACCTGCGCCTCGTCCATCAGGACGATGTCCGCGCCCGCCTTGGCGGACATTTTCTGGAGCGTATTACCGCAGGCGGAGAATTTCAGGTTCTCCATCTCCAGCCCCATGGTCGACACGCGATCCGCAACAGGCGACTTGCCCGGAACGAACATGTTCAGGCCCGGCCCGTAGGCGACGAGTTCGATCTCCACGTTATCGCCCTGCTCCATGTAATAGGCGTTGAGGTTCTGAACATTGTTCAGAGCCATGTTCAATACCGCCGGGTCGTTCTGGTTCACGTGGATGGCAACCTTGTGCAATGCACCCTCAGCCAGCGCGCATGTCGCCAGCAATGACACGCCAAGCGCGCCCATGATCGTTTTCATGATGTCCTCCCATCTGTTCGCCCTGACAGGTTAGGCTGCCGGCGGGTCAAAATCCACAATCTTGCGAATATTTGCATGTCAGGTATCGACGCGCGGGAGAGTTGAACCGCGGAACTTCGTGGATTCAGGCAATGTACGCGTTGTTTCGACGGGGGCTTTCGCGCTACACTCTGAATGGCGGCGCCTTAACCCGCTCCGTCCGAACCAGTTTTAATTGCTGACGAAAGGGCCATTCCATGCGCCTCGCCAAGTTCATTTCTGCCATCGCTCTCGCCGGTCTCACAGCCGCTTGCGCAACCTCCGGCGCCAACTACGTTCCCGTCATCGACGGCGCCAACACGAACCCGAATTACTCCAACGACCTCGCCCAGTGCCAGGCGCTCGCCTCGCAACAAGGCGCTTTCTCCTCGACGACAGGCGAACAGGCGCTGGCCGGCGCGGCGATTGCCGGCGGCACCACCGCGGTCTTCAACAACCGGGGCACGAATGTTCGCGACGCAGCGCTGGTCGGTGCGGCTGCCGGCACGATCAGCGGCGCCGTACAGCAGCAGCAGAAGAAGGAAGTCATCATCCGGAACTGCATGCGCCAGCGTGGCTACAACGTGGTCGGCTAACCCGCCGCCAACATCACCATTCGGGAGCGCCTTCGGGCGCTCCTTTCTGATTCCGGTCCTTCACGGCAGCGTGATCACAGAATGCATCGGGAAACGGCCAAGGTGAGGCATACTGCTCGCATTATCGCGAACAGGAGATTCCCATGCGCCTATTGGCCAGCACGCTTGCACTTTCCCTTGCCCTGCACTCCTTGCCCACGCCGCGGGTTCGGACAGCAGCACCCCGCCCACCCCGACAGATACGACAAAGACCTGCCAGAGCGGGATGATATTCGACGCCGCCACGGGGAAATGCGTCGCCCCGAAGGACTCCCGGCTGGATGACGACAACCGCTACGACGCGGTGCGCGAGTTTGCCTATGCCGGGCAATACGGGGATGCCATCGCCGCGCTCGACGCCATGTCCGAACAGGACAGCGACCGCGTTCTGACCTATCGCGGCTTCCTCGCCCGCAAGACCGGCGATGTGGATGCCGGGATGGCGTATTACCGCGCCGCGCTGGAGAAGAACCCCGACAACCTGCTTGTGCGCTCCTACATGGGACAGGCCTTGGTCGAGATGGGCAACCTGCCGGCGGCACGCGAGCAACTCACCGAGATCCGCATGCGCGGCGGTCGCACCTCGTGGCCGGAATTCGCGCTTCGCTCGGCGATCGAACAAGGCGGAACCTTCTCGTACTGACCTTGCGAGGGCGGGCCGGGCCGTCGACCTGCCCCGCCCTTGCAAGATCGAATTGGAGCTACGCCTTTAAGAACCTCCTCTACCGGTGCGACATGAATCTTTGACTCATGTCAAGGAACATAATCTGCTTTGAAAATACATCTTCAGAAATTTTCCACAGCCTGGAGATACCGATGTTCCGCCTTGCTCTGCTGCTTTTCGTCATCATCGGCGCGTCTGTCGCCGGAATTCTGATTGTCGCCGCTCTCGTGGCCGGATTCGATACCCAAACCCCCATCGTCATTGCCGCGGCAATCGGATTCGCGGCCGCCATACCGATCAGCTACGTCGTCGCGGGCAAGCTGTCCTGACCTGACGAACCTCCTCGAAAATCTTGTTTCAGGGCCGGCCGCGGATAGAGGCACCCCACCGAAGGCACGGTCCGGCCTCCGGATAAAACAGCCGTCCGTTTGAGTCTGCCCCCAAAAAACGCGGTCCTTTTTGCAAGAACAGACCCGCGCCATTTCCCCTGTTGCGGGAATGCGCGGCGGATCGCTCAACGCGCATGCGCGAATTGCAAAAGTTGAAATTCGCCGCGTTTTCTGACAATATCTCTCCGTTCAGGCCCGAACCGCACCAAGACGGACGGGCGCATCTCAACGAGGCAGAGTAGATGAAATTCCTGACCAATACCGCCCTGGTCCTCGCGCTCGCCGCACCGCTGAGCGTCATGTCAGCCCCATCGGCGGAGGCGGGCTCAACCATTGAGCGCGCCTGTTTGAAGTCGAACCGCCGCGCGGCCTCAAAACCGCTTTGCGACTGCATCCAGCGGGTTGCGGACCAAATGCTGACCCGCAAGGAACAAAAGATGGCCGCGAAATTCTTCACCGACCCACATCGCGCGCAGGAAATCCGCCAGTCGGACCGCGCCGGGCACGAAGAATTCTGGAAAAGATACAAGGCTTTTGGCCAGAGCGCCGGCAATATCTGCCAGTAATCGGCCCTCCAGTGCCAAGCAAACGCCGCGCGACAACCGCGCGGCGTTTTTCATTTCCGGCTCAGTCGAGCTTTCCTTCGGCAACCCGATCCAGAAGCGCTGCCACGGCATCCTCGATCATTCGGACCACCTTGTCGAAGCCGCCGTCGTAATACGGGTCCGGCACTTCCCGCAACCCGAGTGATCCATAGGGCAGCAACAGCCGGACCGGGGTGTCGTTGCCGGCCGGGCGCAGCCGTTCCAGGTCCCTGACATTTTCCTCGTCCATGGCGAGAATCAGGTCGAACCGCTCGAAATCCTCCTGCCGGGTGCGCCGCGCACGCAAGGAGGACAGGTCATAGCCAGCTTTGCGCGCAGCGGCCTGCATACGCCTGTCAGGCGGCTCTCCGACATGCCAGGCTCCTGTCCCTGCCCCGTCGACCTCGATCTTCAGACCGGCCCTCCTGGCGAGCGTACGGGCCACGCCTTCGGCCGTGGGCGAACGGCAGATATTTCCGAGGCAGACGAAGAGGAGGCGGGGCGGTTGGTTCTGGGTCATGGCAATGACCTGCCCAGACTGCGGCCGCGGGTCAAGGCGTCATCTCGGGTCCGCACCGCCTACGCGCGACCCTCCAACCCATTGACGCCGCCTGCGTCGATGTCTTTGTCATGTTGTGGGCGCCGTTCGGGCGCCCGGCAATTGGAGGCCGGCATGAAACGGATTGTCATTCTCACGGGCGCGGGCATCTCCGCCGAAAGCGGACTGGGCACGTTCCGGGACGTGGGCGGCGTCTGGTCCCAATACGACCTCCAAGAAGTGGCTACCCCGCAGGGCTTCGCCCGCAATCCCGCGCTTGTGCATGATTTCTACAATCATCGCCGCGCGAACCTGCTGACCGCCTCCCCCAATCCCGCCCATGTCGCGCTGGCCCGGCTGGAACGCGAGTGGCCCGGACGGGTCGACCTCGTGACCCAGAATATCGACGACCTGCACGAGCGCGCCGGCCATCGGAACGTGATCCACATGCATGGTGAACTGATGGAGGCCAAATGCGCCGAGTGCGGCGCACATTGGGAGGCACCGAAGCGCATGCAGGCCTCGGACCCCTGTCCCGAATGCGGTGAGTCGGCCACGCGGCCGGACGTGGTCTGGTTCGGGGAAATTCCTTATGACATGGACCTGATCGAGAGCCGCATTGCGGAATGCGATATCTTCGCCTCCATCGGCACGTCCGGCCAGGTCTTTCCCGCAGCGGGCTTTGTGCTGCAGGCGAACGCCATGGGCGCACATACGGTCGAGTTGAACCTGGAGGCGTCGGAGCTTAGCGGCATGTTCGAAGAGCGCCACGAAGGCCCCGCAAGCGACATCGTTCCGGCCTGGGTAGATGCGCTGCTCTCGGCCAGATAACCTCGCGGACCCGGATGCCGACCGGAGGGCCGACATCCGGGACGATTCTCAGTTGCCGCCCATCTTCATCTCGCCTTCCTTGCGTTGAAGGTCGATCGGGATCTCCACCGTCACGTCACCGGCTTTCTCGAAACTCAGCGTCACTGTCACGCTCTCGCCGTCATTCATCGGCCCCTTGAGGCCCATGAACATGACGTGGTCTCCGCCGCGCTTGAGCATGTGCATGCCACCGGCGGGAATCGGGAAGCCCTCTTCGACATGCACCATCTTCATGATGCCATTGCCGTCGGAGATATGGGTGTGCAGCTCGGTTTTCATGGCGATCCCGGAGGTGGCACCGACAAGGCGGTCGCTCTGCGAACCGGTATTGACGATTTGCATGAACGCCGCGCCGGCCTTGGCGTTGGGCATGGCGGCGCGGGCATAGGCATCCTTGATCTCGATCTCGGCGAGCGCCGGGGTTGCAAGGGAAAAGGCGGCCGCGGCCGCAAGAATGGTCTTGAGGGACATTGTTGTCTCCATCCGTGAAAGGTCGTTGGTCTGACGGTCGCGCGTTAAAACCCGGGCAGGAACGGCCCGTTTTCAGACCGGGGGACCACGTGCACCTCGGGTTAGCAGAGGAAACGCACGCCTCAGCGGGACTCCCCGAGGCCAGTCCATCCAGACGAGGGACGCGTCTACCGGCTGGACGGTCGGGGATACAATCGCGGTCGCCGCAAAGGACACGAGCGCGGCGTCCGGGCAGAGCACGTGCGTTTCGACCGGATTGCCCTCGGCATCTACAGAAAGGGTAACGGTCCCCATGCCGGTACAGATCACCATCTGTCCAGTTGCAGGCGCCTGTCCTCGGGCCACGCCGAAGCCGACGGTCGACAGACCGATCGACAGGACGAGCAGCAGGGAAAACAGGCGCGCGCAGAACATTCCGGCCAACCTAATGGCGCTGAGAGCGGAGGCAAAGCAGATTCTTGCCTGAAATTTCGGTCACCAAGACGGGCCGATAGCCTCCCGGGCTGTACCCAACCAAAACTGCAGACCATCCTTCGCTGGATCGCTTCAAGAGGTTTTCAGATGTTGAAGGGGGGCGTTGCCCCCCGCGCTCATACGAGCGCTCCCCCCAGGATATTTACGGAAAGATGATGATAGTCTCCGACAGTTATCATCTTTCTCCAAATACCTCTGCCGGAGGCACGATCCACAGGATCGTTCACGCGCGCGAAGCGCGCGCCCTCGATTGGCAATGAAGCCTACAATGCAGATCGCGCCGCTCGGGCGGGTCCACCAAAAAAAACGAAAGACCCCGCCAGGTGGCGGGGCCGATCACATCTCGAAGATATGAAAGCGTCAGGCCGCTTGGGACTTGGCGACATCTTTCTTGATCTTCAGCGCCTTGGCCGAAAGATCGCCATCGTCGGCCTTCGCCAGAAAGGCGTCGAGGCCACCGCGGTGATCCACGGAGCGCAGGGCAGCATTAGAGATCTTCAGCTTGAAGCTCCGCCCAAGGGCATCGGAGATCAGGGTCACATCCTGCAGGTTCGGCAGGAAGCGCCGCTTGGTCCTGTTATTGGCGTGGCTGACGTTGTTGCCAACCATCGGGCCTTTACCGGTCAGTTCGCAGACACGCGACATGGTTTTTTCCTCGACGTTCGAATGACAATAGCGGCGCTTCCCAATCCCATGGTTATACGACCGGGGCGCCACGAATTCCGTTCGGGCCTTTAATTACATGCGCGCGATGCTGTCAACCCGATTCCCCTGCAGCCGGTGACACACTTGTGACGCAGCGCTGGGATGCTGGCTCGAAAGGCGCGGAAACCGATCTTCAAGAGACTGAAAACAAAAGAAAGGCCGCCCCGAAGGGCGGCCCTGACTTCGTCGATCGTTCGAGAGATTACTCGAGGATCTTGGAGACGACGCCGGCGCCGACGGTGCGGCCGCCTTCGCGGATGGCGAAGCGGAGCTTCTC
>NZ_FNEK01000120.1 GCF_900099935.1 Aliiruegeria lutimaris | reverse complement strand
ATTCAATCGCCATATCGGACACTCACATAATTGGTTCGCGTGGTAGCCCCCCACACAGTCACTATCCACCGTTCCACAGTCCCTTGCACGATAGCCGATAGGGTTAACGCAGGGATGATTTGAAAACAGTTGTCTGTATTTCGGCGCCATTGTTCGCGCACACCGACATTCCGGCATCGCGGGCGGCTTGCTTGCGGCTACTAGGGACGCCAGCGTCCTTAGTAGAATTGCCGTGGTGGTTGTGCGCCGGTTCAATCTGGTTGATCAGTTCCCCGGCGCGGCGGATCGCAACTTCGCGGCGCAGGAGAGCGAGCAACAGCGTTGAACCTTGTTCTGCGATCGGAAGGTAGAGCCGCAATGCGGGCAGGTCCGGGTGTCGGGGTATAGGTAGTTCGGCCGGCAAGCGGGCGAGCAGTAGACCGTGCCCCGGATCTTGCTCACGTCGATCGGCCCGCCACATGTCTTGCACCGCCGGCCCGACAGTTCTTCGATCCGCGCCGCTTTCTCGTCCCGCTTCAACTCGATCGCGTGGCACCGCTTCGAGCAGTATTTCTGCCGCGCGGAGCATGGCCACATGTCCTTGCCACACCCCGCGACATGACGTTGCCACCGGGACAGTTGCCGCTCTGGGTGACGTAGCGCTTAGATCGCAGTCCGATGCGGGAGGCCTCCCGTGCCACTTGGTTCAGCGCACGATGCTCATCGTAGAGCGCGAAGACTTTGCGAACTGTCCGGGCTTCGGCCTCATTGATCACCAGCGTGCGGCCGGCTTTATCGTAGCCAAGCGGAACGTAGCCGCACATCCAGAGACCCTTCTTCTTCGAGGCGGCAATCTTGTCGCGGATCCGGTCCGCCGTCACCTCACGTTCGAACTGGGCGAAGGACAGAAGCACGTTCAGCGTGAGCCGCCCCATGCTGGTGGCGGTGTTGAATGCCTGGGTTACCGAGACGAAGGAGGCCTGCGCCGCATCCAGGCGGTCGACCAGCTTCGCGAAGTCCGGCAGCGAGCGAGTCAACCGGTCGATTTTGTAGACCACGATCTGGTCGATCATGCCGGCATCGACGTCAGCCATCAGCCGCTGCAGCGCCGGCCGTTCGAGCGTGCCGCCGGAGATCCCGCCGTCATCATAGTGCGCCTTCAGCAACACCCAGCCTTCGTGGCGCTGGCTGGCGATATAGGCCTCGCAGGCCTCCCGCTGGGCATCGAGAGAGTTGAAGTCCTGGTCGAGCCCCTCCTCCGACGACTTGCGAGTATAGATGGCACACCGGATCCGTGCCATCTCAGCTTGCCCGCCTTTCCGTCAGGCCGAAGAACCGAGGTCCGCTCCAGTTCGCGCCGGTGATCCTGCGCGCCACCGCCGACAGGGAGCGATAGCTCTGGCCGTCCAGAACGTAGCCGGAAGCGGTGACTTCAACGCGATAGGTCCGGCCGTTCCATTCCCGCACCAGGTGCGCACCGGGAGACGGGGCCGGTGAAGCCTTCCCCTGCCCTGCTCCGTTTGGCATGGCCGACTTCAGCACCCGCCGAACCGGCACGGAATACCAACCCAGAACCCGACACTGGAGATCATGGATCAGCACCCGCTGCAGGAACCGGATCGAGAGGTATTTCGGCGGCGGGCCTCCAAAGGAAGCCTCCCATCGAACCAGGCACCCTGCCCGGTCGAACGCCTCGATCTCCCGGATAAGCTCCGGGAGATCGGTTTGCAAAACCCGGCGGGCCATCACGTCCGGCGCGGTGCCACGATGCGGTAGACCATGTCCACCTCCCCTGTCTCCCTCTGAACATCGAGACCTGCCTTGCGCAACCCCGAAATCACTGCCCGCACCGTATGCGGCTGCCAGCCGAACTCGGTCACCAACTGATCCAGCGAAGCGCCCTCGGGCGCCTCCAGGCGTTCCCGGAGACGTGCCTTCTTGGACCTGGCCGGCGCACTGTTCGCGTTCGCCGCAGCGGGTTTTGCCTTGCGCCGTGTGCCGGTGGTTCGCGTCGTTCGTCTCGTCGTATTCGATCGTGCCATCTTGCTCTCCACATTGTCCGTGACCGGATCATTCCGGTCCCCGTACTGCGTGGAGCCCGGCGATCCGGGCGGTTGGCTGTAGCCAATGGCTGTGTCGGCACAACGGCAGTACCGCTCGTCAGGAGCCAGTAGTCCAGTGGAATTTCTCACCAAACCGCCGAAATCCAGGACGCGAATGTCCGCTGCGATAGTGGTCGGTCATTCGACAGTGCGAGAAGATTTACTGCCTCACGTCAGGTCCCGGTCGATTGGTGCAAATGTGACGGTGCGCCCTTCGCACAGGCAGAAACCTGAAGGAAGGGCGGGGACCGGTCGTTCGCTGCGATTTTGGCGAAGGTCAGGTTCCCCCGGTGTAGAGTTGTGTGAGACACCTGTTTGGGTGAGAGCGCCCCCCCGGAGAAGGAAGGGCCATGACAGATGAAGAGAGAGCCAATGCGGGCGTTTCATTTCGTGGCGCGCCCATTACGCTGGTGACGAGCCGCCCGTTGCGCCGCCGCGGCGGCGCAACTAAGCCGGGCGGAAGCAGGAGGTGGTGCTGAGGAACTTGGGTGGCGAGGACCTGGAGCTGGTCAGCCGCGAACTTGGCATCACTGCTGCCGATGTGAGCGGCTGGCGAGACAGCTTCCTGGCCGCATCTGGAAGGCTAGCCTGAAAGCCTTGCCAAAAATTGCGACCGCTGCTCCGAAACCCTCAACACGATATCGCCGGAAGGGTTTGGAGCATCATTCGATGCGCCTATCCGAGCTTTGTGGCTTGGGCTCTACCCGGAGAATGGCTTGACGTAAGTGATAGCCATCTAAAGGGTGTTATGGAGTGTGGAGAACATCATGGACGACGAAGCATTCTCGATCGGAATAGAAGAGGAATACCTGCTCGTGGACCCGGAAACGCGCGCTCTTTGCGCGCGGCCGCCGCGGGAGTTCATGGTAAAATGCCAGAACCTTCTCGGACCTAAAGTGGTACATGAATTTCTGCAGAGCCAGGTTGAAATCGGCACCAACGTCTGCGAAACGATCGCCGAGGCACGAGAGGATCTTCGTCACTTAAGGGAAACTGTTGCGCAATGCGCCAAGGATTTCGGCATGCGCATGATCGCCGCCTCGACCCACCCCTGGGCGCATTGGAGCGAGCAGGAACCGGTCGACATGGAACGCTACCGGATCCTGGGGGCGGAACACCGGACCCTGGCGCGCCGCATGGCGATCTGCGGCATGCACGTCCACGCCGGCATTAACGACAAGAACCTCAGGGTCGACTTGATGGGCCAGGTAACCTATTTCATGCCGTACCTGTTGGCGCTCAGCACGTCCTCCCCGTTCTGGGAAGGCCACGATACCGGCCTCAAGGCGTTTCGCCCTATCATCATTGGTGACTTACCGAGGTCGGGATTCCCCGAGGTGTTCGACAGCTGGAGCGACTGGACCGAACTTCTTGACGATCTTGCGGCAACTGGAATGGTTATGGATCCGTCGAAGATCTGGTGGGACATCCGGCCTTCCGGCAAGCATCCGACGTTGGAGATACGGATCTGCGATATCTGCACGCATATCGCAGACGGTCTGACGATCGCCGCGCTGTACCAATCGATCCTCGCCTACCTGTTCCATCTGCGGCGCAGCAACGAACGCCGCCGCACCTATCGCCGTATCCTGCTGGCCGAAAACAAGTGGCGAGCCATGCGCTACGGCGTCGAAGCCGAGATGGCGGACTTCGGCAAGCGCAAGCTGTTGGCATTCGCCGACCTAACCGACGAACTCGTGGAGTTGCTGCGGCCATTTGCCGAAGACCTCGGGTGCATCCGTGAAGTCGAGCATGCGCGGACGATTGCGCGTCGTGGCACAAGTTCCGACGAACAATTGCGTATTTTCAACGCGGCGCTTGCGCAAGGCGCGACAGAACATAACGCGCAGGTCGCCGTGGTGGACTGGCTCATCGAGGAGAGTGCCAGCACGGGTGAATGACAGGCCCGCCGAATTCTCCAACGTCGGCATTGTGCGCAACCGCAAGACCCCTTACCTCGAATGCGTGGAGCCATGAGGCGACGCGCTTGAAACCAAATCAGCAGGTCGTGAATACCGTGAACGTACAACCCAACATGGAGGATGCTCGTCGCCATGATAACGGGGCAGGCCAGGTGCATCCACATCTGCGGGATTTCCTTGCTGCCGAGGACAGGTCCTCGCCCGCCGTCGACCGTTTCCTGTCCGGGCTTTCGTCGCCGCTCGTCGAACCGGGCGCATTGACGTTTCTGTGGCGCGGCGAAGCGCATGCGGTCGAGATCCTGCGATGGATCAATGCTGGAGTGAACAGGCAGCGCTTTCAGCGTCTCCCCGAAAGTGACCTATGGTTCCTCAGGCTCCCCGTCGCGGACGGGGGGCGTTTCGAGTACAAACTGAACGTGGTTAGGGCTCATGGCGACGCCTGGGTTCTGGACCCGGCGAATCCGCATCGCGCCGGCGATCCGTTTGGAGAGAACTCCGTCGCGATGACGCACGGCTACGCTCGACCTGAATGGAGCCTGGAACGTGGCGCTCCGCGTGGACGCATGGAAGAAATTACCGTCGATAGCGACGTCTTTGGCCGTTCCCGGACCGAACGGGTCTATTTGCCCAACGCCTACGATAATGGCCGGGACTTTCCGTTGGTCGTGATCCATGACGGTGGCGATTATGACGAATATGCCGACCTGACCACGTCGCTGGACAATCTGATAGAAGCCGGAGATATCCCGCCTCTCGTGGCCGTGTTGATACAAGCCGACGACAGGATGAGCGAGTATCCGAACGGGCGGCGCCATTCGCGCTACGTCGTGGGCGAGCTATTGCCGGCGGTGACCAACCGGTATTCGATCTCTACGAGGGCTCAGGACCGCGTGCTCCTTGGCGCAAGTCTTGGCGCGGTCGCATCGCTGGCGACAGCGTTTCGGTTTCGCGGGGTTTTCGGTGGCTTGATCCTCAAATCCGGGTCCTTTGTTCTGGATCCCGACAAGTTGAGGCGACGTTCGAATCCGGTATTTCACCGGGTTGCCCACCTGGTCGAGGTTGTCCGCCGTGCACCGGCACCTGAAGCAACGAGGGCCTTTGTCTCGACTGGCGAGCTGGAAGGATTGGCGACGGAAAACAAGGCATTGGCCAAACTCCTAGCGGAGCAGGGCATTGATGTCTTGTTCCAGAGCTCCTGGGATGGTCATCATTGGCATAACTGGAGGGATCAGTTGCGGAACGCCCTAATGTGGGTCCTGCCGGTGCAACCGAGAGAATAACTGGCGTTCGATGCCCGTGCAGCGCCGGAATGAATGGGGGGATATTTCCATGGCCAGAAGCACCAAGCAAGTCGGACTCTCGTTGGGAGCAGACATCTGCTGGCCCATTGCCTATGAAAGTTTGTTCGAGGCGCTGACCCGCGACGGGTTGAAGATTGGCAAAAACACCTATGACTTTGCCTTGGAACGGGTGACGATCGAACCCTTCAGCCTTCACCAGCCGGTGAAATACGACGTGGTAATTGACCGGCTGACACATTGGTATTCGACAAGCCGCGAATGGATCAAGAAGGCCATCCTGATGGATGACCTCTACGTCTACAATAACCCCTGGTCACTGCAGTCGAACGAGAAACACACCAGCTATGCTGCGATGCTGCGGCTGGGCCTTCCCGTGCCAGAGACATGGATGCTGCCGCCCAAGGCCTATGACCCGTCAGACGACCTGGAAGCGACGCTGATCAAATATGCGCGGATGTTCAGCCTCGACGAGATCGGCGACAAAATCGGTTATCCGTTCTTCATGAAGCCCTACCATGGCGGCGGCTGGAAGGGCGTGACCAAGATCGACAATGCACAGGAGCTGCACCGCGCCTACGATGCCAGCGGCACTGAGATCATGAACTTGCAGGCGGCTGTGCTGCCGCATGATTTTTTCGTCCGAAATGTCGGGCTCGGACCGCAGGTCCGGCACGTAAATTATGATCCCGGCGCACCGTTGCACGACCGTTATCGCCAGGACATCAATTTTCTGGACGAGGTGGACCAGCAGACGCTCAAGGACATGACTCTGACGATCAATGCCTTCTTCGGCTGGGATTTCAACTCCTGCGAGGCGCTCCGGCAAAATGGCAACTGGCATCCGATCGACTTTGCCAACGCCTGCCCCGACAGCCAGGTCACGTCGCTGCACTATCATTTTCCGTGGCTGATCAAGGCCAACCTGCGCTGGTCGTTGTTCTGCGCCGCGACGGACCGCGCGATGCGCAAGAACATGGATTGGCCTCCGTTCTACAAGATCGCCGACAGCGATCGGTCTCCTCGTGAAAAGCTGACCGAATACGCCAAGATCGCCCACAAACGGTTCGAGACAGAAAAGTTCCGGCGCTTCTGCAAGAACCAGCTGAAGGATCTGGACGAGCTCGCCTATGACTTCTTCGGATCGGAAAAGCTGCACGATGCGATCCGGCAGAAGGTCGAGGCGTTGTTTCCACATCACGAGCACGACGAGTTCACGCAGTTATTCTGGGACAGGATCCAGCTGTGGCGCGAGCAGGAAGGGAAGTTCGGTGACAAAGACGGTTTCTAGGTGGAGGTCGGACAGGCTTCATCGCGACATATCGCTGGTCCGCTGGGGCACCTTTGGCCAGCCTGTCCTGCTGTTTCCCACCGCGGGCGGCGATGCGGAAGAGATCGAGCGGATGCACGTGATCCGGGTGCTTGATCCAATCATCTCGGCCGGGCGCATCAAGGTCTACTCCTGCGACAGCGTCGCCGGCGCTGCTCTCGCGTCCAAGGAAGGGTCGGTTGAACATCGCTGCTGGATCCTCAACCAGTTCCACGAATACGTCGCACACGAAGTGGTTCCGGCGATCCGTGCCGATTGCCGAGACGGCAGCATCGAAGTGGTCGCTGCCGGCGCGTCGATCGGGGCGTTCAACGCCGTCGCTGTAACCTGTCGATATCCGCATCTGTTCCGCACGGCGCTCGGCATGAGCGGCACCTATGATCTCGAACAGCTTATGGGGTTCCAGGGAAACCAGGACTACTATTTCTCCTCGCCCCTGTCCTTTTTGCCCGGGCTGGAGGGGCCGACTCTCGATATGCTGCAGCGCCGGTTCATCGTCCTGCCTGTCGGTCAAGGTCGGTGGGAAGATCCATCTGAGAGCTGGCGGATGGCTGGTGTCCTTGGTGCAAAGGGCGTGCCAAATCGGGTCGACCCTTGGGCCGCGACCTACGATCACGACTGGCCGACCTGGCGCGAGATGTTGCCGCTCTACCTAGACGATATCGTCGCCTGACATGGGAGCGTGGCCTTGAACATCATCTTCATAGAACCGGGCTTTCCAGCTAATCAGAGAGAATTCGTCCGCGCACTTTACTCGATCGGGGCAGATATTTACGGCATCGGCGAACGGCCCGTGGATTGGTTGGATGCCGAGACACAGGCGAGGCTCACAAATTACCAGCAGATAGAATCGGTCACCAACGAAGGCGCTCTTGAGTGGGCCGTACGGGACGCCCAGTCAAAGGTCTGGATCGATCGTATGGAAGCGACGGTCGAGGCACACACACTTCCTGTGGCACGTGTCAGAGAACGCTGCGGCATTCCAGGATTATCCGCGAGAACGACCTACCTGTGCCGCGACAAGGTCGCCATGAAACAGGTGCTCCGGACCGCAGGCATACCGGTGGCCGCGTCGGGCGGAATATCGAGCCTTTCCGAAGCTTGGGATTTCGCCGAAGCGGTCGGCTATCCGCTGATAATCAAGCCACGAGATTCCGCCGGAGCAGCTGGCACCTACCGGGCCAATAACGCCGCCGAGTTGGAACATGCAGCCCGCGCGGCGGGCGTCGCCGATGGTGCACTGGCTGCGATCGAGGAGTTCATCGAAGGCCACGAAGGGATCTACGACACCGTGACCGTCCATGGCGACGTCCAGCACGAGTTTGTTGGACACTATTATCCGGGCGTTCTCGAGGCTATGCGCACGCGCTGGATCTCGCCTCAGCTGATTTCAACAAACGCGGTCGAGGCGGACAGATATTTCGAGCTGCGGGAAATGGGACGGCGCGTGATCGGCGCGCTCGGGATCACGACGGCCCCGACCCACATGGAGTGGTTCTTTGGGCCGAAAGGGCTCAAGTTCTCGGAGATCGGTTGCCGTCCGCCCGGTGTCGGGCAGTGGGACAGCTACTGCGCGGGCAATGAGTACGATCTCTATCGGGAATGGGCGCTCGCCGTTTGCCACCACACGAGCGATGCCCGTCCTTCACGCCGTTATGCTTGCGGAATCATCGCTCTGCGACCCGAATGCGACGGGCACATCACAGGCTACGAAGGCACAGAGACGATCTTTGGCAAATACGAAAACTTAGTCGTCGGCCAGCACTTTCCGTCACCAGGAACACCGACACAACAGGTGGAGGCGGGATACATGGCCAATGCTTGGATGCGTGTCCGGCACGAAGACCACGATACCTTGCGCGCGATCCTCAACGAAATAGGCGAGACAATTCGCGTTCGCGCGCGGTAGATTGAAACCGCGTAGGTAGGTCTTGCCTGATAAACTTGGCGTGAGGCGTAATAGGCCATCGGGTACCGTTCAATAATTGAAAAACGCCACCCTTTAACACACTTCAATACGATCAGGGAAATCATGCTAATTGCGTTGAAACCGTAATTTCGTTTTGCGCTTTCTCTCAGGAATGTCGAAGGCCATCCGCTCGAAAGCGGTATCAACGTGAGCAAAGATTCGCTTCGGTTCGCCGAACCAGACTTTTGAAGGCTACGGAGAGCTAGTCACCCGAATCTAAAGTTCGCCGCATAGGGTTTGGGTTCGCTGGCAGAACCGCTTGACCGATGCGAGGATTTCATCGGCGGACTTGACCCATCTGTATGGTTTGGGGTTCTCGTTGTGTGCTTCGATGAAGGCGGCAATGTCGGCCTCCAGTTCGGCAGTCGAACGATGGACCCCGCGCTGCAACTGCTTGCGGGTCAATTCAGCGAACCAGCGTTCGACCTGATTGATCCATGATGCCGAGGTGGGCGTGAAGTGGACATGCCAGTGCGGACGGCGGGCGAGCCATGCCTTGATCCTGGGCGTCTTGTGCGTTGCGTA
>NZ_FNEK01000121.1 GCF_900099935.1 Aliiruegeria lutimaris | reverse complement strand
GACCACCAGCACCCGAAAGCTTCGTTCCAATGGACCAGAGGCCGACCATGCACTAACAATCAACCCGGACCACTCGATGGGGGCAGTCCACACAGTGGTTTGATCGGCAGTCCATTTTCCTGTCTGGTTGAGCCAAGACAAGGCGTTTTCGTTGCAGGACAGGTAAGATCACTTCAACTATTGGGAGGTGATTGTCATGCAAAAGGAAATGATCTCTTCACTTTTGGCATTGTCAGTTTCCGCAGGAGTAGCGGAGGCCGACGAGCCTGGCTATTCGGTCGAAAACAACATTCGCTTCGGAGTCCATTCGGAACATCTACTGGATGTCTTTTCCCCATCAACGGTCTCGGACGATACTCCGGTTCTGGTGTTTTTGTTCGGTGGCGGGTTTACTCGCGGCAGCACGGCGCAAGTTCTCTTTGTTGGAGAAAGCTTCGCGGAAGCTGGCGTGATTACTGTCACGCCGAACTACCGAATCAAGACTGCCTTTCCTACATTCATCGAGGACGCCGCTAAAGCCGTTGGCTATGTCCGCGCGAACTTTAAGACTAGCATCGGTGAGCCGCGCCCGATTGTGATTGGGGGGTGGTCAGCAGGCGCTTACATCGCCGGTATGGTGAGCTACGACGAGCGATACCTGGAAGCCGAGGGCGTGCCGCGCGATGCGATTTCTGGATTCATTGGTCTCGCTGGTCGCTATTTGGGCGGGCTTTGCAACGGCGGGCAATGCCCAACCGTTTTCACGCCAGAAACCGAAGGCGATTGGCCAATAGCCCAATTTGTCGACGCAGCCGATCCTCCTATGCTCCTGGTCCACGGAACCAAGGATGTATTCGTCGAGATCGGAAGCATGGAAACCCTTGCAGCAGCCGGGAAGTCGGCCGGTCTCGATGTCACCATTCTGATTGCAGAGGATCGTACTCACACTCAGGTCAGGTTCGATATGGAGGCCCCGGGAACACCAGTTCGTGCGGCAACGGATGCCTTCATCGCACGGGTGACGTCCGACTGAAACGATACGCATAGCTGCTGTGATGGACCAAATGACTCTCGATGCCCCCTTCGACGGGTCACTGCGCAACTCTGCCGCTCGCCGATTTTCCGCGAAGCGCTGAATTTCAGTCCTGATTCAACCGATAACCGACTGGGGCGCACCACCACCATCTAACCAGGCGGCTTCTGAGGGAGGAAGCAATTCTGCCAGTCGCTCTTTGTAGCGAGTTTTGAGGTGGGGGGCGAGTTTGTCGTGGCCGCGCTCTTCTCCCACACCGAAGAACTTCTCAGTGGACGTAAAGTGCTTCACGTTCGAAAGCGGTGTGAATTGTTCGGCCTTCGAGCGCATTGACGAAATCGAGGCCGCCTCAACGACATCATCCAGGAACTCTTGCGATGCAGTTGCTTGGACAGCAGCCGCGACCCGCTCAACCTCCTTGCGCAGATCCCGCTTCATATCGCTGTAGTGGACGAGTGTGATCTCGCGATCCTTTCGAGCCATCGCGAGTACCGAAACGCGAAGATGGTGAACCAGCAACTCCAAGGACACATCGTCCACGTTCGTCGACCTGAAAGCCAAGTCCAAGGCCCGGGCGATTACCGCGTTCTCATCCTTCAAAAAGGGATCATCCTTACGGGGGCTTACCATGTTGAAAACGTGTCGGCGCATGGAGCGGATTGCATCCAGGGGATTCCTCAACACTGAAATTATATGTACTCCGTCATCACGCGGTAGACCGTCGACCGGGGTGTGCGTCTTGATCAAGCGCCGACCCACTTGCGATCCGTATGCGTTGCAGATTTCATCGAACGCGGTTGGTGAATAGTCGAGCCAAGGGCTCAACTCGCTCGTCGGCGCCGACAATTCCGTGTTGCCGTGAAGCAGCATCGAAACAACAGCAATCATCCAGGTCGTTCCACATTTTGGTGGCGTCGAGACGATAACATCGCCTGGTCGGAGTTCAAACTTGGACCATCTGGACGAGTCGGTTCTAACACCTGAGTAGATCTGCATAGATAAATCCCGAATGCCGCCGAAAAAAACTGCCCCATGACACCCGTGCAAGCGAAATACAATTTGATGCGGAGCTGGTGCTGCTTCGGCATTAGTACCATAAACTCGGCTTTCCACTAAGGGCTCGAACGGATACCTGATCGATTTGGTCGGATGACTACTCAGTCGGCATTCCCGACCTTGCGACCAGCACACCACACTTTCCGATACCCACGGAGTACCGGTCCTGGGCCGCGAGGTCCGGTAACTGCGCAGTGCCGACACTCGTCGCACCCGGACGCATTGTTGGTGCAACACCAACCGTTGAACCGGAAGCCGACCTTCAGAGCCGACGCGGCGAACTGCGGTGAAGAGCCCAAATGTTCGATGATGCACTGTCAACGAAGGTCGGCCCTTGGACTTCCGGCGAACGACAAACGCTTGATGGAATTGTCGGGCCTTTGCTAAGGAATCCCTGCCGGGTGTTCTCGAGGCACGTTCACATCACCCATCGAGGGCTGTCCCATGTCTCAGGCCGAGGCCGTCGTTCCAGTTCCGCTTGCCCCACCTTTGCGTCCCTTTCGAATGGACGACGCCGCCACCGTGGCGCAGCTTAATGACATGGCCTCGGGCGGCCTTCTCCTGTCGGGCTGGATCCGAAAGGCCGGCTCCGATGGCGATCCGTGGGAACTGGGGCGCCTGCAGCAGATCGACCAGATGAACTCTGGCTGGATCATGATCGTGCTCGATCAGGAGCAAGGGGTCGAGGCTGTGCTGATGGGGCAGCCGCTCCCAGCGGAACCGGTCTCCGTGGACGACGTGGATGCCGAATGGGTTCCGCTCGTGGAGCTTGAGAACCTTGTGCCGGGCGCTTGGTGTTTGCACGTGATAGCCACGCTGCCCGAGTATCGCGGCAAAGGGCATGGCGCACGGCTAATGGATATTGCGGAGACAATTGCCCGCGCGGGCGGTCATGAGCATCTCGCTCTCGTGGTTTCCGATGCGAATGGCGAGGCAATCCGGCTTTACCAGCGCTGCGGTTTCTCCGAAAACGCCCGACGTCCGATGATCAAGGGCGATTGGGACGGTCCGGGCCAGGATTGGGTGCTGATGGTCAAACCGACTGAGGCCATCGTCGAAGAAAGGATAAATCCAGATCATGCAAGTATTCCGAAGCGCCCGTCCGGCTGACGCGGATCGCTGCTTGGAGATCGAAACGTCGGCCTATGAAGGCGACGAAGCGGCGACCCTCGAAAAAATAACTAAAAGGATCGAGGTCTATCCCGAAGGCTTCCTCGTTCTCGAGATCGATGGAGAGGTGGTTGGTTTCATCAATTGCGGATGTGCGCACGATGTCGAAATGTCTAACGAAGACTTCAAGGAACTCATCGGGCATGACCCCGATGCTCCGAATGTCGTCATCATGTCTGTCGTCGTCGTCCCCTCGCAGCAAGGCAAAGGTCTATCAAGGGAGTTGATGGTCGAGTTTGTCGAGCGGATGAAAGAGATGGGCAAGGCAACGATCCATCTGATGTGCAAGGAGTGCCACGTGCGGCTCTACGAAAAGTTCGGGTACCGCTATCTGCAACCGTCTGCCTCCGACCATGGAGGAATGACTTGGCACGAGATGTCCATGGACCTTTGAGCCGCGCGAAGGTGGTCGATTTCAGACGGACACTTCATGCCTTAAATCTTCGTAGCTCTCCAATCCGAACTGGTTGGCTAGCTGCGCCTGCCAAATTTTTTCCAGCTCCCGTTGGTGTGCCGCTGTGAGCTGATATTTCGGGTCTTCGCGTACGCCGGGCGTGACCTTATAGGCGTTTGCTTCAAAAGGCAGACCAATCCGCTGAGACATCAGACGCCGAAAAGGGGCTTCTCCAAACTGCTCCCTATGCTCCAACATGAACTGCCGCGAGGCTTGCCGCACCACACAATCGAACAGTTCGTCGTCAAGCGGAATGTCCATGAACGCCGCTATGCGCCGCACTGTTTCGGGAAGGTCTGCCCGCATATCTTCGTAACATAACATCAGGACATCGGGATTATTTCGCTGCTCCCACCATGAAGCCAAGTGGTGCCAGTATCCTCGCTCGCCCATCTCGGCAGATGGGTTGCGCCATCGGAAGAATGTGTCCAGATCTATCGTGCCCGGCTCAAAGAAGAAGCCTTCGAAAAATCGGTAAAGCGATATGAATGCGTCCGATGGAGCGCGGAATGAGACGATATAGCGCCCACCCTTGGGTATATCCCACCAACTGAGGTGACTCTTGAAAACCCTCGGTTCGGCGACTTGGGAAGCGTCCAGATCAATGCCAAGGTCGAACGCGACTTCGATCCACGGCGTTACATTACTTATCTCTTCGAAATCCATGCTTCCCCGCGTCCGCAAGCCGTGGGCGATCTGCTGCAACCAAGTGGTACCGCACTTGGAGAATGGAGTGATGATGATGTCCGTAGCCCGCGGCTGAAAGGCTAAGCCATGTTCCCTGCACTGCTTTAAAAAAAATCTTTGCAAAAAGCGCGTCAAGTTCTTCAGGTGTCGTGGGGCGGGAAGGTTGATTCATGTTCATGTCAATAAATGCTCCTCGCTTTAAGAATACCTTGTTCTTCCATCGGCTCCGAGGGATTTCTCCGTTAGCATTGGGCGGGTCGCAAAAAGAAGGCTTGTGCCCGCAACTCGGACATCCAGCAGAATTTAGCGAACGGCGGCTCAGAGCCCGGAGTGACCAATGCTGCGATCCGCACGAGCGGTTAGTTTGCCGACCTTTCTGCCGTTCTCTGCACTTGCAATATTCGGCCTGGGGAGCAGCATAACCCCGATCGGAAGGACCAAAACCGGACACCCAAATGAAGTTTTGTTAAAGTTTTCTCGTGGGACAGGGCCGCGCTCTGAGTCGAGCGGGAGTATGACGGTAGCGGAATTTCCAACTTCGGAAATCATAACGATTTCATGCGAATTCAGACGAATTTCATGACCGTGGAGTATTGTTGAGGCAACATCCGCCTCTTGAAAAGCATCACACAAGTTGGGAGGGAACAATGCTCAGAAGATGCTTGCAGTACGGCCTCATCCTGTGTGCCTGCGTGACAATCGTCGCCGGAGTTTCGGTCTCGAATGCGCAAAGTTCAATGGTCGACCTGACGCTTGTTGAATGGATCCACGGCTCCGAAGACTGCGAGGCGGCGCGAGAAAGCGCAGACTATATCGAGTGGCAGCAGGTGCAGTATCTGCCCGACACCTACGTCTTCAGGCAGAACAAGTGTTCCGACTACGAGGCCAATTTCGTGTATCTGCTGGTGGGTGCGACGAAGGCACTGTTGATAGATACAGGCGCGACCAAGGAAGGCGGCGAAATTCTTTATGAGATGGTTCGGAAGATCACTCCTGCGCCTCTGATTGTCGTGCACACGCACGGGCACCCGGACCACTGGAGAGGCGACCCCGCCTTCAAGAACGCCGAAAATACCGAGGTCGTTCGCATTGGTGCAATCAATATGCTGAAATACTTGGGCCTCGACACCTGGCCCGACGATCCGGTCGGGATCAAACTGGGCGACAGGCTGATCGAGGTTCTTCCGACCCCAGGCCACGAGTCCGCAAGTTTGGCGTATTACGATCCTCGGTCACAGTTCCTTTTTACCGGCGATACCGTTCTTCCTGGACGGCTATATGTTAACGATTGGCCGTCTTACGTGGACAGCATCGCCCGTCTGCTGGACTGGGTGAAAGACAAGCCGGTCGCGCACGTAGTGGGTGGACATATCGAAATGCAGCGAACCCCTAACGTACAATATCCGCGAAGCACGCAATACCAGCCGGACGAGGCGCCTCTGCCGCTGTCGGTATCGGATATCGAAATGTTGTATGCAGCCATTTCGGGGAAAGAAACGCCGGAGAGAATTGAACTCGGATCGTTCGTAGTCTGGCCCTATTGATCAGGAAGGACTGCTTCAGGGTCAGGACCCTTGGCTGAGTAGCGCCATTGCATGCTAGGACTGCGAATTCCGGTTTTCGAGCGGGACCTTTCCGCGAAGGGTGCTGCTCTTGTGACGCACGCATGAGGCGTGGACAGCAGTTCAGCGCAGGATACAGCCGTTCGTCGCGCCCATCATTATTATGAAATTGCGGAAGCAGCGTTCATCAAAAAGGGAGGAAGGCGCCAATCGTTGAGTATTGACCGCATGGCGCGTGCAGGCGCAGGGGGCAAAAATTCCGCTCCAAATCAAGAGCACGCGTGTCGCTTTTTCACTCTGACCGTTTGAACTCCAGCATCAGCCTTCGGGCATTCCCGATACCCTCAAATCATTGATAAACCTAAATAAAAGCTCGTCATTGTTGAATCCGGTCCGATTGCGCATATAGGTCTGGACGGTGTAGTCAGGAAGCATCCGAGCATGCCGAGCGGCGGTGTTCCGTGCAGCCTCAATATCACCGGCGCAGGCCTGGTTAACCATGAGGTGTCGCAATTCCCAGGGCCGGTAAGTTCGCGATATGTTTTCGATCCAGCTAGCGCCCTCTTCGCATCTTCCCGCCGACCAAAGCACGAAGGCCATCGATTTGTAGTACCATCCGGGCGGGATCGGGTTGATGTCGATCGCGCGTTCCATAACCGCGATCGCTTCATCAGTTCGTCCTGCAAACATCAAAGGTTCCGCAGTCAGCGCCATGGCGTCTGCGCTCGAAGGGTTCAGCCGGGCGGCCCATTGATACTGCATGACCGCGAGCTCGTTCTCGCCCGCACGGTCGTGCATGTCGCCGCGGGAAATGTGCGCCATGTAGTAGTCCGGGTCGGCCGCAAGCGCCTTCTCGGCATAGTCAATTCCCATCTGCAGCAGGTCTTCGAGCGGCATGTCCTTGTAAAGATCCGGCTGTGGTAGTTCCTGCCAGACAATCAGCGCCATGCCAACATAGCCATAGGGTGCATAGGGGTCGGCCTCGATCGACTGAAGGTAGAGATCGCGCGCTTTCCGCACATCTTCCGGTGTCTGTCCCTGAATAGCGTCGTTGCCGCGCATGTAGAGATGCAGGGCGCTCACCTTTTCCGGACCACCGGTCTGCGGTTCATGCCAAGCCAGTTCGCGACCAATATGTGTCGCAATCCCCAACACGATCTTTGATTGCACGTCGAAATAGTCGTCTATTTCGTCGTTGAATTCATGCGCCCATTGGTGCGTTCCGTCGTGCGCGTTGATCAGCTGCACCGTAACCTTCAGCCGATCTCCCGACTTTTGCATGCTGCCCTCGACGACGAAATCAGCGCGCAGCTTTTCGGCGATTTCTGCTATGTCGGTTGCGGTGCCCCGGAAACTGAAGCTCGAGTTGCGGGCGATGACCGCAAGCTCGGGGTAGCGCGCCAGTTCGGTGATAATCCCCTCGGCAATGCCGTCACCCAGGTACCCCCGGTCCTCGCTCGGACTGAGATCGTCAAAGGCCAGAACCGCGATGCGCGCGGGGCCGTCCGGTGCGGGTTCGGGCCATAGGGCCCAGGCGACAGCGGCAATAGTAAGAATCATCACGATGCCCGACAGGATCAGGTTTCGACGGTGGTGTGAGGCCACAATGACCATGGCGGGTGCCGGGCTAAGACTGTAGCCTTTGCCGACATGGGTCGTCAGCAATGACTGTTCCTTATCGCGGATTGCCCGCCGGATGTCGGCGATGCACTGTGTCAAGCTCTCATCCGTCACCGACACTTCTCCCCAGACCGCCTCCATGATCTCGGCTTTGCTAACGATCTCTCCGCGGCGCGTGGCGAGATAGGCAAGCACCTCGCTGGACTTTTTGCGCAGGCCGATGCGCTTGCCCTGCGCATCCCGAAGATCACGAGAAGACGGGATGAACCTGACATCGCCGATCGAGATTTCATCTGTATTTGACAAGGTTTCACCCCGTTTTCACGACTCCGGACTAGTGTCTTCAGTAGTCGTTCTTCTGTCCGCGCCGTAATTCTGGCCGTTACAGGGCAAATCGCAACCTGAGATTGTCAGGCTGCGGTCTGAAAGGCGCGGCGAAGCGAAACTGGGGTGCAGGGGGCTGCACCGGACGGCGCGACGTAGGTCCACATGTAAACGACGACCGGAACACCCGCTTCCGGCCGGACCGCTTGCGCTCCCTTTGCCCCGACCATTCCTTGGAGGACACCATGAAGACATTCTTTGCAGCTGTTTTTTTAACCACACTCGCAATACCCGCCATAGCGCAGGACAAGAGCGCGGCTGATATCCGTGCGGAAGCGAAAGAGGCTTTCGGAGCCGCGCTTCCGGAAATCGAGAATTATCCCGATAGCATGCTTCCAGGCGCCTGGGCTTGGATGAACGACGTCGAGGATGGCAAGGGCGCGCTGGATGCCAAGACCATGCAATTGATCGGGCTCGCCGTCGCAGCTCAGATTCCCTGCCAATACTGCACCCATTATCACCACAAGGCTGCCCTCGCGGCAGGAGCATCGGAGCAGGAAATCGCTGAGGCAGCTGCGATAGCAGGATACGTGCGGAATTGGTCGGCGGTCCTCTACGGTACCGGGGCCGATCTCGAGGACTACAAGACGATGGTTGACGGACTTTTTTCCAGCCAATGAAGCCAGGGCCGCAGAGCGGTGGAGCTTTCGCCCCGCGTAGAAGGGGCGCAAGCTTCGGCTTGCCATCCATGGAGATGCTGGTCTCCCATTGCATTTACTTTATGACTAACGGCGTCCGAACTCACGATGGACGAGCCTACCGAACCCTCAACATCATCGATGAGTTCACCAAGGAGGCCCTGGCTATTCGTGTGAAGCGCAAACT
>NZ_FNEK01000124.1 GCF_900099935.1 Aliiruegeria lutimaris | reverse complement strand
GAGCAAGGCAACCGACGAGCCGTTGATGGCTGATTGAAACCAGCCCTTCGAGGTCCCCATCGGGACGCGGTTCCGAAGATGCCGAGTTCAGGACCGTCGCCGACGTTCCAGTCGAGCACGCCAATGAGATGGGCAATTCGGATACCGCACTGAACCAGCATCATGTTGGCGGCCATCGCGCCGACCACGGACCGAAGCATGAACCCGAGGGAGATCTGTTAAAGAAGGGCTGGCGAGAAACGCCACAACGGACAAAAAATACAGATGATCGGCGCTCAAAGGAGAGCGTCGGACGATCGTGTGTGGGCATGTGTGGGCAATCCCCATTGACAGAGCCCGCCCCGTTACCGAAGTCTGGAGCCTAGTGACAATTGGCAGCGCGGCGGAAAACGCCTTCGTCCAGGATATATTCATGAAGGATAAAAGATTTGCTGTGCGCGGCGCCAATGGCCACTGGCGTGGCCCGGTAATCGGCCTTGTGCAAGCTCCAGGCAGCCAAGAACCCGCTGGTGGCTGGGGCTGGGTTACGGGCGAACCGCTTGTATATCAGAATTGGAGCAGTGGACGCCCGGATCATCGGGGGAACGGACAAAATTTCGGAGCATTCTTTGGAACGGGCCGAGATATCGCGTCGGTAATGCATTGGGATGATGTGCATTTGATCGGCAAGTCGTTCATTGTGGAATTTGATTGAGAACCGGCAATCTCGAAGCAAGGTAGTGACTGCGAACCAATACTGCAGTTTATCGAACAACCGGTTTGGATCAGAGACGTCATTCGGCCGGATTGTGTTCGCGTCGATGCGCCCGCCGCCTCAACAATGTGACGGCAACGATGACGATGCATGCGAAGGCGTTTCCCATGAATATCGCTGCCATGATCAGGTCCCCAAGGCATATGGCGGCGTACAGAATGGTCGTCAAATGCGACGCCAAGAATAGTCCCCAAGTGAGGCAGGAAATCGCAGACGCGCCGTTGTCGTCGCGAGATGCTTTCAGGATCTGAGGGACATAAGCCACGATCCGCACGGAGTTCACGAACGCAAACAGAGCGAGTACTGCCGCCTGAAGCTCCTGATGATTGGCGTCAAAATACAGCTTGAGCGCCTGGCCCGCGATGACGATTTCTCCTTGAAGCATTGAAACGAACTCTAGCATATGCAGCCCCAATCCAACATCAATCGGCCAGTTCCAAAGGTGGTCCTGCGCCCGGAATCCATCCAGAGTGCCATGGAAGCCTGATCTGATGGAAACTTTTTCCCGATCACGCAGGCAGATGAACTGTCACCCGCCGTCACTCGAGCCCTCAACGGCGGGGAGCTGCTGTGGTGCGGCCTATCCCGCGGAGACGGTGGTCCTGTGACGTTGCAGCCGGGGCTTCGTGCGTCTAGACGGTCCGGGCGCAGATTGGACGGGCGGCATGACGGAAGCATTCACTCAGGGGTTGCTGTTGAGTTTCAGCCTGATCCTCGCGATCGGCGCACAGAACGCCTTCGTTCTGCGGCAGGGGCTGAAGCGGGAGCATGTGCTGGCGGTCGTGCTGGCCTGTGCGATCTCGGATGCGATCCTGATCTCGGTCGGAGTGTTTGCCTTCACGTCCCTTTCCAAGCTGCTGCCAGGGCTTGTCCCTGTCATGCGTTGGGGCGGTGCGACGTTCCTGCTGGCCTATGGCGCAATCAGTTTCCGCAACGCCTGGCGGGGTGGGGAGGCGCTGGAGGCCGGCAGAAACGGCGTTCGGAGCCTGCGGCAGGTGCTGGCGACGGTGCTGGCGCTGACCTGGCTGAACCCGCATGTCTATCTCGATACGGTCGGGCTGATCGGGTCGATCTCCTCGGGGTTTCCCGGCCGCCAAGCCGCCTTTGCCTCCGGCGCAATAACAGCCTCCTTCCTGTTCTTCTTCGCGCTCGGCTATGGCGCACGCCTGTTGCAACCGCTCTTTGCCCGCCCCTTCTCGTGGCGCGTGCTGGATGTGGTGATCGGTATCGTCATGTGGTCCATCGCAGCCGGGCTTATCCTGGGCTGAGCGGATGGGCTTGTGGCCGCATTCGGAATGATGTCTGGTCGCCGCCATGAGCACCCTGCCCGAACAGCGCCCGTTGAAAGCCGTCCTGTGGATGGTCATGACCGGTTTCTGTTTCATTGGTGTGCAGGCGACGGTGAAGCATCTCGGGCCGGGCATCCCGCCCGCCGAGTCGGCTTTCCTGCGCTACCTGCTGGGGCTGGTCTTCCTGATCCCGATGTGGCCCGAGCTCAAGCGCACGCGCCTGTCCCGCCGGGCGCTTGCGCTCTTCACCCTGCGCGGCGCGGCACAGGCAGGCGCGGTGATCATGTGGTTCTATGCCATGACCCGGATCACCATCGCCGAGGTGACGGCGATGAACTACATGAGCCCGATCTATGTCACGCTGGGGGCCGCGCTTTTCCTTGGCGAGCCACTTGCCGCAAGGCGCATGGCGGCGATCGGCGTGGCGTTCCTCGGGGCGCTGGTCATCCTGCGGCCCGGGATGCGCGAGTTGGATCTTGGCCATATCGCCATGGTCTTTTCCGCGCTCGGTTTTGCCTGCGCCTACCTGGTTGCCAAGCGCTTGACCGGCGAGGTTTCCCCCACGGTCGTGGTGGCCATGATGTCGATCATGGTGACAGTTTTCCTCGCCCCCTTTGCCTTTGCCCACTGGGTGCAGCCGACATTTCAGCAATTGGGCTGGCTGTTCCTTGTCGCCTGTTTCGCAACGGCGGGGCATTTCACGATGACCCTCGCCTTCCAGGCAGCCCCGATGGCGGTCACACAACCCGTCACCTTCCTCCAGCTCGTCTGGGCGAGCCTGCTCGGCTGGGTGGTCTTTCACGAGCCCGTGGATGGATGGGTCGTGCTCGGCGGCTGCCTCATCATGGCCTCGGTCTCCTTCATCGCCTGGCGCGAAATGCGGCTGAAGGCAGCGCCCGCCGTGCCACCGCCTGTGCCCCCGCAGGGCTGACCGCTATTCGGCCGCCAGCGATTTCGGCGAGGCGCGCCCGATCTCCGTGATCTCCTCGATGACCCCGCGCAGGATCCCGCGAAAGGCCGGGAAATCCTTGCTCGGAACGATCCTGCCTTCATCCATGTAGAGCGACCTGTCGATCTCCACCTGAATGACATGCTGCCCAATCTCCGGACGGCCGTAATGCTGGGTGATGAACGCGCCGGCAAAGGGGGTGTTCCGGGACACGCGCAGGCCCGCCCGTTCGAACGCCGCCTGCACCTTGTCCATGACCTCGGTCGAACAGGCCGCCCCGAAACGGTCCCCGAGAACAACGTGAGGCCGTCTGTAGGACTTGCCCGTGCCCACGCGCACGGCTTCATGCGGCATGGAATGGCAGTCGATCAGGATGGCCTGGCCGAAGGCGGCCCGGCTTTCCTCCAGAACCCGTCGAAGGGCGGCATGATAGGGATGCCAGAACCGCTCCAACCTCTGCTCCGCCTCTTCCAGCTCGATCTTGCCACGGTAAATGACCCGCCCGCCGGCCACGACGCGTGGAATTACCCCCAGGCCGGACGAAATCCGCGGGTTGTGCGGCTGCGGACGAATCCCGCGGATCACCGCCGGATCAAGCTCGTCGGCACTGCGGTTGAGGTCCACGAAGGCGCGCGGCACCGTGGCGGCAAGCAACGGCGCGCCGAGCCCCGGCGCGGTGTCGAACAGGCGGTCCACGAAAGCATCTTCGGAGGACCGAACCCCCAATTCGTCCAGAACCGTGCGGCGCAGGAAATCCAGACCATAGTCACGCCCGCTATGCGGCGAGGCAAACACCACCGAAGTGGTCCGGCTCCGGGGCAGTTCGAGGCGAAAAGGCGGGTTTTGCATGGGGTCTCCTTGAACCCCCATATAGCGGTATAAATTCTCTTGCCAAAAGCCCTTGAACCCGGCGCGCGTTCCTTTTATACGCGCTCCACCGACGCGGAATCGACCGCGTTCTTTTCTTTCGGGATAAGGACGACAGGATGGTTTGGTACGGTACGGGCGGTTAGCTCAGCGGTAGAGCACTACGTTGACATCGTAGGGGTCACTGGTTCGATCCCAGTACCGCCCACCATTGAATTCGGGCCGGAGACGGCCCGCTGGCGAAACAATCGGCGCCGTTCTCGCGCCGGCGACTGAGGAAAGGGAAGACTATGAAAGTCCGCAACTCGCTCCGCTCGCTGAAGAATCGGCACCGGGATTGCCGTGTCGTGCGCCGCAAAGGCCGCGTATACGTCATCAACAAGACCCAGCGCCGCTTCAAGGCCCGTCAGGGCTGATTCAGCGACATATCCATTCGAACGAGGCCGCGTTTTTCGCGGCCTTTTTCGTTTTCGGACGTCGCAATTACACAAAGGCTGACCGTTCGAGTGGAGGCCGTTCGCGCGCGGGAACGATCCTGCGCATCGTGCCTCCGGCGGGGATATTTTCAGAAAGCGGAAGAACCCGGGCATCTGGCAGCTTCCTCTTTCTCCAAATATTCTGGGGGAGTGCTCGCAAGAGCACGGGGGCAAAGCCCCCATTGCGCGCCCGTCAACGCACATCTCAGGGCAATCCGGCCCGTCTTTGCTTGCGACTGGAACGCTGGCGCACGATCTCCATGATCTCGGACGCCATCCGGCCACGCCTGTTCAGATCCGTCATCACTCGAATCCACGGCCCCGCATGGTGAAAGAAGCTCAGGTAGGATGCACAGAAATAGTTCAGGCCCGGCTCGCCATCCGATGTCGACAACAGGCGATGCTTCGGGCAACCGCCATTGCAGGCAAAGCGGAATTTGCATTCCTGGCACTGTTTCGGAAGGGTCGTGCGCTTTTCCTCGCCGAATCGTTGTTGTTCCGGCTTGGCCACCAGCGCCTCGATCTTCTCTTCCATGATATTGCCGAGCCGGTACTCGGGATAAACATAATGATCACAGGAGAACAGGTCGCCGTTATGCTCCATCGCCAGCGCCTGACCGCATTCCTCGGCAAAGACGCATAGGCCGACCGGGCGGCCGAGCCAGAGGCCGATCTGGATCTCGAAAAACTGGATGAACACCTCGCCGACATCGTGGCGCACCCATTCGTCGAAGACGGCATTGAGGAAACTCCCGAAATCCTTCGGCAAGACAGACCAGCGCGAGACCTGCGCCTCGATCTCGCTATCGCTTTGCGGCGGGCCGGCAAGCGTGCCGTCTTCGGTGACCCGCTCGACAATTGGAATGAACTGGATGTGGCGGAAGCCCACCTTCTTGAGGAACCGGTAGACCTCCTTCGGTTTGCGCGCGTTCTCGCGCTGCACCACCACGAGGGCGTTGATTTCGACCCCGTGCGCCTGAAGGATTCGAATCCCCTCCATGACCTTGTCGAAGGACCCGCTCCCGTTGCGGTAATAGCGATAGCGATCGTGGATCTTTTTCGGCCCGTCGATCGAGACGCCGATCAGGAAGTCATGCTGCTTGAAGAACGCCGCCCATTCCTCGTCGACCAGGGTCGCGTTTGTTTGAAGCGCGTTGCGGATGACGGTGCCGGGCGGGCAATATTGCTGCTCCAGCTCCACGATCTTCCGGAAATACTCCACGCCCAGCATCGTCGGTTCGCCACCCTGCCAGGAGAACCAGATCTCCTGCGCTCCCGCCGCGTGCTGGGCGGCAATATAGTCCCGGATATAGGTCTCCAGGACCTCTTCGGGCATGTGGAACTTCTTTTCCTCGGGGTAGAACCGTTCTTTTTCAAGGTAATAGCAGTATTTGCAATCGAGATTGCATTTTGGCCCCATGGGCTTTGTCATCACCTGGAAACTGCGTGATGCAGCGCTGGATGTGTCGATGTCCACGGGGTCGGTCCTCCCACCGGTCAGAGTTCCATATTGGATCCTACAGGGAGAATCACAAGCCGAAGGTCCTGTTCATCCCGGCACGGGATAGCCGCGCCAGGACTTGATCGAGCGCAGCGCGAAGCTCGTCTGCATCCCCGAAACGCCCGGCAGGCGTGCAAGGCAGCGGCGGTGGATCATGTCGTAATGGGCCACGTCCCGCGCCACGATGCGCAGGATATAATCCGCCGTGCCCGTTGTCAGAACGCATTCCAGAATCTCGTCGTAAAGCTGCACTGCCTTCTCGAAGGCATCCATAGCCTCCTGGCTCTGCGAGGTCAGCGTGATGTCCACGAAAACCTCCAGGTCCAGCCCCAGCGCCTTGGGGTTCACACGGGCGGAATAGCCGTCGATCATGCCGCTGGATTCCAGCAGTTTGACCCGCCGGTGACAGGCCGACGTGGACAACCCGATCCGCTCGGCCAGATCCGCCACGGCGATATGCGAATCTTTCTGCAATTCGCGAAGAATATGGGCATCAAAACGATCCAAGATGTGATCCTTCTATTTTTTCCAATCTTCGGAAATTTTCTCACTATGCGCCAGAACAAAGACACATAAAAGAATCGAACTCGGCGCATTTAGCGTAAGACTTCTTCCAATCGCGCTCAGGGCAATAGGGAGTTTGCCATGCTCATCGGTGTACCGAAGGAAATCAAGAATCACGAATACCGGGTCGGCCTGACGCCGGAGTCTGTCTCCGAACTGGTGGGGCGTGGCCACTCGGTTCAGGTCGAGACGGGCGCCGGAATCGGGATCGGCGCCGATGACGAGGCCTATCGTACCGCGGGCGCCACGATCGGAGCCACGGCTGCGGAGATCTTTGAAGCCGCCGAGATGATCGTGAAGGTCAAGGAACCCCAGCCCGCCGAATGCGCCATGCTGCGGCCCGGCCAGATCCTCTATACCTACCTGCACCTCGCACCCGATCCGGAACAGACCAAGGCGCTCGTCGCCTCCGGCGTGACGGCCATCGCCTATGAAACCGTGACCAGCCCGACGGGCACGCTGCCGCTGCTGAAGCCGATGAGCCAGGTTGCCGGCAGGATGTCGATCCAGGCCGGCGCCACGGCGCTCGAAAAGGCGCATGGCGGCCGCGGCGTGCTGCTCGGCGGAGTGCCGGGCGTGCAACCGGGCAAGGTCGTGGTGCTCGGTGGCGGCGTGGTCGGCTTCAACGCGGCCCAGATGGCCGTGGGGCTCGGCGCGGACGTGACGATCCTCGATCGCAGCCCCGACGTGCTCGAACGGCTTGCCACCCATTTCGAGAGCCGCGCCAAGACGGCCTATTCCACCCAGACCCGCATTGCCGAAATGATTGCCGAGGCCGACCTGGTGATCGGTGCGGTGTTGATCCCGGGAGCCGCAGCCCCCAAGCTCGTCACGCGCGCCGATCTCGCCCTGATGAAGCCCGGCGCCGTGCTTGTCGATGTCGCCATCGACCAGGGCGGCTGTTTCGAGACCTCGCATGCCACCACCCATGCCGAGCCCACCTATGAAGTCGACGGGATCGTGCATTACTGCGTGGCCAACATGCCGGGCGCGGTTGCCCGCACTTCGACCTATGCGCTCAACAACGTTACCCTGCCCCACGCGCTGCGGATTGCCGATCTGGGCTGGCAGGCCGCGCTGCGCCGTGATGCGCATCTGGCCAATGGCCTCAACGTCTGGAACGGCAAGATCACCTGCGATGCCGTTGCCGAAGCGCTCGGCTACGAGACCACCCCGGTTTCGGAAGCGCTCGCCGGCTGATCCCCGGAACAGTCGCGGCGCCTTCCCCCGCTGAAATCGGGGGGAAGGCGCCGCGCATTTTCTAGAGCGTGTCGCGGCCTATCTGATTCAGGCTTCCCAGATTGGTTGTGATGTGATTCCCTTCTGTTGAGGCAGATATAGGGGTCTCAGATGGGCAAACCACATCCAATAGAGCTACGCGAGCGCGTCGTCGCTTTTGTCGATGAAGGTCGCGGGCACCGCGAGGCGGCGCGGCACTTCCGGGTTTCGCCGAGATTTGTGAACGATCTGATCAAGCTGCGGCGGGAAACCGGATCACTGACACCACGACCGCAAGGTAACGGAGGTGGTCACCGCAAACTGGCCGGCGTGACCGGCTGGATTGAGGCGCGCATCGCCGACAAGGGAGAGATCACACTCGGCGAATTGGCAGCG
>NZ_FNEK01000130.1 GCF_900099935.1 Aliiruegeria lutimaris | reverse complement strand
CAAAACCAGCTTCGGTCAGGGCGCGATGCAGCCATTGGGATAAAGGCCCAGCCTCCAAACCGATCAATGCCACTTCTCCTGCCAAGGCACACAGAAAGGCGCCGATGGCCTCGGGTTCGCAGGCGACCTCTGCCTCCTTCACGACCTCCCCGTGCTCACTCAAAACACAAAGCGCCGACTTTTCCAAAGAGACATCCATTCCGACAAACAGCTTCATCACACTTCCTCCGTCAGATTTTGATGCGGAGAATGGCGCCAGCTGCCGTCGGCTGGATCAAGCGCAACGGTAGCTTCAAGCGCTAGCCCCGTTACGGCATCTCGTTCTCGTTTCATAGCTAAAACAAGACAGTTGCGGCGAGCGCCCTTGGTCCGGCCAATCAGGCGTCCACGCCCCCCTTTTCCACGCCCATGCTGGTCGCCGTGCGGTGCGCCTTCAGGTAGGTGGCGTCGATCATCACCGTCTTCTTCTCGCCGTGCTCGGCGGCCAGACCGGCCATCATCCGGGCAAAGATGCCCTTGTCGCTCCACCGTTTCCAACGGTTATAGAGCGTCTTGTGCGGGCCATAGGCAGCGGGTGCGTCACACCATCGTAGGCCATTGCGATTGATGAAGATAATCCCACTCAACACACGGCGGTCATCAACGCGTGGCTTGCCGTGCGACTTAGGGAAGAAAGGCTCAAGACGCGCCATCTGGGCGTCGGTCAGCCAAAACAGATCGACATGTTCACCGCTCGTTTTTCGAACCGTGAATCACGTCACCTCTCGGAAATCAACGGGTCCTGCCCCTAAAGCAGGCCATAACGCAATGAACGGCAGCTTTGTCCCGCTGACTTGACCTTGATGCGATCCGCCGCGAACGTCCGGTCTTCTTCCGTCTTGTCGGTTGCGCGGTGAGGAAGCGTCGGAATGCCGGGCTCGCAGCTAAGGTCCGCAAGGTAGACATAGCGGTCATACTCCCCCCTTGCTCTCATGCCTTGCCTGATACAGATTTGTATGTGGGGCAGGGATGTCTGTTTTGCCTCTGGATCTGTTGGCAAACGGACCAGAGCGGCGCCATGCTTTGGGAGGAGTATGTCATGACATCCAAGACCGAAGGTTCCACACCACCGGACAATCAGACGCCGCAGCGGGGCATGCCCGAGGTTAACAAGGTGACGGCGGATGATATCACAGCGTCGCTCAAGGCCGGGTTTTCCGATTTTCTGGCGCGCCCCGTCATGAGCGGCTTTTTCGGCCTGTTCTACGCGGTTTTCGGAATCCTTCTTGTCTGGTGCCTGGTCTGGCTCGGCAAGATCTGGATGGTCATTCCCGCCGTGATCGCCTTTCCACTGGTAGCCCCCTTCGCCGCCGCCGGGCTTTACGAGATGTCCCGCCGGTTGCAGACAGGGGAGAGTTTCGGCTGGTCCGATATCCTCACCGTCATGGCCAATCAACGCAAGCGCGAGATGGGCTGGATGGCCTTTGTCACCCTGTTCATCCTGTGGGTCTGGTTCTACCAGTTCCGGACCGTGCTGGTGATCGTGCTGAAGGATTCCTCCTTCTCGGATCTGGACGGGTTCCTGCACACGGTACTCTTCACGCCCGAGGGCTGGACCTTCCTTGCCATCGGCTCCTGCGTAGGCGCCCTCCTGTCGGCTGTCCTGTTCTCGGTGACCGTCGTCGCCATGCCCATGCTGCTCGAAAGGGAAATGGATTTTATCTCCGCCATGATCACCTCCGTTCGCGTGGTCACGGAAAACCCGGTGGTCATGCTCAGCTGGGCAGCGATCATCTCGGTCACCATGCTTTTATCGCTGGTTCCGGCGTTCCTGGGCCTGATCTTCACCCTGCCGATCCTCGGTCACACCACATGGCATCTCTATCAGCGGGCCGTGCAACCGGCGGAAGGGTGATCTGCTCGGCCATCGCCTTGAGCGGGTGCCTGCATTCGTAGTCCACAGGGAAGAAATGCTCGATTTTCAGGCCGTCGAGTGGCACGTCCTCGGGTGTGCCGAACAGGGTGATGTTAGCCAACCACGACAGGCGTATATCGCCAATCCTGGAAATGGCTGGACGAACCGGGCCGAACGTTTCAGACGATCCCATCTTCCCTGACGGTGGTGTTCGTCGTCAGTTTTTTTCGGAGAGCGGGAGGCGTTTGAGTAACGCGGGTTCTGGCTCGCTTTGTGTCTGAAGTTCTGTGGTGTCGTGTCTCGGCTCACAACTATTTCAACTTGGAACGTCTTCTCTGATCATGACAGATTTTGAATCGGACACGCCTTGTGGCTTTCGCCGAGTGGCGCGACGCAATCAGCAGCTTTCGCGCCCTCAGCGTGGCGGGTTCGCAGCTTTCTGACTGAATTGTCCTCACTTGACGAAGTTTGGCATCAGCCATCGCGGCAAGGCGAGGATCAGATCCGGAACCAGAATGATGATGAGCAGGACCAGAACCATCGGCAAGAGTATCACAACGACGTCCCTCAACGCTTCGATCAGCCTGATCCGACCGATTGCAGAAGCGATAAGAAGACACAGTCCATAGGGCGGTGTGACCAGCCCGAAGGCGAGGCTCATGACGCCGATGATCGCGAAGTGGATCGGATGCATTCCGACATGCTGGGTCACCGGGAAGAGAACCGTGCCAAGGATAATGATGGCGGGGATTGCGTCGATGAACATGCCGATCAGCAGGAAGGCCAGCGCGCACATGATCCCCGTGCCGACGACCCCGAGGCCCATCTGGTCGATCTGATCGACCAAAGTGGCGGGGATCTTGAAGTAGGCGAGGCACCACCCGAAGGCCGAAGCGGTCCCGATGCAGAAAAGCGTGATCGCAGCGAACCGCGCGCTGTCGTAGAGCACTCGCGGCAACTCGCGCAGCGCGATCGTGCGATAGATGAATACACCTAAAACCAGCGAGTAGAGTACGGCTACCACCGAGGCTTCCGTGGGGGTGAAGAAACCGCCGACGATACCTCCTACGATGATGAGCGGTGTCATCAGGGCCAGCGATGCGCTGGCAGCGGCGCCCATCAGTTCTGTCAGCGTCGAACGTTGGTGCACCGGATAGTTGTTTCGCTTTGCATAGATGTAGACGGTTATCATCTGCGACAAAGCAACGAGGACTCCCGGAACAACGCCGGCAAGGAACAGTCCGCCGATGGAGACCGACATGAGTCCGCCCCAGACGACCATCAGGATCGAGGGGGGAATGATGACGCCCATGACGCTGGAACAGGCGGTGATCGCCACGGCGAAAGACGACCCGTAGCCTTCCTTCTTCATCTGCGGGATCAGGAGCGAGCCAATGCCCGCGGCGTCGGCCGTGGACGATCCTGAAATGCCGGCAAAGAGCATCGACACAACGACGTTGACATGACCCAGCCCGCCGGGAAGGTGCCCGACCAGCGCGCGGGCGAGCCGGATCAGACGGTCGGTGATCCCGGCAGAGTTCATCAGGTTGGCGGCCAGAAGAAAGAACGGCACCGCCAGGAGCACGAAGGAGTTGTAGCTCTTGAACATCTCGCGCATCAAAAGAACGGGCGTCAGCCGGTCGTCAATGAAGAACACGGGTACCACGGCGAGGCCGAGCGCGAAGGCCACCGGCACACGCAGGAAAACCAGGATACCAAAGGTGCCGAAGAGGATCGCAGCGACTTCACCCGGCCCCATGGGTGTCTCCTTCTTTTCGACTCTCGCCGCAGATGTCATCGCGGATCCGCTCCAAAAGGAACAGCGTCCAGGTCGCGCCCGCGAGCGGCCATGCGATGTAGATCATCCACATCGGCAGGCCGGAAATTTCGGATTGCTGTCGTGACCCGAGGACGAAGAAATCCCGGCCCCACCACAGGAAGGACAGCGCCATCACGAGCATCGCGAGGTTGACGAAGAGGTTCGAGGCGAGTTCAACGCCGGGGCTTGTGCTATGCGGCAGGACATCTACATCGAAATGCGTCCCGTCGCGGACCGCGATCATCGCGCCGATCAGGATGATCCACACGAAGCAGAAACGGGCGATTTCCTCGGTCCAGATGTAGCGCGGAATTAGGCCGGTATAGCGGCTCAGGATCTGCATCGAGACCGGCACGATCAGCGCGGTCATCAGCACAGTAATCAATAGCTTCAGAAGGCGGTAATAGCCCTCCAGAATCATACGCATGGCGCGTCCTGCTCGATGGTTCGTACAACAGACCCCGCGCCGATTGACGCTGCGCGGGGTCTGCAAGGATCACTTGACGGCTTCTATGGCCTGAAGAACGTCGGTCGCGCCCAGTTCCTCGGCGTAGGCCGCTTTTACCGGGCCGGCGAGTTCCAGCAGCATGTCGCGCTCGGTGAACTCATGCGTCTGCAGCAGTCCCGCCTCCTGCATTTTCATGAGCTTCTCGGTGTCCTGACCGCTTTCGACGTCTCGTCCGAGCTTTCCACCGGCCTTGCCGGCTTCCAGCACACATTCCTGCTCTTCGGGCGTCAGACGCTCGAAGGTGGCATTTGCGAAGGCGATCGGGCGCACGGTGATTGCGTGTTTGGTCAGCGAGATGTCGGGGCCGACTTCGTAGAACTTCATCTGTTCGATGCCCGCAGCCTCGTTCTCGGCTGCATCGATAACGCCCGTCTGGATCGCATTATAGACCTCGTCATAGGCAATGACCGATGGTGCGGCCTTGATCGCCTCGAAGATGCGGGTCTGGATCGGCGCTCCCATCACGCGCATTGGCAGGCCCTCCAGCTCGGCCATGTTCGTCACGGGCTTGTTGACGATCAGATTGCGCGTTCCACCGCCGGCATAGCCGATCAGCCGCACGTTGGCCTGCTGAAGCACGTCCTCGGCCAACGGTGCCAGGGCGTCTTGTTCCATCACGGCGTTCCAGTGATCGAGATCGCGGAACAGGAACGGCATGTCCATCAGTGGCGCTTTTTGACTGAAGGTCGACATGTGCGAGGGGCTGACGATGGCGTAGTCCACCGCGATGCCCTGGCTCATGTTTTCGAAGTAATCCTTCTCAAGACCAAGCTCGGAATTGAGGTGCAGATCGAAAGTCAGCGAGCCGCCGGAACATTCGCCTGCGACGCGCTCGAACTCCCTCAGTGCTTTGGTGAAGGCATGGTTCTCATCGAACTGAACCGCGCCAACAAGTTCGGTCGCGGAAGCGCTGGACACACCTGTAGCCAGCGCGACGCAAACCGCCGCGGCAGTAAATTTATTCATTATATCCTCCCTTGAATTCGGCGTCGGCGACACCGGATTGTGCCGTGAGTATGGTGTAGAGGTGCAGCTGCGTGCAACACTTGAGTTCAACGGTTTAGAGAAAGCCTGCCCGACGCGGCCAGCACGAATAATGAGGAGCGAAGAAATGACCCAAGCTTATGGCAAGATACCGGATTTGGACGGACAACGAGTCCTGATCACCGGGGCATCGACGGGCATAGGCGCCGCATTGGCCCGCGCATTTGGTGCCCAGGGAGCTAAGGTCGCGGTTCACTACAATTCCAGTCGCGAGGCGGCCGAGGCCGTGGTGCGGGACATCGAGGCAGAAGGCGGCACCGCCGTGCTTATCCGCGCCGACGCTTCGGATAGTGGTGCGCTCGCTGCGGCTGTCGGAGAGGCAGCAGAGGCCCTCGGCGGGCTCGACGGGCTGATCAATAACGCTGGCGGCATGGTCAAACGCATCCCTTATGCCGAGGCCACCGACGAAGATTACGACCGGATCATGGACCTCAACGCCCGCTCTATAATTGTCGCGTCGAAGGCTGCGCTGCCCCACCTGAAAAAACAGGGTGGCTACGTAATCAACACCACGTCCATCGCTGCCCGGAACGGCGCTGGCGGCGGCGCGGGGCTTTACGGGTCTTCGAAGGCTTTCGTGTCTAATGTGACCCGCGGGATGGCAAAGGAATGGATCGGCGACGGCATCCGCGTCAACGCGGTTGCGCCGGGGGTCATCGCCACGCCGTTCCACGAGCGTTACTCGACGCAGGCCCAGATGGACGCAATGCTGGCCACGATTCCGCAGGGCCGTGTTGGCGTGGCGGAGGACTGCGTCGGCGCCTACCTGTTCTTAGCTTCAAATACGCTTTCTGGTTTCATCATTGGGCAGACAATCGAAGTGAATGGTGGTCAGCTCATGCCATGACGCGGTATCGACCGGGGAAATCTGCTCGGAAGCCTCAACTTGGATTGCGCTTCGCGTCGGAATGGGCACTGACAATGCCCGGTTCCGGTGGCAGCGTTTCGGCAAGTAAAGCTTCCACTTTGCCCCCTATGTCGGTGTTTTGACTGCTTGCCGCTTGGTTTGGCGTTAGTCTCTTCCTGTCAGAAAGATGATCCGGCAGAGCGCCCGAAGTGACCTTAATTTGGGAACTCTAGGCGCTTTGCTGCACAACTCCCCTTGAAGGATTCACTGTTTGAAACCAGCATGATAGCTGGGATTCATGAGCAGTTGGACCCCTGGAGTAGCCCCCTGAGAGTGGTCCACCAACTTGGGCAGGGAGCCCCCATTCTTCGCACTGGCTAGCCAAGGATGAGTCACTCTCTGGGGCCGATATTCAGATACATGCGCAATCGCCAATTTTCTGTGGTGTGGATGGCGGCTCTGGATCGATTCCGTTGAAAAACAATGCGCTGCAAGTCAGAAAATTGGCTTCAAAAAACGGTGTGAGCGCCTTTGTTCATGGCGCTTTCGGCAATGCTGCAGGTGCAGGAAGGAGCTTGGCGAGTTTCCTGAGGTTCTGTGCGGTGGCTGCGAGGAGGAATTCATCGTTGGCGCCGTTTGGACCGCGTAGTCGGAGCCGGTTGAGGCCGAGTATCCGCTTCAGATGGGCGAACAGCATCTCGACCTTCTTCCGCAGCTTCATGGCGATCTCGTATTGGTCGGTTTTGGCGAGGTCTCGGGCTGTCTGACGGGCGTCT
>NZ_FNEK01000133.1 GCF_900099935.1 Aliiruegeria lutimaris | reverse complement strand
TGGCACCAGACCATGAAGAACCGAGTTCTGCTGGAAAACTACTACATGCCCGGAGATCTCGAACGGCAGATCGAAGCCTTCGTTGAGCACTACAACAACCACCGATACCACGAGAGCCTGGGCAACCTGACACCCGCTGACGTCTACTTCGGCAGGGGCGCTCAGATCCTGTCCATGAGAGAGGAGATCAAGAAACAGACCATCCGGAAACGCCGCTTGCAGCACGACAGCGCTGCCGCATAACCTCAAACAGAAAGCAAACCGGAGCCCTCGTTACGAAATCGCCTCACCCTCTCTGGAAAACTCTGACGACGGACAGCATCGTGCCTTGGATCGCCGGAACACCAATGAGACCTACAGCCGGTGCCACATCGACCGCACCTGCTGCGGTCGCAAACTTCAGGATCATCGGTCTCGCTCCCTTGAACGCAAAGGATTCAGCGTCGCGACCGTCTTCCCGCAATTTGGAGTATGCGACCAGTGGAAGCCATTGTGAGAGCAGGTCGAGGACTTCGCTCGTATCGGGGTCCTTTCCGAGCGAGGCCTGCGCCGACGGAAGATCCGTCTTGGCAGCTTTCTCAAAAGTCTTCTGGTTGGACAAACGCGCCCGCTGTCTTTCCTGGTCGTTATCAATCAGGTCTGCGCCGGTGTGGACGACCCCGACAGGCGTCTGGGGACTTTCAGCCAGAATGTCAGCCAAAACCTCTGCGATTTCTCCCTGCACCGGATCGTCCTTGCGAGCGACAACCAGCAGGGCGTGGCTTCTGCCAGCACATTGCGCGATGTCCTCGTGGGGATCGTATCCAACCTCGCCAAGGCCGCGTGTGTCGAGGAATCGGAAAAGCGGGCTATCGTGCGGGTAGTCAAAAGACATCGACTGCTTCGTACAAGAAACAAACCCGTTTCCAATCTCGAGCGTGTCGAGACCGGTGAGGGCGCTGACCAGAGAGGTTTTTCCTGCTCCTGTTTTCCCGAGCAACCAAATGACTGGCCTTACAGATTGGACCGCCTCCCAAATACCCGCATCCGACTTCGGGGACCGAGTTGAAGACCCTGCTTTCCAATTGGAGAAGTCGAACTCCACAGCCAATCCAATCTTCGTTGCGTTGTAGGAAGCCTACGCCTTTAGGATTGGTGCAAACAAGAAAAGCCGACGATGAGATGCTCGGAGCGCCAATTTCGCGCCGTTTTGTTGTGCGATGTGTGCTGGCTCTCGCACGCGCAAGCTATGCGGCGGCTAAGCTCCGCGTATCCTCGCCACCTCAGATTTGAGCGCCTCGTTTTCAGCTTGAAGCTTGGCGATCTGTGGGCCGACGACTTCGCGAAGTGCATCCTCGGGATAAAGGGTGGGAATGTACTTTGGGCAGTTCCAATCAATGGCCACGACATCGATGACGAGAATGCGCTCTGCTGGAACCTCAGAACTACCCAGTCGCGTTACAAGATCTGGATCAGCTTCGGACACACTTTTCAGAGACGCCTTGCCCTGAACCTTCAGTCGCGCATGGTTCATGTAATCCATGAAGAAAAGTGATACGCGCTCTTCAGCCTGAAGGTTCCCCATGGTGATGAACTGACGGTTCCCGCGATAGTCCCCGCATGCCAGCCGGTTTGGGCCAACGACGTGGACGAACCCGCGTGCACCACCGCGATGTTGAATATAGGGCCAACCATCATCTGTGATGCTGGCAAGATAGAAGCTGTCTCGCCTGCGAATGAAGCCGATTTCGTCAGGTCCCAGTTCTGTGCTGGTGCGATGTTTGTAGGCGGTTTGGTACTTCTCGAAGGTGCCTTCGGTTTTTTGCAACTCGGCTACTGCGCCGCGAAACATCAAGTCGGCATAGTTTTCCATCTTCCGTCCCTCGCGTTGACCCAGAGACCAGAGTCAAAGCTTGGTTCGCTCAAATGGCAACTCACTTTGCGTTGCTCTCGTCCTACCGTCGGAGCCCGGTTGGGATGGCAACGGGACCAAGCTTGGCCGCCAGGCCCCATACGACGCCTAGGTTGCGAGGAAGTCTTCTACCTCCACGCGTGCTGGTCCTTCAAAGGTGAACTCCGCGTGGATGCAATGGGCCTCTCACCTCCAAACAGATGAATCCAGAGGCCACACCCGATGTCGACGAAGTGGAACTGAAGATCCGCCGGGCGATCATAAGCCTGTTCCACAACACCTCAGAGCCGCTCAGCTTGCCGATGTGGAGTAAATGCACTGGATTGACTGAAAGACGTTGAACCTATGAAATATGGACGCGGCGCTGTGTTGGGTCCTTAGTCTCAAGCTTTGTCCGCAACGTAGTTTTCTCATCATGGTATTATCCACGTGATCTTGCTGGCGCACGGAAACCGATTGGCCAGCGGGGGCCCAGTGAGGAGGGTCGCGTTAATGTCAGAAGAGATCAGATCCGCATTCGACTCCGCCGCCGACTTCTTTGACTCGAACCCGCTCTCGTTCTGGGAGCGCATCGGAAAGCGCACCGTACATCTGGCCCAGATTGGTTACGGCGGAGCCGTCCTGGACGTCGGATGCGGAAGTGGAGCATCGGTATTTCCAGCCGCAGAAGCCGTAGGCACTGCTGGACGGGTCGTAGGCGTCGACCTGTCGGAGCAACTCTTGGCTTTGGGGCGAGACAAGGCCGCGAAACAGGGCATCCAGAATCTCGAGTTCCTGTGTCGCGACATGACGGCGCTCGACTATGCGGACCAGACGTTCGATGCGGTTGTCAGTGTTCTGTCGATCTTCTTCGTCGCAGACATGGAGGCACAGATCCGTAAACTCTGGGCCATGCTGAAACCTGGCGGGGTTCTTGCGGTGACCTGTTGGGGAGCGAATGTCCTGGAACCGGCGATGTCAGCGTGGTCGGACATTGTTCAGGACGAACGCCCTGATCTGCTGTCGGAGCCATCTCCTGGGGATCGCATTTCCAGTTCGGATGAATTGGCAGCAATGCTTCGAAACGGTGGAGCCGACGAACCAATCGTTGTCGAGGAAGCCGGATCTCACGTTCTGAGTTCACCGAATGACTGGTGGAGCATCGTCATGGGCTCCGGGATGCGCGGTGTAATGGATGCGATGACGGTAGGTGAATTTGAACGTGTGAAGTCCCGAACGTTGGAATGGGCGACGCGCACCGAGCTCGCCACTTTGGAGCTGAATGTCCTCTACGGGCGTTCGACCAAGCCGGTTTGATGATTGTGACAGCAGGAAGATGTCTGTGAGAGTAGAGCGCTTCACCGAGAAGGATTGGCAGCGAGCACGCGATATTCGCCTCCGGGCGCTGGCCGATGCGCCGGACGCCTTTGCCCGAACCTTTGCGGAGGAGGCTTCGTTTGAGGAAATACACTGGCGAGAGCGGCTATCCAGTGGATCGGCGACGTTCGTCGCGGTCGATGACCACGCGGATGTTGGCCTGGCGACCGGAGCAGCACACCGTGGTTCTCCAGAGGTCGCCGGTCTTTTGGGGATGTGGGTTGCACCGGACAGGCGCCGAAACGGAATCGCCACCGAGCTGATCCAGACTGTTGTGGACTGGGCACGCACCAACGGCTTTGCGGAGATCGCTCTGCACGTTGCGGACAAGAACAGATCCGCAATCAGGCTATACGGCCAGATGGGGTTTGTGCCGACCGGCAATACCAGTGCATTGCCACCACCACGCGAACACATCACCGAGCACGAACTTTCGCGGGCTTTGATGTGAGGCTTGGACCATTGGTCACCCACAAAGCAAAGTACAGGGCGAACGGATTGATATCCATTTCGGCGCAGTCGGGTGTGCGTTTGAGATGGTGTACGGGCGTTAGGATGGCAGGAAGGGAAGAGGCTTGGAACGGTTTCGGTGGCTTGCAATCTTGATGGTCGTGATCTGGGCGGTGGAAGTCGTGAATCTGCTTACAGGCTACGCACTCAACGGACTCTTGGGATTGCGACCGCGTTCACTGGGTGGCCTGGATGGTATCCTTTTCATGCCCGTGCTTCATGGGTCTTTGGGCCATGCCGCCGCGAATACGTTGCCCTTGATTGTCTTTGGCAGCCTTCTGGCAGTTTCGGCCCGGAAGTTGGCGCTGGGGGCCACTGCTATCATCGTCGGACTTGGTGGCCTCGGCGTATGGCTTTTCGGCAGTTCAGCGGTCCACATTGGTGCCTCGGGCCTGATCTTCGGCTGGTTCGGCTTTTTGCTGGCGCGGGGGATAGTAGAGAAACGTTTGGTTCCACTCTTGGTCACGGTGGGCGTTGCTCTGGCATATGGGGCGATGATCTGGGGGGTATTGCCGGGTCAATCCGGTGTCAGTTGGGAATCCCACTTCTTCGGTGCCGCTGCTGGTGTCCTCGCTGCCTTTTTCCTGCGAACAGAGGGCCATGCACGGTAGGATCAGACACCAAGACGACGCCTTCCCGCAACTACTGATGCGCCAGAACCCAGCTACCAGCTCATGGATTGAGATAACCTGATCAACGTTGCTCACAGATTGAGCGCGATCAATCCATCACTATCGTTCCTTCCGAACCCGAGTTTCCCGAGAAGGACCCGTGCTTCATGTTGGAAACCAGTTCTCGTCCGAGCTAGGCCGCCAGTTTATTAACCTTCTCTGACCATGCAGGCCCTTCGTTCGTGAACTCGGCGTGGATCGTGTGCCTTTCCGTTCCACCAGAAAGGTGTATCCAAAGGCCGCACCCGATGTCGATGAAGTGCATCATCAGGTCTGAAGGGCGATCCAAGTACGTGAAGGATACGACTTCACGCCTGATCAGTTCGTCGTAGTGGGGACGGCTATGTCCATCGTGCCAGGAGATTTCCAACATGTTGGGTGTTCCTTTTTGGGGATCGAAACAAAATCAATCTCTGTGGCAGCAGGATCCAAGCGGATGTGGGGGCTTCGGCTTGATCATTGAAGTCACGCAATCGCGTGAAGGCTCTTCTTTTGATCACTTCGCCGAGAGGCGCGAAACCTGCAATCTGTGCTACGGGCCTGATGTCGGCGTACATGAGAGGCCCGATCCGACCCGGTCGATTACTGGCGAGTTCTGCAATACAGTGACCTCTTGAATCGGGCCAACAAACGAAAGCGTTCTACAGATCATGGCAGTCATCAACGCCCGAGCGCTGCCGACCGGCCCCTTTCGTTTCATCGCACTCGACGTTGAGACCGCCTGCGGTGACAGCGGCAGCATCTGCCAGATCGGCCTGGCTTGTGTTGGTGCTGACAACCAGATCGAGACCTGGGCCAGCTACGTTGATCCCGAACAGCCGTTTGCCGCCTTCAACATTGAGCTGCACGGAATTGGCCCGGATACGGTGGCGAGGGCGCCTACATTTCCCGTGATATGGGAGTTTCTGCTCCCATTCCTGAGCATGCATCACCTGGTGCAACACAGTAACTTCGACAGGAGGGCCATTGCTGCGGCTTGCAAGGTTTACTGCCTGCCGTCACCCGATCTGAGTTGGAGCGACAGCGTGAGAATAGCGAGGCAGGCATGGCCGGAGTTCAAGGGCCACGGAGGGCACGGGCTGGGACACCTCAAGACTGCCCTCGGTCTCGAATTTACCCACCACGACGCTGGCGAAGATGCACGGGCAGCGGCACTGGTCGTTCTGAAGGCTGAGGCCCGCCTCGAACTGAGTTTCGAGAAAATCGCAGAAACGAACCGCAAGGCGCAGATGTCCTTTCTGCTATAGATCGCCCCGCCTAGGTGAGTGTCCTGGCTCCAACATTTCTGAGCTGTCGAGGCGTTGTAGTTACGTCTTCGGTCGAGAGTTCATTCAACTGCTCGCGAAAACACCTGTTGAGGCTTCAGACAGCGACAAAGATCTTGCTGGAGCGCTCAGTTTACTCTGCATATTCGAACGGCAGCAGGTCCCCGAAGTCAAACTGCGGTGCCTCGGCATCGTACTCCGCCGCGACGAAGCCCGGCATATCGCTGCCGGTGACCAGTACCCCGGTTCCATCGTCCAATTCCAGATAATGGAAACCGAGATTTGACGCATCACCCAAGCCAGGAAGCGCTCTTATTTCGACCTCGATTTGCTTCTCAATCAGAGGTCGTGCGAGACCATCGGCCCAGACCACGGTCACGTCGCAGCCGTTGTCGCCACCATTTGCCGCGTGATCATCCAGAATCGCTTTATATGTGTCGTCGTTCACACCAGTCTCCACCCGCTCGACCCGCCTCGTATCCAGCCGCGCCGATTTATCCGAACATGCATGTTTTGCGAGACCCAGTCGTCGTGTGGCATGATCTGCCTAGTAAACGCCTAGAGCTTTTCGACAAAAGATTGAATCGGCAGGATTCCCCTGAGGTTTGATTTGTGATTCACCCTGTTTGGGAGGATCACGTCATGCCGGCACCGTTACCCAAGGAACTCCGAGATCGCTTTGCGCGACTGATCGAAGAAGGGCTGACAGGGAGGGAAGCATCCCGGCGCCTTCAGGTTTCTGCCGCGACTGGGGGACGGTGGGCGCGCCGGATCCGGAGTGCGGGTGAAGCTGTTGCCTCTCCGATGGGGCGTCCGGCAGGAACCGGCAAACTGGCCGCTCATGTCGGGTTCTTTCAGGAACTGATGATCCAGGACCCGGATATCACTCTGTTT
>NZ_FNEK01000134.1 GCF_900099935.1 Aliiruegeria lutimaris | reverse complement strand
GCCGCTTCCCGGCTTCAAGAAATTCCTTCGACCAGGCGTAGTACAGGCTCTCGGCGATCCCCTCACGGCGGCAAAGCGCGGCGATACTTTCCTCGCCACGAAGACCAGCCAGCACGATGCGGATCTTCTCTTCCGATGAGTAATGCTTGCGAGTCTTCCGCTTGATCCCCCTGACCAGCCTGTCAGCGGAATCCTTCGATGTTCCGGGTTTCTTGTTCATCTTCGCTCCTTATCAGCTTCGATGAACCAGAACCCTCCGTTGCTCAAACCCCTAAATCTCTCCGTCGGGTGCTGACGTCAGACATCCCGGGCAACGCTACTTCCCAAGTGCATCCTTCACGACTCGGGCGGCGAGTGCGGCGCCCTCTTCGCTTAAATGGGCATCGGATCCGTACAATGAGCGAGGATCCTTCGTGGCGGCGAAGGAGTCTGTTAGGTCAATGAAGTTGACCCCGGCCTCCTCCGCCGCATCCCTTACCTTGTAACGCAGTCCGTCATGGGCAAAGCCATTCGGCAACAACCCGATGTAGCGGTCGACGACGGGGATAAAAACCAGACCGACATGGCCGTTCCAGTCCTTCGCGACCGCACTGGCGGTACGCAGGATTTCCTGGAATTCCGGCTGCTCAGGAAATCCCTTGGGGTAGTGCAGACCCAAGACGCCAGCCGTTTCCTGAAGCGCAATGAAATTCCGCAACCACGGCCTCCGACTATAATAGCTTCCGTCGAAATATTCTTCCCACCATTCGGTGATAATGCGGGCAGACTCGTCGATCTGATCGGGCTTCGGGGTAGCCGGACCGGGCGGCGTCGGCGATTCGAGATTCTCGAGCAAATAGCCCTTTCTCTTCTCCCCCATGAGGTTTTGCCAGTCGTTTCCCTCAAAGAAAAAGAACAGCGTATCGGGAGGGGTAATCTCCGGTCCCCAGCGCCGGAGGAGGGCAAGTTCGAAGAGCGGGCCGGCGCCGCGTGTCCCTGTGTTGAAGGTGGCCGGAATATAGTCGCGGATTTGGCTGACGAGGTCCTGTCCGTCAGGCAGGCAGACCCCTTCGGCGAAGGAATCGCCTAGCACAAGGAGATCTACGGGATGATCGTGGATTTCATCGGGGTTTCGGAAACCGTATCGGTCTGCCCTGTAGGCGACAGGCTCCCCATGCAAGGTGCATAGCAGGACATCGGTGCCGGGGATTCCCCCTAGCATGGCATCGGAGGCATCCTCCACTCCGAGTTCTGCATTCAGGGCCTTCAAGGTATATGCTGGAGGCATCGCACGTCGAAATGGGGTTGTCTTGTCTTCCAATCCTTCCTGAGAGGCGGCTGCGAGCCCCTGAAACTGGGAAATCACCCGAACGGTCATGAAAGACTCGAAAACGAACAGGGCGAACAGCACTGAAACCGCCGTCAAGCCGACCATCAAGCGGCTTTCGGGGCGCAGGACAAAACCCATCAGGAAAAACAGACACCCGATCGACAAGGGGGTCAGGAAATATCGGATCTGTCGCGGCAGGTCTGATGCATAATCCGAGGCATTCAACAAGGCGTATGCCGCCGTCAGGGAAAAGTAGCTCCCCACCAGACAGCAAAAGATCAATCCCAACCAACCGGAAATGCGTGATGTGTCGGTATCTTCCATAGATTCAGCCCGAAAATTTTCTGGAAATTTCAGTAACGGAAAACATGTTCAATCGAGCTCGTATTTCGACGTGTAATCTTCCTTCAGCGCGGGATCCTGATCTTCTTTGAGCAGAATGCAATTTCCAATTGTAAGAAAATCCAGTTCCGTTCCCATAAAACAGCGAAACGCATCTTCGGGCGTGCATACAATGGGTTCTCCGCGAACATTGAAGGATGTGTTCACGATGACAGGGCAGCCGGTCTTGTTACGAAACCGCGAGATCAGGGCATGGTAGAGCGGGTTAGTGTCGCTATGCACGGTCTGGACCCGCGCAGAATAATCCACATGCGTTACGGCGGGAATGGTCGAGCGGGGGACATTGAGCTTGTCGATCCCAAAGAGCGCGTCCTGTTCGGGAGTCATCTCTTTCTTGAGTTCTTCGCGGATATTGGCGACCAGAAGCATGTAAGGGCTGTCGGTATCGAGGTCGAAGCACTCGCCAAGGTGCTCCCGCAGAATGGAGGGTGCGAACGGCCGAAAGCTCTCGCGATACTTGACCTTCAGGTTCAATGTCTTCTGCATCGACTCCGACCTGGCGTCTCCAAGGATCGACCGCCCACCGAGCGCCCTTGGACCGAACTCCATGCGTCCCTGGAACCATCCGATGGCCTTGCCATCCGCTAGTGCGGAGGCCGTGGACTCGATCATTTCTTCCTCCGAATGGAGCGTGTATCGCGCGCCCAGCCGGTCGAGTTCGGCTGTGATCTCCTCCGTGCCGAAGCTCGGTCCCAGGTAAGCACCCCGCATCCGGTCTCCGTCCCTGTGCGCCCTCGGGTTTCCTAGATGCTGGTGCCAGGCCGCGTAAGCCGCGCCGACGGCGCCCCCTGCATCGCCGGCCGCTGGCTGGATCCAGATCTCGTCAAACCTGCCTTCACGCAGGATCTTGCCATTCGCAACGCAGTTCAGCGCGACACCGCCGGCCATGCATAGGTTCGGGATCTTGTATTCTTCGGAAATGGCGCGGGTGATCCGGAACAAGACTTCCTCCGTAACGGCTTGGATCGACGCGGCTACGTCCATATGGAACTGCGTCAGTGGGTCTGTTTCCGGAACGCGGACCGGTTCTCCAAACACGTTGGCAAAGGCCGCGCTTGTCATCGTCAGGCCGGCCGCATAGTTGAAATATTTCTGGTTCAACCGAAAAGAACCGTCTTCCTTCAGGTCCACAAGCGTTTCGAGGATCCGGTCCTTGAAGCGCGGCTCTCCGTAAGGTGCCAACCCCATGACCTTGTATTCGCCGGAATTGACCTTGAAGCCGGCGTAGTAGGTGAATGCCGAATAGAGCAGTCCCAGCGAGTGCGGAAAACGGATTTCCTTCTTGATCTCGAGCTCGTTCTCGCGACCGATGCCGACGGTTGTGGTTGCCCACTCTCCGACGCCATCGACCGTCAGCACGACGGCCTCGTCAAAGGGAGACGGATAGAACGCACTGGCGGCGTGGCTCATGTGATGCTCGGCAAACAGGAGGCGTTCCGCGGGAACCTTGGCGCCCAGCCGTTGCAAATCCTTCAGAAGCAAGGACTTCAGGAACAGCTTTTCCTTTAGCCACACCGGAATCGCCGTCTTGAACGATGTGAAGCCGCGCGGAGCCAGCGCGACATAGGTTTCCATCAGTCGCTCGAATTTAAGGAAGGGCTTGTCGTAGAAGGCAACGTGGTCGACCTGATCAAGGTCGATTTGGGCGTGTTTCAGCACATAGGCGGTTGCGTCCGAGGGAAAACGCGCATCGTGCTTGTTGCGGGAAAAACGTTCTTCCTGTGCCGCGGCAACGAGTTCGCCATCCAGCAGCAGCGCAGCAGCGCTATCATGGTAGAACGCGGAAATACCCAGAATGTATGTCATTGCTCTAGAACAACGGGTAGAGGAAGGGTGCGATTGCGGATCCCTGGCTGAGGACGATCAACCCCCCGAAAACGAGAAGTACGATGAAAATCGGCGCCATCCACAGTTTCTTCCGCTCCCGCAAGAACGTCCAAAGTTCGGCCACCAAAGACATTTCACTTCCCTCCCCGGACAGCGTATCGACTCTCAGAACTGGCGCGACATGTTCCCCTGCGGTTCTGTTCTTTCGTTCCAGTAGCTGATCTTTTTCCGATCGAAACCCTGCTCCAGAAGATCCTTCCGCCTCAGCCGAAAGACGATGCCTATCGGAACAAAGGTAATCGCGAAGACCAGAAACATTACGACGGGAGAGATGACGGAATGAAGCAGTTGGCCGAAGCGAAACCAAACTCTGTTAGGAATACGCAAGGCCTCCGGAAACACAAACGCGAGGACGAGGCAGACCAGCCCAAATACCGCCGCGAAAGGCCAATACCAGCCGCCGTATGCCAATCCAAGCACAGCAAAAATCGAGAACACCGCGCCAAAAACGATGCCGAAATTCCGCTCGGAGCCCATCACGACTTCAGAATGTGCAACTAAATCTGACAACCGACCCCCCCCCCAATTCAAAGCAAATCGTTGGAACGCGATTAGCAAAGCCTCCCCAACGAATCAAAATATAAGCGCAAAACTCGCCGAATCTTACACGACGTATAGGTTTTGACAAGCTCCCCCAATCATCTTACCCTCAAGTCGCGCAGGAGCAAACGAATAGACACACAGGAGCAAACGAAATCAGCCAATGAATTTGGATGTTTCAGGCAAAGGTTATTTTGAGCCCAGACCTGTCGATTTCCCTGGACCTAAAGGTTTACTGCTCAGACGGGAGGGGTGTGCTCTGCGTTTGTTCGGGCCACAATGTGGATTGCGGCACCATAAGCCGCGACAACTCATGTCGAACAGAGAGACCCAACGGAAGTGCTGCCGGATTGCCAACACTTTGAGTTGCGGCGGCGGTCGCTCATGGCGCTTTTTTATAGATGCGTAGAGGCATTACATGAGAATACTATCATTTAAGTCTGGAAGAGGTGGTGCGCTTTCCGCAATAGATACCTCCTTGCAAACACTCCTTTTCTCCTACGAGGGCGAAAAAGATAGCTTTCCAAGGAACTCCTCTGCTACAGTGGACAGCTTTATTGATGGTGCCTTGTGGTTTGACGATTTGCCGGATGTTCTTGCCCTTACCGGAAACTCTAGAAATGAACTTGAACATTCTTCGCTTACTGGAGCGGGGTGCTTCGGCGTCGGACCCGAGGCACAAATTATCGGCAAAAGAACGTTCTTTGGAAGAAATGTTCATTTTTTCTCTTCCACCCATGAAAGGGCTCATATCTGGTCGGCTTACGGAATGTCGCCCTTTCCACAGGGTGCGCCTTGCTATGTTTTGGTTTGGGATGACGTCTTTGGAGATTTCTACGAGGTCAACGAGTGTCTCGAAATCTCCCATATCGGCCATGTTATGGATAATCCTTGCCAAAAATTCTCTTTGGCGTACAGGTTTGCCAATAAAGCTACAGATAGACTAATTGATCTTACTGGGCGGGACGATTTTGGTAAAATGATGGGAAGTGCGTCCTTTGGTGACTCATCTCGTTGCGATCCAATGGCCGCGTCGGTCGTAGAACAGATTTTGGCCTCCGATTCCTTGGCGCTTGCAGAAGTTTCTCCAGTCCTCGGCATTAGCGTGGAGAGTTCGCGTTTCAGGGATTTCGCGGCGCGCCTATCAGATTCAATCTTTTCGACTTTCGAGGCTTTTGCGCGTCGCAAAATGAAAAAAGGCTATCCACTTCTGATTTCCGGCGAAGGAGCGCTGAACTGTTACTGGACCACGCGCTGGAGCAACAGCGGAATATTCCCCTATTTACATGTTTCACCTTCGGCCAACGATGTCGGATGCGCTATCGGCACCGCGGTGGACGCAATGCGTCACTTTGCCGGCGTGGCGAAGCTGAATTGGTCGGTTTACTCGGGCCAACCGTATCAAGATGACTGTGATAGTGTGCCAGGACTCATCGGTGAGGAGCTCAACTATGCAGCCATTGCGGCTAGACTCGAGGCTGGACAAGTAATTGGATGGGCTAATGGCAATTGCGAAATCGGTCGGCGGGCCCTCGGAAACCGTTCGATTCTCGCTACACCATTTGACCAGGAAATTCGTCGGAAGCTCAACAGGATAAAAGAGCGCCCTGAAGACTGCCCGGTCGCGCCGATTTGTCTTGAAGAAGATGCTCACCTTCATTTTGATGGAAACAGCCCATCACCATACATGCTGCGTCTGCACAAAGTCATCGACGATAGGCTTGGAGCAGTGACGCACGTTGACAAGTCGGCAAGAATCCAAACTGTTTCCCGTGAGCAGCATCCGATGCTCCACACGCTGCTAAAGGCATTCAAGCAACGCACTGGCGTCGGTGTTCTCTGCAACACATCCCTCAATTTTAAGGGAGCGGGGTTCATCAACAAGACCAGCGACTTGAACCACTTCGCGCAAAGAAAAGGCCTCGACGGGTTCGTAGCTGGGATACGTTTTTATCAGACATGCCCGTCACCGAATGCCCTCGGCATCTGCACCGCTGAGGCTGATTGAAGGATTTGTGTAAAAGAGAATGCCACGGGAGAGGCCGCCGAACCGGTAGTCCCCCCGATCTTAAGGGGATGCGGAAGTAGAATTTCCTCGGCAGGATGGTAATCCTCCCCATGGTTAACGGGATGAGATTGTAGAATTTTCTCGTGGCGAGAGCCGAGGAGATTCGAATGAGGAAGAGCCGTTTCACCGAACCGCAGATCATGGCGGTGTTGCGCCAGGCCGAGAATGGGGTGGCAGTACCCGAACTGTGCCGCGAGCACGGGATCAGCACCGCCAGTTTCTACAAGTGGCGTGCCAAGTATGGCGGCATGGACGCGTCGATGATGAGCCAGATGAAGGCGCTGGAGGACGAGAACCGGCGGCTGAAACGCATGTTCGCGGACCTCAGCATGCAGGCTGATCTTCTGAAGGAGGCTCTGGGAAAAAAATGA
>NZ_FNEK01000137.1 GCF_900099935.1 Aliiruegeria lutimaris | reverse complement strand
TATCGCGATCGACGGTCAGGACGCGACCGACGTGCCGCCTGCCAAGCGCGGCCTGGCGATGGTCTTCCAGAGCTACGCGCTCTACCCGCATATGAGCGTGCGCAAGAATATCGCCTTCCCACTGCGCATGGCCAAGCTCGACAAGGCGGAGCAGGACCGGAAAGTCGAGGAAGCGGCCCGAGTGCTCAACCTCACCGACTATCTCGACCGTCGCCCCGGCCAGCTTTCGGGCGGCCAGCGCCAGCGGGTTGCCATCGGCCGGGCCATCGTGCGGGAACCCTCCGCCTTCCTCTTCGACGAGCCGCTCTCGAACCTCGACGCAGCGCTCAGGGTGAACATGCGGCTGGAGATCTCCGAGCTGCACAAGCAGCTCGCCACCACGATGATCTACGTCACCCACGACCAGGTCGAGGCCATGACCATGGCCGACAAGATCGTGGTGCTGCGCGCGGGAAATATCGAGCAGGTGGGCAGTCCACTGGAGCTATACCGCAAACCGCAGAACAAGTTCGTCGCCGGTTTCATCGGATCGCCCAAGATGAACTTCCTCACCGGCAAGACGGCCGCCGAACATGGGGCCGACACGATCGGCATCCGTCCGGAGCATCTCGACATCTCTCGCGAGGGCGGTACCTGGAAAGGCGTGGTCGGCGTTTCCGAACATCTCGGCTCCGACACCTTCTTCCACGTGAAGGTCGAAGGATCCAAGGACCCACTCACCGTCCGCGCAAGCGGCGAGGTCGATCTCCACCGTGGTGAAACCGTCTTCCTTAGCCCGCAAGGCGAACATCTCCACAAGTTCGACAAACAGGGACACGCGATCAGATGAAACGCCTTGACGGAAAGGCCGCGCCGATCACGGGATCGGCACGCGGCACCGGCAAGGCCTTCGCGGAAGCCGATATCCGCGAAGGCGCCACCGTCGCTATCGCCGAGGGCCTCGCGCCCGGTGAAAAGAAGAAGATCGTCGGGGCGGGGGTTCCCTTCGATCGCATGGCCAAGCCGGAAGACCTTGCCGGTATGGCCGTGTTCCTTGCCTCGGAGGAGGCGAATTACATCGTCGCCCAGACATACAACGTCGATGGCGGCCAATGGATGAGTTGAGACCATGAAACTTTCCGCTGAAACACTCGCCGATCTCCACCCGGAGATCTCTCGCCCCGCCTATGACCGCTCGAAAGTGACCGCGGGCATCCTCCATGTCGGCCTTGGAAATTTCCACCGCGCCCACCAGGCGATCTATATCGACGACCTGCTGGCCCGGGGGGGCTCCGAAGAGTGGGGCATACTCGGAGCAGGCGTCATGCCAGCCGATGCGCAGATGCGCGATGGTCTCAAGGCTCAGGACTGCCTCTACACGGTGCTCGAACAGGACGCCTCCGGCGACAAGGGCCGGGTGATCGGCTCCATGACCGATTTCGCCCCCGTCAGCCCCAACCACGAGGGAATCCTGCGAGCGATGGCCAGCCCGTCGATCCGGATTGTCTCGCTGACCGTTACCGAGGGCGGCTATTTCGTGTCCGCCGAGACAGGCGGCTTCAACCCCGACCACCCGGCGATCCAGGCCGACATCGCCAATCCCGGCAAGCCGGGCACCATCTTTGGCGCAATTGTCGAGGGGCTTCGGGCACGGCGGGAAGCCGGCATGGTACCGTTCACCGTCATGTCCTGCGATAACGTTCCCCATAACGGCGAGGTGACCCGCGCCGCCGTGCTCGGAATCGCCCGGGGACAGGATGCATCACTGGCCGATTGGATCGACGACAAAGTCGCCTTCCCCAATGGCATGGTCGACCGCATCACCCCGGCCACCACCGAGGCACGCATCAACCACCTGCGCGAGGCCTTCGGACTGGAGGATGCCCGCCCGGTCTTCTGCGAGCCGTTCCGCCAATGGGTGCTGGAGGACAAGTTTACCGACGGACGCCCGGCCCTCGAAGAGGTCGGCGTGCAATTCGTGCCCGACGTGACGCCCTATGAACATATGAAGATCCGCATCCTCAATGGCGGCCACGCCATGATCGCCTATCCGGGTGCGTTGCTCGGCCTGACCTATGCCCATGACGCCATGGCTCACCCCCTGGTACGCGGCTTTCTCGAAAAGGTCGAGACGACCGAGGTGATCCCGATCGTGCCGCCAGTGCCCGACACCTCGCTGACAGCCTATTTCGAGCTGATCGAGGAGCGCTTTGCCAACCCGCGCGTCGAAGACACGCTGTCGAGGCTCTGCCTGGACGGTTCCAACCGTCAGCCAAAGTTCATCGTGCCTTCGGCCGCCGATTGCCTGAAGGCCGGCCGCAGCATCGACGGGCTAGCGCTCGCGAGCGCGCTTTGGTGCCGCTACTGCTTCGGCGAGGGAGAACATCACGAGGAAATCCCTCCGAACGATCCGTCCTGGGACCGTCTCAAAGAGGCGTCTCGCGTGGCTCGCGACAATCCAGCCGCCTGGCTGCAAATGAGTGATATCTACGGCGATGTCGGCCAGTCGCCGCTCTTCAGGGAAGGATTCACAAAGGCGCTCAATGCCCTTTGGGAAAACGGCACGGAAGCCACCTTGCAGGCCTATCTGAACGACTGAGCCTATCGTTTATTCGCAATACGGCAACGTCCCGGCGTTCCGCCTTAGGATCGGCGGGGCGCTATCCAACGGGAATGCATATCAGCTGAGGCTGTCTTCGAACTGACAGGACGGGCCAGTCGGGGGGCTTTGCCCCCCGCGCTCTGTCGAGCGCTCCCCCCAGGATATTTTGCGAAAGGTGAAAACGAACTTGTTTCCGTTTCATCTTTCTCCAAATACCTCCGTCGGCGGCACGATCCGCAGGATCGCCCAAGCGGGCGGCACGTCCTCCGAGATCGGCGCGCAGCATTGGAAAGCGAAAAAGCGGGGCAGAGTCCCCACTCCCTGTCCCGCTTCGAGCGTCTGTCGGTTGCCCGTAGCTTCTAGGCTGCCGATGCGCTCTTCGCTTCTTCGAACCGCTTGATGATAAGCGGGAAGAAATTGTAACGCCACATGGCACAGGACACGCCGCCGCGCGTCTCGTCCACTCTTGCGAGGCGCCCGACCAGGACCTCGGTGCAGAAGGCAAGACTATTTCCGGTAGCGTCCCAGAAGGCCGTTTCCAGAATCCGCTGAAGCTCGGCGGTACTATCTGGGACCGGTGTATCGGCGAAGGTTTCTGCAAATTCTCGCCACAGGACATGATCGCCCCGCAGGACCCATGAATCCGGCTCATCCCTGAACAATTCGCCAATGTTCATCTACCCGTCCTCCTCTGTAGACGCGTTCCATTTCATGCATATATCGAACAGGGTGCTCCACTTCCTTGCGTCAGATCAACAACATCCTGCGCGGCCCTTCACTTTCACCTTTGTTGCCGCGAAACACCCGAAAGACAGGAAAGTACATTCAGCCCTCAAAATTACCTGAAGGTCGCAGATTTCCGGCCCGAATTGCCTGTTTGAGGCCGAAAGAGACCGCACTGTCGGTATGTCCAACCCGGCTGATCAAACCGACTGGCCGCACGATCTCAGGCGAGATCATTGGACGCGACGCAACCTCATTCGCGAATCCGGGGGTGATGGCAGAATTCGGCACCAACGCCATGCCTGCGCCGCCTGCCACCAGTTCCATCGCCGAGGTCGAGCGATGCACTTCGAATGTCCAGCCAAGCTGCAGGCGTTCGCGGGCCATCGCCTCGTCGATCAGAAGCCGGTTGCCCGTACCTCGTGTCGGAAGGATCAGCGCTTCGCCCTCCAGTTGCGCCCAGTTGATTTCCTTCTGCCGTACCAGCGGATGATCGTTCGGCAACACCAGCATCATTCGGTCGTCGAAGAGCGGTTCGAACTCGATAGAGCTCTCCAGTGCTGGCGTCGAAGAAATGCCGAAATCGGCATCCCCCTGGGAAACGGCCTCCGCTAGGTCATTGGCCGTCAGATCGAGAAAACGAATGCGGGCGGCGAAACCCGATTGCCGGAAACGGCGGATCGCCTGTGGGAGCACCGCCGACACGACCGTCGGGATTGTTGCCACCGAAACGACCATGTGGCGCTGATGTGCAAAGGCCACGCTTTCATCCCGCATCGCCAAGGCCGTTTCCTGTGCGTCATTCAGGATGGCCTCGGCCCGCACCTTCAGCCTCTTGGCCGCCAGGGTCGGTTTGACCGCCCGCGTGGAGCGTTCGAACAGGATCGAATCCAAGGCGGCTTCAAGCTTCTGAACCCGGCGGGAAATTGCGGGCTGCGAGAGGCCGAGCCGCTCGGCTGCGAGATGAAAGGCGCCGGTCTCCATCACCGCCAGGAAGGCCTCGAGATCGCTGAAATCGTAATTGATGCGCATATTGAATGAATTCCGGAAAATACAACATTTATCAAATCAAATGAAGTTTGCTATCGACACACCGACTGGAAATTCCAGCCATGACTGCGCTCCGCCAAGTGTTCGTTCGACAGTCTGGATCGGGGCTTCCATCTCCCGAACTTTCCGTACAGGCGCACCACGTTTGTCCTCGAATTACTGTATCGCACACCCATGATTCCAAGTGCCGAGAATGACCCGCGCTCGCGCCTGCTCCGCCGCCTTCTGACAGTCGCGATCGCCGGATTCGGCGTTATTCTGTTCAGCCTCTTGCGCCTCCCGCTCCCTTTCCTGCTCGGGCCGATGTTCGCTTGCCTCGGCTTTGCCCTGATCGGAGCGCGCATGGAGGGCATGGGGCTTCTGGGCGTCATATTCCGAACCATCCTGGGTGTCGCGGCTGGAGCCTCGATCACGCCCGCAGTTATCTCGCGCGTGCCGGACATGCTCGGATCGCTGGCGTTGGTACCCGTTTTCGTCACCGTTATCGCGCTCTGCTCCTACCCCATGCTGCGCCGCTTCTTTGGCTTCGATCACATCACCAGCTATTTCTCGGCCATGCCCGGCGGACTGCAAGACATCGTCATCTATGGCGAAGAGGCCGGCGCCAACATGCGTGTTCTGTCGCTGATCCATGCAACCCGCATCCTGATGTTGGTGAGTCTCGCGCCGATCATCCTCACCGCCATCTGGAAGGTCGACCTGGATGCCCGCCCCGGATTGCCGGCAACCGAAATCCCCCCCCACGAGATCGCCCTCATGATGGCGTCAGGCATTGCCGGCTGGCGGCTGGCGGCGCGGGTCGGCATGTTCGGCGCCTCGATCATCGGGCCGATGATCCTGACCGCGGCGCTAAGCCTTTCCGGGCTGATCACCCATCGCCCACCGGCCGAGATGATCTGGGCCTCGCAATTCTTCATCGGCCTCGGCGTCGGTGCAAAATATACCGGCGTCGCCTTCGGCGAGCTGCGCCGGACGGTGCTGGCAGGCATGACGAACGGGCTTCTTCTGGCCGCGATCTCGGTTGTCTTCATCGAGTTCATCGCCCGGACAGGGATCGCCCCCGGGCTGGACGCCTTCCTCGCTTTCCTGCCGGGCGGACAGGGGGAGATGGTGGTGCTGTCGATCATCGCCGGGGCAGACCTGACCTTTGTCGTGCTCCACCACATCTTCCGGATGGTCCTGGTCATCACCTTTGCGCCGATCGTGATGAAGCTGTTCGAGAAAGGCTGAACCGGTGCAACCAAGCGGCGTTTGATCCTCTCCTGTTTCCCTGCTTCGAATACAGTGATCGGGGGGCTGCACGGCCAGAAGCTCACAACAAGGCGCGCGGATGCCTTCATCGACCAGGCCGAGGGGCCGTTATGCGCGCATGTGAGCCAAACCAAACCGCACGGCCCATTATCGAGCCCGCCCCTATCACGATGTGTTCGGCCTTGAAAATGTGCCCCGGCCCGGCGCCACGATACCGAATGCGACAATCCGCATCCCGCTCATACTTGGTGCGTGAACGATCCTACGGATCGTGCCTCCGGCGGATGTATTTTCGGAAAGATGAATTGAATGAAAGCACTGCCCATCATCTTTCCGAAAATATCCTGGGGGGAGCGCTCTGAAGAGCGCGGGGGGCGAAGCCCCCCTTTTGTTGTCTGAACAACTACCGGCTTCTGTGGTTGCCGCCCGTAGTGCAAGGTTTTTTTGACGCTATTGGCGTGTGATCGATTGCGGTCTTCTGTCAGGCCTCGTTTTGCGGCGCATTCAGAAGCCGCGGGCCGGGATGGTGATCAGCGGATCGGATCCACATCTGACGCACGAGCTCTGCGGCTCTGCCGGTAGTACTGGTTTTCCGATCCAGATCTGTTCGATCATTGCGCCCATTCAGGTCATCGCTCTCTCACACTCCCGTCGCTCCAACGTTGGCGGGAAATGGAAAGCTGCTTACGTCGCCCCCAATGCCGGATCCCCATAATCCTCTTCTTTCGCCAGCATCGCCCA
>NZ_FNEK01000138.1 GCF_900099935.1 Aliiruegeria lutimaris | reverse complement strand
ATCTGAGACCCCTATATCTGCCTCAACAGAAGGGAATCACATCACAACCAATCTGGGAAGCCTGAATCAGATAGGCCGCGACACGCTCTAGGCCGCGCTGTTGACCAGTCCCGCGCCGAGACCCTTGACCGCGGCAGTCGTGCGGTCATTGACTTCCAGCTTGCGAAAGATCCGGCGCACATGGGTGTCGACCGTGTGCACCGAAATGCCGAGGATGTCGGCGATGACCGAGTTCGACTTGCCCCGGGCGATCCATTCCAGGATCTCCCTTTCACGCGCCGTCATCCGGACGCCCTGTGCACGTTCGGGTGTCATGCGGATATAGGCGAGGTGGCTGAGTTGCCCGGCCAGTTGCAGCTCCTTGAGGTCGCGTTTGCCGAAGGCCGGGCGCGTCTCGCCGAAACCCACGTTGAAGATGCCGTTGCGGGACATCGGGCCGAACACCTGGATCGCCAACCCGTCGCCGACGCGGAATTCCTTCAGGGTTTCGAGGAAAGCCTCTTCGCTTTCCAGCAGCTCGGTCATGCTGGGGATATCAGACCAGAAGAACGGATCGGCGGTTCGGCTGGCAAGGTCCGGGATCGGGTTCACCAGCACCAGCCGCTCCCGGAAGAGCTTCTCGACCAGCCCTTCCGGAAACCCTCCGGCGACGAAGGTCATCCGCTCCAGGGATTCAGGCTCGGGGCGGCCGACGAAGTGGCGATAGGCGATCATGCGCGCGCCGCGCGAAAAGAAAAAGTCGCGGGTGGCCGTCCACAAAGTGTCGGTGTCGGAGATGTCGCGCACCACGGCGATCTGTTCCTGGATGGTCATCATCGCGCTCGTCTCCCCAATGGCTGATGGATAAGTTAACATGGAATCCGCCTCTATAAAGCCCGGAAGCAAAGGCCTTGCGCGGGCTGAGATCAGGGCTGGCAGATGTGTGGATCGCGCGCTAGTTTGCGCGCCAATCGAAGGGAGACTTCAGAAATGCGCATTTCCGCACCGGTTCGTATCCTGGCCACGGCACTCATTCTGGCCGCCCCTCTGGCACAGGCCCAGACCATCGACAGCAGGACGGCGAAGAAAATGCTGTTCGGCACCAGCTCCGATGTGACCCTCGGCCAGGCCGATCTCATCGATTCCAACGTTGCCAAGGCGATCAAGCAGGCAGGCAAGCAGATTCCCTATTATGGTGCCATCGCGGTATCGCCCGGCGAGCCGACCTCGTCGAATCTCATGCCGACCATCGGCAACCTGCACAGCGCCGAAAGCGCGCAAAAGGCGGCGCTCGACAATTGCAATGCGCGCCGGACGGTGGGCGGTCCCTGTGTCGTGATCGCCACCATCACTCCCAAGAGATACAAGGCGCAGCCGCTGACACTCTCGGTCGGCGCGACCCAGTATTTCGGCAAGGAATACCGCAAGATGGACGCGCCCAAAGCGTTTGCCATCTCGCCCTCGACAGGGGCCTTCGGCGCCGATCGTGGGGACGGCGGAAGGGCACTTTCCAAATGCGCCGCGGCGGCCAAAGGCAATGGCGGATCGGATTGCAGGCTTGTCATAGCCGATCAATAAGTGCACAAAACATATTCATGTTGTGGAAAGTGAGCGGCAATTTGCGCCATATCAATGTGCGCCGGCGTCGTTAATGTGATCCAACAACATAGATAAAGCGCGAAAACAGACCGAGGTAACCCCAGGTGACGAATAAAGCACGCTACGCCGCCGCCGTCGACACAGCTATTTCCAAGCTGCACGAGGAAGGGCGTTACCGCACCTTCATCGATATCGAACGGCGAAAGGGGAACTTCCCGAATGCCGTCTGGACCAAGCCAGATGGCTCCGAGAAGAACATCACGGTGTGGTGCGGCAATGATTATCTGGGAATGGGCCAGCACCCCGTCGTACTCGCGGCGATGCAGGAAGCACTGGAGGCCACCGGTGCGGGATCGGGCGGGACGCGCAATATCTCGGGCACCACAGTCTATCACAAGCGGCTGGAAGCGGAGTTGGCCGACCTGCACCGCAAGGAAGCCGCGCTGGTCTTTACCTCGGCCTATATCGCCAATGACGCCACGCTCTCGACGCTACCCAAGCTGCTGCCGGGCCTGATCATCTATTCGGACTCCCTAAACCACGCTTCCATGATCGAGGGCGTGCGCCGCAACGGCGGGGCCAAGCGGATATTCCGGCACAATGACGTGGAGCATCTGCGCGAGATGCTGGAAGCGGACGACCCGGCGGCGCCCAAGCTGATCGCCTTTGAATCCATCTACTCGATGGATGGCGATTTCGGCCCGATCGAGGCGATCTGCGATCTGGCCGACGAGTTTGACGCGCTGACCTATATCGACGAGGTGCACGCGGTTGGCATGTATGGCCCGCGCGGCGCCGGTGTCGCCGAGCGCGACGGGCTGATGGGCCGGCTCGATATCATCAACGGCACGCTGGCCAAGGCCTATGGCGTGATGGGGGGCTATATCGCGGCTTCCGCCAAGATGTGCGACGCGATTCGTTCCTATGCGCCGGGCTTCATCTTCACCACTTCGCTGCCCCCGGCAGTGGCCGCGGGCGCGGCCGCGTCGGTTCGTCACCTCAAGACGGACCAGGCCCTCCGGGACAAGCAACAGTTGCACGCCAGGATCCTCAAGACCCGCCTCAAGGCGATGGGTCTGCCGATCATCGACCATGGCTCGCACATCGTTCCGGTGATGGTGGGCGACCCCGTCCACACCAAGCAATTGTCCGATATGCTGTTGGAAGATTTCGGTATTTACGTTCAGCCGATCAACTTCCCGACAGTGCCACGCGGCACCGAGCGCCTGCGGTTCACGCCCTCTCCGGTGCATAGCCCGGACATGCTCGACGGGTTGGTTCGCGCGATGGACAGCCTCTGGTCGCAATGCGCGTTAAACCGCCAAGAACTGTCCGCCTGACCTTTCAATATGTGCATGCTTTCGGAGCCTGTGTTACGGTCCTTTTAAGGTGTGGTGAGTCGTCGAATCGCCGCATTTACGGGGACACAATAAATTGACGCAGACGAGGACGGGCAGATGATTGGGCGCAAGGATCCGCCCAAGGTGGTCGAGGAGCAGGCTCCCCAAAAGGGCTTTGACGACTTCGATCTTCGCCTTGGCGATGTAATGCGTGGCGAACGCGCGACGATGGGCAAATCGCTTCTCGATGTTCAGCGCGAACTGAAGATCAAGGCGTCCTTTATCGCCGCAATCGAGAATGCCGACCCGACCGCTTTTGAGACCCCGGGTTTCGTGGCCGGCTACGTGCGTTCCTATTCCCGTTATCTCGGGCTCGATCCCGAATGGGCGTTCGAGACCTTCTGCCGTGAAGCCGATTTCGTCTCGGCTTCGACCGCGGACAAGCTGAGCACGCCGCCGGCTTCCAACAAACCCGTCTACCGCAACCAGATCGCGAAAAAGCCTGAAGGCTATAACCCCTTTGCCGACCCGCGCGTTTCCTTCGCGCCGAAATCCTCCGGGCCTCTGTCCAATCTGGAGCCACGCGCCATTGGTTCCACCCTTGTTCTGCTCGCCCTGATCGGGGCTGTGAGCTATGGCGGCTGGTCGGTGCTGCAGGAAATTCAGCGTGTGAGCGTAACCCCGGTGGACCGGGCTCCGACGGCCGTGGCCGTGGTTGACCCGCTGGGTGAAGTCACGAACGCCAACGAAGCGCCGCCGCCCGAGGTCGTGGTCGCCGAGGGGGCGCCTGTCGATGCGCTGGAACGCATCTATCGGCCGCAGACGCTGGATGTGCCGGTCATGGTGGCCCGTGACGGCCCGATTGCCGCGCTGGATCCGACGACGGTTGGGTCCCTGCCGATGTCTGCCAGTATCCAGTACGATACCGATCCGCGGCGTCTGGCCTCTGGTTCGGGTGTCGGTGTTCCGGGGGCGCCAGCCGGCGCCGGTCTCGATGCCGATATTGACGCCGCCGTGGCTCTGGCGCTTGGAGAGACGCCGAATGCAGTGCCGCGCGTGACCGAGAATATGCCCGAGGTCATGCTGGTCGCCGTGCGTCCGGCATGGGTACGAGTGCGTGCCGGAGATGGCTCGGTACTGCTGGAGAAAATCCTGAACCCGGGTGATACCTATGTCGTGCCGCAGACCGAGGAGTCTCCGACCCTTCGGACCGGGGCCGCAGGTGCGGTCTATTTTACCGTGAACGGACAGACCTATGGTCCCGCTGGTGCGAATGGCGCCGTTGTGGACAAGGTGGCGCTGAATTCGGCTTCCTTGACCGAGACCTATGCCCTTGCCCAGCCCACGGACGGCTCCGACGCTCAGAAGGCCGTCGCAGTTGCGCAGGCGATGCTCTTCCCCGAGACCCCTTCCGCCCAGGAGTGAACTCCCGGGCCATTGTGCCCGACGGCAGGAAATCCGAGCCGTTTTCAAATCCCACGAATGTGACGGGGTGATGTTCACCGCCATGTTGCCCCTATGCGCCTGCCGGCCTAGACAGGGTGCGAATTGCAGGACCGGAGGTCAGAGATGTCCATGAATCCCGTGCGCCCGTGGCGGAACATCTATCGGCGCAAAAGCCGGCAAATCTCGGTTGGCCCGGTCAAGGTCGGCGGCGACGCGCCGATCTCTGTCCAGACGATGACCAACACGATCACGACCGATATCGCCGCGACCGTGGCGCAAGTGCAGGCAGCTGCCGAGGCGGGGGCCGATATCGTCCGTGTCTCCGCCCCGGACCAGGCCAGTGCGCGGGCTCTGAAGGAGATCGTGGCAGAGAGCCCGGTGCCGATCGTGGCGGATATCCATTTCCACTACAAACGCGCCATCGAGGCGGCGGAGAGCGGTGCGGCCTGTTTGCGGATCAACCCGGGCAATATCGGTGACGAAAGCCGTGTGCGCGAAGTGATCGCGGCGGCAAAGGATCACGGCTGCTCGATCCGCATAGGCGTCAATGCCGGCTCGCTGGAAAAGCACCTGTTGGAGAAATATGGCGAACCTTGCCCGGATGCGATGGTCGAGAGCGGGTTGGAGCATATCCGCATCCTGCAGGATCACGACTTCCACGAGTTCAAGATCTCGGTGAAGGCATCGGACGTGTTCATGTCGGCGGCGGCCTATCAGCAATTGGCCGAACAGACGGACGCGCCGATTCATCTTGGCATCACGGAAGCCGGCGGGCTGATGTCCGGCACGGTCAAATCGGCGATCGGGCTTGGCAACCTGCTCTGGATGGGTATCGGCGACACGCTGCGCGTGAGCCTTTCGGCCGATCCGGTCGAGGAGGTCAAGATGGGCTTCGAGATCCTGAAATCGCTTGGCCTGCGTCACCGCGGTGTGAACATCATCTCCTGTCCGTCCTGCGCGCGGCAGGGTTTCGACGTGATCAAGACGGTTGAGGCACTGGAGAAGCGGCTCGAACATGTGAAGACGCCGATGAGCCTGAGCATCATTGGTTGCGTCGTGAACGGACCGGGCGAGGCGCTGATGACCGATGTCGGTTTTACCGGCGGCGGGGCCGGCAGCGGTATGGTCTATCTGGCGGGCAAGCAGAGCCACAAGCTGTCCAACGATCAGATGATCGACCATATCGTCGAGCAAGTCGAAAAGAAGGCTGCGGAGATCGAGGCGAACACAGCTGCCGAAGCTGCCGAGTAGCGCTGTTTCGAGTCGCTTCCCGAGGTCGCAGGGGGGCTTTGCCCCCCGCGCTCTGGCGAGCGCTCCCCCCAGGATACTTTACGAAAGATGAAGGAAGGCATCTTCCTTCTTCATCTTTCTCCAAATACCTCCGCCGGAGGCATGATCCGAAGGATCGATCACGCGCGCGAAGCGCGCGCCTCCGAATGGACGTGACCGTCGATTAGAGCGTGTCGCGGCCTATCTGATTCAGGCTTCCCAGATTGGTTGTGATGTGATTCCCTTCTGTTGAGGCAGATATAGGGGTCTCAGATGTGCAAACCACATCCAATAGAGCTACGCGAGCGCGTCGTCGCTTTTGTCGATGAAGGTCACGGGCACCGCGAGGCGGCGCGGCACTTCCGGGTTTCGCCGAGATTTGTGAACGATCTGATCAAGCTGCGGCGGGAAACCGGATCACTGACACCACGACCGCAAGGTAACGGAGGTGGTCACCGCAAACTGGCCGGCGTGACCGGCTGGATTGAGGCGCGCATCGCCGACAAGGGAGAGATCACACTCGGCG
>NZ_FNEK01000141.1 GCF_900099935.1 Aliiruegeria lutimaris | reverse complement strand
ATCGCCCAGGTCTGCGATCTCTATTCTCCGCAAGAATGCTGGAGCTACTTCAAGGCTGCCGGATATGTCTCAGGTTAATGGCGGGGTGCTCTAGGCGCGTCAGATGCGGATCTTCGGACCCAGCGGGCGCACACATTTCTTCAATGGGCCCGGGGCCTATACCGCGATCTGTTCCATGCGCGGCGGATACCTCAAGGAATGCCCCGACCTGCCGCCCATTATGGCGTTGTTCCTTCATGTGGCCGGGTTGGGAGTCGCGCTGGCGACCCTGCGCAAGGCTGTCGGGAATGCGCGCAGTTTCCGCCTGCTTGCTGGGCTCTGGGCCGGGGCGACGATCCTGTTCCTGCTCGCCTATGCGGTCGCCTTCAAGGCGCATCTGCCGACCCGCTATTCGGGGACGGGTTTCTCGCTGCTGCTGCCGGTGGGACTCGCCGCAACACTGGGCTGTCTCGCCGGCCACCGACAGGCATCGCTGCGCTGGATCGGGCAGGGGCTGGGTTGGCTGGTCCTGCTCGGTTTCGCCCAGCAGACCATCGGTGTCTGGAGCGGCGAGTATTTCCGCGACCGTAATGCGACGCTTTCCGCCGAAATTCGTGCCTTGCCCAAGGACAGCATCATAGCCGGTTTCACGCGCTACGCGGATTTCGTCCCGGCCTATACCGGCCGCGCGATCTACGTTTCGAGCTAACTCACAGTTCCTTACAACAAGCCCTATTTCGCGCTGGTCTCAGACCGGGTCGCGGTTCAGGGCAGACTGTATTCCGGGCCAGTCGACGTGGCGTGGTACGAAAGTCTCGCGCAATCCGGCATCGACTATTTCCTTGATGGCTCCGGAACCAAGGCGGGCTGGAAACGGATGGTGTTCTCTTTCGAGACTCTTGCACCCCGGCCGGGACGCACCGTTTTCAAACAGAACCCGTCGGTGGCGGCTGCGTGCCGGGTGGCCGGCGCCAGCGAGATCGACCTGATCGATGCCGCCTGTTTCGCGGCAGGGCTTTCCGGCAAGTGACGGGCGGCAAGAGCGCGGCGCCGCATATACGGCGCCCGCCCGCTGCTGCGGTAATCAGCTCAGATGTTTTTCGAAATGGGCCAGGGTCCGCTCCCAGGCGAGCGTCGCTGCAGCCTCGTCGTAGCGCGGGGTGGTGTCGTTGTGGAAGCCGTGGTTCGCGCCGGCATAGATATGTCCCTCGAACGACTTGCCATTCTCCTTGAGCGCAGCCTCGTAAGCGGGCCAGCCGGCGTTCACCCGCTCGTCCAGCTCGCCGTAATGCAACAGCAGCGGCGCCTGGATCGCCGGTACATCCGCCGCGTCCGGCTGCCGGCCGTAGAAGGGCACGGAGGCGGCCATGTTCGGATAGGCCACGGCCAGCGCATTGCAGACCCCGCCACCATAGCAGAAGCCGACTGCGCCGACCTTGCCGGTCGAGCCCTCATGGCCGACGAGGAATTCGAAGGCGGCAAAGAAGTCTTCCATCAGCTTTGCGCCATCCAGTTCCTTCTGCATCGTCCGGCCATCGTCGTCATTGCCGGGATAGCCCCCAAGCGGCGTCAGCCCATCGGGGCCGAACGCAAGGTGTCCGGCCTTGGCCGCGCGCCTCACGACGTCCTCGATATAGGGGTTCAGGCCGCGATTCTCGTGGATTACCAGGACGGCAGGCAGCTTGCCCGTGGCCCCGGCGGGCTTCGCCATCAGGCCCTTGATCGTGCCATGCCCGTTCGGGCTTTCATATTCGACGGTCATCGTCTCGATGGCGGGATCGGCCGGGTCGACCTGCTGGGCTAGGGCGTAATTGGGCTGAAGGCTCTCCAGCACCACTGCGGCGGTGACACCGGCGGCGAGGTATTGCCCGGAATTGCGGAGGAATTCCCGCTTGGTCATCTTGCCATGCACGTAGCCGTCATAGAGTTCGAGGATCCGCGGATCGAAATCGGAAGCCTTCTTGCGCTGCATTGGAAATCTCCTGGCTGAGGAAAGGGACAGTGGAATTCAAGCCCTGACGGGCGTCGCGGTGGTCTTCCATTGACCGCCGCACGCAACGCGCGACGGTCTGCCTTTCCGCTCAGTATCGCCACAAAATGCGCACGCCACCGAGTCACGTCTTCGTTATTGTGCCGCGTCGCGATCAGACGGCGCCGGTATATTCGCCGCGCGCCGGGTAGTCGTTCTTGATCGCGAAATCGAGCGCGCCCAGCAGCTCGGAGAAATGCGGGCGGGAGAAGGGCATGGTCTGGACATAGCCGTAATAGAGCGTCTGCTGCGGCGTCACCATGAACAGGCCCGGCTCGGAGAAGAGCGCCGGCTCCTCGATGCCGATAGAGGTTTTGCCGCGCGAGGTCGAGATGTAGAGCCCCCAGTCGCGCGCCACGCCGAGCGGCAAGTCGTAAGCGATGCGCAGCGAGTCCGCGTCGATCTTGTCGGCCATCGCCTGCGCGCGTTCCTGCCCGTCCGAGCTGACCGCGATCGTGCTCACGCCGCGCTCGGCAAAGGCGGGGGTCTGTTTCTGCAACTCGCCCAGATAGGTGGCGCAGATCGGGCAATGCAGGCCGCGATAGAAACAGATGATCGTGCCGCGCTCGGTGTTCTCCGCGGAGAGATCGAAGGCGCCATGGGACAAGGTCGGCAATTCCAGGTTCGGGGTTTTCTGGCGGGGAAGAAGCATGAGGGTTCCTTGCTGCTCTTGGTGGTTGGGGATGTCCGGGGCACCATGGCCGAATTTTCTGTTTGATAAATTCTATAAATATGACCAAAAAGCCGGAATGGAGAAAATCGACCGCCTCTCGACCCTCATGACCCGTTTTCGCCTCTCCGCGCGTCTCGCGCCGCTCGGGGAGGCAACGCTGGTCGCGACACCCCCCGGTGCAGCGTTTCCCGGGCAGGTGATCCTGGGGGCCCGGCCTGTGCAAACGGACGTGCCCGAAGCCGACATCCTGCTCTCGGCCAGCGTGGATTGGGGGGGAGATGCGAACCCGTTATTCCTCGCCCTGCCGGAACGCATGGTGCACGATCTGTCGAAGGACGAAGGCACGCGCCAACTTCTGTCGCTGATCGACACCGAGATCCGTAGCCGGCGATGCGGGGCGGAATCGGTGATCGGGCGGCTCGTGGAGGTGTTGCTGGTGCGGATCCTGCGCGGGCAGATCGAGGCGGGGTCGATCGAGACGGGCCTGCTGGCAGGATTGTCCGACCCGCGTCTGAGCCGCAGTATTGTTGCCATCCATGACGCGCCCGAGCGGCTGTGGACGAATGACGATCTGGCGCAGGTCGCCGGGCTGTCACTGAGCCGCTTCGTGGAGCTGTTCCAGCTGCGCGTCGGCGAAACGCCCGGGGCCTACCTGCGGCGCTGGCGGCTGACGCTCGCCAGCCAGGATCTTGCGCTCGGGGAGCGGGTCGAGCGGGTCGCGCACAGATACGGGTTTCGCTCGGCGGAGGGGTTCTCCCGCGCGTTCAGGCGCCAGTTCGGCCAGCCGCCGCGTTCCCTGCGCCTGTCGGAGCCGGTGGGCGCGCGGGACGGAGCGGCTTGACCGCGCAAGCCCCGGGGCCTTGAAAATCGTTGCCATTCGGTGCAACAGGCGCGCCAACCGGCCGGATATCGGGAGACAACCACCTTGAGCGCAACCCCTCAAGCCGAAGCACAGACGCAAGACGCGGTGGTCACTCGGGCCGCCCGGCTCTCGGTTGCGCCGATGCTCGACTGGATAGACTGAACTGGGAAAATGACTGCCAGGCAGGGGCTTGCTGGTTTGCATCTCGAATCATTTGCAGACCTGTTTGCACCGGTCAGCCGCTCACCCGGCAATGATCGATCCCAGCACCGCGCCGATCACCAGCAACGACACAACAGTGATTGCAGGCCAGACCGGATTGACCGGAGGCGGTCCATCGATCCGCACCCGGATCACAACCGGAGCCGCTGCCTGCGGCTGCTCCTGTTCGGTGTAGGGCTGGCCGTCGATGCCTATCACTTTGGTCATGGATCATCTTTAGCAGCCAACAACAGAGCCGCACACACGCGCACCCACGTGACGTCACGCAGCCACGCCACTGGCCAATGATCAGATCACGCACGATCTGGAGCAGATCAAAAGACCAGCCTTAGGATCGGGACTCATTAACCGTGGTTCGACGGCGGCTGCTTTGCCGACTTTACTGACGTTCGCTGCAAACGCGAGAATACGGGCCTTCTGGGGTTGGCCTCGGTCAAGAAGGGCGGTTTGCTGACTTTCTCCGCAAACGCGAACCAACTATGCTTAGACGTTGGGAGCCGACATTCTGGCAACCCTGAAACGGCGTAATTCTCTGCATCGCCGCAAGGCGGCTCGGAGCCGAGGCTGTGTGGAAACTCTGTTTGAGGCGTCCTGCAAATGCAGTTCCGATGGTTTCCGGCGTATTTTTCCATTTCCGGTCCAAGTGCTATTTCTGAACGGCTGCGGAGGCGCCAGAAGCGGCCTCCGTTGCGTTAGACGCTGGCAATCTGAAGATCGTGCCCCGGTTCAGGCCGGAATGGCGGCAAGAAGCCCACGCACACCGATCAGGTTGATCATCCGCTTGATGTTGTAGGCGAGGACATGGAATGCCATCTCGGTGCGGACATTCTTGAGCTTGCGCATCCGGAAGTGCGTCGCACCCATCCAGGCTTTGATTGTGCCGAATGGGTGCTCGACGGTTGAGCGACGTAGCGCCATCAATGTCGGGTCTCGGCTCATGCGGTCGCGCATCTCGTCGACCAGGTGCTCATGCTCCCATCGGGTGATCCGGCGCTCTTTTCCTGTGGTGCAGCGCGCCTTGACTGGGCAGGTCTGACAGACGTTGGCCCGGTAGCGCCGCACCATCAGGCCGCCTTCCTCGGTCGTGTAACGGCGTGTCAGCGTCTCGCCTGCCGGGCAGCGGTAGACATCCGCATCCGCGTCATAGGCAAAGTCGGCCTTCACATACATGCCCTTCTTACGGTTGCCCGAGGTCTCGGGGCGCGGGAGGGTCGTAGTGATGCCAGCCTCGTGACAGGTCAAGATTTCACGGCCGCTGAAGTAGCCTTTATCGGCGACTGCGCTCATCTCCTCGCATCCGAGCGCGGTCTTCGCGCCCTTGGCCATCGGCGAGAGCTGCTCGCGGTCATGCCCGGTATTGATCACATCATGCGTGACGATCAAATGGGTCTCTGAATCCACCGCGGCCTGCGCATTGTAGCCCACAAAACCGCTCCCCTTGGCGCTGGTGGCCATGGACCGGCTATCCGGGTCGGTCAGGGATATCTGGCTTTCCGGGCTCTCCCTGAGCGCCTGGCCGATATCCACCAAGCGCTCGATCTCCTGACGGATGCGCTCGCAGCGTCGCGCCAGATTGGCAATCTTCTCAGCCCGGACCTCACCCTCCTCCTGACGGTCGATCCGGACCATTTCATCAAGGTAGCGTTCAATGCTCGCTACAAGGTGAGCGGTGCGGCTGGCGATCTTGCCCTTGGTGAAGTTCTTGTCGCGGTTGTTCACGGCCTTGAACTTGCTGCCATCAATGGCAACGCAATCCCCTTTCAGCACCCCGATCCGCCGGCAGAACTCCACGAACTGCGCGCAGGTCTTGCCGATGGCCGGACCGTTGTCGCGCCGAAAATCCGCGATCGTCTTGTGGTCCGGGACGAGCCGGCCCGTCAGCCACATCACCTCGACATTACGCAGAGCCTCCCGCTCCAGAGCGCGGCTCGAAGGGACGCGGTTCAAATAGCCGTAGATGAATAGCTTCAGCAGGACCGATGGGTGATAGCCGGGCCGTCCCGTTGGCGCCGGCGCCGTCCGCAGAAATCCAAGTTCCCCAAGATTGATCTCGTCCACGAAGAGGTCAATCACGCGGACCGGACTGTCCTCGTCGATCCAGTCTTCCAAACGGTTCGGAAAAAGCGTCGCCTGACTTCGGTCCGTCCCCTCGATATACCCCGACATGCCTGCCTCCGGTCTTTGCCGAAAAGCATACCGCATTTGGAGTTTTCACACACCCTC
>NZ_FNEK01000139.1 GCF_900099935.1 Aliiruegeria lutimaris | reverse complement strand
GTCAAGGGCTGGCTGAACGCGGAAGGGGAAACCGAAGAGAAGGTTTTCGATGTGGTCTGGTCCGGCGACCGGGAGCCGGGGGCGGATGGCAAACTGCCAGCAATCGGAAATACGGTGGATGCCGAGACCGGGACCTTCACCAACTCAATCGGTGCTCCGGAACTGATCACGGTGTGGACAGATCCGGAGTTCGATCCGTCGCTCAGCGCATTCTATTATGCTCGGGTCCTGGAAATCCCGACCCCGAGATGGACCGTCTATGACGCCGTCCGGTTCGGAGACGAGATGCCGGACGATGTGCCAACATCCACGCAGGAACGCGCCTATACCTCTCCGATTTGGTACACGCCGTCAGAAGGTTAATGGTGATGCTCTCACGCGCTTGTTCGAATGCGCCGCTGCCGAAAGGCGGAACAATAGCAGGCATCGGATCGGGTCTGGTAATGGCACTTCTGGGGAGCGGCACCGCAATTGCCGACGAAGGTGGCGTGAGTTTCTGGTTGCCCGGCCAGTACGGAAGCTTTGCCGCGATCCCGCCCGAGACCGGTTTCTCGATGCCTCTGGTCACATATGCCTATTCAGGTGACGTATCCACCGGCCAGGAGATCGACCTGGGCGGCGAGATTCGTCTGGGTATCAATGCGAGGTATCTGGGGCAGTTCATCATACCGACCTACAGCCCGGATACCGAAGTGCTCGGCGGCAGGGTGGCGTTCTCACTCGCGACCATCATTGCCTACAGCGATGTATCCGCTGACGCGACACTTGGGCCGCTCTCCGGCAGCACGTCAAAGGATGTCTCCGGGTTCGGAGATCTTTATCCGACCGCCCAGCTCTTCTGGAACAATGGCACGCATAACTGGATGGCCTATGTTACCGGTGCGATCCCGGTCGGAGACTACGAGCCGGACCGTCTTACGAATATCGGCCTCGGCCATGGCGCAATCGATGTCGGCGGGGCCTACACGTATTTCAACCCGGAGAACGGCTGGGAAGCCTCTGCCACGTTGGGCATAACCCATAACTTCGAGAACCCGGACACGAACTATACCAACGGCGATTCCGTTCACCTGGACTGGGCGGTCTCGAAGTTCCTGTCAGAAAACTGGCAACTGGGAGCCGTAGGGTTTGCCTATAGGCAGATATCCGATGACAAGGGAGCGCCAGCCGTGCTCGATGGGTTCAGATCGGAGACCTACGGAATAGGCCCTCAGATTGCCTATAGCGGTGAGTTTGACGGCCGGCCGATTTACGCAAGCCTGCGCGCCTACAACGAGTTTGAAACGAAAAACAGGACGGAGGGGGTTGGGGCGTTCTTTACGTTGTCGATACCGTTCTGATCGGCCGGGACACTTTCGACATTTTCTGCTCGCGCCTTCAGCCGCATTTGGACCGATCGTCTGCAAAGTCTACCGAGCCGCCGGCTATGGTTTTTGCCGCGAATGGCCGCTCTCCGCCCTTTTTGACCAATGTGGCACTTGCGAAACGGGAGATTTCGCGACGGCCACGCATGTCCGGAAGTGCTGGCAATGGGGATGCCTTGATCAGAAGACACCCATAAACAACCCAGCCCCCATAGCTGCGCCAAGATCTCGACATAGCGAAAGCTGGTTTTCCTGAATGACCTTGTCGGCGAGGATCTCTTTGGGCGTTTGAGCGTGCGTGCAGACGATGATCGGGGGCTGGACTTCACGCAGCCGCCACCCCCTGGCGATGCGCGCGGTCTGCCGGGCCGCGTTCTCACCGTCCGAACCGGCGCATATCATCTGGGCGTAAGGGCGTCCCTCGATCCGTCCCAGCACAGGGTAGTAGCAACGATCGAAGAAGTCTTTCATAACGCCCGATAGCGCGGCGAGGTTTTCCGGCGCGCAGAAAATGTAGCCATCGGCCTGCAACAAATCTTCGGCGATGGCCTGTTCCGCCCGCTTCAGAACGGTTGGCGTTTCAATGCGCGCGGCTTCAAATGCCGCCTCTGCCATCTGTCGGCTGCCACCTGTCCGGGAGTGATAGACTATGAGAAGTTGTGGCATTGCGCTGCGGTTTTGGGTTTGAAGCGAAGGGTCTGGGGTCGGTTTTCCGGCGCGGACGTTCCTTTATCCTGTGTTTGCAACGATTGCATCCACCGCTTCGACTATGTCTCTCGCGACATGCGTCGGTTCGGGGTTAAACCGAGTTTCGTCGCCGTCGCGATACTTGCCGGTGCGGACGAGGATGCCCATGCCAATACCGGCAGAGATGGCACCGGCCACATCGCTCTCAGCGTCATCTCCCACCATGGCAATATCGGCAGGATCACTTCCCATGCCCTCGGCGCCCGACCGGAAGAAGGCGACAGAGGGCTTGCCGAGCACGAGCGCATCTTTGCCGCTGGAATATTCCAGCGCGCGAACGAAGGCGCCTGCATCGAGGCTCAGCATTCCATCCGCGTCACGAAAGACCCTGTTGGTGGCAAGTGCCAGGAACGGCGCACCCGACTCGATTTCCCGGAAGGCCTCATTCAATCGCTCGTAAGTGAAGTAGAGACCTGCATCCCCAACAACTACGGCCACCGGACCGACCGTTCTGCACGCGGCGAAGTCTTCCTCCAGATCGGGATGCACCAGTAGGTGGGGCACATATCCATTCGCCTCAAGCCATGCACAGGCAGCCGCTGCCGGCGTCAGGACTTCGTTGCCGTCGACGTCGAAGCCAAGCGACTGGAGTTTCGTCAGGATGTCCCGCTTTGGTCGCCGAGTGGAGTTGGTCAGGAAACGGATCGGTAAACCGGCGTTTCGAAGGCGCCTTACAGCCTCGACGGCGCCCGGTATTGCCACGTCTCCCTGGTAGAGAACGCCAGAGATGTCGAGTAACACGCCTCCGATCATTTCGAACTGGTCCCCCTCGGATGATCACTTCACCAATCTGTGGTGAATCTACCTATCACCGCAGCATCCGAAATAGGCTGACTCCGGCATCTGAGATGTCCGCGAGCCGCGCGAGCGCATGTTCCCGGGCCAGGACCGGTCCGGCCGCGTCGCTTGCGTCGAGATCGTTAAGGAGCCGCAACAGGCGTCTGCGATGGATGCCAAGATATGTCTGGATCGGGTCGGCGATGATCCCGGCGAAGGTCGTGACCAGCGAGGCCACAAGCGCAAGGCTGATTCCAACTGTTATCAAGTAGGTTGCGGATCGCTCCGGTGGAAATACCGCATACCACATTTTCCCGAGCCCTCGACCAAACGGGAAGTTCGAGACGGCCGAGGTTTGTGTCATGAGTTCGGATACGAACGGGGTCAGCGAGACGATACCCGGCGTCGGATTTCGGAACAGGTAGAAGCCGAGCGCAAGCACGACGAGAGTGGTGAAGATCTCGGCGACGGAGGTTCGAACGCTGGTGTAGTCCCGCAGAAGCCGCCTCTGCCGATCGTTCAGCGATGCCCCCTGCGGCGAGACTGCAGGCCAGAGTTCGATCTCGATCCGTTGCTCAACTGCGCGCGCGACCGCCGAGTGGAGAAAGATCGGGTGAGCGAGGATCCAACGGCTGGCGCGCTGAAGCCGGAGCATCTCCAATAGCAAGGCAATGATGCGAGAGAGCAGGAAAACCGGCGCGAGCATGACGTTGAAGGGTGCGGCAAGCAGGTCCAAACCGAGAGCGGCCCGATGCAGGCGAAGCGTTCCGGGAAAGCCGAAGTGTTCCCGGACGAAGCTGTTCACCTTTTCATGAATGTCTGTGTTGGGCATTTCGTCTTGACCTGTCCGCCCCACTGTAATGCAAACCGCCCGGATAACGATCAAATGGATGGGGAGGCCGCGAGAATCGGTAATCCTTGTTGACGATCGGTGAGCCTTCGACTAAGCCGATTTCCACTGCGGGTATAGCTTAATGGTAAAGCCCCTGCCTTCCAAGCAAATAGCCTATCTTTCCGCGACGTTCTTGTCCATTCCAATGCGTTCATTTTAAAAGGTTTAATCTTTCCAGTCGGTTCCGGCGAGTGTATGCTTTTTCCTACCAATACAGACAAAAAGCCGACAAAATGCCCAAGCTCACCGAGACCTTTGCCCGCAAGCTTTCGCCTGCAAAATCAGGTACCGAAAAGTATTGGGACAATGAGGTGAAGGGCCTCGTGCTCTTCGTCGGCAAGCGTTCAAAGACCTGGTATTTCCAGAAGGATGTCGGCGGTCAGACACGACGGGTTCTCATTGGACGGTATCCGGTTATTTCGGCGCAGGCCGCGCGCCAGACCGCGCTCGGCTTTGCCTTGGAGTGGGGGCGCGGCGCCGGCAAGAAGATACAGATTGGTGCGCCCACACTGGAACAGGCAATGGAATCCTATCTGGCTCGTCCCAAATTGCGTTCCGATGCACATAAATCAGGTGTCCGACAGCAGTTCGAGAACCATCTGAAGGACTGGATGCGCCTACCGCTGGACGAGATCAGCAAATCTCAAGTGGTAGACCGCCATCGGTCGCTGGCTGATAGGCCGTCTACGGCCAATCATACGCTGAAGTACTTCCGCACGGTCTGGAACCATGCCAGACGTACCAATGATCTGCCGGAATGCCCAACCATGGCGATCGAGTGGTATCCGGAAGAGCCCAAGGGTGAGATCATCGATGACCTCAGGGTTTGGCGATCCGCAATCGACGCACTCTTCAATCCCATCCACACGGTTTTCTACGAACTCATCCTGTACACCGGGTTCCGGAAGAGCGAAGCGCTAACACTGGAGTGGAAGCATGTCCGCGAGGATCATATCCACCTGCCGATGACCAAGAACGGCCGCAGCTTCGATCTGCCGATCTTGCAGTTACACCAAGAGATCCTTGCGCCTGTCCGTGGGTTGCATCGCAAGTGGGTATTTCCATCGCCAAAGGGGCCAGATGGGCGCCTGACAACACCCACACGGATGGAGTGGAGCCCTCACGCCCATCGCCGCACCTTCGCCACCGTGGCAATGGAGGCCGGCGTTCTGGAAGAAATTGTCGGTCGACTGCTCAACCACACGCCGCTCTCGATCACTGGTCAGCGATACACCAAACCGTCGATAGACGCCCTTAGGCCGGCAATGGAGACGGTATGTTCAGAGCTACGGCGGCGAGTTCTGTAGCGGTCATACGAATGAAGCGGCGCTGACCCACCGGGATCAATTGATGGATACACCTACGGTGTATGATCGGACCGTATCTGTCCGCCACACTTTAAAGAGCCAGCGCTGAAACCTGGCTGTCAGCGAATCGGAGATCACGGGCAGCAATTAAGGAAGACGTGTATGGATTCGACTGTCCGTCCCATAGTGTCCCATGCTGTCCGCAAATCCGTTTTGTGACAAAGCCAAAAAAAAAGCCACAGGGAAACCGACTGTTTCAGTAAACTCTCTAAGGCTTTGTTAATTCGAAAACTTGGCCTCAACGCCTCGTTGAGCTTTCAACGGGAGCCTGAAAAATTGTTTATTTTCATATCGTTGCGGATTTTCTCCTCTTGTTGTGGTAGCGAATTTCTGGAATATTTAGAGCAACGAGGGAAAAAGAAAGAAAGTGAAATGAACAGGCATAATCAGGCGCACGAAAGCGAGCATCTTGGCGCCGCTTTCCAATATCTCCGACCCCGGCAAGCAGCTGAATATCTCGGCATCTCCGAGTCTACGCTCGCGAAACTTCGTATGCGAAACAATCGCACGAAAGGTCCTCGCTTTGCGTCGACAGGATCATTGGTGATCTACAGAAAGAATGACCTCGATATATGGGTGAATGATTTAATCAAAGGGCCGGACTCTGGAGAGTGATTGAGGCTATTGTCTGACGTCAGCACCCGACGGAGAGATTTAGGGGTTTGAGCAACGGAGGGTTCTGGTTCATCGAAGCTGATAAGGAGCGAAGATGAACAAGAAACCCGGAACATCGAAGGATTCCGCTGACAGGCTGGTCAGGGGGATCAAGCGGAAGACTCGCAAGCATTACTCATCGGAAGAGAAGATCCGCATCGTGCTGGCTGGTCTTCGTGGCGAGGAAAGTATCGCCGCGCTTTGCCGCCGTGAGGGGATCGCCGAGAGCCTGTACTACGCCTGGTCGAAGGAATTTCTTGAAGCCGGGAAGCGGCGGCTGGCTGGCGATACGGCTCGCCA
>NZ_FNEK01000146.1 GCF_900099935.1 Aliiruegeria lutimaris | reverse complement strand
CCGAAATGTTCGCCCTCTACATCGAAACCCAACTGGGGCCGACGCTGCGCGAAGGCGACGTTGTCATACTCGACAACCTGTCGAGCCACAAAGCCCCGGCCGCAGCGGCGTCCCTACGCGCGATTGGTGCATGGTTCCTGTTCCTGCCACCCTACAGCCCAGATCTGAATCCCATCGAGATGGCCTTCTCGAAACTCAAGACACTGATCAGGAAGGCCGCCGCGCGAACCTATGACCAACTCTGGGCCGCCGTCGGACAGGTCTGCAACCTCTTCTCGGACGAAGAATGCTACAACTACTTCAAAGCCGCAGGCTATGAGGCCGATTAAACGCGACACGCTCTAGGCCAATAACCCTCGGATGAGTCTGCTTTGCCGTGCCGTTCGACTCTGGGGTTCGATTTGGAGAGAACGACCTTCCCGAAGAAAATTGCGCTTCTCTTTTCGGTCGCTCTTGTTGGAGAAAGCAACGATGCGCAAGAATCGGTATTGCTAGCTCGCGGCGATTGCGGCTGGATGGTCCACGGTTTCTGAGGCATCGCAGATAAAAAACTCCCGAAGCGATCAAACGATGATCAATCCATGGCTCAAGGCGCGCGCGACCGCGTGGGTTGTATTCAAGGCGCCGAGTTTGTGGCGCGCCGCTTCGATGTATACGCGCAAGGTATGTTCGGAAATGTCCATTTCGTGAGCCGCCTGGGCCCGAGTCATGCCCTTGGCCAGATAGGTCATGGCGCTAAGCTCACGCGGCGAGAGCATGATGGTTGGCGCACAGTCACCCTTGTGCTCGAATTCGAGCGCCCGCTTGTTGAGTTCATGTTTGACAAGGTGGTTGACGTTCATGTCTACCTCCAGAACTCAGGGTTTGGTCCTTTGACACATCGCCCGAGTTGTATTGCTGTCAGTCCTCCGATCAGTCTCATTGGGACGATGCAGGCAGATTGAGGTGACAATCTGGCAGGAAAATGGCGAGTTATGGTGGAAGGGCTGCGTTTCAATGCCACGAAGTCCAAACCGAGCTCGGCGGAAACGTTGCCTCTGTGCGGGGTTTCAACTTCGAGCCCGCTGCAAGCAACCGGTCCAAGTCAGACACGTCTTGTGCGGATTCGCTTCCGTCGTCCTTAGAGGAAGGCGTGGAGTGTTGACCCAGCCGGGACAATGCTAACCGGATCGGCGCATTGGTGTCGTCGCCAGCGCTCAAACCGTCCCATAAACCATGATGCGCCGAGTGTTTCTTCGGAGGACATTGGGTTCGAGGGGGGGCACGCTTTGTATCCGCCGGTTTGAAAGCGTCGGAATTTGAAAAGAGGATTCTACCATGTACGAGTTCTTGGTCCTATTGAGCACATTCCTGGTGTTTGCCGTTCTGTTTTTCCTATTCCAACCGCTTTTGGTACGGACAGCAAACGCCCTAACCAATCCGTTTTTCCAGCGCCTTGCGAGGTCCGCAACAGAGGAAAAGGATGATCCTGTTCTTCCTTTTGAACAGGTCATTCAGGAACTTCAGGCGGCACGTCGCGCTCGGGAAGCGGTGAGCGGCCCCTCGATGGCATGAAGCCGTTGACTGGAATGTGATTGCCAAAGCCAGGCTTGCCCAGCGTCTGTGGGCCAAGGAGTAAGATGTCTCGAAACAAGGAAAATTTTGCCATATTCTCGGCGCAAGCTAAGGCCCTGCTCGATCCGCTGCCGACGATTGACCTAATGCCCGGATCGACTGTTGCCCGCACAAGGGGAGTCATCGGTGTCCAGGAACGTCTTCAGATCAAGCCGTACATCCTGCCGACACTTTCCGACCTGCTCATCGTTGCCAAGTATGCGCAGATACCATGTCGCCGTTTCATCCCCACATGTGATTTGCTCACTATGGGCCACTCGAATGGTTTACGTAAAGCGACCCTCCCGTGCGATAATCTTGCCCCCACTCCTGAGGCGTCTAACTTGCGCCTACCGACATGCCGAGACGGTGCACATCGACGAATGGCTGCCTCGCAGAAGCTGCAGTGCAGTGGTTGTTGATGTGGCCAAAGTCGCCTTTGGTGAAGGTTTGCCAACGCGGGCCGACGTCGCGCCAAGCCGATAACTCACGCCGCGGCCCGCATCAGAAAACCTTCACCGTTCCAGACGTCCTAAAAATCCGTGCGAGTGTCCGGTATGCGCCGCCGATTCAACTGATCGCGGCAACACACGCCTTGGACTTCCCTGAAGACTTGAAGTATTTCAATGTCATTCTTGGTCTCTCGTTGCGTTCGCGGGCGACCGCATCAAGGTGGACCTGGTTGTGAACAGTGAGGTCCGTGCCTTTCGGGAAGCACTGACGCAGCCCGACGTCGTCGCGCCGTTCATCCGTATCCGGACCCGATAATTCGCTCGATGCGGGATTGCGAAACGAACCCAAATTCAACCCTGAGTTGTGTTTTTCTCGTATTCGATTGAAATATAAAAGAGTTGATATTGCTTAAAATTTGGGCAAACACGCAAGCCCTCGCATTTTGCCCGGTCGCGGGCCCCTGAGCTTTCGGGCGGAGACTCCTCAAGGTCTCGTTGATGCGCCGCCGTTACGGTCCGCTGCTCAATCTCTGTTTTCCTCTGGATTTTCTCTATTTTTGTGTCGCCCTCGCGCGGGTCAAGCGCCACGTCCTGCGGTGTCAAATGCCTGATAACGTGCAGCGCATGAGATTGTCCGAGAATGTCTCTTCTTGAGCGCGCCACATCCGCCGAAAGAGAGACGGCGGCAAAACTAGCCAGATATGCGAAGAGCCACCGGGAGACGAATCTCCTAAAGCTGGATTTCGAAGACATGGACGACCCGGCCGTCCTGGCTGCCATGCTGAAAGGGCGGCATGACGCGTTCACAGCGGGAGCGCTGAAAATCCTGTTGGCGTCCAATTCCAATCGGATCCCGAGGCTCGTCGGAAAACTGGAGACGATCAACCGATATGTGCGGCAAGCCGAACGGCAGAAAGCCAGAGCGCTTGTTGCATGGCAGAAGGCAAAGAAGCGGGCGACCTGACAATGCGGACCCAAAGGCACACGGGCATCCGACCATTCCTGTCGGATGTCCGCTCAGAGGAAAGGGATTTTGCAAGAATTTCCGGAACTCAAGCAGGGGGTCAAATAGGCGCTTCCGGTCGTGTTTTGTGACTTCGGTTCGCACCGGAGGTCAGTTCAAACGCGACCGGAAGCAGACAATGCAAGGCTCGACGCCACTAAGGCATTGGTCCCAATGAGCCACGCATCGCACTCCTATGGTCGGCGGGGCTTCAAGCAAACAGAAACCCAAGGAAACGGACGACCTTCTTTCGTGCCGGTCCGCGCTTCGCCACACGAAGCAACGCCTGCGTGAGGTCCCTTGTCTGGTGCGCTCGCGCCAGACGGCCAGGCTCCCCACATCGCGTGGGAAACACTTCTTTGCACTCGGTTCCTGACCTGGCTTGACCCTTGTGCAACGTGAAATGAAGTGTAGCCTGACGCATCTCTCCAAGGGAGGATGGGTACGATGGTCGGAAATGGCGAATACGAAAATGAAGGTATTTGGGATTCAGCCGCGCCGGGCTGGGCAAAGTGGGAATCTGCTTTGATGGGTGCCGCCGCCGAGGCGACCGAACAAATGCTGGATGCGGCCAACGTAGAGACGGGCATGAGAGTGTTGGACCTCGCCTGTGGCGCCGGCAGCCAAACGATTCTTGCCGCGAGGCGTGTGGGGCCGACTGGCCGGGTTTTCGCAAACGACATAGCGTCAAAAATGTTGACCTTTGTGACCTCAAATACCGCCGCCGCGGGGCTTACCAATGTCGAAACGCTGCACGGCCCGGCGGAGGACCTTTCCGAAAGCGGGTTGCGCGTCGATGCAGCAACCTGCCGACTCGGCCTTATGCTGTTCCAGTCGCCTCAAGACGCGCTCGCGGCCGTGCGAAGCGTCTTGGCGGAGAACGGGCGCTTCGCGGTTCTTGTGGTGGCCTCTCCGCAGGAAAACCTGCTGTTTTCAAGAACCATGATGATCGCACTAAAGCATGCCGGGAAGACACCGCCGCCGCCGGGTTCACCAGGGCTGTTTGCTCTGTCAGATCCTGCGAAACTAGAGGACATTTTTCAAGTGGCCGGTTATATCGACACTAGGATCGAGTCGGTCGTCGCCCGGATGTCCATCGCATCGGTCGGTGACGCGCTAACCATGATGCAGGAGGCATTTGGTGCCTATCGCGCCGTTCTGGCCGACCTGGACGACCAAAAGCGCGATGTGGCCTGGAGCGAAATCAGGGACTGCATTGGACAGTTTTCGGGCCAAGGCGGCGTAAGCGCGGATATGACCTTCCTTCTGGCTTCCGGGACAAACCCGCCAACCTGATCATGCGGAACAGTCGACCGCTAACACGACGCTCATTCTTGATACCAATCGGGTTTTCCCTTGGTGGCACGTTTGAGTCCGCTGTGGGCTCGGTGCTGCCACTCTAACGCTGTTCGTCAGACGACTGCTTCGCACAGCAGAATGTCCAAGGGTTGGGTCAGGCCGCTGCAACTGAGAACGGCGCCAAGCATCCGTTCCATGAGCTTGATCTTTAGCTCTTTCATCAGCCCGGCATCGCCAAGCAGATCCTCTGGGCGCTCAACGCCTTTCAGCAGTTCGTCCAGAATTTCTTTCGAGATGATCATTCATGCTTCCTTTCGGTGAAGCATGAACCGGATCAGTCAGCATTCGGATCAGCAGCTCGGGATCGATCGAAGGACGTCAGGTGTGGCTGTAGAACGGCGCGAGGTGCGAGCGCATGCTGCTCAGGTCGACGAAACGATCGATCGACCGCAGCAGATGGTCTCGGGGTACATGATCTTCCAGCGAAAAGTCGTAGAACAGCGCACCCTGCGCCTCCTGTCGCGGTCCCATGGTAATCCTCCCCGTTTTGGCGGGGTGGTTTCGTAGAATTCACGCGGCCTTTTTCAGCTTCATGGCAGGAGTGATCCCGCCGATCCCCATGTTGGGGCGCTCATTGTTGTAGGTCCATAGCCATTCGGTTGCTATCTGCTGCACCTCCTCGATGGTGTCAAAGATGTAGAGGTCCAGCCATTCGTGCCGGACAGTCCGGTTGTAGCGCTCGACATAGGCGTTCTGCTGAGGCTTTCCGGGCTGGATGTAGTTCAGGGCGATGCCCTGCTTCTCAGCCCAATTCATGAGGGTGGAACTGACGTATTCGGGGCCGTTATCGACCCGAATT
>NZ_FNEK01000152.1 GCF_900099935.1 Aliiruegeria lutimaris | reverse complement strand
AGGCTATGAGGCCGATTAAACGCGACACGCTCTAATCTATCCTCTTTCCCGAAATATCCTGGGGGGAGCGCTCGCCAGAGCGCGGGGGGCAAAGCCCCCTCCCAGCCATTACGAACAGCGCGCCGCGGATCAGCAACATTGACCGACCGGAGATCCGCCTAGTGGGCGGGCGCGTTCACCGGATCGAGCAGCGTGCGGCCGCCATCGACGGTCATGATCTGACCGGTCATGAAGGCCGCCGCGTCAGAGGCCAGGAATTGCGCTGCCTCGGCCACCTCTCCCGGCTTGGCAATCCGGTTCATCGGCGTGTGATCGCGGATATTCGTGCGATAGTCTGCATTTTCCTTGATCGCTTCCATCAGGCTGGAGGACAGGACCGAACCGAAAGACACGCCATTCACCCGGATGCGATTCGGTGCCAGCGCCACGGCGAGCGAGCGAGTCATCTGGTCCAGCGCCGCAGTAGAGACCGAGTATCCCAGCAACTCCGGGTGAGTCCGCCGCGCGGCAATCGATGACAGGTTTATGATCGAGCCAATCGCGACCGCATCTTCGTTGGCGTCGATCTCTGCCTGCTTGATCATGCGCTTGGCCACGGTCTGGCTCAGGCGCAATGCGGTCATCAGGTTCTGCTCCAGCAGCATTTCCACCGCGTCATTGTCCGGATCGAGCGGATCGGAGGCCACCATTTGCCGGCAGGCATTGACGAGGATGTCCACCCGCTCAAAGGAGTCGAGCGTCGCGGAGAGCAGGTTCGCGATGGTCAACCGCTCGCGCAGATCGCCGGCAAAGGCACGGGCATTGCCACGGGCGTCATCGCCCTTCTCCGAACCCAGTTCTTCGCACAGGCGCTTCTCGTCCATGTCGGCAAACATGACATTGGCACCCTGCTCCATGAAATGCCGGGCGATGGCCAGCCCGACTCCATGGGCTGCGCCGGTCACGATCGCTGTTTTACCTTGGATGGAGAAAGTCATGAGAAGATCCTGTCGATCTGGTGCCAGTTGGGCATCGCGGAGATGATAACGGTTTTCAGCGCCGCCGAGACGCGGCGGATTGCCCCCTTGGGCGGCGAGCGGCGTAGATCTTGAAACCGGATGTTCCCTCGATCTCGCGCAATTCACCGAAAGCGGCTTCGAGCGGCGCCTCATAGGGCAGGTGACGGTTGGCGACAAGCCAGAGCGTGCCGTGCGGGGAAAGATTGCGCGCCGCGGCGTTGATGAAGGCGGCCCCGAGCGCGGGATCGGCCGCGCGGGTGGTGTGAAAGGGTGGGTTCATCACGATGTGATCGAAGGGTTCGCTATCGGTCCAGTTCACGGCCTCGGCCCACAGGAACCGCGCCCGCCCGCCATGCAGGTTCTGCCGTGCGGCTTCGAGCGCGGCATGTTCCACCTCGACCAGCACGCATTCGGTCACATCCCGCCGCTCCAGAGCATGGAAGGCCAGATAGCCCCAGCCCGCGCCGATATCGGCCACCCTGCCCGGCATTTTCTCAGGCAATGCCCGCGCAAGCGCGACCGAGGCCGGATCCGGCCCGTCGGCCGAAAACATGCCCGGCGCGGTCACCCAGCCGCTCTCAAGCCGCGTCACCGGCGGCAGGCTCCAATCGGCGAAACCGCCCGGTCCGGCCTGAAACTGGAAGATCTTCCCATGCGCCTTGGCAACCGGCGGCGAGACCTCGGCGCGTTTGCGGATCTCGCGCAGGATCGAATCGACCCCGTCCGTTTTCTGGCCATCGACGATGACACTGCCGCCATGGGCGCTCGCCTCGGCCACCAGCGCCCGCGCCTCGGCCTTGGCGCGCGGCAGCATCACGATGGCGGCTGCGAAATCCTCGGGTGCGGAAATCTCGGTGCGATATCCCTGGCGCGCCCAGAAATCATGATCGGCCCGGTTGCCCTGCACGATTTCAACCCGCCCGCGCGGCAGCGCCGAGAGGTCGGCCCCCGCACGGGGACGGAAAACGGCGATCTGGCCGGTCTGTGGCAAGTGGAGCGCGCCGGATTTGAGCGCGTATGTCAGTCTGCTTTCGGACATGGGCCGGTGCTGTACTGCTTTCGCACCCTCAGGTCACGCGGAAAATTTCCGGGCGCCTGCCGGTGTAGCGCTCAGAGTTCGGTTTCATCCCCTTCTTCGGGAGCGGCAAGCTCCTCGGGGGTCTTGCGCCGCAGGATGATGTCGCCATTCGGGAGCCGCTCGGGCGGATGGTACTTGTCGAAGCTGTCGACGAGTTCCGAGAACTGCTCCAGCATCGGCGCCATCTCCTCGGCGAACTTGCGCAGCTTGGGCTCCATCTCGATCGCAAGGTCCTCCATCATCGGCTTCACTTCGTCGGCCAACCCCTTGAGCAGAAGCTTTGCGCCTTCTTCGATGAGGTTGAAGCCATCCTCGACATCGGACTCCTGGGCGGGGGCACAAAGCGGGGCGGCGGCGATAGCGGCGGCAAGGGCCAGGGCGGGCAAACGTGTCATGGTGCGATCATACGCCTGCGCCGGGATTCGCGGAAGCGTCCAGATCGATATCCAATGTCACGGGGAAGTGATCGGAGGCCGCCAGCAGCGCTTCGCGCAATTCGGGAAGCTGATAGATCTTCGGGTCGTCGAAAGGATGCCAGATCCTCCAGGCCGGTCTGTTGGACAGCAGGTCAGGCGAGATCATGATGAAATCAAGAAGCGCGGAGTGATATCTCTTCTCAACGTCGTTATAAAAACGCGCCGTGGCCGGCGGGCGGGCGGAACCGGGTGGAACCGGGCCACGCTGGGCATGGGGATCGAACAGGCGCTCTTCCCTCGGCCTGCCTTCTCCGATCACGATATCGAGGCCAGAGCGGCCGAACAGTTTCTCGTATTCGTCCAGCCCCGGACCGTCGTTGAAATCGCCCAGCACGATCAGCGAGTCCCCGGCGGTCAGATGGGCCTCCACCCGGCGTCGCAGCCAGATACATTGCGCAAGCTGCTTGCGCCGATTGGCGATAGAAACCCGCATCACGTCGTCGTCACCGCGTGCGGCATGGGGAGACTTGGATTTCACATGCACGCCGATCATCCGGAACCGGGTGCCATCCACAGTCCGCGCCGCGACTTCCAAGGGTGGCTTGGAAAAGGTCACCTGGTCCGGTGTGGCGTCGATGTCGAGGTCGATCCGGAAGGTTCCATCGAAGCGGGGCGCTTCCGGATCGCCCTTCTTGCCGGAGAATTGCCCCTGCGGATCGTGGCGCAACTCCAGCCTGTCCGGGTCATACAGCAGGGCGATTTCCTGTTCGGTCTGGTTGGCGAAACCGATCATGGCCTTGCTCTGGCGCAGATCGAACAGGCGGGCAAAACTCTCCAGTGCAACGACCGTGTCCCGCGTACGGTTCTGATCGGGTGCTTCCACGATCAGGATCGCGTCGGCGTCCAGCGCGGTGAACACGATCCCGAGGGATTCGAGTTGCTGGCGCCGGGTGACGTTGTAGCGCGTCGACCAGCGTTCATCCGCCAGCGGGGTCCCGTCCTCATCGAACAAATGGGTCATCCATTCGACATTATAGGTCGCGATCCGCATCTTCCCGCTCCATGTCCGGCACTTGCCGCCTCACCCGCAGGCTGACCCGAAACGCTCGGCGGCGCAATCTTCGTGCGCCCCTGCAAGCCATGCAGCAAGGCGAAGGCCGCTATTCACCAGTCATTCATACTTGCTGCCCTAGTCACCTGGAACTGTAGTTCGTATCATTGATCCGAGTGATTTCGGGGGGATGATATGGTTGGCCGGGTTGCAGACGAGGTGATTCTGAGT
>NZ_FNEK01000153.1 GCF_900099935.1 Aliiruegeria lutimaris | reverse complement strand
CCTCCATCCCAACCAAGCACGGTGGCAGGGACCGGAACAGGGCGAACAATTGCGGTCGTGTGTATTTCCGCCGCTTCACGATGTTGCCCGCGCCGGGTGATGTCAAAAGAAGTTGGCTTGCCGCCGGGCAGGGGGCTGAGTAGCGTCCCAGGATGACGAAACGCGACCCGTTCAAATACTTCAAGACCAGCCGTGAAATCATTCGCCTCGCGGTAATGATGTACGTTCGCTTCCCGCTGTCGCTCCGCAATGTCGAGGACCTTCTGCATGAGCGGGGCATCGATGTCAGTCATGAGGCCGTACGTTTCTGGTGGCATCGGTTTGGCCCCATGTTCGCCTCTGAGATCTGGAAGAAACGCGCCGAACGGTTGCGCTCCTGGCCACAATGGCGATGGCATCTGGACGAGATGTTCGTGAAGATCAACGGCGACCGCCACTACCTTTGGCGCGCTGTCGATCATGAGGGCGAAGTTCTCGAAAGCTTTGTCACAAAGACGCGGGATCGGAAAGCAGCATTGAAATTCCTAAGAAAATCAATGAAGCGCTATGGTCGGCCGGAAGTGATCGTGACTGACTGCCTCCGATCTTATAGTGCTGCGCTGAGGGAAATCGGTGCGGCCGATCGGCAGGAAACAGGCCGCTGGCTCAACAATCGGGCAGAAAACTCCCACTTGCCGTTTCGACGACGAGAACGAGCGATGCAACGCTTCCGGCGAATGCGAAGTTTGCAGATGTTCGCCGCCATCGACGCCTCGGTTATCAACCATTTTAATTCGGAGCGCTGCCTCTCATCTAGGGCCAACTTCAAAAAGAACCGTGCCGCTGCTCTCGACGAGTGGCGTCAACTCTGCGCTGGATAAGGGACAGGCTCACTGTCCATTCGGAGACTGGTTAGAATTTGTCTGCCAGCACCACTGCATCTCCTCGCTGATCAAGGGCATGAACGAGGGCAAGGACCCGCAGCAGGTGATCCGCTTCCAGGCCGCCGACCTGCTCAAGGCCACGAACCGCATGACGACGGGCCGGGGCTACACGCTGCTCAAGGCGGCGATGGAGCGGCTGGCGGGCACGCGGATCTCGACCAACATCACCACCGACGGCAAGGAGATCTTCGAGACCTTCGGGCTGATCGAACGGGCCAAGATCGTGCGCGAGACCCGCGAAGGGCGCATGCAGGAGGTCGAGGTCAAGCTCTCGGACTGGGTTTTCAACGCGATCCGCGCGCTGGAAGTCCTGACGCTCTCGCGCGAGTATTTCCGCCTGCGCAAGCCGCTGGAGCGGCGCATCTACGAGCTGGCGCGCAAGCATTGCGGGCGCCAGAAGGAATGGCGTTGCTCGATGAAGGTCCTGCAGAAGAAATGCGGGTCGGGCTCCACCCTGCGCGAATTCCGGCGGCTGATATCGGCCATCGCCAAGGAAGACGCGGAATATGACCACATGCCCGACTACCATATCCGCATCGACGAGACGCGCGATCATCTCGTGGCCACCAGCCGCGGCACCGTCGGGGCCGATCCCGGCGCGACGATTTCCATTCCGCCGCTCGACCCGGAGGTCTACGATATGGCCCGCAGCGCCGCGCCCGGCTGGGACATACACATGATCGAGGCCGAGTGGCGCGGATGGGCCACCGACCAGCCGCGCAACCCAGAGATGGCCTTCCTCGGCTTCTGCCGGAAATGGTACGAGCGGCGCGGCCAGCCCTGAGCGCCCCGCCCCTCGCCCGGTTTCGCGGCAAGACCCGCCTTGATCCAATCCGCCGCATGGCCGGCGCCGCCGCAGGCGGCAAATGCTGACAGCCCTCCAGCATTTCTTCCCACGATTGCCACCTGCACGGGATGGTACCGCACACGGATTTGCCAAGAGGTGCTCGCCCGAGCGTGATGTGCATTTATGCACAAAACCCTGCTTTTCTTAGCTGTTTTTGTTCAAAAGACGAGACCCTATCTCCTCCTCACCGACGGCGCAGACAGCGCCGGCAACACAAACCGCATCAAGACCAAACGCATCGAAAAGGACCATCCCCATGAACCGCATCGCCCTGACCACCGCCCTCGCCCTGACCCTGGCCGCCCCGGCTTTCGCCTCCGACCAGCTGGCCCAGCAGCTCGATGTCGAACCCGGCGTCTACACCACCGCCGAGCTGATCTCGCTGCGCAGCGCGCTGGAAGATGGCAACTACGCCCAGGCCAATGCCATCCGCTCCAACCCCGGCGGCATCTCCGGCGCCGATGCCGAGACCGTCCGCGAGTTCTCCCTGATCAAAGCCGAGCAGGATGACGAGCACGCCTTCGCCAACTTCCTCCGCAACAACGACTCCGGCGAAAACTTCTCCGTTTCCACCAAGAGCGGCGTTTCCGCCGGACATGCCCAGCTCGCCGCGTCTCTCGGTGTTGATGCGGCCGATTATTCGCTGGCCGAGCTGGTACAGCTGAAATCCGCGCAAGACTCGGATGAAGGCAGCAACAGCTGATCCCGAATCTGAGGCTGACGCCGCTCAAAGGCCCGTCCCGAAAGGGGCGGGCCTTATTCATTCGCGCCCCTCACCCCCGGTTTCGCCACGAAACCCCGCGCCTAAAGCGTATCGACTTTAACTTGATGCATCGAACATCACCTATTGCGTTGAAATCTCTGATTTCAGACAGCGATAGGTGATCCAGGTTCAAGTCGAAATGCTCTACCGAACCTCCAGGCAGCGGCGGATGCTCTCGATGATGTCCTCCATCACCTCCGGCGCCACCTCCCGGCCCTCGATCCGCACCAGCGGCCCGCGCGCGTCGCTGTCGCGCACCAGCGTGAAGCCGGAGGAGAGCCGGATCCGCTCCCCCTCGCCGCCCGCCGGCGCCTTTTTCGGACGGCCGCCGCGGCGCGGGTTTCTCTCGGGCATCTCCAGCGTGGCAAGGGCGGCCTCCAGCAGGCCCCATTCCTCGGCGATCGTCCCCGCCGGCCCGCCCTGCTCCAGCGCATCACGAAGTGGCGCCTCGCCGCCATTGCGCAGCGCCGTGGCAAGTATCAGCCCCTGTTTCTCCGTCAGCATTTCCGGGAAGCGCAGCAGGTCGCCCAGCTCCTCGAAAAGCTGCGCAAAGGAGCGGATCTTGGAGCGCTTGGCCTTGGACGCGGCCGCGAAGAGCGCCTCCACCGCGGCCTCGGTATTGACGAAGGCCCCGCCCCTTGCCGCGACCACCGCGATCCGGCCACGCTCGTAAGGCGAGAGCGTCGCGCGGATCTCGTTCTCCTCGACCATGGCCACGAAACCGCCGCCCATCGCCTCCGCATCATCCTCAGACACAGGGCAAGATCGAGCGCTGGCACCAGACCATGAAGAACCGAGTTCTGCTGGAAAACTACTACATGCCCGGAGATCT
>NZ_FNEK01000155.1 GCF_900099935.1 Aliiruegeria lutimaris | reverse complement strand
CGACAGCGCTGCCGCATAACCTCAAACAGAAAGCAAACCGGAGCCCTCGTTACGAAATCGCCTCACCCTCTCTGGAAAACTCTGACGACGGACACCCGGCATCGCAGGGCCACATGCGCATTGGCGGCAAACGGCCAGGAGCCGCCTTTCGTGAACGCCGCAGAGAACGGCAGCAGGGAGGGCGAAGCGGTCAGTTCGCATTCGCGACGTGGACCGAGCGGAACTCAAACGGGGAAATGCCGTAGACTTGACGGAATGCGCGCGCGAAGTGGCTTGGTGTAGAGTAATTCAGCAGCATAGCGATTTCCGTAACAGTATCCCGGGTGTCCACAAGAAGTTCAGCCGCGCGACGCATCTTGGCGATGTTGCATATGGCTCTGAAGTTGGTCCCTTCTTGATCAAGCTGACGCTGAAACGACCTTTTGCTGGTGGCCAATAGGCAGGCGATGTCATCAAGGCTCGTTTTGTCGTTTCCCAATCCTTGGATGATCAGTTGCTCCACAAATGGAACGAGACCACGTGGAGGTCCTCCACCGCACGCTCGCACGACGTCACCGCGCGTAGTGCGGCGGGTGAACGCTTCGGGATTAGGCGCATAAAGGTCTTTGTTTTTCATCTCCAATGAGATGCAAGCTTCTCCGCAGCGAACCCGCGTCCCGAGCCCAGTCTCTAAACGCGTCTTCGATCGGCCCGCACCAAAGTCTAGGCCAACTGAAACCGGACGCCAATTTGGACCTTTGAAATGGCGTGGAACACTAAGCATGGGCCCTAAAGCCGCCAGGGCGACGTGGCGATAGCCCGGCAATTCTTTTTCGCCGAACGTGTATTCAAAGTAGGAGGTGGTCGCGCCGACGCGGAGCTCCAATCGATCGTTGTTGGCGTGTAGGTACATGATGCTTTTGGCCCGCTTTAGGGCTGCCCACAAATTCGGTGCCTCGAGCACATAGTCGCCCCAAGCACCGTACTCCTTTATCGAAAGGTGGTCTGTGAACGTAAGACCGAAAAGGTCGTCCCCGGCGCTTCGGGCGGCGGCGTCCAGCAGCCTGTTTAGCACAACCTCGGGTATGTAATGCCCAACCCTAAAAGAGATGTCTTCTGGCAGTCCGGCTGCTGAGAGGGATTTTTCCAGGACCCTGTCTCCAAGTTTGGAGGCGATCAAGTCCGGCACCGAGCCAAGCGCCTCGGCAACCGTCATGGAACGCAGGGTCGTCATCTTTTGACCGTCCTTCGAATTTCTGACTACGTGGCGTGAAATGGTTCAGCCGCCATCGAGGTTAACTTTAGTCTCGCCGCATTAAACGACTTGGGTCAAGTTTGAGCGGCTTGGGTCGACTTTCTCTGGGGACCTCGATGACTGGGTGCATACGCAATATTTCGTTTCTCGTTGCCTTGATGGCATCAACGGTGGCCTACGGGCAGGAAAAGCCCAACATCGTTTTCATCTTTCTCGATAACTTTGGCTGGGGCGAACCAGGGTTCAACGGCGGCGGAATTATTCGTGGAACTTCAACTCCTGCCATGGACGCGCTTGCAGCTGAAGGTCTTCGCTTGACGAATTTCAACGTCGAGAGCCAATGCACGCCGTCGCGTGCGGCTACCATGACCGGGCGCTATGGCATCCGGAGCGGCAACCACACAGTCCCGTTGGGAGGAGGAGTCTACGGTCTGACTCAGTGGGAAATCACAATGGCCGAGATGCTCAAGGACGTGGGTTATAACACGGCTATGTACGGCAAATGGCACCTCGGCTGGTCCGAGGGGCGGTATCCGACGAACCAAGGCTTCGACGAGTTTTATGGTGTCGAGACAACGGATGTGACGGTCTGGCGTTCACTCCCTGGTTTTGCCGAAGCCGACATGGAAGAGCCCGTCGTCATGCAAGGCGTTGCCGGCGCACCGGCGACCGTGGCGCGTGACTATGACTTGGATTATCGCGGCGAGATCGACGGCGACCTGACGGAGAAGGCCATCGACTTCATCGAAGCAAAGAGCAAGGAAGACGCACCTTTCTTCATCTACTTAGCCTATACGCAAACCCACTATCCCAACATCGTCTCCGAGGAGTTCGATGGTGCAACCGGAAAGGGCGTCTGGGCCGATATACTTCGCCAGACGGACAACTACATCGGTCGCATCGTTGATGCGTTGGAGGTGGCGGGAGTTTCCGATGAGACCGTTGTGATCTTTACGGCCGACAATGGGCCCGAAGCGGTGCCGATCGGGAACGCGAACGCTTCGCCAACCCCGCCCATTCAAGGGACCGCCGGCCCCTGGCGCGGGACGCTGTTCACAAGCCTGGAAGGCAGCCTGCGCGTGCCATTCGCCATCAAATGGCCGGGTAAAATCCCGGCGCGTTCCGAGAGCAATGACGTAGTGCACTCGATGGATCTGTTTCCTACTCTCGCGGCATTCGCGGGCGGCGAAGTGCCAACCGATCGGGCCTTCGACGGGATCGACCAGTCCGAGTTCTTTCTCGGCAATCAGCCGAAGTCGAACCGCGAAGGTGTTATCGTCTACATGGGAGACCAGATCTTTGGTGTGAAGTGGAACGACTGGAAGGTTCTGTTCAAAGAAAACGCCACGATCTTCAGCCCAACAGAGAGCTTCGACACGCCCCGCGCCTACAATCTGCTGAACGATCCACACGAGCGCGACAACGTGCTGTTTCCCTACACCTGGGCCGTAGAGAAGGCGCTGCCACAGTTGCAAAAGCACCTTGCAACGTTTCAAGAATACCCGCCGATCCCACCGGGAACGCCCGATCCCTACGAGCCCTCGACCAACTAAATTTCGACCTTCAACAGCACGGAGAGTTTAATGCGCCTCTTTCGCACTTTTCCACTTGCGCTCATTGCCACCTCAGCTCTCGTACCAGCCGTCGTTGCCCAAGAAGAAGGCGGTCAGGTCGGCGAGATGACCTTGTCGGCAGAAGACATAGGCGAACCGGCGCCGGACGCCTTCTCGCCTTATGCCGGTCGAGACTTCCCAACACGTCCGCTCTGGGGCGATACGCATGTGCACACGTCGAACTCGCTGGACGCGCGCGCGTTCGGAGTGGTTCTTGGTCCCGCCGATGCATATCGGTTTGCGCGTGGCGAGGAAGTCACCACGTCGCATGGATTGCGCGTGAAGCTGTCACGACCGCTCGATTGGCTTGTTGTCGCGGACCACTCGGACGCAATGGG
>NZ_FNEK01000158.1 GCF_900099935.1 Aliiruegeria lutimaris | reverse complement strand
CACTCGCCCGTATCCCGGACTACAAGATCAATCGCGTCGATGATCTGCTACCTTGGAAAACTGCATCGTAGGGGCGGTCAGGCCGGACGCTTACTCTTATAGCGCAAGACCCTTCGTTCATACTGTTCCGCCATGTAGCCCAGCCGGACGGTCTGGCGCGTTCTTGTGTTGTCGCCGTGTCGACCGTGAGCGCCGGGCTCCGCAATTGCAAAGCGCCGCAATTTGGAAAGGCCGCAAGACTCACTACCGCTTGCTGAGGATACGTTGCGCCGCCGTTTGTCCTGCCACAAGAGCGCCCTCGATCAATCCGGGGCTGACGTCGGATGTTTCCGAGACGGCAAACCAAAGGCGATCATCCAGATGGCCTTGGCGCAGCAGGTCGGGGCCGACATCGGGGTGTTCAGGTGGCTTTGCAATATCCGCCTGGCTACAGATTAACGGTTCCAACGCCCAATCATGCAAAATAACCCGTTCGACGCGTGCCGCGTCCGCCCCGAAACAACGGACAAGTTGCCGACGGATTTCCGCTTCAAGTGTCTCAGGGTCTTGTTGACGATCCTTGGCTGGCCATCCCACGAAACCAAACAGGGCGCCCAACTCCGCATTTTCCGGCGAGTGGTCGTGGATCTCGACGAGTGGGCCAATCCGACTGGCGACCCGGCCAGATAGTCCCCGATCCCGCCAGAACGGCGTTTTAAAGAGGATCACGGCCTTGGCATGCTGTGCCATCCATGTCGGCGTCTGTAGCATTACGCCGGACAGTCTCGGATCCAGCGCTTCAATTCTGATCCGTTCCACAGCGATGCGGAGCGGTGTCGCAAGAATGGCTGTCGCGCAACGGGCCACGGCCCCGTCACGCAAATGCACGCGCAAGTCATTCTCCTTGGTTTCGATCGCAACGACTTCAGAATCGAGCCTTACCGTGCCGGGCTCCAGCCTCTGTTCGATAGCCTCGACGATGGACGTGGGACCTCCGGAAAGCCGAGCAATCCCGTCCTGACCGGGAAGCGGCTGTCGTGTCACTTGAGGCCCAAATCCATCCAGAATTGCATCGCCAGTTTCAAACTGAGCAAAAGGTCGAACAGACAAGTCGCCGAGCCAGCGCTGCACATGCGGTTGCCACCTCGGCCAAACCCAGGTCGGCCCGACGTCGAAGCGCACCGATTTGGGTGCATTTCCCGAGAAAGAGTGAACGCGTCCGCCTGAACGTCCGGCACCTTCAAGGACAACCAATTTCTTTCCAGCCTGTTGCAAGCAAAAGGCGGCGGTCAGACCGGCGATCCCTGCTCCGACGACGACAATTTCTGGTTCCCGCACGATCCTGCTCTTAGGTAAAAGGTTTGCTCACGGCTTGGCCACGTCCTTTCGCGCAAGCGGGAATGCATCGCGCAGGGAACTGGACAACTTCAACATCCGCGACCGTAGCATTCGAGAAATGGGCCGCAAGGCGATCATGTACTCAATATCGGTCGCGTACTGGACGCCAGTCCGGTGGAGGGCAATTTCCATGACCATGACACCCAAATCCTGCTCGGCGAAGCCGGGACGAATGCGGGCAAAGCAATGTGACATGCTCGAAAGCGAATAACGCTTTGGTATGATGGAGTTGGGTCGCGGGGAATTGGACAGAGAAAACTCGGGAGGGAAGTTCCCATGGGCAACGGGTTCTCGATTGCTGAAGTACGGCTACCGGATTTTGGCGTGCCAGAGCATTTCCCGGAACTCGGCGCCGATGTGTTCGAGGAAAGATTGCGGCGTCTCAAGAAACGTTCGGCTGGGATTGGGCTCGACGCGATTGTGGTTTACGCGGACCGCGAGCATTTTGCCAATCTCGGGTATCTGTGCGGGCTGGCCCCACGCTTCGAAGAGGCCTTGCTCATCATCCGCAACGGGAAGCGACCAATCCTGATCACCGGTCCGGAAAACCAGGGTTATGCGGCGCAGTCGCCGGTCGATCTCAACGGGTGCTCTACCCGCCGTTTGGCCTTCTCGGTCAAGACAGGAGCAACACGCCGGATCTCTTGCAACTGCTGATCGAAGCGGGCCTCGCGCCCGGCGAACCCACCGGCATCGTCGGCTGGAAATACTTCACGGAAGCCGTGAAGCGGGTTCTTGCGGCCTTGCGGCCCGGCGTCACCGAGCGCGAACTGGCTGACGAGTTGCGTCTTGGACGCCTCTCGCTGAGCTGCCACCCCATGATCAGTAGCGGCGAGAGAACAAGACTCGGGCTGGCCAGTCCCTCCGACAAGCCGATCGAACGTGGCGAGCCGTTTCAGATCGCAATCGGTGCCTGGGGCGGGCTGACCTGCCGGGCCTGGTGGATCGCGACGGGACCGGAAGATCTGCCTGCCGGAGTGCAGGACTATGTCGAGCGCCTCGCAGGACCATATTTCGCCTGCGCAGCCGAGTGGTACCAAACTGTCGGCATCGGCGTTTCGGGAGATTCGCTCGACTCGCTGGTGAGGGGTCGCCTTGGAGATCCGTTTTTTGGCGTAACGCTCAATCCGGGTCACCTAATCCATCTCGACGAATGGATGAACACGCCCATCTACCCGGGAAGCACTGAACGGCTTCGATCCGGCCAGTAGATTCAACTCGACATCATCCCGGCAACCGGGACGGCCTATGGAACATCGAATATCGAGGATGGCATCGTTCTGTTGGACCCGGCCGGGCGGGACGAATTGCGTGACAGGTTCCCCGGCACCTGGGCACGCATTCTGGCGCGCAAGGCTTTCATGACGAGCGACCTGGGCATTGAACTGAAGCCGGAGGTTCTCCCGGTGTCGAACATGGCCGGATACCTCGCGCCGTATTTGCTGGCCCCGACTCGGGTCTTTGTTCGGCCCAACTGATGCCGCCATGACAGCCCAACAGAAAGCAGCGCCTTATTTTGGAACGCCAACCACCAAAAAAGGGCGGACATGGGTCAGGCCGGCGATGAGCGTTTGCATTCCCCAACTGCCGAACGGTGCCGATGCGGCGAGACACGCAATCTCTTGCCGGTACGCTCGACAGCAAACATGATGGATGGCAGCGGCGTGAATGCGCTCAGGAGCGGATTTGGGAGGGGACTATGAGCGA
>NZ_FNEK01000161.1 GCF_900099935.1 Aliiruegeria lutimaris | reverse complement strand
TGTGTGGGCAATCCCCATTGACAGAGCCCGCCCCGTTACCGAAGTCCTGATCCTAGGTGTTCAGTCCCGGCATCTGGTGGATCGGATCGACGATGAATCGATCTGGCTCTGAAGTCCAGATCTTGCAGATGTACTCGTACGGTGTGAGGCCGCTCAACGTCTTGAGCCTGCGGGCAAAGTTGTAGGCATTGAGGAAGTCGGTGAGGTGGCTACGAAGCTGGTCGTGGCTGTCGTAGTGGTATCGCTTGACGGTGGCGTCCTTGATCGTTCGGTTCATGCGTTCGACCTGACCGTTGGTCCAGGGATGATTGGGTTTGGTCAACCGGTGCTCGATCCCATTCGCCTCAAAGATCATGTCGAAGCGCATCGGGCGTGAGATGATCGTGTTGCGGTTGCGTGGCTGCTCGGCGAACTGGATTCCGTTGTCAGTGAGGATCGTGTGGATGCGATAGGGCACGGTTTCGAGGAGAAACTTCAAGAACTCCCAGGCCGTCTTTCTGTTCGCCTTCTCGACCAGCTGTGCCACGGCGAACTTGCTCGTTCGATCAATGGCTACAAAGAGATAGAGCTTTCCCTTCGCCGTACGAAGCTCGGCAATGTCGACATGGAAGAACCCGATCGGATAGCACTTGAACCTCTGCTTCCTGGGTTTGTCTCCGTCCACCTCCGGCAGCCGCGAGATGCCATGGCGCTGAAGGCACCTATGCAAAGAAGAGCGCGTGAGGTGTGGGATCGTTGGCTGCAGGGCATAGAGGCAGTCATCGAGCGGAAGCAACGTGTGACGGCGGAACGCCACAACTATGGCTTCTTCATCCTCGCTGAGAACGGTTGAACGAGGCTCCCTTGGTCCGGTCTTCCTGTCCTCGACCGTCTGCCGCTTCCGCCACCGTCTTGGGATTGATCCCAAGCTCCCGGCTCAACTCCGCGTTCGAAGCCTGCGATCGCTGTATTGCTGCTCTGACTGCGTGCGTGGTCGTGGCGCAGCCATGACGTATCTGTCCCATAGGGCGTCCTTCCATTCCAACGAATGGATCGCACCATCAAAACCTGGGATCAAACATCTAGGCCGAATGCCGGATCGGCCTTACTCGCTGACGCAGAATGCTGCGAATAAAGCGGTTGGCCTCGGATTTCTGCATCCGGCGAGAAGGTCAGTTTCGCCGAGCGACCCCTCATCCGAAGGCTCCTGACAAGCCATGCGGATTTGGCGCCAACGGTTTTCCCGAAATGTTCCGCTCGTGATATGTCCGGATTGAGACGTTGTGCGGACAAGGTGGGCATCATGGACAAACAAAGAACCAAAGCGAGCGGACTTAGCGCGGCGCAGGCACGGGCGATGGACGGAGCGGCGCTTGCAGCACGCTTCTATCGCGAGGAACTACCGAATATGCCCGCACGCCCGACGGTGGGGCTCGATGAGGCTGCTGGACGCTTCCTTGCGCCTCTTTCCGATTCCGGAATGCCCGAAGACGAAGTCATCGCGCAGATTGTGCGGGATGCCAGCGGTGGGCTGCACAGTATGGCGAACCCGACCTTTTTCGGCTACGTCCTCGGCGCCTCCCATCCCGTCGGCGTTGCCGCGGATATGCTCGTCGCTGCCTGGGGGCAGAACGCCGGCTCCTCTTTCGAAACCCCGGCCGCAACCGGTATGGAGCGCGCCGTGTGTAATTGGGTGATCGACCTGTTGTCTCTTCCGTCCGGCAGTGGCGCCGGTCTGGTAACTGGGGGCACCGTTGCGAACATGGTCGGGGTAATGGCGGCACGCCACAAACTCCTGGCGGCGCAGGGCTGGGATGTCGAGGCGGACGGCCTTTTCGGCGCGCCTGAGATCCCGGTATTGATAGGAAAGGATGCGCATTCCGCGCCGTTTGCGGCCTTGCGATATGCCGGCTTGGGCGCCGCGCGTGTTCGAGTGGTGGAGACCGACGGCGAAGGCCGGATCAGGGCAGACGCCTTTCGCAGGGCATTGGAGCAGACCGACGCGCCGCCGCTGGTCATTCTGCAGGCCGGACAGATCAACACCGGAGCGTTCGATCCCTTCGGGGAGTTGATCCCGATGGTGCGGGAAAGACAGGGCTGGGTTCATGTCGATGGAGCGTTCGGGTTGTGGCTGGCGGCTGTGCCGGAACTGGAGCACCGTTTGGCGGGTGTCCGGGAGGCGGACAGTTGGGCCGTCGATCTGCACAAATGGCTCAACGCGCCTTTCGACGCGGGCATGGTAATCGTCCGTGACCGGGCGCCCCTCGTCGCCTCGATGTCCGCACGCGGAGCCTACCTTCCGGAAACGACCGGTCATTGGGAGCCATCGGACTCGACCCCCGAATTGTCGCGTCGCGCCCGCGGCATTCCGAGCTATGCAATTCTGCGGCATCTCGGCGTCGCGGGGGTCCGCGAGATGGTGGCGCGCCACTGTCGGCTTGCAGCCCGGATTGCCGCAGCGGTTTCGGCTGAACCCGGGATTGTCGTGTTGAACGAGGTCCACAGCAACCAGGTCGCAATCGCCTGCGGCAATGGACCTGACGGGAACGAATTGACGATGCGTGTCCTTAGGCGAGTTCAGGAGCGGGGAAAAGTCTACCCAACTCACGGCGAATGGGCCGGGCGGCAGATCATCCGTGCATCGGTGATCGGCTATGCAATGAACGAGGCCGACGCCGACCTGCTGTCAATCGAGATTATCGATGCCTTGCGGTGGTGTGTCGACAACCCTGATTGATCGGATCTTACAGCCGCCTGTTTCGCAAAAGATGCCGAAATCCGGGCATTCTCGCCAAATTTCGGCAAAGTGGCCAAGGCCACCAGAGATCGTGATCCATGAGAAAAGGTAGTTTAGGTTTAAAGCGGTTCCATCTCACCTTGAATCGTCGGGGATTCCTTTTGGGATAGATGCATGATTCCTTCCAGTCAGGAGGACTATGCCATGCCCAACG
>NZ_FNEK01000166.1 GCF_900099935.1 Aliiruegeria lutimaris | reverse complement strand
AGGCCCAGACCGCGTATCCGATGACGCTTCGTGCGAACCGGAAACCTTTGATCCGCGACAAGTCTTCGATATTAAACATGGCGGTGGACTAACCCGACCCAGAAACGTCAACAACCTGACAATGCCGGCGAGGGGCATCCGGTTCGCGAAGCAACCGCGTAGATGCCGGGGCAGATCGCCTGGGGAAATGCCGCTTGCAGCACGCCAGTGACGCCGCATACGCTTGAAGCGAAAGCGAATCGGACCACACGTTACGAAGAAAAAAACGCCTCGCGCTCTCCGAAAACCTCTGACGACGGGCAATGTCCGGGACAGGGAGCGGGACGTCTATCCGGCCGATTCGAAGGGCTTCCGGGCCAGTCAGGACGGCGCCGGGTGGTCGAATATCGAGGCCTATTTCGTCGAGCTTGCAGGAGAATTTCTGTGAAGCCTGTATTGTGTGGAGACGGCACTTGAGCGCAACAAATTTTCGAAGCAGGTTTGCCCGCCTTGGCGACTCATTTGAAGGGCTTCTGAGCCATATCGGTTTGCTTCTTTCGGCCAATGTGATCATCGCCGGTGTCGGTCTGGGTACGCTGGCGATCATGACCCATGCGCTCGGCGCGGTGGGAATCGGGGTCCTGGCGCTGATCGAGGCCTATCCACGCACGCTTGACCAGGTCCTGAGATTCGAACCCTCGCAGGCGATTATCCGTTACGGGAACCGTGCGCGTGAAGCCGGCAATGACGAGGCTTTCCGCAGGCTGATCAAGTTCGGAACCTTGATGGATTTTCTGGGCGCAGCACTTGCGGCGACCCTGGCGCTTGCGGCTCTCGACCTTGCCAGCCGGTGGTTCAATTTCTCTGAAGATGAACGCCGAATGATGGCACTGTTCGTATTTGCCATGTTCACGTTCGTTTCAGCCACGCCAATATCCGTGTTGAGGTTGACGTCCCGGTTTGATCTCTACGCGCGTATCCTCGTGGCTGTCGCGCTGACGCGCTTCCTGTTGAGCGGCGTGCTCTGGCTGGCTGGAGCCGGACTCGAGGCGTTCTTCTACCTGGCGATGTTCACCGCCATCGCCGAGCATGTTGTCTTGTTCTGCGTGGCTTGGTGGGTGCTGCGCCGCAACGTCGAAGGGCCCATTCTTTCGCTGCCGCTCAAGGAGTTTCTGCGGGAGAATCCGCGCATCGTTTCCTTCATTTTCAATAGCAATATGAACGTACTGGCTCGCAACTCGACCCGTCGCTTCGATGTCTTCATTCTGGGGGGCGTGGTCGGATATGCGGAAATCGGCCTGTACCAGATTGCCAAGCGGGTCGGGCTTGCGGCCACCCGGTTGTCCCGGCCGATGCAGTTCGTCGTATTCCCCGCCTTGAGCCAGTTCTGGGAACGCGGAGAAGGGGCCAGGATCGTCAAGTTGGTCCTGCGTTTCAGCACCGTTTTCGCAATAATCGCCGTCATACTTGTCCCCGTGTTTGTAATCTGGGGCGATCAGTTCATCAGCCTGGCCTTCGGCCAGGAGTTCATTGCGGCGCAGCCCCTGGTGATCCTGCAGATCGTCGCGGCATCGCTGTTCATGACCGGTTCCATCCTGAACTCCGCGCTTCTGAGCATCGGGCGGGACGGGGCGCTCCTGAGTGTGACCCTGTCTGCCTGCCTGTTTTTCTTTGTCGCGTTGGTACCGGCGGTCAACACCTACGGAATCGTCGCTGCCAGCTGTCTGCATGTCCTTACGAACCTTATCTGGTGCTCTGGCTGCGTCTATTTCTTCGCGAAGTCTGTGCGAATGCAGCAGAATCTGTCGGCAGGGATATCGGAATGACCGTGAGAGAATCGCCCGTGTTCGCCGGCCTCTCTATCCAGGCAGAACAGGGCACCAAAGGGTGGCTCTCTTGCGTTTGCGAACCGAGTTCAAAGACGCAGAAAATGCCCCCTAAACGATGAAAGCCGTTTGATCGGAAGGACGCCGTTGACCGTCCCGGCAGGTCGTCCCTGCGTCAGGCCAGGATACGGGGCGCAACGTGACGGATCAGGATTGATCGATCGGCGGGTTGTACTCGCGCATGACATCCAGCGGGCGCTTCTGGGAATAGGCGACCATGGCTTCGGGGTCCGGATAGCCCACTCCCATGAACATCACGGGACGCTCGTATCCCTTTAGGCCCAGGACTTTTTCAGCCCTCTTCTCGTGTTTCTCGATATCCGGCCAGTTGAATATGCAGGAGCTCAACCCGAGGGTTTCCAGCGCATAGGAAAAGGACATCGCAGCGAGGGAGCCGTCGATGTAGATCACGTGCCGGTCGCGCTCGCTGTAGAACGCATCCAAGGTCCCCAGGACCACCACGATCACCGGAATGTTGTGCTTGAAACCAGCGGTCCCCCAGGGCAACGAGGCCACCGCAGCAATTGTTTCAGGGTCATCGAAGACGAGGAACCGGTAGGGTTAGCTGCCGAGCATTCCGATCACAAGGCGATCATGATTGACGCGACCTATCTGAAAGCCCACCGCACGGCGTCGAGCCTGCGGTTGAAAAAGGGG
>NZ_FNEK01000168.1 GCF_900099935.1 Aliiruegeria lutimaris | reverse complement strand
CGGGAAGAGCGCCGTTCCCTGCGCCCGCGACACCAAAGGGCGATAGACAGTGATGTAGCGGTGCAGCAAACGCGAAACGCGATTGTTGAGCCGGACCTCGATAGGTTCGCCGTTCTTCACCTCAATGCCCTCGATCCGGATCGTGTAGCGGGTGTGCGTGCCGCTGCGATGCACCTTGATATGGCGTTCCAGATCCAGACCTGCGAGGTTCTTGGCCCGCATCGGGCAGGACAGCAGAATGGCGATGGCGACGGCGTGCATGGCATTGAGCGCCCCCTTACGGGCGTGTGGCGACCGGTCTGCCTCGTCCATCAACGTCGCCGGAAGCCCGACGATGCGCAGCACATTCTCCCAGTCGTTGAACTGGGCAAGGCGGTCGCTGTTCTTGGCACTCATGCCCCGCGGCTTGGTCTGCACCACCTTCTTGACCGCGAGGATTTCCTTGAGATCCAACTCGGACAGCTTGAGGTGGTGCCGCGCGATAGCCACCAACGTCGCGGCGATATTGTTGCAGGCGGGCGGGATCTTGTCGGACGGTGCCCGTTCCATGATCACGCGGAATGCCGCCTTCATGTTTTCAGCCGTCACGACATTCGCCAGCGATTTCATACCGGTCGGTTCCTCGCCAGCTTCCGCCAGTGCATCGAGGAACTGGCGCAGATGGGCTTCGACGTTACGGACCGAGGTCGGGCGCAGCGCTTCTTCCGGCCCGCTCGTGTCGAAGGGATCGTCGTGACGGAGCTGGCCGAGATATGTCTGGATTTCGGCCTGGAGCGGTTCCGGGTAGGTCGACAACGGGCGGCAGCGATGGCGACCACCCTTCTCGTAGGAAAGGCGGGTGAACGGCAGGTCGTTACGTTTGACGATACCGTTCCATATCTGCGCCATCTCCTTGCACAGCTTCGTCGGGTCCTTGGTCAGCAGGCGTGCGTCGAGATAGTTCTGGAACTCCGCCATCACCTCGTCCGTGACATCTGCAGGCTGAAGGCCACGCCATGCGCAGTAGGTCGCAAGACGCGACAGGCTCCAGACCTGATGCTTGGCATCCGCGGCCAGGAAGAATTCCTCCCAGGCCGCGGTGCGGGGGACCTTGGGGGCGTTTCGCGGGATTGCCCGCGCAGCGCGGAGGGCGGCGGCGAGGTTCGCCTTGATGTTGGACAACGTGCGCGCGGTAATCTGGTGCTGTGCGGGATGGATGCGGTCGAGATACATCCGCAGGCCCGGCGCGTCGCAGGGCAGGTCGGCGGGTGCGCGGCCCAGCATCTCGGCCACGCGCCGTACGGCAGAGATCTGGTCGCGATGGCGAGTGGAGCCGCCATCGCGGGTGGTGAGCCGATCAAGAACGTCGGCGAGGGATTGGGGTTTTGCCATGTCGAGGGGCATCGGTGTTCTCCTAGTTCGATTTGGGTTGTGGGACGTTTGAGGACAGGGGCGGAAACGGTGGCCCTCGGGCGGACATTCGGGAGAACACAGTCACGAATTTATAGCCAAAGTCCGTGAACCCGTTCTCCCGACATCCGAGAAAACCATCCCAAAAGAGGACATTAGAGGACATCGGCCAGGCCCCGGTTGCCGCGCGCTGCGGCAAGGGCCTTCAGGTCTGTGCGCGCGATCCGCCAGTCGCGGCCAAGGCGCGTCGCCGGCAGTTCACCCCCAGCGATCCACCGGCGAACCGTCTTCGGGCAGATGCGGAAGAGCGCAGCGACCTCCTTGACGGTGAGGTACTTGGCGTTCGGGGAGACAGGCAGGTCAGCCATTGGTGACCTCCCCATCGCGACGGGTGGCAAAATCCGACCGGGCCGTCTCGCGCGCCATCATGCGCACGAGCGCCAGCAGGGCTTCGTTGATCGGGAGGTAGGGGGCGTTGCACCCTGGTTCACTGGGAGCACATGTCATTGTGCAGGTCCTTCTGGAAGAACCGCTCGTGACGATTAACATGAGAGACCGGCGCGGGCTTCAGCCCAAACGCCAGTACCTCACCGCTGACGCGGTGCTGATCATCGCCAGCGAGTGCTCCGGAAGGTGCTCCCTGCGGGCCGGCCTGTTGGCCGTTGTGGATGTAGCTCAGATCCCGAGAGGTGCTGACGGGTCGTCTGCCAAAGCCGGCACCGAGATCGGAGACGAGGACATGGACGCCCTTCGTGACCCACGCCTAGCAAACAGACATTGTCGAATTGGTTAATTCACCGCATGCCGCATTCATCTCAGAAAATATCTGTTCGGCAGCAGTCGGCCCCAGGACGAAGCCGCTTCGCGGCATTGGCGCCCGCATCAGGTGTTACGCGCCGATCTGACTGCCACGCTTTGTTGATGGGGCTTACGGCC
>NZ_FNEK01000169.1 GCF_900099935.1 Aliiruegeria lutimaris | reverse complement strand
CGGGAAGAGCGCCGTTCCCTGCGCCCGCGACACCAAAGGGCGATAGACAGTGATGTAGCGGTGCAGCAAACGCGAAACGCGATTGTTGAGCCGGAACTCGATAGGTTCGCCGTTCTTCACCTCAATGCCCTCGATCCGGATCGTGTAGCGGGTGTGCGTGCCGCTGCGATGCGCCTTGATATGGCGTTCCAGATCCAGACTGGCGAGGTTCTTGGCGCGCACCGGGCAGGACAGCAGAATGGCGATGGCGACGGCGTGCATGGCAGCCAGCGCCGCCTTGCGGTTGCGCGGCGACCGGTCCGCCTCGTCCATCAACGTCGCCGGAAGCCCGACGATGCGCAGCACATTCTCCCAGTCGTTGAACTGCGCAAGGCGGTCGCTGTTCTTGGCGCTCATTCCCTTCGGCTTGGTTGTAACCTTCTTCTTGATCGCGAGGACTGCCTTGAGATCCAACTCGGACAGATCGAGGCGGTAACGTGCGATAGCCACCAGCGTTGCGGCGATATTGTTGCAGGCGGGCGGGATCTTGTCGGACGGTGCCCGTTTCATGATCACGCGGAATGCCGCCTTCATGTTTTCAGCCGTCACGACATCCACCAGCGATTTCATACCGGTCGGTTCCTCGCCAGCTTCCGCCAACGCATCGAGGAACTGACGCAGATGGGCCTCGACGTTGCGGACCGAAGTCGGGCGCAGCGCCTCATCCGGCCCGCTCGTGTCGAAGGGGTCGTCGTGACGGAGCCGCCCGAGATAGGTCTGGATTTCCGCCTGGAGCGGTTCCGGGTAGGTCGACAACGGGCGGCAGCGATGGCTACCACCCTTCTCGTAGGACAGGCAAGGGAACGGCAGGTCGTTGCGTTTGACAATACCGTTCCAGATCTGGGCCATCTCCTTGCACAGCTTCGCCGGGTCCTTGGTCAGCAGGCGCGCGTCCAGATGGCCCTGGAATTCCGCCATCACCTCGTCCGTGACATCTGCAGGCTGAAGGCCGCGCCATGCGCAGTAGGACGCGAGACGCGACAGGCTCCAGACCTGATGCTTGGCTTCCGCGGCCAGGAAGAATTCCTCCCAGGCAACGGTGCGGGGGACCTTGGGTGCATTCCGCGGGATCGCCCGGGCAGAGCGGAGGGCGGTGGCGAGGTTCGTCTTGATGTTGGCCAGAGTGTGCGCGGTAATATGGTGCTGTGCGGGGTGGATGCGGTCGAGATACATCCGCAGACCCGGCGCGTCGCAGGGCAGGTCGGCAGGTGCGCGGCCCAGCATCTCGGCCACGCGCCGGACGGCGGAAACCTGGTCGCGGTGGCGAGTGGAGCCGCCATCTCGGATGGTCAGCCGATCAAGAACGTCGGCGAGGGATTGGGGTTTTGTCATGTCAAAGGGCATTGGTGATCTCCATTGATGAGTTGGATTGTGGGAGCTTTGGTGAAATGTGTGGACACGGTGGCCCTCGGGCGGACATTCGGGAGAACACAGTCACGAATTTATACCCGAAGTCCGTGGACCCGTTTTCCCGACACCCAAGAAAACCGCCCCAGAAGAGGACATTAGAGGACATCGGCCAGACCCCGGTTGCCGCGGGCGGCTGCGAGGGCTTTCAGGTCGGCCCGCGCGATCCGCCAGTGACCTCCGGGCTTGGTGGCGGCCAGTTCGCCGGCGTCGATCCATCGTCGAACCGTTTTCGGGCAGATGCGGAAAAGGGCAGCGACCTCCTTGACCGTGAGGTACTTGGCATGCGGGTCGAAAGGCAGGTCAGCCATTGGTGACCTCCCCGTCGCGATGCGTGGCAAAATCCGACCGGGCCGCCTCGCGCGCCATCACGCGCACGAGCGCCACCAAGGCTTCATTGATCGGGAGGGAGGGTGCGGTGCACCTCGGTTCACTGGGAGCACATGTCATTGTGCAGGTCCTTCTGGAAGAACCGCTCGTGACGATAAACCTGAGAAACCGGCGCGGGCTACAGCCCAAATGCCAGTTTCACACCGCTCATGCGGTGCCGATCATCGCCAGCGAGTGCTCCTGAAGGTGCTCCCTGCGGGCCGGCTTCTTGGCCGTTGTGAATGAAACTCAGATCCAAGATGGCCGACTGGCCGGTGGCCATAGGCCCATTTGGAGCAGAGACGAGGACAAGGACGCCCTTCGTGACCCATACCTAGCAAGCAGACATTGCCAAATTGGTTAATTCATCGAACAGCTCGTTGGTCAAAGGACGGAAACCTTCGGCGGCAACCGGCCCTTATCGGATGAGGTGGATGGCTCCTGCTCCACCGGCATCGAACGTGCCAAAGTGCAGTT
>NZ_FNEK01000170.1 GCF_900099935.1 Aliiruegeria lutimaris | reverse complement strand
TGGATGGCTCCTTTCCTCGCAGTCGATGACAACTGCACTTTGGCACGTTCGATGCCGGTGGAGCAGGAGCCATCCACCTCATCCGCAATGCGCAGTTCGCTGCCGTCGGCCTCGTCGAAGGCGCACCGGCGCTACCGCTGATGCCCGAAGGGCAAGTTTGCCGACCGAGCGGTCATTCTCGGCAGTGCAGAAATCCCCATCGCGGTCGTCTGGTATCCAGCATGGCAATCAAGGAGCGGACGTTCGCCGCGCCACACATCAAGGGCGACTCAGCGGACGGAGCGGGCATTTGGGTTTGTTGCTTGAAGGTCAACTGTTGCGAGGGTTGGATAGCAGGAACTTGTGCCCAAATGCCTTCTAGCCGGGAAGTTGCCGAAACAAGCTCGGATCGACGGTAGCAGCGGCCAGCACGCCGCCCCAAAGCGCCCCGGGAATACCGGGAGTAAGGACATCCTGACCGGCAAGGAACAGTCCTGGGACCGGCGTCCGGGTTTGCAGCGCTTCGCTCATCAATCGTTCAGGGGTCGTGTCGATCCCGTAAAATGCGCCCTTGTGATGCCCGGTGATCGCGTGGGTCGTAAGCGGCGTAGACAGATTGCGGAACACGACGAGCTTGGCCAATTCCGGGAAGCAGGCTTCAAACTGCGCAAACATCACCTCTTCGACCCGGGCCTTGAACGACCGGTAGTCATCGCCGCGTGCGCCCGGCTCCCTATCGGCCCATATCTCCACCACCGACCAGTCGGCCCAGGCGACGATTTCGCCTGCGTATTTCTGCGACGGTCCGGGGTCATGACCGGGGTCCTTCAGCGAGGCGAAGGACACGAACATGCCAGGTGGTGGAGTGTCGGGTGCGTCGGTCCAGACGACATCGACCTTTCCGCCCGGGTAGATCCAGTGGTTCGACCGAGTCGCCCCGGCGCGCTCGATATCGCCCTCGAAGCCCACGAACAGGCTGAAATGAGCAACCGAGTGCGGCAGGGCGTTGATCTCGTCGATCCAGTCCTGATGCCCGCAACCCTGTGGCAGAAGATGGTTCACAGTCTCGCGTGCGCCGATATCCGAGATCACCGTATCCGCGCGTATGTCTTCCCCCTGCGCCGTCCGCACGCCGACGACACGGCCGTCCTCGATCATAAGCGTCACTACCTTGGTGTCCGCCCGCGCTTCGCCCCCCGCCTTCCAGATCGTCGGCAGGATATGATCGGCAAAGGCTGCGCCCCCGCCCTTAGGATACCAGGCGCCGCTTTGCAGGTAGCCCCCGGTAATGAGCGCATGCATCGCGAAGCTTGCCTTGCTGGGCCTGCCGCCATGGTCGAACCATTGCGCGGCGAAGGCCGCCGCAAGATCGGGATTGTCGGTGATCTCATCAATCACCTCCTGTGTCGTCCGCTTGCACCAGCGGTCGATGGCGTGGCCGTGCCACCATTTCAGCGCTGCGCCCATGATCTCGGGCATTGCGCGGGTCATGGTGAGCTTGTGGACCGCGTCCCGGCCCTCCTTCAGCGCGGCGATCCATTCGTCGATGGCCTCCGCTTCTTCCGGGAACCTGTCCTTGAGATCGCGCGCCTGCGCCTCGTATGGGCGGGACAGGGCCAGCGGCGGGGTGTCACCGATATGGAGATTGTCAAATATCGCGCCCATCGAGGCCAGTTCGATCGGCGTGTCCGACAGCCAGTCCAGTATGCGGCGCTCGCGGTCTTCTGGGGCAACATGATTGAGGTAGTGGATGCCCGCATCCCACTGGAAACCCTCGATCGTGAAGCTGTGGCTCAGGCCGCCGAGCGTCTGGTATTGCTCCAGCAGAAGCACCCTGTACTCGTTCTTCGACAGCGCGGCCGCTGCGGCCATGCCCCCGATGCCGGAGCCGATGACGATGGCATCCCAGCCGTTCCTGTCAGCGTCAGTCATGTCGGATTTCCTTCGCATCGCGTGTGGTCAGAGAAATGCTGTCTTGGTGTGGTGTGGATAACACGTGGCCGCGAAAGGGGCTTTGATCGCGATCAGTTCTGCGAGGTCGGGATCAGCGTTCTTTCCCTCAACCACTCTACCAGAAGCGCGCTCGACGGATCTGAGCGGATCTGTGTCTTCGTCAATCGGAACAAGACATTCGAGCATGCTGCAGCATTGGTAAAAGTGGGCTCGTTACTGCCGTTCTCTGCGTTAACCACAAACGGCGTGTGTGGATGGCTCCTGCATTGCAAGAGATTTCTGTGGTCGCGATGGTCTGTCAGTACAGTCGTGTGTCCGGCCTGTTAGTGTGGCG
>NZ_FNEK01000172.1 GCF_900099935.1 Aliiruegeria lutimaris | reverse complement strand
ACCTGCCGCAGCTTCGAGTCGATATCCTCGGGCTTCTCTTGTTTTCCAGCCATCTTACGACCCTCCAAAATGAGGGGTAAACCTACCCCAGTTGGTGGGCCACTTCAGTGGGGGCATTCCGGGTCAGCACTCTTACACCATGCCCAGGGGCACTACCGTACTTGAGTCTTGTCAGAGCCATGGCCCTTGAGAGGTGCGTGGCGGTTACCCTGCTCCGATTGATCTACCCGCCCGAAAAACTGGGACCACTTCAAATTGCCCTATTTGGACTCACGAGCGCTGACATCAGACATCATCTCTCCCATTGTGCTGAAGTCACACAATTCTTTTGGGTTATCATTTCGAGATCAATTTCAAGCGCGGCGAAAATGGTTTGCAGAATTTCTGGCTCCGTTGGCATAAAGATTAACTCAAATTCTCCATCTGCAATCGTAATTGGGCAACTACTATTGACTAATTTAGCGACTTGAGACCAAGACACTCGTTTACCAGCGGCGTTTGACACTTTATCCAAAAACGGCTTGGTTAGGTTTGACGTCAGCAATTGCAGGGTAATTGCACCGTCAAGAATGCTTTTGGTATCTCGAGGCATATCTAAATGTAACGCAATCTTCGCACAAAAGCTATTTGTCGCTGCAAGGAGTTTTCTCGTATTTTCCCCGAGGAGATAATAGTTCAGTATGTCTTCCAAACCATCTTGTACATTGGTAGCAAGTATGGAGTTGCCATCTCTTTCACCCATTTTCTCCAAAATTTTTTCCGCCCTCTTTATCCCACGAGACTGACTTAGGTGTTCCTTTTCTACTGACTTTAACTGAAATAGCTGAGTTTCCCGAACGGCGCGCTCGTAACTTGCAGTGCAATAATCGATCGCCCGTATATATCGAAATGTTCCAACATCATCAAATGGCTTAGAGCTCGGATGCATTTCAATTATCTCGTCCGGCATTCTGTTAAGGGCCCGGCTAGGCTCGTACAAAGGCAAAACAAACTGTATGGCCTTTTTAGCAAAAAACTCTACCAGGGGTTTGTTTACTAGTGTTCGATCCAAAACAATGACGAGGCGTTTATGTGGAATTTTTTTTGATAACCGCCTCACGTACTTTTCAATCATGCTAGGTAGTGGCAAAATGTTCAGCCAATACTCCACCAACATCACCTCCCCCCTCGAATTAATTGCTGTCGCTGTTGTCAAACCCTTCATCGGCGAAATTGGTTTGCCTTTTCCACATGGGTTGTCGATATGAACAATAATCGGTTCAGCGCCATTGGCATTAGTGCCCTGGCAAAATAAATAGCTAAGATTTTTAGATAGATCAGTCTTCTGTCCGATAGACGACAAAAAATCTAAGTCTACTGACGTATTTTCATCAAATAGCGCTTGCCTAACAATTTTTTTGAAACTGGCAGGCAACTCGATTTGCGTCCTAGATCGTTTGCTAGACGTATTCAGTTCTGCAAGGATAAGAAGTTGTTGAACCACAAGCTCTTGCATTACCTCGCGAGGCATTGCTCTCACTTTAAGGGATGAAGTATCTGAAAGAAGTGGCCGGTTCTTAGAATACTTGGCAATACTTGCAAATAAGCTTTCCAACGCGCCTGAATTCTCTACCTTGTCGGTTCGTCCGAGTGATGCGTGAACCTTAAGGCGTGGCCCTTTCTTGTTCCGAATACTTTCGACTATTTGGAAGTATTCATATCTTCCAACTTTCTTTTTCCTTAGAAACATAATTTTTCCGTAGGTCTTTATGTAGTCCCCTTCTTTAGGCGGGGCGTTTCAATAGAATCTAAGTTGCCTTAAGTTTCTGTATTGGAGTCATTCCTACGATCCTGAGCAGCCCTATTTGACGGGTCCGTTGATTGAGGTGCCCTTAGTTTACTAGACACCGGACTTCCTCAGTTTGAGCTGTCTTTCTTCGAAGTCAACGGGAGACTGGACTGCCCCCATCGAGTGGTCCGGGTTGATTGTTAGTGCATGGTCGGCCTCTGGTCCATTGGAACGAAGCTTTCGGGTGCTGGTGGTCGGT
>NZ_FNEK01000176.1 GCF_900099935.1 Aliiruegeria lutimaris | reverse complement strand
GCTGCGGCGGCCCGATGCGCATCGTCGAAATCTTCCGTCGCGGGCAGAAGCCCTCATCCCGCGCACCACCCCGGGAGCAGGCCGCATGACGAAACACCCGTCCTTGCCGCGAATACCGCCCCGGTTCGTGCCCGCCGACCGGACCGCCCCCGGTGTGCCCCGTGCCACGATCCGTCCACGAACACGCGATCAACAAACCTGCCGGCACACGGAAATCACGATCGCACCCGATCGGGCAACCTCCCGCGGCCGACACTTTCTGACCGCACGACCGTCAGTACCCACCGTCGCAACCATCCGCAGCACACTTTCCCCATAGACAGCGCCGAGGTTCCCGCGGCTTCCACCTTGCGAGGATTTCCAACGCGGGCCAAGCTGCGCCCGACCACCACCGATCCGCCGCGGCCCGCATCGAAAATCCTTCAGCATTTCAGACATTTACCCTATCTTATGGGTGTCCGCTTTCTCGAATGAGCATCTCGTACCCAGCCATCAAAAGAAGACCGGGGTTGCCGGCGTAATGGTAACCGGAGAGCGCGCCGACCAGTGTCTACAGACGCGCTTCTCGAACATGTTTGGCAATACGGTCGAAGTGCTTGTCCCATGTTCCGCAACAGCCACCCCACATGTCGATGTCCGGATAGCGCCGGGCCAGGTCACCCATCTGTCGCCCCAGTTCCTCTGGGTCGCCCTCTTCGATGTGGCCGAGCCGGCAGAGCGAAACCTTGTCCATCCTAGCGGCGTTCGGTCGAATGGACCTAATCCGAGTTGTCCAACCGCCTGGTTCCAATGCCGGTTCGAATTCATCCGGATGTGAACAGTTGATGCCGTAAGAGTCAGGCCGGGCAGATCCCGCTTCCGCGTCAGTCGCCTCGATAGCTTCCCTCAGGCTGGGCCCGGATTTCAGCCGGTGATTGCTATCCAACGTGAATGACATATTGACCGGAAGTCCCATGGATGACGCTGCCCGGCTGATGCCTACAGCCTCAGGCACATTGTTGATCGTCGCAGCCCAGACAAGATCGACACCACAGTCCTTCAACGTCTCCATTTGCGTGGCGTGGTACTCCTCCGCGCCTTCAGCGGTTATGTTTTGATTGAGGGAGTATGCGTCGCCACGTGGACCAATAATTCCGGCCACGGCAATGTGGGTAAGATCAGCAGTGTAAGGCATCGCAACGTCACGTAGAAAGTCAATGCACTTGTGCTGCATCTCACGTAGACCTTCCGCCGAATACCCCAGTTTGTCGCCCCAATCCGGACTGGCGCGATAGTCGAAACCAGACATCAGGACGGAAAAGCCGTGTTTGGCGGCAATGTCGAGATAGCGGCGGTACATGTCCTTCAGATCAACGACGGCCTCCGGGCTGTCCATCAACTCGAACATAGCAAACTCGCGGAGCTCATGGCCATGGCGATACATGGCCTCGGTCTCGACGCCGCCTTCAGTGAGGTAGAGTACGCCTTCTTGCCGTGGGAATTTGGTCAATTCTAACGCCACAGTTATCTCCCAAGTTAAAATGAATTGGCTCAACGTACCAGAAAATCAGGTTCACCGCATCGGAGTGTGCACTCAAAGCGGTCATCCGAGCGTTACACTCGGATGTCTCCAACTTCGGCAACACGCACTGCTTTCCGGAATCAGATCTTGTCTCAACTTGCCCGGAGCGCAGCCTCTCCCTGTTTGACAAACCAGGCGTAGGTATCGCGGATACCTTCATCGAGCGGT
>NZ_FNEK01000185.1 GCF_900099935.1 Aliiruegeria lutimaris | reverse complement strand
GTCACCAACACCCTGGAGCTGGCGCTGGAGGCATCGGGCTGTGACCAAGCTACGGTCGTTCACAAGCCACGCCTGCTATCCGACAACGGCTCGTCTGCGCATGTCCTCGATCATCCGCTCGCGCAGCGGCGTGGTTCTTTCCTCCGTCATGGGAACCTCCAGTCTGACGATTGAGAAGACCCCAATGGTCAGTCCAGCGGACCCATCAGCGAAGCGCGACGATCAGATCAACGCGATACGCCCACAAGAGGCGCCCCTGCAGCGCGAGCGGCTTCGTCCTTGCGCAGTGAGCGGACCTGTACCGCTCGCGCAGCCGACGACTTCGCCGACCGCTGCTTTAACGGCAGCTTTGCCGTGCCGATTCAACCGATCGCAGCAACTGAAGTCTCGCCGCATCGTTTCCGACAGGCTGAACGAGAACTGGACCTTGGCGGCGGTTCATAGAGAAGGCGGGTCAACGGACAATACGGTCATGGGCGCCGCCAGCGATATGAGAGGCTATGGAGGCGCATCGGCCGGCGCTATCATCCTGGCCGTCATGCCGGGCGGGGCACTCGCCTTCCTGGGCTTCCTCGGCCTCGTCTTCTGCCAGATCGGCCGCGCGAATGTCGATACGGCCGAATATACCCAGCAAGGCCTGAAGATCTCGCGGGAGCAACTGGAGATCTCAAGACAGGCCCTAAAACAGGGCGCTTCTATGGGACAAGGTTACGCGGCGCTGCAGGTCGCGAAAGAAGAACTTCGAGCGACTATGAAGTCGGACTCCGTCTCAGAATCGGCAAGCTATGCCGAAAAGGAGACCACCGAAAAGGTGGATAGTCCGAGTGAACCGAACCAGCCACCCACCGCTGCCGTCGAGACGCACAGGTACAAGGGCTGTTTAATTACCTTCGATGGACAGCATTTCCATTTTGGAAAAATGAAGTTCATCAACCTCGACGTTGCTCGCAGCTACGTTGATCTGAGCGTTGCCAATGCGGACGACAGCAATATGACCCGCTCATGACGGCAAATCCGACCCCCATACAGACCCCCAACCCCTATGGGGGTCCTGTATGGGGAAACATCGGCAAAAGTACCGGAACATTGCTGAACATAAACCATTGCTCCGAGAGCGTGACTTCATCTGCTTTCGAAGCAGATTCTCCCGCCCACCCATGGAAAGAAAACGAAACCGCCCACGGCTTGTTTGATGCGCGTCTCCATTGATCACCAGACCACCCGCAAGGGCTTCATCCTCAAGACCACCTATCACGAGGGCATTGTCAGGTTGTTTTCAGCGGGACGAAGCTTGTCGGTTGCCTCGACACTCAGGCAGCCAATTC
>NZ_FNEK01000186.1 GCF_900099935.1 Aliiruegeria lutimaris | reverse complement strand
AGGCTATGAGGCCGATTAAACGCGACACGCTCTAGAACTCCTGCAGGCCAAGAAGCGGCAACTGCAATCGGCGTCCAGCTCTGTGGAAATGACTCACCACCGCATAACTTCACGTGAACAACAATCGGAAACCTACTTAGTGGATCGATTGGTCATGGCATCAGATCTGATAGTGCTGCAATACCAGCGGATGAAGCGCGGCATTGCCGCATAGGATATTAAGAACAAGAAACCAAAACCGACGACTGCCGCAAAGGACATGATCTTCTGGTCCCAGTACATCACCCCACATATCGGCGGCGCGATGGTGAAAGGTGCCAGCACCAAGGTGCTCAGCGGATTTGCGATCTTTCGCCTCTTGCGTCCAAGAAAACAGATCTCCAGAGTGCGCATCACTATCTGGTGCATGTGTAACTTGTCTGGTGCCATCGCGTCCGCGTTCCGGCGTGATCGCCGATAGATCGCAAGTAACGTATCAGCAACCGGCAAGAACAGTACAAGCAGGATCGCCCATGGCGACACCTCAGGGGCATTGAGCAAGATGGCAATCCCATACCAGCTCAAAACAAACCCCAGCGTATATGCGCCCGCATCGCCCAGGAAGATCAGACCGCTTGGAAAATTCAAGACAAAGAAACCAAGAATGCCCGCCGCCAGCATGATCGCAAGGTGGCCCATCACGAAAAATTCTGCCAGATCAGCAATGATGGTCATCGCTACCGCAGAAATGATTGCCGCCATTGACGCAAGTCCGTTGACCCCGTCAATCAGATTAAAGCCATTTGCAATACCTGCTGTCACCAGCACTGTAAGCGGAATGCCAACAGCCCAATGGTTAATCACAGCATCCAAACCTGGAATATCGGCTCTCGGCAGCCACACACCAAGATACGATATGACCAACAGGCTGGCGCCCGCCGCCGCAAGCAGGCGTTTGCGCGGCGAAACGTGAAATCCGAGATCCTCAAACAGTCCCACCATGAAGAGCAACCCGGCTGCGATGACAAACTTACCATATTGTTCCGAGATCGACATCGGCGCGAACAATTCGCTAAGAGCAAGGGTACCAAAGATCGCAAGACCGCCAACGCGAGGCGTCTGCCGCGAATGCACGGTTTGCACCACGTTCAGGTCATGGACACGACCGCTCAGTCTCGGGAGTCGGTCTTTGATCAGAACGATCACCGCACAGATACAAAACGAAACAACTACCAGCACCAATAGGTGCCATCCGAAATACGAGCTAATCTGGCGCACCAATATCATCCCTGCAGACTAGTCACCCGAATCTAAAGTTCGCCGCATAGGGTTTGGGTTCGCTGGCAGAACCGCTTGACCGATGCGAGGATTTCATCGGCGGACTTGACCC
>NZ_FNEK01000190.1 GCF_900099935.1 Aliiruegeria lutimaris | reverse complement strand
CATCGCCCAGGTCTGCGATCTCTATTCTCCGCAAGAATGCTGGAGCTACTTCAAGGCTGCCGGATATGTCTCAGGTTAATGGCGGGGTGCTTTAGACCTCGCGGCGGACTGCGCGAGGTCGAGCGACATCCCGGTTCTCTGGCGCGTCGGCCAACTAGCGGAGAGCGCAGAATTACGGGCGCGTCTCGAAAAGGCGGGCCTTCAACCGACGGATCCCCAGCCAGCCATGCTCGTGGACTTGTCCGATCTTCCTCACCCCCCGCAAATCGAGGGGATGGTTATCGCAACGGCCAACGGCCCGGAGGAGCGCCGCGAGTGGGGACGACTTACCATCGAAGCCTTTGAAATGGAAGACAGCCTCGGTGTGGCGATGGGGGCCTGCGAGGCCACGATCCCGGTTGAGCATTTCGAGGATCAACCCCGCTTCACGGCCTATCTCGACGGTGAACCGGTGGCGGTCAGTTCTCTGGTCATTACCGAAGGTCTCGCCGGAGTGTACGCAGTCGCCACACTTCCGAACGCGAGAAAGCGCGGCTTAGGCACTGCGATGACACTTCATGCGATGGCTGAGGGGAAGCGACGCGGAGCGAGAATGGCGACATTGCAAGCCACCACCATGGGACGTCCGATCTACGAGAAGATCGGTTTCCGGAAGATCTTCGACTACCAAAACTACCTACAGCGGTCAGACACGCTCGATTCTTGAAACGGATCAGCGGTCCGGCGGCATCGACTCAAATCGTGAAGGCATCGTCGCCAACGAGGACGGTGGTTACACGATCTATTTTGGCCCCGAGGCACCAGAGGGAAAGGAAAGCATTTGGGCACAGACCATGCCTGGCCAAAGCTTCAACGTGATGATGCGCCTTTACGGGCCTCTGGAACCTTGGTTCGACAAGACTTGGCGACCTGGAGACCCTGAACTCGTCCAGTAGACGCCGAGAAAACGGAACCGCTATGGTGTCCCGTCATGTCGACGTCGCATGCCAATCGACACAACAGGCACCTTGAAAGGGCGGAAGCTGCCTCGTGATGCCGCCCTTCGCTTGAGTGGTTGAAAAGCGTCCGGTTTCTGCTCGTTCCGGTCGCCCGCCGTGGCTTGCATGAATGGCGGCAGTGGGCCGTTCACGACGGTCGGAAACCATGCTGCGTGTGCGAGGTGCCGTGACCTGCCAACGGCAGGATTGCGCA
>NZ_FNEK01000191.1 GCF_900099935.1 Aliiruegeria lutimaris | reverse complement strand
CTCTTCTCCTCGGACTGGACCACCGAGAGCTATGGCGCGGTTCAGGCGCGCTCCGACTACTTCAAGCACTTCATGAACTCGGTGACCATCTCGGTCGGCTCGACCCTCCTCGGGTTGCTGATCGCGATCCCGGCCGCCTGGGCAATGGCTTTTGTGCCCGCCAAGCGGACCAAGGACGTGCTGATGTGGATGCTCTCGACCAAGATGCTGCCGCCCGTCGGCGTGCTGATCCCGATCTACCTGATCTTCCGCGATTTCGGCCTGCTCGACACCCGCGTCGGTCTCACCTTCGTGCTGATGATGATCAACCTGCCGATCATCATCTGGATGCTCTACACCTATTTCAAGGAAATCCCCGGCGAAATCCTTGAAGCGGCACGGATGGACGGGGCCACTTTGCGCGAAGAGGTCATCTACGTGCTGACTCCGATGGCGATCCCCGGCATGGCCTCGACCGTGCTGCTCAACATCATTCTCGCCTGGAACGAGGCCTTCTGGTCGCTCCAGCTGACGAGTTCGAGCGCAGCGCCGCTGACCCAGTTCATCGCCAGCTATTCCAGCCCGGAAGGCCTGTTCTATGCCAAGCTCAGCGCCGCCTCGATCATGGCCATCGCGCCGATCCTGATCATGGGCTGGTTCAGCCAGAAACAACTCGTCCGCGGCCTGACCTTCGGCGCGGTGAAGTGAGGACAGAATAAATGGGTCATATCTCTCTCAGCCAGGTCACCAAGTCCTTCGGGGAAGTGAACGTCATTCCGCCGCTGGATCTCGAAATCAACGAAGGCGAGTTCGTCGTCTTCGTCGGCCCCTCGGGCTGCGGAAAGTCCACCCTCCTGCGGCTCATCGCCGGACTTGAGGACGTGACCTCCGGCCATATCGCGATCGACGGTCAGGACGCGACCGACGTGCCGCCTGCCAAGCGCGGCCTGGCGATGGTCTTCCAGAGCTACGCGCTCTACCCGCATATGAGCGTGCGCAAGAATATCGCCTTCCCACTGCGCATGGCCAAGCTCGACAAGGCGGAGCAGGACCGGAAAGTCGAGGAAGCGGCCCGAGTGCTCAACCTCACCGACTATCTCGACCGTCGCCCCGGCCAGCTTTCGGGCGGCCAGCGCCAGCGGGTTGCCATCGGCCG